>NZ_CP021874.1:1280787-1921180 GCF_002197645.1 Enterococcus wangshanyuanii | reverse complement strand
ATCTCTTCAGCGATCGTTCTAGGCTTTCCTAGATCTTTGGCGATTTCTTCTTCCATTTCTCCGTTAGCGAGCCGCTCATCAAATAGTTTATCATATTTTTCTAAGATAAAGGCTTGCTGTTGTGCCGTCAATGGTTTCAAATAAATCTTTAGTTCAATTAAAAAATGCTCTTTATTCATCCTTCTTCCCCTCACTTCATTGACCAATCAGATTACTTCTTCTTCACTATAATTTCTTTTGCAGTTAATAACAAGACTTTACTAAAAAAATCAGCCTAAGGTAAAGAGGGGTATCAGACCTGAGACCTAGATTTTGCATGGAAAAAAATTAGGGTATAAAATGATTAAAAGAAGACAAAAAAAGAAAGCAAAAAAAGAACGTTTAAATGATAGGACGGAGAAATATATATTAAAAAAACATTCTATTTTTAGTGAAAAAAGGGTATACTATAATTCAAGGTACACTTTTTTAGAAAATTCGGAGGACTTACTATGGAGAAGTACAAACTATCGAGAAAAGAGCGGAGGAAAGCTGAACAAAACAAGCTCGCTGCTGACCAGTTGAAAAAAGGAACGACTGTTTTAAGCTCTGCAATCGTTGTTTCATCAATTGCAGCACCGATTGCAGCACCTAAAATTGCAGAAGCAACAGAAGAGCAAACACCAAATGCTCAGATTAGTTACTCAGAGACACCTACACATACAGAAGGCGTTCAAACAGAAACGACGACTGACTCTAACGATTCGATGACAGAAGACACTCAGGAAACATCTTCAAGTGAAGAAATAACTGAAACAACCGATTCATCAGAATTAAATACATCAGAAACAACTCCAGGTACTGAGGAAACAACTACAACAACAGAAGATCAGGCGGAAACAACTGATTCTTCTACCGATGAAACGGAGAAATTACCAGAAATTTCTTTACGTTCTTTTGCAGCGACAACAAGAAGCATTAGTCCAAGTACGTTTATTGCGGATATTTCAGGACATGCTCGTTCTGTAGCGGCAGCGAATGATCTATATGCGTCAGTAATGATGGCACAAGCGATCCTTGAAAGTGATTGGGGCAGAAGTACATTATCTGCTGCACCAAATCATAATCTGTTTGGTATCAAAGGTAGCTACCAAGGGCAGTCAGTTACGATGCAAACATGGGAAGTTTATAACGGACAATGGGTTCAAGTAAATGCTGCGTTTAGAAAGTATCCATCTTATTCAGAATCCTTTAGTGATAACGCATATGTTTTGAGAAATACGTCATTTCAATCTGGCGTTTATTATTATTCTGGTGCATGGAAAAGTAATACCAACTCATATAAAGATGCGACAGCATGGTTGACAGGTCGTTATGCAACAGATCCAAGCTATAATACAAAATTAAATAATATTATTACAACGTATAATCTAACTCAGTATGATACACCTTCGACTGGAGGAAATACTGGCGGCAATAGCGGTAGTGGAAATACGGGTGGAAACGCTGGGAACACAGGCGGAAATTCTGGCAATACCGGTGGTACAAGTAATCAAAATGTGACCCATACAGTCAAATCCGGTGATAGCCTATGGGCTTTAGCTGCTCAATATGGCACATCTGTCGCAAACATTAAAAGCTGGAACGGATTATCAAGCGATATGATTTATGTTGGACAAAAGCTGATCGTCAAAAAAGGTTCAGGCAGCACAGGTAGTGGAAGTACTGGTGGCAACAGTGGTTCAACAGGAAACACAGGGAATTCCGGCAATACAGGAACATCAAACACATACTATACAGTAAAATCCGGCGACTCATTGTGGGCCATCGCGAATGCGAATGGGACGAGTGTTGCAAATATCCGCCAATGGAATAATTTAAGTGGAGATATAATTTTCCCAGGCCAAAAATTAATTGTCAAAAAAGGTTCTGGAAGTACTAGTAGCGGAAATAGCGGTTCAACAGGAAATGCTGGAAGTTCAAATAATTCCGGTAGTACAGGAACCTCAAATGCCACTTATACAGTAAAATCCGGCGATTCACTATGGGCCATCGCAAATTCAAACGGGGTGAGCATCGCGAATCTACGCCAGTGGAATAATCTGAGCGGTGACATGATCTATCCAGGCCAAAAATTGATCGTGAAAAAAGGTTCTGGTTCTGCCAGCAGCAACAATAACTCATCAAGTAATACAGGCAGCTCAAACACGAACACGGGTTCAACAACTGGTTCTTATACAGTAAAATCTGGTGATTCATTATGGGCGATAGCGAGTGCAAACGGTACGAGTGTTGCCAATTTGCGCCAGTGGAATAATCTAAGTGGCGATATGATCTATCCAGGCCAAAAATTGATTGTCAAAAAAGGCGGCAGCTCAACAAGTACTTCTTCTTCATCCAATAATCAAAGCAGTACTCAAAATGCAAGCACGCACAAAGTGAAAAGCGGCGATACATTATGGGGACTTGCACAGACATATAGTACAAGTGTTCAGAAAATCAAACAGCTAAATGGTTTATCAAGTGATTTGATTTATATTGGTCAGCAATTGAAAGTGAAATAAAACAATTGAAATTCCACTAGAAGTTTGATAGTATGAGAACACAGAACTGATACACAAACAGTGAGAAGGAATAGTAGAAAGAACCATGTTTTAGAGAGCGTATGGCTGGTGAAAATACGTACAGAAGCTTTTGAACTCGCCTTTGAGTTATTTTACTGAACAAGTGAAAGTG
The DNA here is from genome assembly GCF_002197645.1 of Enterococcus wangshanyuanii. Lineage (NCBI taxonomy): Bacteria > Bacillati > Bacillota > Bacilli > Lactobacillales > Enterococcaceae > Enterococcus > Enterococcus wangshanyuanii. The sequence continues at coordinate 1,918,465 of NZ_CP021874.1, read as the reverse complement.
ATAGGAGCGATCCTTCATTCTTTTATTCTAAATTAAGTAAAGTCGGTGACGGCCGTTATAACGTTTGAGGCTTGTATTTTACAAGTGAATTTAGGTGGTACCACGTTGCATATCAAACGTCCTATAGGAAATATTTCCTATGGGACGTTTTTGTTGTGAATCACTACGACTGGCTTTGCCAGAGTAGATGATGAACAATACTTGGCGACCAAAGGGAGCGAAGTTACCGTACTAGTGAATCACGGACTCTAATCAGAAGGGAAACTCAAGAGCTGAATCCCAGAGGGCCAAAAAACAAAAATTTGATTTACCAAAGGGAGCGAAGTGCCAGAGCCAAGCCAAATAACAGAGACTGCTTGCAAAGCTGCTAATGTACAAAAGCCTAGTAAAATAAGCTGGCTCTTTCTCAGATTAAACGTACGACCACCAGTTAAAAAAGGATAAAAAAGTTATTTATAAATAGGAGGAGAATACATCGTGAGTTACGATCACAAGAAGATTGAAAAAAAATGGCAAAAATATTGGGCGAAAAACAATAGCTTTACCACCCATGATGATCCAAACAAAAAGAAATTTTATGCACTGGATATGTTCCCATACCCATCAGGTCAAGGTCTTCATGTAGGCCATCCGGAAGGGTATACAGCAACAGATATTTTATCACGAATGAAAAGAAGCCAAGGCTATAGTGTTTTACACCCAATGGGATGGGATGCATTTGGACTACCGGCAGAGCAATATGCGCTAGATACAGGTAACGATCCTGCTGAATTTACAAAGAAAAATATTGAAACCTTTAAACGTCAAATCAATTCTTTAGGCTTTAGCTACGATTGGAATCGTGAAATCAATACAACTGATCCGGAATACTATAAATGGACACAATGGATTTTTACTAAGCTGTATGAACATGGATTAGCTTACGAAGCAGAAGTTGCTGTGAACTGGGTTCCGGAACTTGGTACAGTTATCTCTAACGAAGAAGTAATCGATGGCAAAAGCGAACGTGGTGGCTATGATGTGATCAGAAAACCGATGCGTCAATGGATGCTTAAGATCACAGCTTACGCAGATCGTTTATTGGATGATCTAGAATTAGTAGATTGGCCAGAAAGTATCAAAGATATGCAACGTAACTGGATCGGTCGTTCAGAGGGAGCGAATGTTACCTTTAAAGTAGATGGAACGAATGAAGAATTCACTGTGTTTACAACAAGACCAGATACTCTATTTGGCGCAACCTATACCGTTTTGGCGCCAGAATTGGAATTGGTGAAACAGATTACGACGCCAGAGCAAAAAGAAGCAGTGGAAGCCTATATTGATGCTGCATCGAAAAAGTCGGATTTAAATCGGACTGATTTAGCAAAAGAAAAAACAGGTGTTTTTACTGGAGCTTATGCAGTAAATCCAGTTAATGGAGCTAAGATACCAATTTGGATCGCAGATTATGTGTTAGCTTCGTATGGAACAGGTGCAATCATGGCTGTTCCAGCGCACGACGAACGTGATTATGAATTTGCTAAAACATTTAGCATCGAGATCATTCCAGTATTAGCAGGTGGAGATATTGATAAGGCAGCTTACACAGGAGATGGCGTGCATATCAATTCTGGCTTTTTAGATGGATTGAATAAAGAAGAAGCGATCACTAAAATGAATGATTGGCTTGAAGAAAATCAAGTAGGGAAAAAAGAAATCAGCTATCGTCTGCGCGATTGGTTATTCTCTCGTCAACGTTACTGGGGTGAACCAATTCCTGTGATTCATTGGGAAGATGGCACCACAACAACTGTGCCGGAAGAAGAGTTGCCGCTAAGATTACCAAAAACAGACGATATCAAACCAAGCGGAACAGGTGAGTCTCCTTTAGCAAACATTACTGATTGGATCAATGTTGTTGATCCTGAAACAGGCAAAAAGGGAAAAAGAGAGACGAATACGATGCCGCAATGGGCTGGAAGTTCTTGGTATCATTTGCGTTATGTCGATCCGCACAACAAAACAGTGCTTGCTGATTATAAAAAATTAGAACGCTGGCTGCCAGTAGATATTTATATCGGTGGAGCAGAACATGCTGTATTGCATTTGTTATATGCTCGTTTCTGGCATAAATTCTTATATGATATCGGTGTAGTGCCTACTAAAGAGCCTTATCAAAAATTATACAACCAAGGAATGATTCTAGGTCAAAGCTTCCGCGATAGCCGTGGTGCCCTTGTTCCTACGAATATGGTAGAAAAACGGGATAATGTTTGGGTGAATGTCGAAACAGGAGAAGAGCTGGAAGAGGCACCTGCTAAAATGAGTAAGTCCTTGAAAAATGTAGTGAACCCTGATGACGTGATCGAAAAATATGGTGCAGACACTCTGAGAATGTATGAGATGTTCATGGGACCATTGGATGCATCGATTGCTTGGAGCGAAAATGGCTTAGAAGGTAGCCGCAAATTCTTGGATCGTGTGTGGCGTTTAATTGTTGATGAAGACAATAAAATGCGTGACCGCATTACAACGATCAATGACGGCCGTTTAACAAAAGTCTATCATCAAACAGTAAAAAAAGTAACGGAAGATATGGAAAATCTCCATTTCAACACAGCGATTTCTCAGTTGATGGTTTTTGTTAACGAAGCGAATAAAGCAGAAGTATTACCGTATGAATACATTGAAGGCTTCGTTCAATTATTAGCGCCAATTGCGCCTCATATCGGTGAAGAGCTGTGGGCAATCTTAGGCAACAAAGAAAGCTTAACGAATATGCCTTGGCCAACGTATGATGAAGCAGCATTAGTTGAAGACGAAGTTGAAGTCGTATTCCAAGTGAATGGAAAAGTTCGAGCGAAAGTAAACGTTTCACGAGGTCTTAGTAAAGAAGAACTTGAAGAAAAGGCGCTAGCTTCAGAAGAAATTCAGTCTTTTATTGAAGGAAAAACAGTTCGTAAAGTCATTGTTGTTCCTGAAAAATTGGTGAATATTGTAGCAAATTAATAATCTATAAAAAAATTATTGGCTAGAAGTCTTGTATGACAAGGCTTCTAGCCTTTTTATTTGGTTTGTTTTTGAGAAGTCTGTTTAGAAAATAGTAGCTGATAGATCGCCATAAGCACTCATAAGATAAAAGGTTTTTAAAAGTCGTTGATTCGTATATTTTTGTTTTGCTATGAATGTTAAAATGGATTTTATATTAGATCGTATTGAAGATTGGGGACTAGAGGAGTTTTGACATGCGAAAATTTTTATTAAATATGATTTTCTTCATTATGCTTTTTACCTTGTCGGCTTGTTCGCCAAACAACAAGAAAATGACCTTAAATAGTACACATATAACGACTATTGAGGAGAAAGAGAAACTATCTGAAAAAGAGTATGCATCTTTGATAGGTACGTGGGAATGTTTGGATGAAATGGAGAAAGGCGATAAAGTTGATATTTCAAAAAATGACAGGGGAGTTACTATTAAATACGAGGGTAGCGATGCTGATCCAACAGAATTTGTGTCAAAGGGGAAAAGTGAGCTAGGCGTATTTTATCATTTTGAAAATAAAGCTAATGAGCTTGGCTATAGTATTCAGTTATTACAAAATAAGAATATCATTCTGAATTTTGGTACGAGAAATCCAGAAATGACTGGCGAAACTAAGCCGATGGAATACCAAAGAATTGATAAATGACCTAGAAAATCAATAAAAGGCTTGTTCAACAAGACTTTTTTGTTTAGTACGATAGTGAATGGAGGAAACGGAATGCAAGCGATCAGTCACATGACTTTTATTGTCCAGGATCTAAAAAAAGCTACACAATTTTTTGAACAAATTTTTGATGCAAAAGAAGTCTATTCCAGCGGTGATGAAACATTTTCAATTGCTAGAGAGAAATTTTTTCTGATCGGTGATCTTTGGATCGCAATTATGGAAGGGGAGTCTCTACCGACAAGAACTTACGATCATATCGCCTTTAAGATCGAAGAAGGTGAATATGAGCTGTATTTAGAAAGAATCGAACGATTGGGATTGGACATAAGAAAAGGAAGAACGCGGGTAGAAGGAGAAGCTAACTCTATTTATTTTTATGATTTCGATAATCATCTGTTTGAGCTGCACACTGGAACATTAGAGGAGCGCTTAAAACAGTATCATAAAAAATCAGTGCGTATCGAATGACTTCATGATACAATGAATATATCGATTAAAAAGGTGGTGAATAAGTACGATGGTCAACATGTCAAAAATAACAGCAAGTAGTTCATTTATATTAATGTATCTGGCTTTTTGTCATGTCATTATTTCCGATTTTTTATTCCAAGGCACAAGTGTGTCCAATTTGGGATAATCAATTGAATAAAACAGACCATTCAGACTTATTTACTTAAAGAGTATTCATGATTAAATAACAAGTGAGTATTAGATAAATTAGTATTTGCTATAGTAGATGATAATGAAGGTTGAGCAATTTTTTTGTTCAGCTTTTTTTGTCTACCTTAAAGTAGCACTTAGATAAAAAGTAATATCTGGGAACGCTATTGATTCTTGAATACAGTTTATAAAAAATAGAGACTTCTAACCTCACAGCATAAGCAATTACTTTGTTGATCTGTCTGAATGGCAGAGAGAGGGAAAAATATGTTAGTACAATTACAAAATATAACTAAAAATTACGGTGGTGTTCCACTATTTGAAGCACTGAACCTGCAAATCGACAAGGGAGAGAAGATTGGGTTGATCGGCGGGAATGGTTCAGGTAAATCAACACTACTAAAAATAATCACAGGAATCGAGTCGAGTGATCAAGGAACTGTCAGTCGGCAAAAAAATAGTAAAATCGGTTATCTAAACCAAATTCCAGAAGCAAAAGAACAAGAGGTGAAACATTATCTATTAGAAACATTTACCACTTTACTTGAGATTCAGAAGCAATTGAGTTATTTAGAGCGGAAAATGACTGAACCAGAATGTCAGCTGGAACAAATTTTAGCTCGATACGGACAAAAGCAAGAAGAATTTACTCAAGCGGGCGGTTATGAAATGGAGAATCGCTTAATGATGATTGCAAATGGCTTAATGATCGATCATCTTTTAGAGAAGAAGCTTTCAGATTTGAGTGGTGGAGAAATAACGATCGTAGCATTAGCAAGAGTTCTATTGCAGGAAAACGAGCTTGTTTTATTAGATGAGCCGACCAATCATCTTGATGCACAAAGAATCACTTGGCTTGAAGGATATCTAGCCTACGAAAAAACGGCTTATCTGATCGTTTCACATGACCGGTTCTTTTTAGATAACGTGGTTCAAAGAGTGGTCGAGTTGGAAGATGGCCGAATTATTGAGTATAAAGGTAATTATTCAGCCTATAAAAAACAAAAAGAAGAACAGCTTGAGAAGCTGCGAAAAGACTTTAACGAGCAGGAAAAAGAAGTGAAAAAGTTAAAACAGTCGATTCGTCGTTTTCGACAATGGGGTCATGAAGGAGATAACGAGAAGTTCTTCAAAAAAGCAAAGCAGTTAGAAAAACGATTAGAAAAAATCCAAACAATCCCTAAACCAAAGGAAGAATCAGGCAAAATTGGTAAGAACTTCAAAGAAACAGGTCGTTCTGGAAAGGAAGTCCTTTTATTCAAAGGTGTCAGTAAAAGTTATGATGATCAGTCCTTATTTACTCAACTTGATTTCTCATTATTTTGGCAAGAACGCGCTGCGGTTATTGGGAAAAATGGTATTGGTAAAAGTACATTACTCAGGTTAGCCTTGGAAATGGAAGAGCCGGATCAAGGTGAAATAAGACAAGGAACAAATCTTAAAATTGGCTATCTATCTCAAGTTATTGATTACAAAAAGCCAAAACAGACCATCCTCCAATATTTTAGTGAAAGTTGTTCGCTATTGGAACAAGAAAGTCGCCAGATTTTGGCTAAATATTCATTTTATAAAGAGGATATGATGAAGCAGATTCGTTTTTTGAGTGGCGGCGAAAAAATTCGTTTAGAATTGGCCAAGCTTATGTATAAGGAGGTAAATTTCCTTATATTAGATGAACCCACTAATCACTTGGATATTGAAACTAGAGAAGAAATTGAAGAGATTTTACAACTATTTAAAGGAACGCTGCTTGTTGTTTCCCATGATCGTTTTTTTCTACAGAAAATGTTCAGTACTTTTTTTGTGATCGAGGAAAATAGAATCAGAAAGATAGAAGGAAATTATTTAGAAATACTGGATTAAAATGCCAAATAAATTAAAAAGAGAGGAAGCGATGGAAATACCGCTTCGTCTCTTCTTTTTAATTTTTTTTTTGAGTTTTTGATTTCGAAAAGGAATATAATTGGAAATAGGAAGAAAAATATAATAAAAAGTTTTTTTGATTAAACTTAAAGTTTTAAGAAAAACAAATGTAATTATTCAGAAAAAATAAAGAATAACAAAATTAAATTGATATTAATTAAAAATTACAATACAATGATAGCTATAATGGATTCGTTGCAGTTTTGTTTTTTTAAAAGAGTAAAGGAGGCAATCGTGAAAAAAAATGTATCGCATGTGTTGATTTATTTTTTGATTATGCTGATTTTCCCAAGCGATTGGTCCTATGCTTTAGAGGCAGAACCAATACAGGATAAGGAAGAAACAGTCACAGAAGAAACTTCTGGATCTTCGGAACAAACAGATCTATCTTCTGAATTAGCTGAAATTGATTTGGATGAGCACTCAGAAGAAAGTAGTGAAAATTCAAGTATCAATAAAGTAGAAAATAAAGAAATAAACGATAAAAATTTAGAAGAATTTTCATCAGAAGATGTTGAATTGGATCAACCAAAGATCTCTCGTGCTGTTACACAGGCAGATGATGATTTTTGGCTAGTCGATTCAGCAGCCACACTAACAGAGTATTTAAAGGATAGTCAAAAATTAAAATTTCGTCTAACGAATGATCTAAATCTAGGAACTGCAGCTTTTCAATTGAAATCAGGCATGATCATTGATGGAGATGGATACACGATTACATATGACAAAGGTGGGACTGCTGCCAGGGGATTTTACACGAGTCAAGCGGATGCTGTGATTGAGATTCGAAATACGCAGTTTGGTACTCCTGACGGTTCAGGAGCGATTGGTTATTATGGAATCGTTACTGGTTCTGCCACAAATGTCACACTTATCTATGATTCTATTTCTTATTATTCAAATAATGGACAGATGATCTACAACCCTAATGGTTCGGTCATCATGAGAGGGAATAATACGATCGATCAAAAAGGAACGAGTACATACTCTCAGGAATGGGCAGAGATCAACTATGTAGAAATCGAGAATGGGCAAACAACTATTGAACATTCATCGAATCAGACAAGTGCGTTTATTTGGTCGACAGGGACTGCTTCAGGAAATCCTCATGCGAATACCTCGCAAATTGTTGTAAGGGAGAATGCCAAATTAGATATCAAGACAAACAGTAATATGACCTACGGCACACTTGCTCCAAGTTATATTGTTGAGAAAAATGCTGTTTTCAACCTAGACAAAGTATCTTTAGCAACTGGTGGAACAAGAAATCAATTTTTTTATTCATCACAAACACAGCCGGTCAATTTTTCATTTCAGGAAAATGCCAAGGTCAATTTCACGTTACCGCTGCCGATCAACCTGAATACTTCAAAAGGAGGTATGGCAATCGGCAAGGATGCAGAAGTCTCGATCGATGTAGCCAGCGGAGCTATTTTTACAACAGGTTCATCTAGCTCATTCGCTGTGACGATGGATCACTCAAAGAAAGTTGCTTTTTCTAGCACTAGTGCAGGAACGCTTGGATTAAACGGAGCTAGTGGTGTAAAGAACTTAGGATTTACTAGTGACTATTTACAAAAGGTAGAGACTTTTGCAACAAACACAGCTGCTTCACCGACGCACGAGATATTGAAACAAGCTTCTGATTTGAGTGTGCAAGGAGCTAATTTTACGAATTTAGCTAGCTCGCCAGACCCTTTTGATACACAAGAAATTGCGGCTTTAAAAGGCGCACAAAAAATTGTTTTTAGCGCATTTGTCGACGTGGCTGACCAACTAAAGCTTACAACAGCGAATGAAACGGCTACATCAATTACGCTAAAAGGGACATCATTCAATAATGGCAGCCCAGCATCTAAGGTTAAATTTTATTTATTTACCTCTGCAGAAGATTTAAATCAACCAGATAAAGCGAAGCACATCTTATCATTAGACTCTTTTGATGATCAGCAAAATACGATGCTTGAGTCTGCTTACCAAGTGACAGCGACAATGTTAAATCCGAATACCAATTATTGGGCACAAATGGTTGTGGTCAATCAGGCAGGACAAAGTCAATTTTCAGAGTCAGTCTTAGCTACTACAAAGCCGCAATTAGAAAGTCTTGAAGCAAATGTTACAACGACATCAGCGGTTATAGAAGGGGTGCTGTCAAGTAATACAGGATACTGGACAGATTACTCTTCTGGAGAAGAATCAGGTGTTGGCGGGCAAGTGGCTTATTATGGCGGAAGCTACCAACAGGTACGTGTAGAATATAGCACGAATAAGGAATTTCCGACAGAGGATACAAGTTTCCAACTTGCTGATTTATCCGGAGACAAGAATCAGTTATTTAGAACTAAACTTAAAGGGTTGAAAGCAGAAGTAACGTATTATGTGCGAGTACGCGTTATTGGTCTTTCTGGAGAAGAAGTGGTTTTGGCTTTGGATCCATTGACCCAATTTACTACGATAGCAGAAATCATCAATGTGGAAGTGCCGATCGAGATGGATTTTCAAACGAGGAACAAAGATCTTGGAACAGCGCAAGAAGGACAGATCACTTCGCCGAAATATCAAGTTGTCAATAAAGGAAACACGCCAACAAAAATCACATTAACTGATTTAACAAAGGAAAATAGTGATGCTGATCAGCTTCAGCTTTTGAATAGCCTATCAGGAACTGCAGGAATGGAAGAACTGTCCTTGAAGCTTTTAGTTGAAGATAAACAGATTTCAACGCATTTTCTAACAAGTCAACTAGCAAGTCAGCCGCAAACGATTGGTGAACTAAATCCTAGTGAACAACAAAGCTTAAGTTTAGAAGGGAAATATTTTAATCCTACCAGTGCGGCATCATTTCCACAGTATAAATTGACCTTCAAAGTCGAAAAAAACGAAGAATAAGAGGATAGCTATGGAACAACAAAATCAGACGAATGAAAAGAAAAAGAACAAACGAATCCTGCTATTATTATTACTGCTGCTTTTAGCGGCAACAGCAGGTGGTCTCTATTACTATTTTTCAAATAAAACCGAACCTGTTCAGGTCGTTTCGGGAGACTATTTGCCTGATAGCAAAGGGGCAAAAAAAATGACGGATGCAGAACTCAAGGCAGCTGAACAAAAAGCTGTAGATGAAAGTAAATTCAACATGGTCATCAAATCAGTCGCAGTCTTTGAAACAGGGGAAAGTGAAGGCAGTCTTTACATTCAAAATCCAGTTGAAAATGGCTATCCGATCAATGTCGTCATCCGTTTAGATGAAACAGGTGAACAAGTTTACTCGTCTGGAGCCATTCAGCCTGGCTATGAAATAACAAGTGCAAAGCTTGATAAAGCATTAGCTAAAGGGGATCATCCAGCAACTGCGACGTTTGATATCTACGATGCAAAAACGAAGCAAAAGCGCGGACAAGTTCAAGCAGGAATCACACTCCAAATCAACAATTAATAACGAGTTTAACAGAGGATTCTGTTAAAAATAAATTATCACACACATAGAAGGAGAAACCAATATGAAGAAAACCAATTTATTAGTAACAGCAGCGATGCTGAGTTTAAGTGTAACTGGTCTGACACACACAGCATTAGCACAAACGATCGATGGAGAAAATTCAGCTGATGTGATCATCAACGGAACGATCGGTAAATTAGATAATACAGATCCGGATACAAATATTCCAGAAGGTTCCGATGAATGGATCAACGTCACTGTTGACACAGCAACTGCTTTCCACACAACAACAGCTAGCGCGCATAAAAACATCGAATCAGCGGATTACAGTATCGTAAATAATTCTGGGCGCGGCGTAGCTGTGACTCTGAATACAATTGCAGGAACACCAACATATGTAGACACATTGACGATTAATGCAAAGGGCACAGGATTAGTTAATGCACCTACAGCTACTAATTTAGTTGCAAGTAAAGCACTTGTTGATTTATCAAGTTCACCTGTTTGGATGACATTAGCAAACAAAGATGGTCGTCTAAATATTGATACGGATGCTGCTTCTGCATACGCAAATTCAGCAAAATTCTATTATACAGGTACAACAGTAGATAACTTACCAGCGGATGTGGATCAAACAGCTACAGCTGAAAATTACACATTGACATTGAAATTCACATCGATTCAAAAAGATGGGACAACACTTGGTGTGACACCATAAGGAGTTAAAGGTCGTGATGAATGATGAAACAATTTAGTCTTTCGATCGTCACATGTATTCTTTTGATAGGCTGTATCTTTAATTTTCCCTTGCCGACACAAGCATCTGAAGCGGATATCCAAATTCGCGGAACGGTTGGCAGTGAGAGGCAAATAGAGATAGAACAGTCATCAAAAGAACCAGAAGTGCAACAAGAGCTTGCGCAACCAAAACAAACACACATAGCGTTAAAAAAATTTCCCAACACAGGTAATAAGGCAAATAACTTAGCATCAGTAGGTTTTCTCCTATTAACGATTTACCTGTTGCTATTGGTAAGGGAAGCACATAGAAAACATGATTAACTAAATGCATAGAGAAAAACCAGAAGAGCCAACTGAAATGTTTCTTCTGGTTTTTCTATTTTTTTTAATGAAGATGGCAGAATGAAGCAAGGATTGACAGCGTTTTCCAGTAATGTTATGATTGAAGTAATCAATGGAATGTAACTGAATTTTTCGGGCATAACCACGATATAGCAAAGAAGACACTCACGTTGTCATTTTTTCTATGTTGTGGTTTTTATTTTTTGATGGATGAAAGAAACTGCAGCTAGGCTAAAGAGGGTAAGACAAGAAAAAACAAAGTAAGGAGAATTGACGAATGAGTAAATCAGGATTTCCAAAAAATTTTTTATGGGGCGGCGCAACAGCAGCAAATCAATATGAAGGTGGTTATTTATCCGGCGGCAAAGAGCTAAGTACATTGGATGCGATCACAGGAGGCAGTCATACAAAACCAAGAATGATCACTTATAAAACCAAAGAAGGAAAGGTCGAAACTTGTACGAGAGAGCAAGCCTTACCAGAAGGTGCGATCGGTTATGTAGATCCGGAGCAGTATTACCCAAGTCATGTGGCAACTGATTTTTATCATCATTATAAAGAAGATATCGCATTATTTGCTGAAATGGGCTTCAAGTGTTTCCGATTGTCGATCGCCTGGTCAAGAATTTGTCCAAAAGGGACGATGGAAGTTAATGAAGAAGGGCTTGCCTTTTATGACAAAGTATTTGATGAACTCTTAAAATATGGGATCGAACCAGTTGTAACGATCAATCATTTCGATATTCCGATGTATTTAGCTGATGAGCTGGATGGCTGGTCAAGTCGTAAAGTGATCGATTATTTCTTGTTTTTCTGCGAAACACTATTTAAACGCTATAAAAATAAAGTAAAATACTGGATGACCTTCAACGAGATCAACTTTTTACGTAGCTGGACGCAAATCGGTATCCATAAAAATGATAAACAAGCCAAGTATCAAGCGGCACATCATTTATTTGTGGCAAGTGCTAAAGCAGTGACATTAGGACATGAGATCAATCCAGATTTTCAAATTGGGATGATGGTTGCCTATATTCCGAGCTATCCAATGAGCTGTAATCCAGAAGATGTGATGGAAGCGATCCAATTTAATCGTGAGCAGGAATTTTATATCGATGTTCAAGTCAAAGGCTACTACCCTGCACACAAGCTAAAAGAATATGAGCGAGAAAATATTGTCATCAAAAAAGAAGCAGGTGACGATGAGATCATCCAAGCAGGAACGGTTGATTATATTGGATTTAGTTACTATATGTCGACTGTTTCAGCTTCTAATCCAGACGAAGTGAAATACGTAGGCGGCAACCAAATGCCGGCTGTTAAAAATCCTTATTTAGAGGAATCTGACTGGGGTTGGGCCGTTGATCCGTTAGGTTTACGCATTTCTTTATGTAAGCTGTATGATCGTTATAACGTACCTTTGTTTGTTGTTGAGAATGGCTTTGGTGCTGTTGATAAAATAGAAGCAGATGGCACCATTCAAGACGATTATCGTATTGATTACTTCAGTAAACATATTGCTGCAATGAAAGATGCGATTGAACTGGATGGTGTTGATTTGATCGGTTACACACCGTGGGGCTGCATTGATTTAGTGAGTGCTGGTACAGGTGAAATGAAAAAACGTTATGGCTTCATCTATGTAGACATGGACGATGAAGGAAGTGGTACGTTAGATCGTTCTAGAAAGCAGTCATTTTACTGGTACAAACAATTGATTGCTGCAAATGGTGAGCAATAAGAGTAAGTATCATTTTTTAAGAAGATGAGGCAAAAATCACTTAGGATCAAGCATGCGAATTTGTCGAAGAACTTGATTCTTGAATCCTGTTTATTAAGAGGGAATGTCCGAAACAAAACTGTTCTCTAGTTTTGTTTCGGACACTTTTTTTGCATTTCTAATCAAATTCATAGAAAAAATAGGAATAACTTGTTGTAGCTAAGAACAATGGTATACTGCTAATGAGGTGAAATTAATGATCATCAGAGAAATTCTGGCAAAAGACGACAAAGCAATCGAACAAATCATAAAAGAAACACTTGAATCTTTTGATCTAGCTATCGAGGGAACGGCATACTTTGATCGCGAACTAAAGCATTTAAGTCACTATTATGCGCGTCAGCCATATGCTGCTTATTGGGTAGCCGAAAAAGACGGTAGAATATTAGGCGGCTGTGGGATTGCTTCTTTTAATACTGATAAGAGGATTTGTGAGCTTCAAAAGCTTTATTTGATGCCGGAAGCTCAAGGACAGGGGATTGCGAAAGCACTGATGAACACTGCATTAAGTTATGCAAAAAAATATTATGATCACTGTTATCTAGAAACGATGCTAAAAATGGATAAGGCGAATGGGTTATATCGTTCATTTGGGTTCCAGAAACTAGACAAACCACTAGATGGATCTGTTCATAGTGTGATGGATGTTTGGTATGTGAAAAAGCTGCAGGAGGACTCTAATGAAGAGAATATCTAATAAAGAACTAAAGGAATTGATTCAACTTACAACAAATCAACCGATATCAATTATCGACGTCCGTGAGGAAGAAGAATTTACAGAAGGGCATATTACGATTGCCAAAAATTTTCCACTGTCGACATTACCGGAAACAATGGCTGAAATCGATCGTGAGCAGCCGCATTATGTTATTTGTCAGCATGGTGTCCGTTCAGAACATGCGTGCTCATTTCTTGAAAACTATGGGTATAATGTTGTTTCAGTTTCAGAAGGCATGTCTGTTTGGAATGGAGAAGCAAGCTTATAAAAAGCAATTAAGTGTGAAATAAGAGTTTGTATAGGCCGGCTTAATGATCTCTTTAAAATAAAATCAGCTTGGATCACGAGGCAGTGTGATCCAAGCTGATTTTATTTAGTAACGTCTTCTCCAAACCATTTAGTAGAAATTTTAGCAAGTTCGCCTGATTTTTTTAGCTCTTCAAAGGCAGTGTTGATTTTTTGTGCAAGTGTCTGATCCGATTTTCTTAAACCTACTGCAAAAGCTTCACTCTCAAAATCACCGCTAACAATTGAATAATCAGCTAAATTATCTTCATGAGAAAGATAATAGTTAGCATATACTCGGTCGATCAAAAGGCCATCGATTCGTCCAGATTTCAAGTCCATAAAGGCTTCATTAAAGCCGTCATATAAAATTGCCGTTTGATCTTTGACGTGATTTTTTAGGATTTCTGGCTGTTCTTCAAAGCTATGATAACCAGAAGAACCATTTTGGGCACCTAGAATTTTTCCTTTCATGTCAGCAAAGCGATTGATTTGATTCTTTTTCAATGAAACAACGACTTGTTCATTTTTCATATATTCATCACTGAATAGGACTTTTTCTTCTCGTTCTGCACTTTTAGAATAGCCATTCCAAATCAGATCGATCGTTTGATTCTGTAGTTCATTTTCTTTCATGGACCAGTCGATCGGTTGGAAATCGACTTCAATACCGTATTGATCAAACACAGCTCTAGCTAAATCAACATCAAAACCAATGATTTTTCCTGCTTTGTTTTGAAACCCCATTGGAACAAAAGAGTCATCCAACCCGACGATTACTCGTTTTTCATGATTGATGCGGGACCACTGATCAGTATCGGTCTTTTTTCTACCACAACCGGACATCATCAGAATAAAAAGCAGGGCAATGGTCATTAGAGCAAATAGTCTTTTTTTCTTCATAGTAGCTCTCCTTTTTACTGAACGGATGTGACCTTCAGTAGATTATCTGCAATATTTTCAGCAAAGGTCATATCATGGGTAACAACGATTTGTGTCATTCCTTGCTCTTTTAGTGTTAAGATGACCTCTTCTACTTGTTGTCGTAACTCAGGGTCAAGTGCACTTGTTGGTTCATCGTAGCCCAATATTTTTGGCTTCATTGCTAATGCACGGGCAAGTGCAACACGCTGTTTTTGACCGCCGGATAATTGATAAGGATACAAGTCCTCTTTGCCGCCTAAACCAAATTTCGTCAATAGCTCCATAGCTTCTGCACTACTTTCTTCTTTTGTTTGTTTTAAAGAAAGCATGGGCGCCAAAGTGATATTCTCTAAAACGGAAAGATGGGGAAATAATTGGAAATCCTGAAAAACGATCCCGACAACTTGATCTGCATTATCCATCGCAACAGGATCAAAAGCTGTACCATCTATGACCAATTCACCAGAATCAATTGATTCCAAACCAGCCAAACAACGTAACAACGTTGTTTTCCCACCGCCGGAAGGACCAACGATCGTTAAAATCTCACCATCTTTGATTTCTAAATTCAATTGATCGATGATCTTACGACCATCAAAACTTTTCGTTAAATTTTTAATAAGTAGCATAGAAATTCCTCCTTGATTTAAAAGCGGAATGAGTCCGTTTAGTCTCAACTAGAAAATAGGAAAACATGACTGAGGCGCTCTTTGCCTCATTCAGGTTTTATCTTTTTCTCGAGAGACTGACTCATGTAGCTGGATAATACAAATGATCGACACTTTCATACGAAAGTCTTGTACTGTTCAACATCAGTTCATTTTACTCACTGTGTTTCTCAGCAAAAGCGGAACAAGCCGCTAAGCCTTGATAAATAATAAGAACAGTCGATACTATTTATAATACTGATAATGTTTTTCCAATTTTTTTGAAGCTAATGTTAAAACTGCTGTTAATAAAAGGTAAATAATGCCAACCAGAACTAAAGGCAGCAAGCTGACATCCCGGCTCATCGCGATTTTTCCAGCGCGCAGTAGATCTCCTAATCCAAGAACATAAATCAACGAGGTATCCTTGACTAAATTGATGACTTCATTACCAATAGAAGGTAAGACGACTTTAACCACTTGCGGTAAAATGATTTTGGTAACAGTCTGCAGCTTCGTCAAACGCAGCACTTTTGCCGCTTCATATTGGCCTTCTGGAATCGATTGGATTCCTCCGCGAAATATTTCAGCAAAGTAAGCTGCATAATTCAAAATAAAAGCAAACAAGGCAGCATCATACCGTTCGAAAACAATTCCAATTAAAGGTAGGCCATAAAAAACGAAAATCAATTGCAATAGCAAAGGAGTTCCCCGCATCAACCAAATATAAATATTGATCAACCATTGCAGCGGCTTAAAGTTTGTCTGTAAAGCAAAGGCTACTAGAATTCCTAAAGGAATCGAACCCAGTAAGGTGAAGATAAAAACTTTCAATGTCATCAATGCACCATCTAATAAAGCTGGCATAATTTCTAAAACATACTCCATAATAATTCCTCCATTTTTTGACTATATAAAGTAAAACAAAAAAACCTCTTGGTAATTTTACCAAGAGGACGAAAATACGTGGTGCCACCTCAATTTATCAATATCTCACAATATTGACCTCATAGAGTTTTTATGATGCTCAAAAACTCTTTTCTGATAACGGAGAATCCCGCAGTCTCTTACTTGATTCAGAAACTGACAAATCAGATGTGTTCGTCAACGGTTTCCAGTTTCTTCTTTCAGCAAATGAAGAAATCTCTGTCAGGAAATGATCGAGGAGTACTTGTTCTGATCCTAAGTTTTAGTTTTATTCGTCGTGTTCTTGTGTATTGCGCATATACTTTAAAAAAATAAAAAGTCCCTTGGCATCAATGCCAAAGGACGTAAAATCGTGGTTCCACCTTTTTTTATTATCGTCTCACAACGATAACCTCAAGAAGTCAATGACTTCAATGCTATAACGGGCATACCCGAACTTTCCTACTCTTTGTTCAAAAAGTTAACTCCCAGATGTGGTTCGCTTTATCTTTCCGTCTTTTTCCACCAGCCAAAGACTCTCTTGGATGAAAGAATAAAGGTACTCTTCTGTTCTTTGTTTTTTATAACTTTACCACCAGCCAGCACGATTGTCAACAACTTATTGTTTAGAAAATTCTGAAAATAGATGAACTAGGCATAAAAATTAACGAAAAGTACAAAGTGAGGTAAACTATAATAGACGCTTTCTATCAAAAAGTAAGTGAATTGTGATAGTTAAAAACTATCGCCCGTGTTCAATTCCTACTATCCTTTCCTATGCGTATCTGATAAACTTATGTACAATTATTAGTGGGATTGATAGAGAGGTGAGGCGGGTTGAAACGAGCGATCATAGGAATTGCGGCAAATGAAATAACAGATGCGGGAGCGACATTGTATCACTTGCCGATCAGTTATACACCTCAGGGGTATGTGAAAGCGGTACAAAATGCGGGCGGCTTACCATTTTTATTACCTGTAGGCGCTCCAGATTTAGCGAAAGAGTATATTAGCCGAATAGATAAACTGATCCTAGCTGGTGGACAAAATGTGTCACCTAAGCTTTATGGAGAGAGTGTCCAGGTAAAAGAGGCAGGACTTTCTGATGAAAGAGATCAATTTGAACTAGCCTTGATCGAAGAAGCACTTAGACAAAAAAAGCCGATTTTCGCTGTTTGCCGTGGATTACAGCTGGTGAATGTCGCGTTAGGCGGAAGTTTGTATCAAGATATCAGTCACGTATCAGATAAAAAAATCGCTCACATGCAGGTGCCGGTGGCAAGGCAAATACCGACTCATCGCATCCAAACAAAAGAACGTAGTATTTTACGTAAAATCTATGGTGAAGAAACAACAGTCAATTCCTTTCATTTTCAAGCGGTAAAAAAGATAGCTGAGCCGTTAAAAGTTACAGCATTTAGTGAAGACGGTATTGTTGAAGGTGTTGAAAGTAAAGATCCAAGCTTTGCTTTTTTGGGTGTACAATGGCATCCAGATTTTGCTTATGATCATTTAGAACAAGAAATGGCTGTTTTTCGATATGTAGTAAAAAAATTATAAAACAGAGGAGGATTTGAACAATGAAAAAAAAGTTAGGCGTCGTTGTGTTGTTAGCGGCTTTGATGCTGACAGCCTGTGGTGGGAATAATGGGACAACAGATTCATCTGGAAAAAAAGAAGCTGGAAATACAGAACAAGTAATCCAAGTAGCATCTGGTGGAGAACTATCTACGTTGGATAGCGCGCATTATACAGATGTGTATAGTTCTGATATGATCGGTCAGGTAGTTGAAGGACTTTATCGAATGGATAAAAATGATGATCCAGAACTTGCTGTGGCTGCTAGTGAGCCTAAAGTCAGCGATGATGGATTGGTTTATACGTTTAAACTCAAAGAAACTAAATGGAGTAATGGAGATCCAGTCGTTGCAGGAGATTTTGTCTCTGCTTTCAAAAATGTTGTGGATCCAAGCTTTGGTTCAAGTAGCAGTAACCAGATGGATATCTTCAAAAATGGTCGGAAAATCCGTGAAGGTCAAGCTTCAGTCGATGAGCTTGGCGTAAAAGCAGTTGATGATCAGACCTTGGAAATGACATTAGAATACCCGATTCCTTATTTGTCTCAAGTATTAGTAGGAACCCCTTTTATGCCTAAAAATGAAAAATTTGTTAAGGAAAAAGGCGATGCTTATGGCACTTCAGCTGATAACTTTGTTGGAAACGGTCCCTTCGTGATTTCAGGTTGGGATGGCAATACAGAAACGTGGAAATTAACCAAAAACAAAGATTACTGGGATCAAGAAAATGTCAAACTTGATACGATCAATGTTCAAGTCGTCAAAGAAATCGGCACAGGGACCAATTTATTTGATGCAGGTGATTTAGATTATACTGTTTTAGCAGATACGTATGCTTTACAATATAAAGATTCACCGCAAGCAAACTTTGTACCAAAAGCAATGGTCGGCTATTTGAGTCCAAACCATAAGCGAGAAGTAACAGGTAATGTCAATGCTCGTAAAGCAATTTTGCAAGCAATCGATAAGGAAACATTTGCTAAGGATATTTTAGGTGACGGATCAACGGCGATCAATGGGTTTGTACCAAAAGATTTTGCGAAAGATCCTAAAACGGGAGAAGATTTCCGTAAAGAAAATGGGGACTTTTTAGCTTATGATGTCAAAGCTGCACAAAAAAGCTGGGAAGCAGCAAAAAAAGAACTAGGCAAAGATCAAATCGAGTTAGAATTGCTTTCTGCAGATTCAGCTCTTGCGAAGAAAACGATCGAATATGTTCAAGGGCAGCTGCAGCAAAATCTACCAGGGTTAAAAATCACATTGAAATCAGTTCCTTTGCAAAATCGTTTAGACTTACAAACGGCAAGTAATTTTGATTTGGTTTTCGGCACATGGACACCAGATTATGCAGATCCAATCAACTTTTTAGAGTTTTATGATTCTAAGAGCGGATTAAACACTGCGGGGTATAATAATCCTGAGTATGATAAAGGCTTAAATGATGCCAGAATCACTTTAGCAAATGAACCAGAAAAACGTTGGGACAAATTAAAAGAACTAGAAGAGACCTTGATCGAAAAAGATGCAGCCGTTTTACCACTGTATCAAGGAGCGATCGGTTATCTAAAAGCGGATAAATTGACGGACCTTCAAGTATTTCCTTTTGGGAGAACTGTTTCTTATCGCTTAGCATATGTAAAATAAATAAAAAGCTGGGATGTAGGACAAATTATCTTGCATTCCAGCTTTTTTTTATAGTAAAACAAGAAGAATTGAGAGAAGCTGTGTGCGTATCTTTTGTAATTGTTGAAAGATGCGTTTACCATAAAACATAAGGGATTAGGAAAAAACTTTTGCAAAAGTAAACACAACGACGGAGGGAAAAGCGATGCGGCTACTTAAAGGAATCATTTCACTATTATTGATAGCAGGTATTTTTGGAATCGTTGGTCTATATTCCCAGATCGTAGATCTAGGCGTTGTGAGCACCTTCTTCCAAAACTTATTGCTTCAATCTAATTGGCTTGTATATTTTTATCAAGGATTGTTGTTTGTTCTATTGGTTCTAACAGGGCTGATTTTTTTGCTGATCGTATTCAAACCAGTGACTAAAAAAGTCATACACATCCCTAAAACAATGGGACAAATCGATTTGCCGCTTCAAACCTTAGAAGCGATCGCTCGATCTTCTGTACAAAAGATCGTGAAAAGTGATGAGATTCAAGTCAAGGTCAAATTGACGAAAGCAGAGACAGCAAATGTTGATGTGATTTTGTCAGATCGTGAACAGGAAGCTTTTTTGAGTAAGAGTAGACAAATACGTGAACAACTGTCAGCAGCTTTTCAACAGATGGCAAAAATTGAAGTCAATCAAACAAAAATCATTTTCAAAAAACAAAAGAATGATCCTGCAGCAGTCGAGAATAAAAAAGGTTCACGCGTAATCTAAAGGAGAGAAAATCATGAAAAAATTACTTGCATTAGCCCCGTATCGTAATCAAGTGTTTTTCACGTGTTTATTCTTGGTGATCGCGATTTTATTCATGACGATCGGTTTTTGGAAAACGCTCGTACTGTTCTTTTTTACAGGAATCGGTTTATTGATTGGCACGATGCAGGATGAAAAACGCTCTGTCTCCTCAATTTTAGCGATTATCCAAGCTTTTTTTGAGAGATAAAAATAGATAATAAAGAAAGGTTGAGTAAAAAATGGATAACAAAGTAAACGAAAGCAACACAGAAGTAATCAATGAGAATGGCATCAAAACAAAGTTGACATTCGACGATCAGGTTGTGAAAAAAATCGCTGGTATTGCTGTATCAGAAATCCCTGGAATTTTAGGCTTGAGCGGAAATGCCATTTCGAACTTAACTGATAGATTTACAAACGGCAACAATCCGACAAAAGGAATCAGCGCTGAGGTGGGAACCAAGCAAGTAGCGATCGATTTGGATGTCATTGGTGAGTATGGTAAAAATATTGCTCAAGTCTTTGATACTGCAACTAAAAAAGTAGCGGATGAAGTTAAGAATATGACAGGTTTAGATGTGATCGAGTTCAATATGAATGTCGATGATGTTATGACTAAAGAGCAATACGATGAAAAATTCGAAGGCAAGAAAAAAGAACCAGCAGAAGAAAACAATCAAAGTGAAACGAATTCACGTACGTTAGCATAAGGAAGTCGAAGGAGGAGAAATTAAATGTTAAGTTTTATTTGGTCATTGATCGTCGGTGGTGTACTAGGTGCGATTGCCGGAGCGATTTTAGGTAGAGATGTCCCAGGCGGCGTCATTGGAAATATCATCGTCGGCTTTATCGGAAGCTGGGTAGGAACAAAACTTTTAGGTAGTTTCGGACCTGTTATTGGTGGATTCCCAATCATTTCAGCATTGATCGGTGCAGTTATCTGTATTGCGATCTATTCATTTATCGTAAAACGAATGGCTTAAAATATAAAAAGAAGCGATCAGATGAGCAATAGTTGCTTGTCTGATCGCTTCTTTTTATATGTGTCTATTCAAGCATTTCCGCCGGTAGCAGAATCGTCTCTTTATTCCCATCATCAAAAGCAAAGACTTGAGAAGGATACTTATCAGAATAAGGAAAAGGTAAGTCAACGGCCATTTGGACATCACTGATTTCCTGTGAAAAATGAACGGTCACTTTTCCGTCATTATCGATCAAATCGAAGTATAGCATGTTGGTTAGCGGCACAACACCTTTCAAATCGATATCAATGATCAACCAGATACTATCGATCAAAGCGCCAGGTAAACGCTCAACAACACCCAGAGAAGCATAACGTCTGCGTTGATTATCAAAAGTTTCAACCATTTATTTGACCTCCTTCGTCTATCTATTATCATTAGTATACCTTATTTCAGAAAAACAAGCTCTTTGAAAGTTTGGCAAAAAAAGCAACTCAGATGCTCGAAGTCAAACAAAAAAAGTGCAGAACAAAAGTAACTGTTACTTTTGTTCTGCACTGTAAATTTGAGTAAATAATCGCAAGAGAAGCGTCTCATTTGAATGAAACAAGGCTGTTCTACAGTCAAATTTATTCTTCTTTTTCACCGATCACAGTAGGTTCAGCAGCTTCTTCTGAAGTTTCTTCTTCAGCTGCTTGGGCTTCTACCACGGCTGCAATTTGTTCTTCTGCTTCTGTGATGATGTCGTAATCATTATTCTTAGGTAGATCAGCAACGGTAATTGCGTCACCGATCGCTAAGTCTGTGATGTCGACTTCAACACGTTCTGGTAATTTATCTGGAGTTGCTGAAACAAGTACGTTATACAAGTTTTGTGCTAAGACACCACCTGATTTAACACCGACAGCTTCGCCGACTAAAACAATTTCAGCTTCAACTTCTGTTGCTTCTTTCATATTTACAGCCAAAAATTCAACGTGTTTCATTTGGCCTGTAAAGGTATCTAATTGGGCTTTATACATCAATGTATTGATTTTTTTGCCCCCGACAGTCATTGTGATCACGGCATTGACACCATTATCACGCAAAATTTTGGTCAATTCTTTTTCTTCAACAGAGATAGGAGTACTTTCGATCTCATATCCATAAACGACGGCAGGAACTTGACCAGAGTGACGTAGTTGATTTCTTAGTGAACGTGGACGGACAGCTCTTTCTTTAACTTCTAATGATACTGACATAACCTAAATTCCTCCTTAAATTTAAACGCAGCACGAGTAAAACTCGCAAAGCTAGATAAATCAAGTGAATTCATAGTTGGTTATCTACAAAACGCAACATGATGGAAACGATTGTTTTGCAAGTGTAAACATGTAAAGCTTAAAACGTAGCTAAGGTTTTCTGTTCATCTATGAAACGAACAAGCAGCTTCTACAAAACGTACCGCAAAAACAAAAAATCCCGAATAATTGTGCACAATCATCCAGGGAAAA
Source organism: Enterococcus wangshanyuanii (assembly GCF_002197645.1). Taxonomy (NCBI): domain Bacteria; kingdom Bacillati; phylum Bacillota; class Bacilli; order Lactobacillales; family Enterococcaceae; genus Enterococcus; species Enterococcus wangshanyuanii. The sequence goes on along the minus strand of NZ_CP021874.1, from coordinate 1,895,963 downwards.
CTCCATATGATACCTTATTCTCTCCCAGGTCATTACGCTGTTTTTGAGAAACCTTATTCACTTTCTATATCAACCATAACCCTAATTTAAAGTTAAGTCAAGGGAAGTGAAAAAACATTATCCTTTTCAAACAAGCTTGTGTATACTAAACTATTAAGGGAAATGAGGAAAATAAATGCGTTTAGATAAGCTATTAGAGCAGGAGAAAATAGGCTCCAAAAGAAAAGTCAAAGCCTTGATCAAAAGTAAGCAAGTTTGCGTAGATGGACGAACGATCTTAGATGAGAGTCTGAATGTAGATGCTTCCTTGCAGGAAGTCGTCGTGGGCGGTCGTAAGATAGAAAATCAGACCCACGTTTATTATATGCTGAATAAACCTCAGGGAATCGTCACAGCTGTAAAGGATGCTAAGCATCAAACCGTGATCGATTTGATCGAGCCAAATGATCAGAGAAGCGGCTTATATCCAGTAGGAAGATTGGATCGTGATACAGAAGGGCTGTTGCTTATTACAGATAATGGCCAATTAGGGTATCAATTGCTGCTCCCTCATAAAAAAGTGTTGAAACGCTATGAGGTCATCGTAAATGAACCATTGACGAAAGCTGATCAGATTGCTTTTGAAAAAGGAATCGTATTTTCTGACGGAGAAATATGTAAAGCGGCTGAACTAATAATACTGACTTCGTCAACAAATGAAAGTCGAGCCTATCTTGATATCACAGAGGGAAAATTTCATCAGGTCAAGAAGATGTTTTTATCTGTTGGAAAAAAAGTGACATATTTAAAACGTATTACAATGGGACCGTTAGTCCTTGATGACACATTAGCATTAGGACAATATCGTCCGTTAAATCAACAGGAGCTTACGAGTCTACTCCCTTATTTCACTATTCATAAAAAAGAAAAGAGTCTAGAAAATGAAATTTAAAACACTACTATTTGATGTTGATGATACGCTATTAGATTTTAAGTTAACAGAGAAAAAAGCACTGCATGCTCTGTTTCAAGAAGAAGAAATTCCTTTGACAAAAGAAATCGAAACCACCTATAAAAAAATCAATCATCGACTTTGGCGAGAATTTGAACAAGGTAAAACGGATAAAAAAACAGTGATAGATACTCGTTTCAGTTTGTTGTTTGAACAATTTGGGAAAAAAGTCGATGGCAAACAGATGGGTGAAAAATATCGCTATCATTTGAGTCAAGGACATGATTTATTAGGAAATAGTAAAGAAATCATTTCACGCTTAAGACCAGATTATGAATTATATATCGTAACAAATGGTGTTGCTAAAACCCAATATCAACGACTAAAAGATTCACAGATGACCCCTTTTTTCGATGATATTTTTGTGTCAGAAGAAGTAGGGTATCAAAAGCCGATGAAAGAATATTTTGATTATGTATTTGATCGAATTCCAAACTTTGATCGGGAAAAGACAATGATCATTGGCGACTCTCTAGCCTCTGATATTCAAGGAGGAAACAAAGCAGATATTCAAACGCTTTGGCTCAATCCGGAGAAACAGGTGACAGATGGCGTGATCCAGCCAACATATGAGATCAGTAAGCTGGACGATATCTTCACGATTTTAGCGGATTAAAATGAATGTAACAATAGCATATCAGTAAACAAAAGTGTAGAACAAGACCTAAATTTAGGTCTTGTTCTACACTTTTCTTATTGTTCCAATCTAAGCAACTGCTAGCGCATTTCTTTGTTTAAACATCGATGCTCAAACGTACCATATCTTTTAAAACTAGTTTATTTTCTAAAATTTCCTCATCATAATGCCGTATAAAAAAATCTCGGTCGATACCAGTCATGCGAAAGCCGCATTTTTGATACAGATACATTTGACCAAAACTTGTACTGCCAGTACCGATCTCAACTGTTTTATACGAATGTTCTTTTGCATGAGTAAGGGCAAAGAAAATCAATTGTTCACCGATCCCTTGTCCTTGAAATTGTTCTAAAACAGCAATGTTTACGATCTCCAATGTCTCTGGTCTTGTGGGAAGTAAAACGACAATGCCAGTGATGTGACCATCGTTTAATGATTCAAAACAAAAGCTGCGTTTGATGTATTTTTCGACTAATTCTTTATTCGGGTCAGCAGATAGAAGTAATTCAAAGTAAGTAGGGCTAAATGTTTCCACTTTTCTTATAAGCATGGTTTCCTCCTTTTTAGAAGCTGATTTGTTTTCAATTAAAATGATTTTATCAAAAAATGTACATAAAATTGTGGTAATCTCTCTTGTTTCTATTATAATAGATAAAGGTTATTATGACTATTACGTTAAAAGAGAGGTTTCGCTGAATGAAAAATAATCAACCAATCGTGATTGGTGTAACTGGTGGATCTGGTAGTGGAAAAACCAGCGTGAGCCGAGCAATTTTTAATCATTTCCCAAATCATTCGATTATGATGTTGGAGCAGGATTCTTATTATAAAGATCAGAGCCATTTAAGTTTTGAAGAAAGACTGACGACTAATTATGATCATCCTTTTGCGTTTGATACAGATTTACTGATTGAACATTTGAAACAATTGATCGCTTATCAAACCATTGAAAAACCTGTGTATGATTATGTTGCGCATACAAGAAGCTCGGATGTTTTGATTCAGGAACCAAAAGAAGTGATTATTTTAGAAGGGATTCTGATTTTAGAAGACCAACGTTTGAGAGACTTGATGGATATCAAATTGTACGTGGATACAGACGATGATATTCGAATCATTCGCAGGATCAAACGTGATATGGAAGAACGAGGCAGAACACTGGACTCCGTTATTGAACAATACTTGACCGTCGTCAAACCGATGTATCATCAATTTATTGAACCGACGAAACGCTATGCGGATGTCATTGTGCCAGAAGGCGGAGAAAATCATGTAGCGATCGATTTGATCACTACAAAAGTTGCAAGTATTTTAAACGAAATCTAGGATAGAGTTGATAAAAAACACAAGTAAAAACGCTTGAGAAAATCGAGTGCTTCTACTTGTGTTTTTGTTATTTTACAAAAACTTCAAAAAAGGAACATAGACAAAGCGTTCCGGCTTATAGTATCGTATGAGGTATCTATCAGCATGTAAAAGAAAAGTTGGAAAGGGTGATCGAATGCGTGTTTTGGTTATTGAGGATAATCGTGAGTTAGCTTTATCTGTGCAAAAAGGATTGGAACGAGAAAAATTTATAGTTGATTTAGCTTTTACTGGTCTGGAAGGAGAAGAAAAGGCCTACGTAAATATATACGATGCTATTTTATTAGATCTAAATTTACCAGATAAAGATGGATTGGCGATTTTACATTTTTTAAGAGAAAAAGCCGTCGATAGTCCAATTATTATTATTACCGCAAGGGATGAAATAGAGGAACGAGCGAAAGGTCTTGATTTTGGCGCGGATGACTATTTAGTAAAACCCTTTGAGTTACTTGAATTGACTGCGCGGATTCGGGCAGTTGTACGAAGATTCCATGGACGGGCAACACCGCAAATCAAGATCAATGAATTGGTGATCGATCCTGTTAAACGGTGTGCAAGCTATGGTGTATGTGAGATTACTTTAAAACCGAAAGAATTCGATATTCTTTTATGCATTGCACAAAAACATCCGGCTGTTGTTTCAACAGAGGAGATTGCTGAACACGTTTATGATGAAAATTTCAATCCCTTTTCTTCTGTCTTAAGAGTCCATATGGCCAGACTAAAAAAACAGCTTGCTCAAGCATCAGGAAAAGACTTGCTTAAAACAATTCGTGCGAAAGGATATCAATTATGCGAGTAACATTTAAAATCGGCTTAACGATCATTACCTTTGCTTTTTTTATTATTTTAATTATCAGCGGCGGCTTTTTTGCGCTTAAAACCAACTGGCAGTCACTTAACATTGGAGAGTCGATCGGTTCGGCAGTTTATGTTGTAAAAACAAATCAACTGACAGATTTTCAACCAGCTGAGAGTATCGAATTTGCAGCTGAAGAGATGGTGAGTACAGAAACGTTGGATGAAATTTATATGAATTCGTTTTTGAAGTATTTACCATTGATTATTTTACTCGTTTCATGTGCATTACTTCTTTTAACGATAACCTTATGGGTGGTTTTACGGCGGATCTATACAAAACAAATGGTTCGGATCATTCATGATCTACAGTTTTTAGAAAAATTTAATGAAAAAGATGTTGAAGATAAAGCTGTTGCTCATGCTTTTAAGCAATTGAAAGACAAACTTGATGGGAATTTGGATGATTACAAACGGCTAAGCAGCTATTTAACGCATGAACAAAAAAATGCGATCGCAATTTTAAGAGCGAATTTGGAGTTAGAGGCAAATGAATCTGGAAATCTGTATATTTTAGATCGCCTAACAGACAGTATCGACGATGTGTTGACCTTGTCCAACAATGTGGAAGAGCATTCTAGTGAACAGGTAGATGTATCGCTGATTTGTGCAGAGGTTTGTGATGCTTATCAAAAAAGTTATCCTGCACTATCATTTACGTTTGAAGAAACCGAATCAACATTTATCTTAGGAAAAAACCGTTGGATCTACAGAGCTGTTTCAAATTTAGTGGATAATGCTATCAAATATGGAGAAGGCAAACCAATCGATGTTGTCGTTAGTTGTAAAAAGGGCAGTGTCATAGTCAAAATCAAAGATCGCGGTAAAGGCATCGAACTTGAGCGACAACATACGATTTTTACTCATCGTTATCGAATCAATGCATTAAAACAGGATGGCTATGGGATCGGCTTATCCGTTGTTTCGCATGTTTGTAAGTTATGTCAGGGATTTGTTTATGTGGATAGTAAAAAAGATGAGGGATCCACTTTTTATCTGTCATTTCCGCAAATGTCTCAAAGTTAACATTCAGTTAACAATCGATTTGTTATAGTAGGTTCAAGAAAGGAGTGGAGCAGGAAGATGCTCGTCTTAAAACATGCGCTTTTAAATGTAAAAAGACATTGCTGGCAGCACATGTTGATTGGAAGTTTATTGCTGTTATTGACTTTTATCGCTTTATCAGCGGGTCTTATTTTTACTTCAACTAAGAAATTTGCAGAAGGATACGCACAGCATTTTACACCAATCGTAACGATTTTGCCGACAGATTTAAATGCAGCGCATGAAGAAAAACTAACAAAAGAGGAATATCTTAAATTGGGTCAGTCAGATTCTATCGATCAAACAAAGGTAGTTGGGAATATACAAGTCTCATTCGAACACTTAAAACCCCTTGATGAAAAAGGGCGATTCCAAATGGAAACTCTAGATAGCGCTACAAATCAAACGACGCAGGAAGTTTTAGGGATCATGCAGGGCGTAGATCAAGAAGGACTCATGCAGGAGCTTTCTCAGCGCAATCAGGAAGTCTTCACAGGAAAAGCGAATCTTGACTTGAATGAATGCTTGATCAGTCATGACTTGGCTGAATTAAATGATCTACAGGTTGGCGATACGATTCAGGTATCGACGACAGTTGATGGTCAGAAAGAAAATAAGCGATTGACTATCGCAGGAACCTATCGATCAAAAAAGGTAGCTGGGACAACAACGACTTCTGGATGGGGGATATTCCAAGAAAATGATATTTTTACCAACTGGGACACTGTTGAAGATATGAAAAACTTCCAACAATTAGGCTATATCACAGCCTCATATAAGTTTAAAGATGTAAAAAGTAGCCAAGCATTTTTGAAAAAAATGAAAAGTACGGATAGCCTGAAGAATTACTATGTCATGACCAACGATACAGATAAAAAGTTGTTGCTAAGTCCAGTAAACAGCATGAAGATATTATCAGGCAGTTTATTTTTAGGTAGTTTGATTTTTGGGGTAGTGGGACTTGCGTTATTTTCAGCTAGGCGATTCAAGCAGTCACAAACGGAAATCTATTTATTAAAACATGCAGGGATTGCATATAGAGAATTGATAGTGAGTAGGTTTATTGAGTTGCTTTTTGTGGCAGCAGTGAGTATTGCGGTAAGTTTTGGATCCGTTGTTTTTGCGGTCCAGATGATTGCAGATTGGCAGTTGAGTAGTCAAAAAAATATGATTGGAGATTTTGAACAGATTTCAAATGCGATGATCAATGAATCTTTGACATCCATTAACTCAGTTCCAATTGAGATCGATGGGAGCGCTCTCTTGCTGCTTTTAGTGATCACCAGTCTATTTATCACGAGTATTATTTTGATTGATAGCTATAAGATCATTAGATTTGACCCAATAGAGTTTTTGTTAGAAAGGAATTTAGACGAGTGACGATTCTCTCTCTTAAAAATATAGTTTATACACATAAAAAAAGTAAAGTGACCATGTTAAAAGGGATCACAGTTGATTTTTCAGCAGGAAAAGTTTATGGGATTTTAGGGGAAAATAATACTGAGAAGACAGCGCTACTTGCTCTTTTAGCAGGAATCAGCACAGTTTCTAACGGTGATATCCTATTTAAAAATCAGAATTTTCAAAAAATAGATCGAGATCGTTACCGTAGAAAAGAAATCGGCACAGTTTTTCAACAATATAATCTACTTTTTGATGCGAGTGCACTAACGATGTTTAAGCTGCTATCTTGGAAGCAAGGAAATGATGCAGAACAGTTTCTTAAACGGTTAAAAGAAGTGGGAATAAATGAAAAACAGGCAAATAAAAAGATCAAAAAATTATCGGCTGCCGAGCAACAAAGAATTTGTTTAGCTAAAGCTACGTTGAACGATCCTGAAATCATTTTATTAGATGCTCCGGAGAAGACATTAGGTGAGCTTTCTCTAGAGGCGATCATGGCTTATTTATGTGTATATGCAAAAAATGAAAATAAGTGCATCATCATTGGTTCGCAATCACAAAAAATTGCATCCTATGTAGATGAATTATGGGGGCTGAATGGTGGGAAACTATCATTTATCAAGGACAATACGGAAATTGACGGGATGTAAAAGGACCCCTTTCTTCCCTGGTCAATAGAGAGATTGTACGATGGGAAGGAAAAATGTATGAATTATTGGAATCGGGCATTATGTAGTGTGACAAGAAGAAAAGGAAAATCGATCATTTTATTTGCTGTTATTTTCATTTTAGGAAATGTCATTGCCGGATCTATTGCGATCCAGCAATCTTCAGCAAATGTAGAAAAGAAAATCAAAAATGATCTAGGTGCGATGGTCACAGTCGAATTGGATTTTGACAAAATGATGGAAGAAGGACAGTCGTTTTCTCCAGGTACATTAAAAGAAGAAACGATCAAACAATTGGGAAAATCAACATACGTCAAGGATTTTGACTACAATGTCAAAACGACGTTGTTCGTAAAAAAAATCAAAACCTATGAACAGGAAAATTCAGGTGTAGTCAGTAATATGTCAAATATGCTGAATCTCAAAGGAACAAATTTATTAGAGCCATTGGATTTTAAAGATAAGAATGTGAAATTGGTTGAAGGTCGAACCTTTAAGCAAGACGAAATCAACAATGGAAAAGATGTTGCAATTATTTCAAAGAAAGTGGCAGAAGAAAATGGGTTTAATGTCGGTGATAAAGTAGTCTTAGACAGCTCTATAATCGACTATAAAGCTGATGGATCAACAGAAGAACTTGGAAGTCAGGACCATCCAGTTGAGATCATTGGGATTTTTGAACCTGCCAGTGTAGAAAAGAAAAAGTCCGATGATAAAGAAAAACAAGGAATCAACGAACAGTTTTTAGAAACAGAGCAATTCAATACAGTGTATATGCCAAATGATGCAGTAAAAGCAATCAGTAAAGTTGAATTTGACAAAGGCAAAGAGTTGTTGCCGGATCGTTACAAAAACACAGATGGATCAGAGGCAACATTTGAAGATACTGTTCAAATTACGCCTACGTATAACTTAAAATCACCAGAAGATGTAGAAGCATTTAAAGAAGAAGCTAAGGCGAGTATTCCTGAGGGATACAAATTGAATGCCTCGACAGATCAATATGATCAAGTTGGCGGCACGGTTAAAAAGATGTCGCAAATCTCCGGCTATGTAGTTGTTTTAGCGATCGGTGCGACATTATTGATCATTTCTTTGGTGGTCATTCTATTTTTACGTGATCGTAAACATGAACTTGGGATTTATCTTTCTTTAGGAGAAAGCAGAATGAAGGTGATGCAGCAGATTTTGATCGAATTATTGTTGATCAGTTTAGTTGCAATGTGTTTGTCCTTAGTAACAGGGAATTTTCTTGGGAAAATGGTCTCGGAATCCTTAGTTGCCAGTGATGCTTTTTCACAAACTGAAAGCGCGAGTACGAACGGAATGATGATGATGGGCGGAACGAATAATCTGCCGAGTTTAACAAGTGAAGAGGTTACGGGCGCTTATGAAGTGAAATTTTCTTTTAGCTATATCATGACATTTTTGATTGCCGGATTAAGTACAGTGTTGTTCTCTGCGGTTTTACCTTTGACCTATGTTTTAAGGCTGAATCCAAAGAAAATCATGATGTAGGAGGAAATCAGAATGACTATTTTACAAGCAAAAAACGTGAGCTATTTTTATCAGGACGGGGACAAGCGCCGGATGATTTTACAGGATACATCGATCAATTTTGATCAGGGGCAATTTTATACTATTTTAGGGCAATCAGGGTCGGGGAAAACAACGTTTCTTTCTTTGATCAGTGCATTAGATGAACCTAAATCGGGTGAAGTGCTGTATAAAGGACAAAATATCAAGGAAATCGGTTTGGAAAAATACCGCAGAGATGACATCAGTATCATCTTTCAAAGTTACAATTTAGTGCCGTATCTGACTGCTTTAGAAAATGTCTTAGTTGCTATGTCGATCACAGATAATGATATGCCGAAGGATGATCGTGCAGTTGCGTATAATTTATTGGATTATATTGGTATCAATAAAAGTAAAGCGGATCGTTTAGTGGGACAGCTGTCAGGTGGAGAGCAACAACGTGTGGCGATTGCCAGAGCTTTAGCGACAAATGTCGATATTATTCTTGCAGATGAACCTACTGGAAATTTGGATGAGGGAATGGAGCAGGAAATTGTAGACATTTTCAAAGATTTGGCTGAAACGCATAATAAATGTGTGATCGTTGTCACTCACTCGAATGAAATTGCGAATCAATCAGATAAAACGTATTTTCTAAAGCAAGGTGAGTTGATGTTGAATGAGTGATTTTTTATCAAATTTCAATAAAGATAGCTACAAGGAAACCAAAGAGAAAAAACAGCAAACAAAACAAGAAGGCCGACCACAAAAACAAGAGCCGCTGCCGCGTAACGTGGGAGCTGAAACAGCGAAGACATTCGTTGAGCCGGTCGTCAAAGATGTTCAGTCGTCTGATGAAATCACCTCAACAATGAGTAGGAGCTCAGTAGATTCTGAAACGCAGATCGATCCAACGTATCATCAAAAGCGCAAAAGAAAATTTATATTGATTGGGATCGGTGCAATCATTTTGTTAGGCTTTGTCTATTTCACTTATTATCAAATGACGCATGTAAAAGTCCCAGATTTTTCTGGGAAAGATTTAGCCGAGGCGCGGACATGGGCAACTGAAAATAAAGTAAAAATCGATGTTGAGCAAAAGTACGATAAGAGTATTGAGACGAATAAAGTGATTTCACAAAAATCAAAAAAAGGGAGTAAAATCAAAAAAGGTTCTGAATTGAAAGTCACTTCTAGTTTAGGCGCAGATCCGGAAGAAAAATTATCATTACCTGATTTTATGAAGATGAAAAAATCAGAAGCGGAGCAATGGATCAAACAGAACCATGCAGATAATATTTCGTTGATCGATGAGTACAATGAAACGTTGGAAAAAGGGAAACCTATTCGCTTTGAAATCGTTAATAAAGAAGTCAAGCAGGAAAATTATAAACGTAAAGATAAAGCGAATATGTATTACTCAAAAGGCAAAGAAACGTTTGAAAAGAATATTTCTGTTCCTGATTTCTCCAAAAAGCCAAAAGCAGAAGTTGAAAGCTGGGCGAAGACCAATGAAATCAAAGTGACATACGAGGAAGCCAGTTCTGCAGAAATACCAGCGGAAAGTATTATCTCACAAAGTATTGCCAAAGATCAGAAGGTGGCTAAAAAAGACAGTATGACCGTGACAGTTTCTTTAGGTAAAGGATACGTGGTACCGAATTTTGCTGAATATACGCAAGAAGAAGCTAGCTCTGCTGTAGAAGGTTTAGCTGTCAAAGCGAAAACGATTTTTACTGCGAATGTTCCTTATGGTCAACTGATCTCACAGAGTGTTGAAGCCGGGACAACGTTGACTAGTAAAGATGATTTAAAAGTGGATGTATATTATTCGGCAGGGCAGCCTTACTTGAAAGATTTGAGAAACAATACCGTCGAAGGTGATTTACAAAAATATTTCTATGAAGAATTTCAATCTAAAGGAGCGAATATTCGCTATACTGTGAGATATGTAGATTCTGCTGAGCCTAAAGGAACAGTTGTCGGGATGAGCGTATATAATCAGTATGTTCCTTTGGACTATACTGTTGGACTGGATATTAGTTTAGGTAATTTGGCCGGAGCTGCTGCTCCAAAAACGAATAGTCCTTCTGGAGCAGCTTCTGAATCAGATGGAGAAAAGGAAGAAAACTGATCATACAATAAAAATGTGATTTGAAAAGATTTGGATGGATAGAAGGGCTTAGCCTATGCACTAATGGACTCAAGATTTTGGACAGTCATTTGTAAAGAGTTCGATATGAATGTATTTCTGTTCCACCGATTAAGTTTAGTTTCTATGTGACTGAGTTATTACTCAGTCACTTTTTTTATTAGAATTTAGTGAGATAAAAAGACCATCTTTTTTTATGATGAATAAAAATGAATTTATTTGTATTATTTACATATGAAAATCATTTATTTAAACTCAGGATGAAAATTAAGCGTTTTATATTTATAATATTTAAACGTTATTTTTTTGTTTATATAAATTCATGTATATAAAGAAAGATTATTTGTTTTTAGAGAAAGCTATTTTTTTATGAACGAAATGTCTTTTTTATATCCAATTTTATTTATAGTCGTTTAAGTATATTTGAATAAAATATCTTTTTGAAATAATAGCTACCTAAACGGTATCTCTCATCAAATTTTCCTTTTATAGAGATTATCAAAGTTTTTAGTAAATGGCATAAAATATTGAAAAATTCTAATGCAAAAGCATGATATAATTTACAAAAATAGTGTTTTGTGAATAAGGGGTGATAAACTACGATGATACGAAGAGGAGAAATATTTTATGCGAATCTCTCACCTGTGATTGGTTCAGAGCAAGGCGGGATCAGACCTGTATTGATTATCCAAAATAATAAGGGAAATCTATTTAGTCCAACATTGATTGTTGCTCCAATCACGAGGAATGTGAATAAAAAAATGCAGCCGACACAGGTAAAAGTAGATATTCCGCATGAAGATCGAATGACACCGTCCTTAGTATTGCTGGAGCAAATTAGAACGCTGGATAAAGAACGTATCCTGCATAAAATTTGTCAGTTACATGATGATGATATGTTAAAAGTCGATCAGGCGTTGAAAATCAGTATTGGTATTCGTTAAGTAAAGAGTGATACATAAGTAAATTGTACATAGGCATTTTATTGTTTACAGATAAACGACTTTGAGGAGTTCTTAAGAAAACCTGTAAAGATGCTTTAAATTGTTAAAAATCAATTGACTGGGAGACATTAACCATATGACTTCCAGTTTTTTTAGTGATAAAGGAGATCGAAGAGAGGTTTTTTTGAAATTATAGTGAATAATGGCTATAGTAGAGAAAAGGAGTTGAGATGAATGAGAGCGATTCGTTATGGGATTTTAAGTACAGCTCAAATTGTACCTCGTTTTGTGCAGGGAATCAGAATGAGTCATCAAGGTGAAGCTGCTGCGATCGCATCAAGATCTTTGGCAAAAGCAAAAAAAATGGCAAAGGAATTGGCGATTCCAAAAGCTTATGGAAGTTATGAAGAACTGTATCAGGATCAAGAAATCGATATTATTTATGTAGCAACCTACAATAAAGGTCATTATGAAAGTGCAAAACAAGCGTTGTTGCATGGCAAACATGTGTTGGTGGAAAAACCTTTTACGATTGATAGTGAGCAGGCAGCAGAACTTTTTGATTTGGCAAAAAGGAAAGGCTGTTTTTTGATGGAAGCACAAAAGGCTGTGTTTTTACCTATCACGCTGCAAGTTAAAGAAGCCATTCAACAACAGAAAATCGGACGTATCCATCTATTACAGTCTGTCACGACCTATCCGAGTGTCGAGCATATTTCATGGTTCCATTCTTTGACTGCAGGTGGAGGAGCATTACATGGCTCGGGGAGTTATCCGATCCAGTATATGCAGTTTTTATTAGGTCAAAGGATCACAGAATATTATGGGCAGGCAACTGCTGAAAAAGGCCAAACAGATGATCAAGTAAACTTGAGTTTGAACTTTCAAAACCAGGTCTTAGGAAATATTTTCATTTCAGTTAAAGTAGACATTCCCAGTAAGTTGACGATTTATGGTGAGGAAGGTCGGATCGAGGTTCCAGAATTTTGGAAAGCGCGTGAAGCAACGATCTATTATAAGGATGGCAGACAGGAAAAATTGATGGGTGATTTTGAAAGTGAGTTTGAATTTGAAGTCGACCATGTGAACGATTGCCTAGAGCAAAAGCTGTTGGAAAGTCCTGTGATGACGAGAAGAATGACCTTAGAGACTGTGACTTTGGTTGATCATTTATACAAGCAATGGTTGAAAGAAGGACATGTTGGGTGACAGAACTATATTGCGTTTAAGGGGTATTTATGTTACAGTGTCTTTATGCGACGAGTTGACTCAATCAGACAGCTTTGCTGTTCCGTTTTGACGGCTAGTGATTGACCAAACAACAGAGGCACATATGTTTAATCATACCTACCGGATGTAGGCGTGTCGGATAAATATTTTTGTGGAGAAGATTTTATCTATTTATATTTATAAATACTGTGTAAAGAGAAGACTTCGGTCTTCTTTTTTTAGTTATTTCATTCGTCAAAAAAAACAATTACACTTATTGGTGCAAAAAGGCTTTAATAAAGTGAATGGTCTTTTGCACTAAATGAAAAGGCTTGTAATGCTTGGATTTCAAGCTGGAATAGTTTTGATCATTAAGGTAAAATAACGAAGAGGCTAAGTTGATTTTTTTTAATAAATAAGGATATTAAGAAAGTTGCACTTGTGTAAGTGCAACTTTTTTGTGTTGTTTGACAATAAAAATCAAGCTATAGTTCAATTGTAAGGGAAAGAAAGTTGGTGAGCGGTGTGTCTCTGCACTTATCAAAACGTGAAATAAAAATTTTACTGATGCTTTTAGATTTAGAGGAAAGTGTGACGACTAAAGAATTAGCTGATACTTTTCAAGTTAGTGTGCGGTCGATCAAATATGATTTAGACAATGTTCGTGAATGGTTTAAAGAACAAAAGGTTGAACTGCATGCTCGTCGTAATAAAGGGATTTGGTTAGATATCCCAGACTCAGAACGATTAACGTTGAAAAACGAAATTATTGAGGTTGAACGTTTTGAGACTTATCCAGACCAAGAACTAAGAATCAATCAATTGATTTTTCGCTTATTACTAGCACCTGCATATCTGACGTCTCAACAGTTGTCAGAGGAGATTCAAGTGAGTCGAAATACGATCATTAGTGATTTAGACCGCGTAGAAGAGTTGGTCCTTTCATATGGGCTCGTACTAAATAGGCAAAGCCGTCAAGGGTTTTCGATTATGGGAGACGAAAGTAAGATCCGTCTGCTGATGGAATATATCACTCAAAAAGAAATAACAGAGTACGATATTTATCAAATCATGAGCTATTTTGTTCAATCCGGTCAGCAAAAAAAGATGCAGGAAGTTCATGTGGGTGTAAATACGATTTTTCAAAAAATCTACCAAGTGGCTTTGAAAGAAATGACGAATCTGATCGATCCTTCTTTATTCGATCAATTTAATTATGCTGAAATTCTTTCAATTACATTGCGAGTTGCAATTGCAGCGTCACGAATGCAGCTACATCATACAGTGGGCGGGTACAAGATGCTGACGAATCAAAAGATACTGCAGCAAAAACAAGAGTTGCCGTTTTTATTGATGAAAAAAGTATTTGACCACTATGAATTGCCTTTGTTGGCAGATGAATATTTTTATATTTACAGTGATGTTTTTGTGGCAAATAACCGTCAAGACATTGTTGGTTTGACCGAAGAATTGATCAAAGATGTGTCCGAAGAAATCAATTTTCCTTTTTATCGAGATCAGCAGTTGTTCACAAATCTTTTTGCTCATTTATCCTTACGTTTAACGAAAAAGCATCTCTACATCAATGAGTACAATCCTTTTGTTGATGATATCAAGGCCAAGTATCCACAGCTGTTTTCAGCGATCCAACTTGCAAGTCAAAGTGACATCGTTGGTTCAGCATTACTGATCAATGACTCTTTTATTGCTTATATTGCACTACACTTTTTAGTTGCATATGAAAAAAATCAACATGAAATCAATGTTGTCCGAATTGTGTATGTTTGTTCAACAGGTCTTGGTGTGACGAGCTTGATCGAACAAAAAATATTAGAAGAAGTGGCGAATGTCGAAATCGCTGGATTTGCTTCTGTTTTGAATGCGGTAGATGTGATCGAGGAAAAAAATCCTGATCTCGTTTTAAGTATTTTTCCAATTGAAAGTATGAATCGTCCTTTTATCAAAGTCAACCCATTACCAACGGAGGCAGACATTCATAGCATCCAAGAAGAAGTCAATAAAATATTGACGCAGACAAAATCAGGAAAGGTTCCACGTTTGATTCCGCGTCATCAAGTAAAAGAAAAACAGGGAATCGAAGCAGAGAGCAGAGATATTTTAGTGCGGATATATGTCATTTATGAAGAATTGCTCAAAGCCTTTGCTGAAAAGCTGACCTGTGAATATAGAGAAGCATTTTTACTCCATGTGATGTTGATGGTTCATCGGATCACCTTTGATAGTCAGTACGAAAATGAAGGGAATATAGTAAAAGAAACGCTGTTGGCACAGCAGGAATTGGTCGGGAAAATTGAACAAATTTTTGCTAAAAATGATCTAATGGTTAATCAAGCAGAAATCACTGCTTTATTGAATTATATACGAGAGGAGTAGCATGCATGAGGGAAACTGATGATGCAAAAAAAATAATCGAGGAGAGTCCATATAGGGTCGAGTTGGGTGCTTCACTTGAAAAAATTAGTGAGTTGTTGAAAGAACAAGCAATTGAACCAACTGATTTACAATGGACGATTTTGATCAATCATGTCAATGAAATGATCAAGCGTTCTAAAACAAATGAAAAAATGACGGGTGTCGATCCTGCGATGTTTGAAGAGGTATCAAACGAAGCCTTGGAAATTGCCGACCAAGTTGTTCAGCATATTGGTAACTTACCGCAGGATGAAATGTATGTATTATCCATCCATTTTGAAGCTGCCAGACAAAATGAAGGATAAAAAATCAGAGAAACAAGCAAGATAAAAACGTTCTTATTTTATAAGGATGAGGTTTATCTGTTATTAACATAAAAATTGGAGGAATCAATTATGGTAACAGTAGTAATCGCAGATCGTTTAGGAAAAGGTCAAAATGTAGCAAAAGGAGTGGAAGCAGCTGGAGGAAAAGCGGTTGTCGTTCCGGGAATGGGTGCTGACATGCGTTTAGGCGATGTGATGCAGCAGGAAAATGCGGATCTGGGCATTTCATTTTGTGGAAGTGGTGGTGCTGGAGCATTGACAGCAGCGACAAAATACGGCTACCCAGAACGCCATGGGATGCGTTCGATCGATGAAGGTGTCACAGCAATCAATGATGGGAAAACAGTCTTAGGCTTTGGTTTCATGGATCAAGAAGAATTGGGCAAACGGATCGTTGAAGCATATTTGAAGAAAAACGCTTAATAGAACCTGTTGTTTACAGCAAAAAGTTAGGGGAGGAAGCAACGATGGAACAAGTAACGGTCAAAAAGCAGCGGATTATTCAGGTTGAAGGAACAGGGAAAGAAAAGAATCTTGCTTTTGCAAATGCGCTCAATCAAATCCACAATCGAGTTTTAAAAGAAAAAAATGATGTGATCGTACGGATCGAGCCGCTGGATATCAACATCATAAAAGCAGAGCAGGAAACTTTTACAGAACGCTTTCTATTTTTCTTCCTGCCGAGAAGGCGTGCTGATTATCGTGTTTTGCTGGATGTAACAGTGGAGATCACGTTGATCGAAATGGATACCGTTCAATTTACAGAGAAAAAAGTTGCAGATCCAAACGGTCTTCCTCTTCCTTTTAGAAAAGGTAAAAGAATGCATAAGGAGGCAAATTAAATGGATGTAGTAGTTGTTTTACTCAAATCATTATTGATTGGAGGAGTTGTTGGCTTTGCTGCTGGTGCTGGAGCGGCAAGAATGTTTCATGCACCAAGTACACAAAGTTTAGGGGCGTTTAGAACCTTAGGTGAAATGAATGCCTGTGAAGGAGATGCGGCTAGTCATTTTTCTTTTGGATTAGGCTTCTTCTTCAATGCTTGGGCATCAACTGTAGGTGCAGGGGCATTCACACAAGATGTGGATCACCGGGTTATTCCCAACTGGGCAGCAGCAGCACTATTGGTCAAAAATAAAAATGTTGCTGAAACAATGCACAACCCTAAGAAAATGGGTATTTCAGGAGCGCTTGTCGGAATGGTGGTTGTTGCATTCTTAAACACAACAGCTTCGGCAATTCCTGAATCATTACAAGTAACGGCTGTAGCTGTTTTAGTTCCTGCCGCAAATCTCTTGATCAACACAGTGATGCCCGTGTTATTCTGGCTTGCTGCAATCGATGCTGGCAAACGTTCTGGTCTTTGGGCAACGATTTTTGGCGGTTTAGCAACAATGATCATGGGAAATGCCGTTCCTGGTGTTGTCTTGGGGATCTTGATCGGTAAAGGCGTTGATGAAATTGGCTGGAACAAAGTAACAAAAAGCATGATGGCAGCAGTCATTTTATTATTTGTCTTAAGTGGCTTTTTCCGCGGCTTTGACTTGCAGATGATTGAAAGTTTCCGTTTACAGATTCCAGGCTGGCTGCAAAATATGCATGATGTCTTTAGCATCGGCAATTAATAAAGTAAGAAGGAGAGGAGATATATAATGGAAGAAACAGTAGGCGTAGGATTAGAAGAGAAAAAGAGTTTTTGGTTTGCGGACTGGTCGTTCCCGATTTTAGTTGGTTTATTGTCCGCAGGTGTCTTTGCCGGAACGCATATGTATTTCGAACATGGCGTAGGAGCGTTTAATGAAGTGGCGATCGTTGCAATGTTAAAAGCTGGTATGGATGGTGGCTCTTACGGAGCGGCTGCAGCATTTGGTGCTAGTTTCTTATTTGCACGAATTTTAGAAGGTTCGTTAGTTGGGATCTTGGATATCGGCGGAGCAATTTTAACAGGAGTTGGGATCGGTGTTCCTGCGATTTTACTAAGTATGAATATTACCGCACCTGTTGAGAACTTTGCTTTGTCATTACTTACTGGGATGGTTCTTGGGTTGATCATTGGCGGTATCATCATCATGATTCGTAAGTTTACGATCAATCAGTCTAATTCAACCTTTGGTGCAGATGTTATGATGGGTGCTGGAAATGCTTCTGGCCGTTTCTTAGGACCATTGATCATCATCAGTGCGTGTGGTGCATCAGCACCAATCGGTATTGGTTCGATCATCGGAGCAGTGATTTTCTATGTTTGGAAAAAACCGATTGCCGGCGGCGCAATTTTAGGTGCGATGATCTTTGGTGCAATCTTCCCGGTGGATTTACCTAGTTAGTTAGAAAAATAGTTGCACTTTTCTTTTGAAAACCGTTTACATTATAATGTTACTATGTTAGTATGAATGTGAAATAATTTTGATTTATTTTATACTAATTTTTTGAACGGGGGACAAAAGGAATGAATGGTTTTGTATTATGGATGGAGCAGCATTTGATGCCTGTGGCCAATAAGTTTGGTTCACAGCGGCATATGGTGGCGATTAGAAAAGGATTGATCGCAAC
Source organism: Enterococcus wangshanyuanii (assembly GCF_002197645.1). NCBI lineage: Bacteria > Bacillati > Bacillota > Bacilli > Lactobacillales > Enterococcaceae > Enterococcus > Enterococcus wangshanyuanii. Next base: position 1,877,861 of record NZ_CP021874.1, on the reverse strand, counting down.
GATGCCGTTAACGATTGTGGGGTCTTTCTTTACTGTATTTCAAAATATTCCGATCGAGGCTTATACGAAGTTTATCACGCCTTATTTACCAGTATTGGATATTCCGTCAAGATATACGATGGGGATTTTAGCGTTGTATGCAACATTTGGGATCGCTTCGGCATTAGCGAAAAGCTATAAGCTGGATTCATTAAGCTGCGGGTTGCTTGCCTTGATGGCGTTTTTGGTCACTGCTGCACCGCCAACACGCGTGATGGAAGATGTGACAGATGTGATCAGTGCAGGGCGCTACATTAATTTAGCGAACTTAGGCTCCGCTTCATTGTTTGGAGCAATCGTCACAGCATTGATCTCTGTCGAAATTTATCGTTTCTTTATCGTAAAAAATATTACGATCAAAATGCCTGAAGGCGTTCCGCCGGAAGTATCAAATTCATTTATTGCATTGATTCCAGGTGCAGTGATTTTGATGTTATTCTGGGTGATTCGTCACATTCTAGGGTTTGATTTAAATGGATTCTTAAGTACGATTTTAATGCCGCTTAAAGGGATTCTAGCAGGTAATAGTTTATTCGGCGGACTTTTAACGGTCTTCTTAATTTGTTTCTTCTGGGTATTAGGGATTCACGGACCAGCAATTATGGGTCCAGTCATTCGTCCGTTTTGGGATATGTCGATCGCAGAAAACGTCGATGCCTTTACCAATGGTGTTAGCGCAAATAATTTACCAAATATTTTCACTGAGCAATTCTTACAATGGTTTATCTGGATCGGCGGCGCCGGAACTACGCTTGCATTAGTTGTTTTGATGATGTTTTCTAAATCAAAATATTTGAAGAGTTTAGGTCGATTATCTTTCCTTCCAGGGATTTTCAATATCAATGAACCGATCATTTTCGGAACACCGATCGTGATGAACCCGATTTTAGGGATTCCGTTTATTGTAGCACCATTAGTGACTACGACACTTTCTTATTTCTTAACGATCAGTAATGTAGTGCCGATGATGATGGCGCGTCTGGGATTTGCTTTTCCAGCCCCGATCGCGGCTTGGATGAGTACGAATTGGAGCATTACTGCAGCACTGCTTGTCTGTGTCAATTTCGTGATTACTTTGGCGATCTACTACCCGTTCTTCAAAGTATATGAAAAACAACAGCTAGATAAAGAAGCAGAAGAACTAGCAGCGGAGCAAAAAGCAAACGAAGCTGTTTAATCAAAAAGAGAGGGAGGGTAGTAAGGAAACTACCCTCTTCGGTGTTTAATTATGATGATTTGGTTTATTGCATTTTTCATTGTAAGTCAAATAATGATCGAAAAAAACTGGCTGCCTAAAAAGGTTCTGAAGCTGAGATTACTGCCTTTGTGTGCGGGATCGATCGGAATGATTTTACTAGCAGTCATAATTGGGATTATTAGTGGCTTTCCAATTTTTGTGGTAGGAACAGTGACGATCTTATGTGGCTCGCTTATTTCGTGGCGCTACAGAACTTTTGGCGCTGGGCTATTAGAGAAAAAGTGAAAAAACGGAAGTAAGAGACTAAATAGGAGCAAGTACTTAGAGCGGAGGAAACAGTAATGAAACGAGCGTTAGGTGTATCAGTTTATCCAGACCATAGCGATATAGAAAAGGACAAAGCTTATTTGAAGAAGGCAAGTGAATGCGGATTTTCTCGGATTTTTATGAGTATGCTGGAGGTAACAGAAGGTAAAGAAGTCGTGAAAGAAAAATTCAAATCATTGATTGGTTATGCAAAGGGATTGGGCTATGAAACGATTCTGGATGTTGCACCGAATATTTTTGATGAATTAGAGATTTCTTACGATGACCTGACTTTCTTTGCTGAAACAGGAGCAGATGGGATTCGTTTAGATGCTGGCTTTGATGGGAATAAAGAAGCAAAATTGACGTACAACCCTTTCGATTTGGCAATCGAATTGAATATGAGTAACGATGTCGCTTACTTAGATAATATTTTGACTTATGAAGCAAACGTGCCATTTTTATACGGCTGTCATAATTTTTATCCGCAGGAAGGAACCGCGTTGCCATATGATTTCTTTGAGCGTTGTAGTGTTCGTTTCAAAAAACAGGGAATTCGGACGGCTGCTTTCATCAATTCTCAAGCTGGTGTTATTGGTCCATGGGATGTAAATGATGGGTTACCAACGCTTGAAATGCACCGCCATTTACCTGTAGAAGTACAAGCAAAACACTTATTTGCTACTGGATTGATCGATGATGTGATCATCGGCAATGCGTATGCATCTGATGAAGAATTAGAAGCATTAGGTCAGTTGAATCGCTACCAGCTTGAATTGGCAATTGAATTTACCAAAGAAGCTAGTACGGTTGAAAAAGAGATTACATTGACTGAGCAGCACTTTAGACGTGGTGATATCACCGATCAAGTGGTCCGCTCAACTGAAGTGCGTAAAAAATATAAAAATGAAGCCAATCCAGCACATGATAATACACAAGCCTTTCAAATCGGTGATGTTGTCATCGGAAATGATGCGTTTGGGAAGTACAAAAATGAACTGCAGATCGTTTTACAGCCGCATACCGATGACCGTAAAAATAAAGTAGGGAAAATAACAGAAGATGAATTGTTGTTATTGGATTTTGTAAAACCCTGGACAAAATTTAGATTTATAGAAAAGTAGGGGATAAAATGAGTTACGACTTAATCATAAAAAACGGCTTGACGATCAATGGTGATCCGATAGAAATAGCTATCAGTAACGGGAAAATAGTAAAAGTGTCAGAAAAGATAGAAGCAGACAGTAAAGAACAGCTTGAACTGGACGGACAAACATATGTATCCGCAGGCTGGATCGATGATCATGTTCATTGCTTTGAAAAGATGACCTTATATTATGATTTTCCAGATGAAATCGGTGTGAAAAAAGGCGTAACGACAGTTATTGATGCCGGAACGACAGGTGCTGAAAATATTCATGAGTTTTATGATCTTGCCAAACAAGCGAAAACCAATGTCTATGCACTGGTCAACATCTCAAAATGGGGCATCGTTGAGCAGGATGAACTAGCTGATCTAAGCAAAGTGAAGGAAGAACTTGTTCATAAAGCACTGACCGAATTACCAGATTTTGTGGTGGGGATCAAAGCGAGAATGAGTAAAACTGTGATTGGTGAAAATGGCATCACACCTTTGGAGATGGCTAAAAAAATCCAAAAAGAAAATAATGGCCTGCCGCTGATGGTGCATATTGGCTCAGCTCCGCCTGAATTAGATGAAATTTTAGCTCATATGACTAAAGGCGACGTGTTGACTCACTGCTTTAATGGCAAGCCAAATGGTATTTTGGACAAAGAAAGTGATAAAATCAAAGATTTTGCCTGGGCCGCTTATGAGAAAGGGATTGTCTTTGATATCGGTCATGGAACAGATAGTTTCAATTTTCATGTAGCAGAAACAGCGTTAAAAGAAGGAATGAAGGCTGCTTCAATCAGTACGGATATTTATATTCGTAATCGTGAAAATGGTCCTGTTTATGATTTAGCTACGACGATGGAAAAATTACGTGTTGTGGGCTATGAGTGGTCGGAGATCATTGAAAAAGTCACAGCTGTACCGGCTGAAAATTTTCATTTTGATACAAAAGGTCAATTAAGAGAAGGCTATGATGGTGATATCACGATTTTCACGATTGAAGAGGGACAAAAAATATTGACTGATTCAAATGGTTTTACACGAGAAGCAAAAGAATTGATCACACCGGTAAAAACAATCATTGGAGGCACCGTTTATGACAATTAGTTATGAAAAATTCAATCTAAAAGAAGTCATCAATGCATCCGGAAAAATGACCATTCTGGGTGTGTCGAAAGTTTCCGAAAATGTCTTAGCTGCCCAACGTTTCGGCGGGGAACATTTCTTTGAGATGAGTGAGCTGAGTATTCAGACAGGTGCTTATCTGGCTAAGCTATTGAAGGTGGAAGATGCGCAGGTCGTCTCTTCTGCTTCAGCTGGCATCGCTCAAAGTGTGGCGGCGCTGATCGGTGAAGGATCTGTGTATCATGCGTATCATCCGTATACCGATAAAGTGACTAAACGGGAAATCATTTTACCCAAAGGGCATAATGTCGATTATGGTACGCCTGTTGAAGTAATGGTGGAACAAGGCGGCGGTCATGTGGTCGAAGCTGGCTATGCCAATATGTGTACACCAGAGCATATTGAAATGATGATCACGGAGCAGACAGCAGCGATTTTATACATTAAAAGTCATCACACTGTCCAAAAAAGTATGTTGAGCGTAAAAGAAGCGGCAACAGTCGCACAAAAACATAAACTGCCATTGATCGTTGATGCAGCGGCGGAGGAAGATTTGTTCAAGTATATCGAAGCTGGCGCTGACCTAGTGATCTACAGCGGCGCCAAAGCCATTGAAGGCCCAAGTGCTGGTCTAGTGATTGGTAAAAAAGACTATATCGACTGGCTGCGTCTGCAAGGCAAAGGCATTGGTCGTGCCATGAAGATCGGTAAGGACAATATCTTAGGTTTCACTCAAGCTGTAGAAGATTATGTGAGAAACGGCAGTGAATCCGGTGAGTCAATGCAAGCACGACTAACGCCGTTCATTGAAGCTTTGAACCAAATAGATCATATCGAGGCAAGTATCGTTCAAGATGGTGCAGGCAGGGACATTTACAGAGCAAGCATCAAAGTAACAGGTGACAAATCAGCAAAAGATGTCATCCAAGCGTTAAAAGCAGAAAGTCCCGCTATTTACACCCGTGAATATCAAGCCAACAATGGGATCATCGAATTCGATATTCGTTCGGTCAACGAAACAGAAATGAACAAAATCGTGACTCGTTTAACAGAGATCATGAACTAAATTATCCATATAGAGGAGAGAAATAACTATGTCATTAACCCCAAATTATTTAGAAGACCGCATTTGTTTAAATGTCTTAGCAAATTCAGTAGAAAACGCCAAAGCATGCTACGAAGCTGCAGACGGTCATGTGATCCTAGGTGTATTATCAAAAAACTATCCGACAGATGAAGCAGCGATCGAAGATATGAAAAAATATGCGGCTGAAACAAACAACGCTTTATCCGTTGGTCTAGGCGCAGGTGATCCAAATCAAAGTCAGATGGTCAGCAGAATCTCAGCAGAATTACAACCGCAGCACGTCAATCAAGTCTTTACAGGAGTGGGCACTTCTCGTGCGTTATTAGGTCAAAATGACACGATCGTCAATGGTTTAGTCTCTCCAACAGGGAAAGTTGGGATGGTGAATATCGCTACAGGTCCGCTAAGCTCACAAGCGCCAGCAGGAGAAGTACCGATTGAAACAGCGATCAAATTACTTCAAGATATGGGCGGCAGCTCGATCAAGTATTTCCCGATGAAAGGCTTAGCACACATTGAAGAATATAAAGCTGTAGCAGAAGCCTGTGCAAAATATGACTTTTATTTAGAGCCGACAGGCGGGATCGATTTAGAAAACTTTGAAGAAATCGTTCAAATCGCTGTTGATGCAGGCGTGAAAAAGATCATACCTCACGTATACAGCTCAATTATCGATCAAGAAACTGGTGACACTAAACCAGAAGATGTGAAGAACTTATTAGGCATGATGAAAAATACGTTGAAAAAATAAGAGCGAAATGAACTTGTTCGACACTAATTGAAAAATCGGAAAACTTGAATGAGGTATTTTTAGCTTCATTCAAGTTTTATCTTATCTTCACATTTTAAACGTTTAGTTGCAGATGTGATAGGGTTCAAACTGTGTGCTGTACTAGTTCGTGAAGCTGGAAAGTAGGCAAAAAACAGAATGAGAATAGCAGCTTTTGGTGAAGTGATGATGCGTTTAACGCCGCCTGAATATTTAATGTTGGAGCAAACAAAAGAGTTACGTTTGGATTTTACCGGTACAGGGGTCAATATTCTAAGTAATTTAGCTCATTTTGGCTGTCAAACAAGCTTGATCACAAATCTGCCGGATAATCGTTTAGGTGATGCGGCTAAAGCAAGTATTCGTCAATTAGGGATTCAAGATCACTGGATCGGAAGTTCTGGCGATCATATTGGCTCTTATTTTGCAGAGATGGGTTTTGGGATCCGGCCAACGCAAGTCACCTATCAGAATCGACGTAGTAGCTCATTCGGTACAAGTGATGCAGCTGCTTATGAGTTCACCTCTTTTATAGAAGAAATTGACTTAGTGCATATTTGCGGGATTGCCTTGAGTTTGACGGATGACACCCGAAATGCAGCTTTTGATTTAGCTAAAAAGGCACATGAAAAAGGAGTAAAAGTCTGTTTTGATTTTAACTTCCGTCCTAGTTTAAATGAAAAGCATGGCGTTTTATTCATGCGGGAACACTATGAGAAAATTTTACCCTATTGTGATCTAGTTTTTGGCAGTCAGCGTGATTTGACAGATTTGTTAGGAATGGAATTGACGGAGTCACTAGAACCTTCACAGCAGTTTGAAGCGATCGTTCATGAATTTATGGCTAAATATGGCATTGATCATTTTGCTGGAACGTTCCGTCAAAATGAAGGTGATAAGCATTATCTGTCAGGATTTTTAGCTGACTCTGAAAGAGTAGTTCGGGCACAACCAAGGGAAATCATCAATTTAGATCGAATTGGTGCGGGAGATGGCTATGCAGCTGGTATTTTGCTTGGTGTTGTTGAAAATTGGTCTCTAGAGGAAAGTGTGGCATTTGCAACTGCAAATGGTGTTTTAGCCCATACGATCCAAGGAGATGTACCATTGACTACACGAAGACAAGTAAAACATATCATGGAGCATCCAACGGTCGATCTGATCCGTTAGTGAAGTATTTGAGGATAAGAGGAAGGCTTTATTGTAAAGGACAGCATTTCTACTTATTAAATTTTAGAGCATCATTCAAAACGGATATTTCGTTCTGAACGGTGCTCTTTTAATCTAGTCTTTTTTTCATTATAATAAGATAGAAATGATAAGTCTCTAAAGTAATATAGCGAAACCATTTACGGATAACAGATAAATTGTTATGCTTAGGAGGCGAGTGCGGTTGAGACGTAACATGTTCGTATGAAAATAAAACTGGCTACAGGAGGAGATCGATATGACCGATGAAAATATTTGGAAAGCTCTGAACGATGATGTTTTAAAAGATAGTATTCGCAAACGACCAGGTATGTACATTGGCGGAATTGGTCCAACTGGTTTGGAAAGTATGGTACTGCAGGTTTTAGATCATCTATTGCAATTAGCCGTAGATATACAGCAGGCAGAACTATCCATTGAATTATCAGAAAAACAGTTTATCTTTTCTTTTTTCAGTAAAAAAGGCCTACTTTTAAATAAACAGCCGGAAGAACAATATACTCCGCCTTATCTATTTTTATCCGTAGTAAACGCCTTATCCGAGCAGTTGGGCTTTGGTGTGGAAAAATTAGGCAAGCGTACGATCCAAATCTATCAAAATGGTGAGCTGAGCAAAAAAGCGTTGATTCCTTCAGAGGACGAGGGGCAGCGGATCGAGCTGGCGTTTACCCCTGCGGAAACTTTTTTCGGTGATAAGCAATTATCTTATTTTATTTTATTTAATCGTTGTCAGGAGTTAGCGATGCTAAACAGTGGATTGACGATTTCTCTGACAGACGGGAAGAAACAGAAAAATTATTTTCACTATAAAAAAGGTCTGGAAGAATATATTTTTCAAAAGGATGATAGTATTACACGTGGCAGTACACCTCTTTCGATCAATACAGTCAGTGATGGTGTGACGATTCAGGCAGTCATTTCAAAAAATGGGTCAACAAGTATCAAAGATAGCTTTGTCAATGGCCATTTTCCTGCGGACGGCGGGACTCATTTAGATGGATTTATCGATGGAACAGTAGATGCAGTTAATCAGTTTTTGAAAGAAACAAATCGTCTGCAGTATTTGACCGCGGAAAATTTTCCTGAACGTTTCGATATAGTGCTATCGATTCGCTTGAAACGTCCAAGGTATACAGGGGCAGTCAAGAAAAAAATTAGAAATCCTGAACTATATAAAATCGTTAAAGAAGCTGTTTTTGCTGAAGTTGCTACTTTCTTAAAACGTCATCCAAGCTGGTATTTGAATTAATGAAAAAGAAGGAAAGTCCATGAAAATTTTTATTGATGGTGATGGCTCACCAGTGAAAGATATGGCAATATCGGTTGCGCAGATGTATGAGATCGAGGTTGTGATCGTGACAAGTATCGATCATTATTCATTAAAAGAATATCCCAAAAATGTTTCTTTTACATACGTTGATAAAGGAGCAGATGCAGCAGATTATAAAATCGTGCAATTGATCAAATCTGGAGATATATTAGTGACACAAGATTATGGTTTGGCTTCATTGGTTTTGCCTAAAGGTGTACGTGTGTTGCACCAAAGAGGCTCTGAATATACAGCAGAGACGATCGACGGACTGTTGGAGCAGCGTTACTTTAGTGCAAAGGTTCGTAAAAGCGGTGGGCGTACGAAAGGGCCAAAACCATTTACTCAAACAGATCGAGAGGCATTTAGACAAAAATTGATCACACTGCTTGAAGAAGTTACTTAAGGAATGAATAAGGCATTGGGAAAAAATGTCTTATTTTTATTTATTTCGTTATTTGTTTCTATTCGGGTTGAGGGTTTTATGCTAAAATATGAAAGAGCAGTTTTGCCTGTTTTTTTAAATCTATGAATATATGAAGAATTTTAGGAGGAAGAGCATTTGAAGATTACTTTGCTATACGGTGGGAGAAGTGAAGAGCACGATGTTTCAATATTATCTGCCTATTCTGTTTTAAATGCGATTTATTACAATTACTATCAAGTTCAACTGGTTTATATTAGTAAAGCGGGCGAGTGGGTCAAAGGACCATTACTTTCAGAAAAGCCAGAGAGTGAAGATGTCCTGAAATTAACTTGGTCAGACAGTGGTGAAGTAGATAAATGGGGAGAGTTCACAGGAAAAGTCATTTTACCTTGTGAAATCAAAGAAGAAGATACGATCGTTTTCCCGGTACTTCACGGACCAAATGGCGAAGACGGAACTATCCAAGGCTTTTTAGAGACGATAGGAATGCCATATGTCGGCGCGGGTGTCTTGGCTAGTGCCAATGCAATGGATAAGATCATGACTAAATATCTACTGCAAACAGCTGGAATTCCGCAAGTTCCTTTTGTACCAGTATTGAAGAGCAATTGGAAAGAAAATCCTAAAAAAGTTTTTGAGCAATGTGAAGGCTCATTGATCTATCCTGTTTTTGTGAAGCCGGCAAATATGGGTTCAAGTGTGGGAATCAGTAAAGCTGAAAACCGCGAAGAATTACAAAATGCTTTAGAAGAAGCATACCGCTATGACTCTAGAGCAATCGTCGAACAAGGGATCGAAGCACGTGAAATCGAAGTAGCGATTTTAGGCAATGAAGATGTGCGGACGACTTTGCCAGGAGAAATCGTGAAAGATGTTGATTTTTATGACTATAATTCAAAATATATCGACAATCAAATCACTATGCAGATTCCAGCAGAAGTTCCTGAAGAGGTCCACCAAAAAGCGCAGGAATTTGCTAAAAAGGCCTATACGATCTTAGATGGCAGCGGGTTAAGCCGATGTGATTTCTTTTTGACTAGTAAAAATGAACTCTTTTTGAATGAGTTGAATACAATGCCGGGATTCACAGAATTTAGCATGTACCCGCTATTGTGGGAGAATATGGGCTTGAAATATAATGACTTGATCGAAGAATTGATCCAGTTAGCTTTGAACCGCTTTAAGCAAAGACAAAGCTTTTACGAAAGATAATAACTTTAAAGGGAGGGGGTAAAACGTTGGACGTCTTATCTCAGCCCTTTTATAGTGAAGAAAGCAATTGCAGGAAGGAAAAAAATCAATGAAACTAACTTTTTGGGAGGCAGCAGAAGCTGTCAAGGCAGAAAATGATTGGAAGCAATGGGCAGATTTTGAATTGACAGGACTTGAATTTGATAGTCGTTTGATTACAGCGGGGAATTTATTTGTTCCTTTAAAAGGAGCGAATGATGGACACTCATTCATCTCAAGTGCCGTAGAAAAAGGAGCAGGGGCTGCTTTTTGGAGTAGAGCAGATGATGTACCTGTTGAATTACCTTTTCTTAAGGTTTCTGATACGCTAAAGGCAATGCAGAATCTGGCTGTTTACTACTTAAAGAAGATGACACCAACAGTAATTGCTGTGACTGGTAGTAATGGAAAGACAACGACAAAAGATATGACAGAAGCTGTTTTATCTCAGCAATTCAAGACGTATAAAACACAAGGGAATTACAATAATGACATCGGTTTGCCTTATACTATTTTACATATGCCCGATGAAACAGAAAAACTGATTTTAGAGATGGGTATGGATCATGCACATGAAATTGATTTTCTCTCAACATTAGCTCAGCCGGAAGTTGCTGCGATCACAATGATCGGTGAAGCGCATATCGAAAATCTAGGGTCAAGAGCTGGGATTGCCCAAGCAAAAATGGAAATCACTGCAGGCTTAGATAAATCAGGTTTGTTGCTGATACCAGCTGAAGAGCCGTTATTATTACCTTTGATCAATGGATTGCCTCAGACGATCAAGACCTTTGGTTGGCACGATGCAGACTGTCAAGCTGAAATCGTCACGGAACAAAAAGAACAAAGCACGTTTAAAATCAAAGGCTCCGATACATTGTTTACGATACCTGTTCCAGGTAAGTATAATATTGGGAATGCTCTGATCGCTATTAGTATTGGCCAATGGTTCGGTCTTGCAGAAGAAAAAATTCAAGCAGGTTTAGCAAACTTCAAGTTAACGAAAAATCGAACAGAATGGTTGAAAAATCAACGATCTGTTGAAATATTGAGTGACGTTTATAACGCGAATCCAACTGCGATGAAGCTAGTTTTAGATAGCTTCAGCCAAATGGCAACTTCTGGAAAACGTGTAGCCGTTTTGGGAGATATGCTGGAATTAGGTCCTGATTCTGCTGCGATGCATGCTTCTGTCAGTGAACATTTGAATCCACAGGAAATTGATGAAGTTTTACTTTATGGAACTGAAATGAAAGCATTATACAACGCATTGAAGAAAAACTATCCTGAAAATAAAATCCATTACTTTACTAAGGAGCAGAAAGACCGTTTGATCAACACGCTGCAATCGCTTCTAAAAGCCGAAGATATGGTCGTCCTAAAAGGAAGTAATGGTATGGGCTTAAATGAAGTTGTGGAACAATTGATGAAAAGTTAGCAAGCTTTCATAAAACTTGCTGAAAACGCAAAACTATGCTAAAATAACCTATTGCCGAAAGATCGAAGTAAAGTAATGGAATACGCTTCTATATATGAAGAAATTCTATTTATAATAAAGATTAAAAAAGCTGAACGACGTCGTTTGGCTTTTCTAGTGCCATTGGCTTCATAAGGTGGATTTTTCGGTAACACTGATCAGAAAATAAAATAGACCTATGTTGAAGGTCTACAAAGCGGAGGAACATTTTCCCGTCAGTGAAAGTCAAATCACCTGTAACAAAGGAAGAAATATTTCTTCTGAAACAAACATTTATTAGGAGGATATCATTTGAAATTTAGAGAACTAGGCTTAGCACCAGAATTATTGTCAGCAATCGAGCGTTCAGGATTTGAAGAAGCAACACCTATCCAGGAAGAAACGATCCCATTAGCAATCGAAGGAAAAGACGTTATTGGACAGGCACAAACAGGTACTGGTAAAACAGCTGCTTTCGGTTTGCCTATGCTGCAAAAGATCGATACATCAAACCGTGTCTTACAAGGAATCGTAATCGCTCCTACACGTGAACTAGCAATTCAAACACAAGAAGAGCTTTTCCGTTTAGGCCGCGATAAAAAAATTCGCGTTCAAGCAGTTTACGGTGGCGCAGATATCGGTCGTCAAATCCGTGGACTGAAAGATAATCCACATATCGTTGTCGGAACACCAGGACGTTTATTGGATCATATCAATCGCCGTACCTTAAAATTAGAAACAATTGAAACACTTGTTTTAGATGAAGCAGACGAAATGCTGAATATGGGCTTTTTAGAAGATATCGAAAAAATCATCTCTAAAATCCCGTCTGAGCGTCAAACGTTATTATTCTCAGCAACAATGCCGCCTGCAATCAAAAATATCGGCGTTAAATTCATGAAACAACCTGAGCACGTAAAAATCAAAGCAAAAGAAATGACTGCTGACTTGATCGATCAATATTACGTACGCTCAAAAGATTTTGAAAAATTTGATATCATGACTCGTTTATTAGATGTACAAACACCAGAATTGACAATTGTTTTTGGTCGTACAAAACGTCGTGTAGACGAATTGGCACGTGGGCTTGAGGCGCGTGGTTATAAAGCAGAAGGTATTCACGGTGATTTATCTCAACAAAAACGTATGAGTGTATTGCGTTCATTTAAAAATGGTAGTTTAGATATACTAGTTGCAACAGATGTGGCTGCACGTGGATTAGATATTTCCGGTGTAACCCACGTTTATAACTACGATATTCCGCAAGATCCTGAAAGCTATGTTCACCGTATCGGCCGTACAGGTCGTGCTGGTAAAGGTGGTATGTCTGTTACTTTCGTTACGCCAAACGAAATGGGCTACTTACATGTCATTGAGGATTTAACGAAAAAACGTATGACACCATTACGTCCACCAAGTGAAAAAGAAGCATTTAAAGGACAGCTAGGTGCTGCGATCGAGACTGTTGAAGAAAAGCTAGAAGAAAACGGTTTGGAAAATTACTTACCGTCAGCTGCCAATCTTTTAGAAAAATATTCTGCTGAGGACTTAGCAGCATTGTTACTAAAAACAATCTCTAAAGACCCGTCTGATGCTGTACCAGTAAAAATCACACCAGAACGCCCATTACCTTCAACTAAAAAAGGCTTCAACAAAAATAACCGTGGCGGCGGCAACAATCGCAACCGTAACAAAAATGGCGGTTACCGTGGCGGCAACAAAAGTGGTGGTGGAAACAGTAATCACGGAGGCTACAACAAAAATAAAGACAACCGTTCAGCGAAAAGACATAATGACAAAAAACGCAGCTTTGTTATTAGAGATAATGCAAAATAATAAAACTACGAATGCTGAAATATAGAAATAAACCATTTCTATTTGATCATTTAATAATTTTCGTTCTGATGCAGCAAGGCGTTTAAGCTTTGTTGCATCTTTTTATTAATTTTTGAATTATTGTGTGGAAAAATTGCTAAAATTTGATAGAATAAGAGTGATTTATAAATTATAAAAAGAGGGCTTGAAAGAATGATCAAAGGAATTGGTATAGATATGGTGGAACTTTCAAGAATCGAAAAAATTATTACACGCAAGTCTTCTTTTGTGAACCGGGTTCTAACTGAAAAAGAACAAGCTCTTTTTGAAGAACTGCCTCACAAGCGTCAAATTGAATTTCTAGCTGGCCGTTTTGCTTGTAAAGAAGCCTTTTCCAAAGCTTGGGGAACAGGAATTGGAGCAGTAGGCTTGCAGGATATTGAGATTTTGAAAGAAAAAAATGGCGCGCCTAAAGTGACGAAGTCGCCCCATGATGGTCAGGTATTTGTATCTATCTCACATACAGAAACTAGCGCAGTGGCTCAGATAATTTTAGCATCCACTGAATAAATAGCCACAACAAAAAAGTAAATAACAATGAACATTATTTCATTTTTTGTTCGACTATAAAAGAAAGAAGGATACATATGGTTGTAGGATGGCATCGTCCAACCAAGTTAGTGATCGATACACACGCAATAAAGCAAAATGTTCGAAATGAAATCAAGCGAGTCCCAGATGGTACAGAGCTATTCGCCGTTGTAAAAGCAAACGGCTATGGTCATGGTGCGATTCAGACCGCTAAAGCTGCTATTGAAGGTGGCGCGACCGGGTTTTGTGTAGCTGTTTTAGATGAAGCAATCGAATTACGTGAAGCTGGTATTACAGAACCGATCCTTATTTTAGGGGTTGTGGATACTTCTTACATAGACTTGCTGCTGAAGTATGATCTCTCGGTTACTGCGGCAACCCAAGAATGGTTAGAGCAGGCGAAAGAACAGTTGGTTCATTTGCAAACAGAATCACCATTGAAAATACATATAAAAGTAGATACGGGAATGGGACGTATAGGATTTACCTCACCAGAAGCGGTTAAAAAAGCAGTAACTGTGGTGAAGGCTGAAAATAGTATGATGTGGGAAGGAGTATTTACCCACTTCTCAACAGCTGATGAGAAAGAGATAGACTACTTTCAAAAACAGGAGCAGCGCTTTAAATCAGTTCTAGCTGTTTTAGATGAATTACCAAGATATGTTCATACCAGCAATAGTGCCACCGCGTTTTGGCATCCGGAACATACTGGGAACATGATTCGTTTTGGTATTGGATTATACGGATTAAATCCATCAGGTCATGAGTTGACAGAAGTTTACCCATTAAAGCCGGCATTGTCTTTAGTGTCAGAGTTGATCCAGGTCAAGGAGTTACCGGCAGGGGAAGGTATTGGATATGGTAATACATATACAACGAAAGACAATGAATGGATTGGAACGGTCCCTATCGGCTATGCAGATGGCTGGTTACGGCATCTAACAGGTTTTTCGGTACTAGTCGAAGGAGCAGAGTGTGAGATCGTTGGTAGAATTTGTATGGATCAATGTATGATCAGACTACCAAAACAGGTTGAAGTTGGAACAACAGTGACATTGATCGGACACGATCATGGTCAAGAAATTACCATGCAGATGGTGGCTGATAAGTTGGAGACGATCCATTATGAGGTAGCATGTACTTTTTCTGAGCGTTTGCCAAGGGAGTATAAATAGAATAGGAGGTTTCAAATGGTCAAAAGGGGTGACATATATTTTGCAGACTTATCCCCTGTCGTAGGATCAGAACAAGGGGGAGTACGTCCAGTACTAGTCATACAAAATAATTTAGGCAATCATTTTAGTCCGACCATCATAGTTGCGGCAATCACAGCAAAGATGGCGAAGCCAAAATTACCAACACATATAGGGATCAATTCAGAAGAAACTGGGATTGAAAGAGATTCTGTAATCTTATTAGAGCAAATACGAACAATCGATAAAATACGTTTAAAAGAAAAAGTTTGCCATTTAGGCATTGAGGTCATGAATTCTGTCGATCGCGCACTAGGAGTTAGTGTCGGAATTCATGAAGAGGAACTAGAGGAAAATCTTGGTACATATCACTGAGCATGTCAGACATTCTCATGGAAAACATAAAATAAGAGTCACATTTGTTGAACGTAGATACTTAGATGGGGCACCTGAATAAACGTAGGTCAAAATCATTGAAATAAATTGTTATTTTAAGCATGTAGGCAATAGTAAACGAAAATACAAATAAAATGAAAGAAGCAAAAGCATTTGAAGTCGATCAAGTGCTTTTCTTTTGTTAAATTAATAAAGAAATACTAAAATTTTCTAGATAGGTTCTTGTTTTATTGACAAATGTCAGAGTTTATAAAAAAAAGTTGGCAATAACGCGACGTAATGTTACAATAAACTATGTATAATTGGGTAGAAAGTGGGTAACTTTCAAAAAAATAGATAAATATAGTGTTTTTTTATTAAGGAATAGAAGGAGTTTATATTTGATGACGATTTTTATGTTTGTATTAACAGTACTATTGTTTCTTTTTTTCAGTTATCAGTTGTATGTTCGTTTCCAGTTGGAAAGCTTAGATTCTGATAGTCCAAAAATGAAACGCAAGATAAATTTTTATAAGCATCAGGAAAATAATCGTTCACTATTATTTTTAATGATCGCAGCAATTATTTTTTGTTTAATCTTGTTAGGTATCTTGTATAATCAAAATACTTTGAGAAAAGATAATAAGGACTTAGAATTTAAGATAGAAGAAATTTCAGATGCCAGAGGTGTAACTTCTGGCACTGGGATCGAAAACTATAAAGAAAATACGCTGAAATTAGGTGAGTTTTCTTGGAAAAAAGTTATAGAAAGTCGTGATGCAAAAACATTAGACAACTATGAACTTCAATTTATGAGAGAATGGCAACCCTTTTTCGGAGAATCAAATGTAGCGATCATGATCAGTCAAAAAACAGAAACAATGACTATTGCAGTTTTTTCAACAGTACTAACTTATAGTGATTTCCAAACGGCAGAGAAAAATGTTGAAACCTTTATCAAAGAATTACAGCCGGTAAAAGAAATCACAATGATTGATTTCACCTTTACATATCGAGATAAATCAAGCAAGCTATCCAAACAATCTATTGTTTATTCAAGAAATACGAAAGAAGACAATTTAGAAAAAGTTGCATTAGACAAGTAAGAGTAAGAGAAATAAAAGACGGGGTGTACACGCATGGCAAAAAGACGTTTAATAAAAAAAATCAATGAGGTTTCTGAAGAAGAATTATCGCAGGATGTAGACTTCAATTCAGAACCAGAGCAACAACCAACAACCGTTAGAACGACAGCAAACAGCAGTCTGATAACAGAGCAGGAACAAGAGATCACACGCTTGAGAGAGCTGATCGAAGAATACAGAATGCAGGAAGAAGAATTTGAACAAAGTAAAGAAGAAAACTTCCGCTTGTCTCAACAAAACAAACAATTAGCCCATAAAGTTGAAACCAATCAAAGTGAGCTGGATGCTTTAAAAGAGCAAAATGATGAGTTGGCAACACAGCTGAATCAAAAAGAAACAGAACTGTTGGAATTAGAAGATGTGAATGAAGCATCTGACGGAGCAGAAGAAATCGCTCGTTTAAATGCACAAATCAGTGAACTGAAAGATGAGAATGCTAAAGGTCAGGAACGTATCGTTCAACTAGAATCAGCATTACTTGAAAAAGAAACAGAATTAGAAACACAAATCACTAAAAAAGAACAAGAAATCAACCAATTACAAACAGAATTAGCTGCCCGAGGAACAATCGGAGAAAAACAAGAAGCATTGGAGACGGTGAAGATGGAATTAGAATCATTGAATGAAAAACTTCAAACTACTGATAAAGAAAATCAAGAATTGACACAAAAACTTGCTGATCTTCAAGAAGAAATGCGTCGTTTACAACAAGAAAATCAAGAATTGAAAGACAAAGAAATTTCTTTAGCAGTAACGAATGATTCTTCTGTTGATAACAGCCGCGTTGAAGAACTGAAAAAAGAATTAGAAGCAGTCTTAAAAGACAAAAGTGAATTAGAAACTAATCTAGGTCAAATTCAAGGATTGAATGATAAATATTCTATCCAGAAGAATGTGTTTGAATCTGAATTAGCTGTTTTAAGAAGCAACTACAAAGAAAAAGAAGAAGAGCTTGAAACCTTAAATGCAGAATTAGAAGCAATGCGCAGCATGTCAGCAACTGGCGAAGTAAAAGGTGACCAGCTTGCAGAACTGCTACAAGCGAAACAGCAAATCAACGATCTACTATTGAAAAACCAATCTCTTCAAGAAGAAGCTTTGAAATCACAACAAGAAATCGGTGAAGTAATGGTTTCTGCGAAGAAAGAAGCAAATAGAATCATCAATGAAGCGCAAGTTGAAGCAAAACACATGATCAACTCTGCTGAATTAGAAATGCTGAACATCGGTAACCGCGCGAAGAATATTTCAAATGAAGTTGAAGAGTCTAAGAACGAAGTGATGACGATTTATCGTGAATTAGAAGAACGTCTAAGTAAGTTATCACGTTTAGATAAAGCGAATAACTAATCTATATAGATGAAGTGAGAGGAGGAACAATATGAAAAAACATAGCACTAAAAATTATCGTTTGTTATTGGTTTTTTCAGCATTATTGTTTAGTACAGCAATTTACTTCTTATCTAGTTCATTGATTTTAGGCGCCTCACCAGGAGGAAGTACGCCAGTTACTGCGGATAGTCAGCCTGTAGCGCCTGCTTCTGTTCCAGAAACAGCTTCATCAGAAACAAAAGTAGAAGCGCCGACGCCTACTGCCGTATCGACGGAACCTCCAGCAGAATCTACTGCTGAAAGTAACGTGCAGGATTCGGAAGTATATGTCGTCAAAAGTGGACAGACACTGTGGGAAATTGCTCAGGATTCAGGTTTATCAATCCAAACATTAATGAATGAAAATCAACTTAGCAGCAGCGTCCTGATTGAAGGACAGGAATTAGTATTCGGTAGATAATATGTTATGGATGGGGCAAAGCTTTTTAGCATTTTGTTCCATCCATTTTTTTACCACTTTTGATCATCGAAAATGAATGAAAGAATGTTAGTTGGGTTTATATGGAAAAATAGACAACAGTCTGTTATTCTTAATAAAGAGTATAATCGGTATCGATTGAGGTGAACCATGAATAAATTAAAAAGACGCATTCGTCGACTGAAAAAACAATTAAAACAAAGAATGAATCAAGAGAAAAAAACAGCGAATAATCGCCGTAAGCACAATGACAATAAATTAAGAGAACAATCTAAACCAAGAAAGAAGCGTCCACAGCCAAAGTCAAGAATGGAACCAAAAAAAGAAGCTGTAGACCCTAAAATAAGACAAAGTGATTCCGCTGAAAGAGTCACACCGCCGAAAAAAAGAAAAAAACGTAAATTAACAAAAGAAGAAATTGAAAAAAGAAGAAAGAAAAAAAGAAAAGAGAATATAATTGAAATCATTAAATTTATGCTGCCTGTCGTACTTGTGGCAGTACTTGTATTCTTTTTTATATTGAATACATCCCCGCATATGGTGGATGGTGATTCAATGAAACCAACCTTGATGGATAAAGATCGAGTGATCGTTCGTCGGACCAAAATCCCAGAAAGATATGAGATCATTACCTTCAAACCACCTGTAAAAAGTGAATTTCAATATGTCAAACGAGTAATTGGAATGCCAGGAGATTTAGTTTGGACAGAAGGCAATGACTTATTTATCAATCATCAGGCAGAGACCTTACCAAAAGAATCTGAAATGTCTGCTGCCAGCGAATTGCCAGATGGAACGATCAAAGTCAATATTTCAGATGAAAGTTTGGAACAAATGTCTCAATTAAACAAAATTCCAACAGGTCACTATTTTGTTTTAGGAGATAATCGAAACAATTCTAGCGATAGTCGAGCTTTTGGTCTAGTTGACGGAAAAGCTATCGAAGGAGTCGTTTCTTTCAGATTTGCGCCATTTAGTACTATTGGCTGGATAAAATAAAAAAAGAACGATAGACTTGAGCATGCCTGCTCCTATCGTTCTTTTTTATTTTTTTACTTTTGTAAATTTGAAAAAATGTTATTTAAAATGAAAAGTAATTGGATTTTTTCTTTAAATGATATCAGATATTCTCATTTAATTTAGTACCCGACAAGAAAACAGAGAACATAAAGACTTCGTTCTCTGTTATAATCTCTATTGAGTAGCATATAAAAGTAATCGGTTAGCGTGTATCGATCAGTTGAAGAATTAAATGTTCAATTTCTGTCATATCATAACTATTGCCGATATCTGAAAAAATATAAACAAGTTCCTGTTTTTCAGCGATTACTTCGGTATATATATTAGAAAGCAGTATATCATAGTGACTTTCCTCTTTAAATGCCTCTGCTTTGATTGGATATTTGTGACCTAAGACGTTAGTCAGGTGCTGGATCACCAATTCGCCAATAGAAGGATTCAATGAGTGGTATACGCCAATTGCTATTTTTTCTTCATTCAATTCAGCGATATGATTCAAAATAATCGTGTAATGAATTTCAGTAAATTTATTTTTATAACTGCCTTTTTCACCATCTTGATCGAACTTCTTTGTAGCGATATCCATCAATTCAAAGACTTCATTGCCAGAAAATGGATGCCGATGAGCATTGACGATCGATTTGATCGTCCAACTGTCGAACGGTAAAATGAAACCATCAAAATAATAAAGTTGTGAGTGAAGTTGAAACAGCAAGTTTTCAATATATAACAAACGTGCAGATGACGCATAGCTGGATAGATACCCTTGTTGCTTTAAATATTTTAAAATCACCTTATTCATGTAATTCAAGTAAGAACTTTCTCTACGTTGTTTTTCTGCCAATCGAAAAGCAAAAGACGAGTTTGGAGAAAAGTTATTCATAGAACAAAAGAAGTCATAAAACATGTATGCTTCATAGATAGTATATGGACGATCGATTTTTTTCATATATGTATGTAAGGAAAGGTTGATTTCTTCAAATAGGGGTCGATCTGGATAATCATAGTTCGGACTAATCACCGGATTGTATTCTGTCGTTAATCTGCGGAAAGAAATTTTCATCCACAGCTTGATCTGCAGTACTTCAGTTGGATCAAACGTCAAATTAAGGGCTTCTTTTAAAATATCCACAAAGCCCAGATACTGATTTGCTGTTTCTTTTTCTAAACTGGATTTATCCTCGAAAAGGAACCAAAAGAAGTTGAAGAAGAAATAGCGAATTTGTTTTTCTTCCCCAATCAGTTTTCCCCGCTTGATCTGTAGTCGGAATTCTTTTAAAAGCTCATTGAGCTCAGTGATTTTCCGATAATACGTGGCGGAACTAATCGCATAATTCAGCTGAAAATAGTCACAAGTCAGCTCGCCTTTATTGAATAATCGATTGATCATTTGAAATTTAATAGATTTTTCTAAAAAAAGAACAACAACTTTCTTTAATGGAAAAGTAGCTTGTTTTTTTAAAGAAATATTTTCCCCTTGTAAGGTAATTTCCACTTGATCATCTATTTTATTCTCTTCGAGAAAACTTTGCAGGAAAGAAAGATATTCATTTAATGTTGGTAAGCTAATTTGAAATTCACTTACTAGCTCATTTTTTGTTGCAATACCTTGATTGTTATATAAAAATAATAATATATCATTCATATAATCAAAAGGCTTTTCTAAAAAATCTCGTTTTAGCATAATAGACACCTCACTTTAAGGATACTTGATTCACATGGAAATGGCAATACGCAACTTATAAAAAGAAATTTATCACTTATTATTATTTAAAAAAACTAAAATTTTGTATATAATGAAGCGTGATCTTCTTTTTTTTTTTGATATTTATGCAATTATTATAGTTACAAGTGGTTGGAAGGAGAAGAACTTTAGTGAAAGTAGTAATTATTGGAGCTTCCCATGGGGGACTTCAGGCAGCATTAACGTTAAAAAGACTAGATTCCAGTACTGAAGTTCTTTTAATAGAAAAAAGAACTGAGATTAGTTTTATTTCAAGTGGCATTATTTTAAAAATGAATGACATGGTCGATGAACTGGATCAAGTCAGATATCTTACTTTGGAAGAATTAGAAGAAAAAGGGATCGATGTTTTACTTAATACAGCTGTGACAGCGCTCGATCCTGAAAGAAAGGCAGTTATTTTCGAAAGTCAGGATGGACAAAAAAGTGAATTGGGCTACGATAAATTGATTCTAGCGACAGGCTCAAATCAGTTTTCGACAAACCTAACATTGCCTAGTGAGGATAAAGTCACTATGTATAAAAGTTATCCAAGTTCAGTGAATGCATTAGCAAACTTAGAAAAGGCACAATCTATCTCGATCGTAGGTGGAGGATACATTGGTGTAGAGCTATGTGATGCGTTAAAAGATCAAGGCAAAGAGATTCATTTAATCGAGAGTGCAGATTCTATCCTTTTTCGTTATCTTGGAAAAGAAATTGCCTCTATAATCGAAAAAAAGATCATCGATTCAGGTATAAATTTACATTTAAATGAAAGTGTTCTTGGTTTTTCTGATACAGATAAAGAGTTGTTCGTGACACATACAACAAATAAAGAAATTCGCAATAACTATGTGATCGTTGCAGTAAATGCCCGTCCAGATACAACGTTGGTCAAAGAATTTTTGGATTTAAATACAAACGGTACAGTACGAGTAAACGAGCAGATGCAGACCAGTGATCCGGATATTTATGCGATTGGGGATGTTACTTCTTATCCAGTTCGGAATAGTTACCGCAAATCATTTATTCCATTGGTGAATAATGTTGTGAGAAGTGCGATCGTCGCTGCAATGAATGTGTTAGGTCAAACGATCAACTTCAATATGACACAAAGAACAACTGCTACGAAAATCTTCGGGTGCTACATTGCTACTACTGGCTTGACAGCAGATGAAGCGATTTTTGAAGGGATCGAAGCGGAAAGCATTTTTGTGACATTGCCTTGTCAGATGCCTTATCTTAAAGTACAAGAAGAGGTTCACGTGAATTTAGTCATTGAGAAAAGTACGCATAAGTTGATTGGAGGGCAATTAATGTCTGAAAAAGACATTACACAGTCGATCAATACACTATCTTTAGCAATCGATAAAGAAACGACATTGGAAGAATTAGTCACTATGGATTTTTATTTCAATCCCGCGATCAATCAACCGCTAGGATTTATTAGTCAGGCGGCGTATGAATTTTTAATCAAAAAATATGGCGTTTAATCTTCATTTATCGTATAAAACAGCAGGAAATCTTTTTTTCCTGCTGTTTTTATTGTTTAAAGGCAAATTACTTCTACTTAAAGGGATTTAAGCTTATAATAGAATAAAAATCTAGGAGGCATCGCAGATGAAAGCAGAGGAACAGAAGTTTTATGACTTCATAATGGATCGTACCAAAGAGGATCACAAAGAAGACATGAAACATTTGCTAGCGGAATTGATGGAAAGAAGAGCGACAGATAAGCTTGATAAAATGTATCTGATGAGTGTGGTTCCTAGAGCATTGTCTTATTTAGATCCGGATTCAGTAAATGAAGTAAAAAAAGTAGTATCAGAATTTTCAGCAAAATTATAAGCTCGGCAAAAAGAGACAAGCTGATTCAACAGGATGAGTTTGTCTCTTTTTAGCTGTTAAGAGATAAATCATCGTTATTTAAAACCGAGAACTAAAAAATTCTACGACAGTTTTAATTACTTGTCGTAGAAATAGACAAAATCATCATTTTTCATTTGTTATGGATAAAAAAATTATGCTAAAGTATATCAGTCATTAAAAAGAGTGGGTGAGCAGGATGAAACATATAAAAAACACATTGAAGTTATTCAAATTAGATTGGCAGCGCATTTTTAAAAATCCGATCGCAACATTATTGATTATTGCACTGATGATTATTCCATCTCTTTATGCATGGTTTAATATTAAAGCTTTATGGGATCCATATGCAAATACTGGAGAATTACCGATTGCTGTCTACAGTGATGATCAAGCTGCATCATTCAAGGATAAAAAAGTTAATATTGGTGAGGAAGTTTTAAAAAATCTTCATGAAAATAAGCAGCTTGGTTGGAAATTCGTTGATTCAAAAAAGGAATTGGATAAAGGGGTAAAATCTGGGAAATACTACGCAGGTATTTATTTGCCTAAAGACTTCTCAAAAGATTTGCTGAGTTTTACCACGGGAGAAATCACAAAGCCGAAAATAGAATATTCCATCAATGAAAAGATCAATGCGATCGCGCCAAAGATTGCGGAAAAAGGAGCTACCTCGCTACAGGCACAAATCACAGATCAGTTCACTGAAACAGCCAGTAACACCTTGGTTCGTGTTTTTAACGAAATCGGCTATGACCTAGATTCAAATCTAGTGAGTATTACGAAAGTAAAGGATATGATCCTTTCAACAGATACGAATATCGCTGAAATCGATAAATATACACAAGAAGTCGTTGCTTTACATGGGAAGATGCCTGAATTGAAAACAAAATTGGCAAAAGCCAATGAATTTGTCGAGTATTTGCCTGAAGTGGATGCATTAGGCGCTAAATTAGTTGATTTAAATGCTAAGATGCCAGCGATCAAAGAGCAGGCAAAAGTGATTTTGACTTTACAAGAAAAAATCCCGGAAATCCAAAATGCAGGAAAACAATTGGCAATGATCGATGAAGATTTTGCTTCTGTAGAACAAACCATGAATGAAGGGATCGAAGAAGCCAAACAAGGATTGATCATCATTCAAGGTGTGCAACAAGCATTACCAGATATTCAAAAATTAGGAGATCAAGCAGATCAGCTGGCAAGTGCTACAAGTGACGGTGCTTCCAAATTGCAAGAAGCTTTGCCAAGCATTACCAGCAGTATCAAAGTAACGCTGGATTCTGTTCAAACGATCAGCTCAAATGTTTCAGCGATCGCTGGACAAATCGAACAATTGTTATCAGATAATGAATTGACGCCGGAAGAGCGTGCAGCCTTGAAACAGTTACTGGCTCAGTTTTCAGATAGTCTAGCGAAACAACAAGCAGCGATCGATCAATTGATCGTGATGTTGACGAATATTCAACAATCCGCTGGAAATCAAGATCTACAACCGATCATCGATAATTTGACAAGTGTAAGTACATTGATCGGAGGACTGAAAGCACGTGTCGATAGCATTGATGCAGATGCTATTTCTGCTGAGGAATTAGAAGCTGTTTTAAATGAAATTAGAGCAACAGCAGATAATATTAGTAGTCTTGCCGGCAGTATCGATGTTGATGGTGTGACTGCTAGCGTCAACGATATTTTAACGAAATTGATCGATACGATCCATACTGCCCAAGGACTTTTATCCCAAGCCAAACAAGTTGATTTTGCAGCATTGTTGCGTTCAACAGAAGCAACGGTTGCTAATGCTATAGGAATTTTAGAAAAATATCAGGCAGAATTACCAGCTATCAAGCAAGAAGTTCATGATGCGAATGTTCTATTGAATGGACACATGGATACGATCGTCAACGGAATCAATAAAGGTGCTGACCTTTATAATAATGAATTGCCGATCATTGAAGACAAGCTTGGGCTAGCAGCGGCGTTTATCCAAAATGATTATCCAGGAATCAGAGACAATATCACTGGAACACTGAAAACAGTGAACGATAAAATGCCTGATTTAGAAGCTGCTTTAAATAAAGCGAATGATCTAGTTAAAAATGACTGGCCGAATATCAAAAAAGGCCTGCATAAAGCTGCTGAAGCGATCAGAGAAGGGGAAAAGGATGTTGACCTTGGAGAAGTGATCAAGCTGCTTAAACTGGATGCCAATGCTGAAAGTGACTTTTTCGCAAAACCAGTGGAAATCTCTGAAAAACAAATTTATCCAATTGCCAATAATGGTTCTGCGAGTACCCCATTTTATACAGCGTTATGTCTATGGGTTGGAGCGGTACTATTTTCAAGTGTCGCAACAACTGATTTCTATTTAGAGGAAAAAGATCGCGGCAAGTATTCAAAACGTGAACAATTTTCTGCAAGAATGCTGACATTTATCGTGATGGGCTTAGCTCAAGCGTTGATCGTAACATTAGGAAATTACTTCTTATTGGGTGTAGATGTAAGACAGCCGTTTTATAGTGTGCTCTTTGCATTACTGATCGCGCTGGCATTTATGATGATGGTATACGTATTAGTTGCCTTATTTGGTAATGTAGGGAAAGGGATTGCGATCATCATTCTTGTTCTCTCTATATCCGGCGGCGGCGGGAACTATCCGATCCAAGTTTCCGGGAAGTTCTTCCAATTTATCAATCCGCTCCTACCATTTACGCATGCGGTCAACCTATTGAGAGAATCAGCAGGGGGAATCTATTGGCCGAATGCTTGGAAAGCGATCCTGATTTTGGTCGTTATCACGATCGTGTTCTGTTTGGCAGGGATACTTTTATATCCACATATAGAAGAAAAAACCAAGAAATTGGCTAGTGTTTCCCATGAAAGTCATATTTTCCATTAAAAAATCAGAAAAAAGATCAAGAAAACTATTTTTTAAGTTTTCTTGATCTTTTACTATTGAGTCGAGAATTGAATTTTCAAGGGTTGCCTAATAAAAAAGGCATGTTGCCCAAGCAATCAACTTGGGACATTCTAAACAATAAAAACTCACTAAAAAAAACCACATTTTACTATACAAATAGAAGAAATCATTTTATAGTGTCAAGATACGCTAAAAAAAGGTAGGAATCGTGATGATAAATTTTTTAATTGAGCGCTTTGAAAAGAAACAACAGAAAAAATCAGATATCAGAACTGCTTTTGGTATTTTTGCAGGTATCATGGGCTTACTATCAAACTTGCTGCTTTTTGTGAGTAAATTGTTGATTGGCTTGGTTTCAGGTAGTGTATCGATCATGGCAGATGCTATGAACAACTTATCCGATACAGTTTCTTCTGTGCTAACACTCGTTGGTTTTTATATTTCAGGAAAGCCCGCAGATAAGGAGCATCCTTATGGACATGAGCGTTTTGAGTATATCAGTGGTATGTTGGTTTCATTATTGATCACTTTCGTTGGGTTTCAATTTTTCATGACATCGATCGACCGAATCAGAGACCCACAGAGTATCAAAGTCACTCCAGTGATTTTAGTAGTTCTCTTGCTATCGATCCTTATTAAAGTTTGGCAGGGAATTTTTTATCAGAGAATCGCAAAAAAAATCGATTCGAATGCATTAGTTGCGACTGCAAAAGATAGTTTGAATGATGTCTTTACGACGATTGCGGTGTTAGTATCTGCGTCAGTTGAGGGAATCACAGGACTAAAAATCGATGGATTCGTAGGTCTGTTGATTGCTTGTTATATCATTTTCAGTGGCTTACAGTTGATTCGAGAGTTTGTTAATGAGTTGATGGGTTTAAGACCAGATCAAGAAGCGATCGACCAAATGAAAGAATACTTGTCTTCTGTGACCGACATCGTAGGCTATCATGATTTGTTGATCCATCAGTACGGGCCAAATAAAACATTTGCTTCTGTACATATTGAAATCGACGATCGCTGGGATTTGCCTCATGCTCACGAAAAAATCGATGAAATTGAACAAAAATTTAGAAATCAGCTGGGAGTTGATCTAGTTTGTCATATTGATCCTGTGAATTTACATGATCAAAGACAACAGTTTGTCCATCTGGAAATAAAAAAAATCATCAAGTCGATCAATAGTGACTTGAGGGCTCATGATATTCGTTTGATCGAGCATGGAGATAGACCGCGTATTTTATTTGATCTAGTTGTTCCCAGCCACTTTAAAGCAACTGACCAAGAATTGAAAATCAGGATTCAAGAGCAGGTGTATCGTAACATTGGAGAATATCCTGTAGAAGTGACTTTCGACCATATATATTTACTTTAAATATCATTTTTTGAATATAAATAAGAATAATATATCGTTTTCTCAAAAAAATATGTATAAATGCCTATTTTTACTAAAAAAATGAGAAAAATAAGCCTCCCTAACGTGTTACCATAAGAACGGATTGTTAGGAGGAATAAAAAATGGATATGAATTTGTTGATTGTCGTGTATTTTCTGATTGTTATGCTAACGGTTTTAGCATTAGTTATTGTGAAAGAAAAACAAGTACTGCAGAATCTATTTGAGAAGCAAGAGATACAGCAGGAAGAAATCACTGAGTTGAAATTGGAGAAGGTTCGCCTAAAGCATGTGATTCGCATGCAGGATGAAACGATCTCGCATATGCTGGCAGAAGACGCTGATACGCCTAAAAAAGTTGCTACTTTTCGATCAAAGGAAATACCAGTTGTTGAAACAGCTGATCAGGAATGGCATTTAGATGAATACGAAAGTATGAATCAGGAATATTACCAAATATAGATGCAAAAAATAATCTGTAATGAGTGCTTATAAAGGCTTATTGCAGTTTTTTTTATTCTGCGTGTTATCCATCTTGTTTATGAGAGGGGAACACTTTATACTATGAGTGAAAGTAGGGGGCGAGGTAATGGAAATGCAGTTGATAGTGGTAGGGTTTATCGTGCTGGTCATTTTATTGATTGGGTTGATCGAGCTGATCAATCGAATAAAACTAAAAAAATTGGTAAAAAATAAGTGGGGAACCTTTTTCACTAGTCGTTTTTTCGATAAGGAAGAAAGCTTAAAGAAAGCTTGGCAACAATCGAAGGAATATCGGACATTTGATAGCGAGATCGATGATATTACTTGGTATGATTTGGACGGTTATACTATTTTTGAACAAGTCAACGCAACATACTCTAGTATTGGTTCAGAAGCCTTGTATCAGCGTTTAAGAAATTTCGATTTTTCCAAAGATCGTCATGATCGTCTAGAAGTCTTGATTTCTTATTATAAAAAGAATTCTGAAATTAGAGAAAAAATACAGTATCTATTTGCTTGTCTTGGGAAAAAAGATAATAATCATGTTGAAAGTTATTTGAGTGAAACAAGAGAGCAAGAGTTACCTTATACTAAAATTTATCTATTTTTAGGATTATTACCACTGGTTGGATTGGCAATGCTCATCTTATTGCCGAGTACCTTGTCGATTGTCCTTCTTTTGGGTTCAGTTCTTTTCAATGTTATTTACTATCAAATAAAAAAGGAAACATTGGAGCGAGAATTAGCTTGTATGGGTTACTTAGTTCAAACGATTGCTTGTGCTAAGAAGATAGCTAAGATTGAAACCCCATTTCAAGAGGAAATAAAAAGAACGCTCACGCCATTAGCATCGATGACAAAGTTTGGAGTTGCTTTTCGAATGAAGTCAAATAGCGAAGCAGAGTTGCTATTTGACTATTTATCGATGATTTTTATGTTGCCGTTTATTTCTTATAACTTTGTTTTGGAGAAATTAGCGGATCATGAAGAACAGGCAAAAGAATTATGGCGTTTATTAGGAGAATTAGAAGTGGCAGCAGCTGTATTGAATTTTCGACTGCTTATGCCTGACACCAGTCAACCTGTTTTTAGTGAAGACATTTGTGTACGTGGAACAGAGGTCTATCATCCTTTGTTGCAAACGCCTGTACCAAATCAAGTTGAATGGGCTAAAAATACGCTTGTGACAGGCTCTAATGCCTCAGGTAAGTCAACATATGTCAAAAGCGTTGCAATCAGTTGTCTCCTATCTTTAACGATTCATACAGCACTAGCAAAGACCTTTCGCTTGCCCTTTGGCCATGTTTTAACCTCGATGGCGGTAGAAGATGATATTTTTGAAGGAGATAGTTACTTTGTAGCGGAGATCAAATCTGTCAAGCGTGTACTGGATCTGGTTGAAACAAATGTACCCTGTTTTTGTTTTATCGATGAAATACTAAAAGGAACGAATACCATTGAGCGTATCGCAGCTTCATCAAGTATGGTGCACTGGTTGAAAGATTATCCTTCTCTAGCATTCATTGCTACTCATGATATTGAGCTGACTGAAGTTTTGAGAGAGTCCTGTGCCAACGTTCATTTTGAAGAACAAGTAACTGGGAAAAATGGCGTAACGTTTGATTATCTATTGAAAGAGGGACCTGCGCGGACGAGGAATGCGATTCGATTATTAGAAGTACTGAATTACCCCGAAACTGTAATAGCTACTGCAAAAAAAGAAGCCAATTATTTTGACCAACATCACGCATGGAAAATACTTGAACGTTGAAGAAAACGGCACTCATTTTTTTATGCTTATTCGGGTTCAGAGAGCGGAACAAAACTGATTTTTAGTTTTGTTCCGCTTTCTTTTGATTCTTAATAGAAGGTGGCTAAAAATCAAATTGCTCGAACCTAATCAACTTTTGTATTAGTAGTGCATAAGCGGAATATTTTTTTGTTCAGTCAACTCTTGCTAAAATAGGAAAAAGAGAGAGAAATGAAAACTGGCTATTTCTATCATTAAATTTACTAACTTATAATTGACAATTACGATGTAAGAGCGTAGCATATGTGATTGTTTGTAGAAAAATATGTTTTTCTGAAAGATTTCAGAGAGACTGTTTAGCATTTTATTGAAAGTAAAGGAGGAAACAAAGTGGATTACTTGAAGCGATTATTTATCGGAAAACCACTAAAGTCTACTGAGAATGATGAACATAAACTAAGTCGATTTGCAGCTTTAGCTTTATTATCATCAGATGCATTATCTTCAATTGCTTATGGTACGGAACAAATCGTTGTCGTGCTGGTTACTTTATCGGCGGCCGCTATTTGGTACTCTTTGCCGATCGCTGCTTTTGTTATTATTTTACTTATTTCATTAACGTTATCTTATCGGCAAATCATTCATGCTTATCCTCATGGAGGCGGAGCCTATGTTGTCAGTAGTGAGAACTTAGGGAAAAATGCTGGTTTAATTGCTGGTGGTTCGTTATTAGTGGATTATATGCTGACAGTAGCAGTTTCAGTCTCAGCTGGTGCTGAAGCGATCATCTCAGCCGTGCCAGCACTATACGGGCATCAGGTGATCATTTCGATCGGAATTGTTTTGTTGATCATGCTGATGAATTTACGAGGATTGAGAGAATCGGCAGGATTTTTGATGTTTCCAGTCTATAGCTTTATTGCAGTCATCACTTTGCTGATCGTAACTGGATTGTTCAAAATCATGACTGGGGCAGTGCCGCTGCACGCAACAGCGATACCTGGGACAGTTGTACCAGGTATTACGATCGCGTTGATCTTACGTGCTTTTTCTTCTGGGTCATCTTCGTTGACAGGTGTGGAAGCAATTAGCAATGCGGTTCCTTTTTTTAAAAAGCCAAGAGCTAAAAATGCTGCTGGTACATTGGCTTTGATGGCGACGATTTTAGGATTTTTCTTTGTCGGTATCACATTTATCAACTACTGGTACGGAGTTGTTCCTAAAACGGAAATGACCGTACTGGCTCAAATCGGACAAGCTGTTTTTGGTCAAAATATTTTGTATTATATTTTACAGTTTGCAACGGCCTTGATTTTAGCGGTAGCTGCAAATACAGGATTTTCAGCCTTTCCAGTTTTAGCTTACAATTTAGCGAAAGATAAGTTTATGCCGCATATGTATATGGATCGAGGCGACCGTCTAGGCTATTCGAATGGGATTTTGACTTTGGCAGCGGGTTCTGTTGTACTCCTGCTGATTTTTCAAGGATCAACAGAGCGTTTGATTCCCTTGTATTCCATCGGTGTTTTCATTCCATTTGCTTTATCTCAAACAGGGATGGTCGTCAAATGGCGTAAGGAAACGAAGAAATGGTTGTCAAAATCAATTGCAAATATTGTAGGAGCGTTCATTTCTTATGCGATCATTGCCATTTTATTCGCTTATCGCCTAACGGATATCTGGCCGTTTTTCATTATTATGCCCGTGTTGCTCTTTGTTTTTTACAGTATCCATAAGCATTATAAAAATGTAGCAGAGCAGCTGCGTTTGGAAGAAACGGTGGATGAGCAGAAATTTTACGGTAACACTGTGATCGTACTGGTTGGAAATGCCACAAAAGCGAATGTTGGAGCCGTTAACTATGCCCGCTCGATTGGCGATTATGTTGTAGCGATGCATGTTTCTATTGATGAAGACCCAGCCAAGGAAAAGGAAATCGAAGCGGAATTTAAAAAGTCCTTTCCAGATATTCGTTTTTCGATCGTCCATTCTTCTTATCGCTCGATTACGAATCCTATTTTACGCTATGTTGATTTAGTTAGTAAGAATTCAGCCAAACGCAACTATACGACGACTGTCTTGATTCCGCAATTCGTTCCCAATAAGCGCTGGCAAAATATTCTTCATAACCAAACTAGCTTGCGTTTACGGCTTCGTCTGGCTTTGCGGGACAATCTGATCGTTTCAACGTACAGTTACCGATTAAAAAAATAAAACAAAAGAGAGCGGGACAAAACTAAAAATCAGTTTTGTTTCGCTCTCTAAACGTGAATAAACGGCGAGAAAAAAGTAGCTCCTTCGGAAATAAGCAGAAATTCACTAAAATTTGAAAAGCAATTTTCGTAAATTCCTTCTTATTGCTGTAAAACACAACGAAGAATGAGTTGATGCTGCACAGTACCTACTTGGTTCTCGGAGCTAAACACTTTTGTCTCAGCCTCTTTTATTGCTTATGAATGTTTACTTGCAGGATCAAGACGTCGCTCGATCATCCCTAGTACCCAGTCAGTAATGATCGCCATCAAAGCTGTTGGCAAGGCGCCGACAAGAATGATCGCTGTACCATCTGTTGCGTTGGTTCCGCGGATAATGATATCGCCTAGACCGCCTGCACCGACAAAGGCACCGATGGCAGTGATCCCGATCGCAACAACTAATGCATTACGGATTCCAGCCATGATCACAGAAACTGAAAGCGGCAATTCAACCATATAAAGCCGCTGCCATTTCGTCATGCCCATCCCTTTCCCAACATCTAAAATATTTCTGTCCACCTGGATCATACCAGTGTAGGTATTTTTGATGATCGGCAAAAGAGAATACAAGAATACGGTGACGATAACTGTGTTTACGCCCAACCCAAGTCCTAGCATCAAGATAGACAGCATCGCAAGGGAAGGAACCGTTTGGATCAAGTTAGCGATACTAACGACCCAGCCGGCCATTTTTTTTCTGCGGGCGATGAAGATACCGATGGGAATCCCCACGATTGCCGCAAATAAAACACCATAAATGGAAATCAGAAAATGTCTTACGAACTGGCTTAACACATAGCTGCCGTTTTGCTCAAAGTAATAGAGAAACTGCTGTAGTAAATTCATATCTTGTAAGTTTTGCATTAATTTCCACCTCCAACAGATTCAAAGAAGTGATGTTCTTTCAAGAAATTCTCAGCAACTGTTTCAGGTTCCATCAAATCATTGTCTGCTTGGAAATTCAGTTTTTGCATGGTTTCTGTCGAAATTTTTCCGGACAACTTCCCTAAAATATCATTTAATTCTGGATGTTTCTTTAAGACTTCATCTGTTGCTACTGCAGAGGCATCATAAGGTGGGAAGAAATGCAGATCATCTTCTAAAATAACTAGATCATAGCTGCCGATCCGTCCATCTGTAGAGTAGCCTAAAACAACATCCATTTTATTAGCGGCTACTGCATCGTAGACTAGACC
This sequence comes from Enterococcus wangshanyuanii, assembly GCF_002197645.1. NCBI lineage: Bacteria > Bacillati > Bacillota > Bacilli > Lactobacillales > Enterococcaceae > Enterococcus > Enterococcus wangshanyuanii. The sequence goes on along the minus strand of NZ_CP021874.1, from coordinate 1,845,031 downwards.
GATCTGCATAGGAAAGACTCGTTTAAAGTCAAAGCCATATGTTTCTGTAAAGCCTTTATAGCCGTCACCTTTTCGGTCGATCCAAGAAGTATCTACACCAGCAGTCAATTGATCGCCGACTTTTTTGAGGTCACTGATTGTTTTCAAATTATATTTTTTAGCAGTTTCCTGTGTGACCATGAAAGCATAAGTGTTAGCGAAACCGTAGGATTTAAACCATTTTTGCTGGTATCTTTTCTCAAATTCTGCCTGTACTACATTGAAGGCTTTTTCTGGTTCTTTGATCGGTTCTAAATTTAACGTAGTCGTTAAATCGGTCCCAGTATACCGAGCAGCCGAAATTTGGGCATCTCCATTGATCATCGCTTGGTGATTGATCGTTGTTGTCGCTAGATTATTGATGATCGTTGTCTTTTCATCTGTATAATGTTCGATCATTCCTGCAACTAAACTAGCCAAAATTTGTGCCTCAGATGTGATCCCGCCAGTGATGGAGATCGTATTTTCATCAGAATTAGAAGCCAATCCTGGTAATGAGCAGCCAGAAAGTAACAACGCACTGCAACATACAATAAAGAACAATTTTAATTTGTGTTTCATTCGTCTGCCTCCCTTAATGCTTTAGGAGTGATTTTCTTCTCTAATAAGCCCAGTAATAAATCAGCAGCTAAAGCTAAAATCGTTACTGGAATCGTACCAGCAAAAATCAAATCAGGCTGATAGTTATTCAAGCCACTGAAAATAAAGTCTCCTAGACCGCCTGCGCCAATATAAGAAGCAAGGGTTGCCCAAGCGATAACATAAACAGCAGCTAGGCGAATCCCAGCCATGATCGTAGGCATGGCGATCGGCAGTTCTACCATGAAAATCGACTGTGCATTTGTCATGCCCATTCCTTTAGCGGCATCCTTATAATCAGAGCTGACTTCTTTGATTCCAATATAGGTATTTCTCAAAATCGGCAACAATGAATAGATAAATAATGCGATAATCGCTGGAATTTTTCCGACACCGAAAATGGGGATCATCAGTGCCAATAGGGCTAAAGATGGGACCGTTTGTAAGGCACTAGTCAAACCAATAATAATAGCGGCCGTTCTTTTGGTGCGTGTTAGTAAAATCCCAATTGGAACCGCAAGCAAAATCCCTAAACCAAGGGCCATTCCAGAGATGAAAATATGCTCACCGATTTTTGTAACAAGCTCATTTCCCCGTTCTAAAAGAAACTGATTCATTTTTTACACCTCCGCTTGCGGCTGTGTGACATCTGTTGTTTCAGTTTCATCTGTATGTTCTTCTTCGCCCCAGATAACGTCATATACGATATCTACGAGAGAAGCTCTTGTTAAGATACCAACGACTTTTTGCTGGTCATCAACAACAGGAACGTATTTCAATCCACGTTTTAAAATGCGCTGTAAAGTATCCCGCAATAAGGAAGATTTTTTTACAAAGAAAACTTTTGGATTCATGATATCACTCACACTTGTTGCTTTATTCCGACGGCGGTCTAAGGTTTCAACATCGATAAAGCCTTTCAGAACACCAGACCCGTCAACTACTAATAGCGTATCTACCCGTTTTTCTCTCATTAGCTTGATCGCTTCAGAAAGTGATTTTTCTGGTGTGATCGTAATGGCGTTGTTCAGCATTACTTCACCCACAGTTGTAATATCCGGTTTCGCTTGGATCAAGCGATCCTCACCGATCAGCTCTTCAACAAATTCATTGACAGGATGGCGTAAAATATTATCTGGTGTATCAAATTGAATCACTTTACCTTCGCTCATAATGGCGATTCGATTCGCTAATTTCAGCGCTTCATCCATATCATGTGTAACAAAAACAATGGTTTTTCCTAAACGTTCTTGTAGGTCTTTCACTAAATCCTGCAAAGAATCTCTTGTGATCGGATCTAAAGCACCAAAAGGCTCATCCATCAATATAATATCCTGATTCGCTGCTAAAGCTCTAACGACCCCGATCCGTTGTTGTTGACCGCCAGATAATTCATTAGGATAACGATCAAGCATTTCTCTAGGCAACTCGACCAAATCGATCATTTTCTCAGCGATTTTGTTGCGTTCTTCCAAATCAACTTTCAGCAATTTTGGTACAAGTACAATATTTTCCCGGATCGTCATATGCGGCATCAAGCCGATATTTTGGATAACATACCCGATTTTTCTTCGTAACTCTACTGGATTGATCGTTTGAATGTCTTCACCGTTAATCAAGATTTTGCCTTTTGTTGGATCTGTCATTCGATTGATCATCCGCATCGATGTTGTTTTTCCACTGCCGCTGGTACCGATAAAGCAAATAAATTCTCCTTTATCAAACGACAGATTGACATCATCTACGGCGATTTTACCGCCTTTGTAGATTTTTGAAACATGTTGAAATTCGATCAACTTTCCCACCCCAAATTCTTTTTTCTTAGTCTGTTTTTCAATCGATCTTTGCTGTTTTACACCTAGATAACGAATGTTTCTATATTACTAGTATGCTACAAAACCTTGATTAGGACAAATCAGATGTTTTTTTGTGGAAATGCTATGAATCAAAAAAATAGCTGAGAGCTGCTATTAAAGGAAAATAGAATTTGACTATTATTCTATTGACAATAGTTAGAAACCTTAGTATATTGGTGTCTAGCGACTATTATTTTATGAATAATAGGAAGGATAAGGAGAATAGAATGGAAAAATTTGGGTTAGGTTATTTGGTATTTAGTTTAAGCTATTTATATTTATTTTATTTTATTTCGAAAAAAAATGAACAATATCGAAAATTTGTATTAGCTGGATTTGTCATTATTCAGTTGATCTATTTGTCATGGCGCTTGATTTACACGATTCCAAGCGGCAGTATTCCAGAAATGATAGCTGGAAGTCTATTGTATTTGGCTGAGTTTATGGGATTCTTACAGGCGTTTACGCTAGTCTTTTTATTTTGGAAACCATATAAACGTAAAGAAAAAAAGCTTGATGCACTAGAAGAGCTGCCCACAGTAGATATTCTAGTGGCAACATATAATGAAAACATCGAAATTTTGGAAAGAACAGTTGTAGGCTGTTTATCGATCGATTATCCTAAAGAACTATTGAATATCTATTTATGTGATGATGGTGATCGCCCGATCGTTAAAAAATTAGCTGAAAAACATCATATTGGATTTATCGCACGTCCTACACATGAGCATGCTAAAGCAGGAAATTTAAATTACGCTTTAACACAAACAAACGGACAGATCATCGTGACACAAGATGCAGATATGGTGCCGAAAAGAGAATTTTTACAGCGAACACTAGGCTATTTTTCAAACAAAAAAGTTGGTTTTATTCAAACGCCGCAAACATTTTTTAACTCAGACATCTTCCAACACAATTTATACTTAGACAGTGAAATCAATAATGAACAAGACTTTTTCATGCGTAGTTTAGAGGAAGGGAAAGATCGTTTTAACGCTGTCCTTTATGTTGGAAGTAATGCTTTATTCCAGCGTGAGGCATTAGAGTCGATCGGTGGTTTCACAACGGGTGTGATCACAGAAGATATGGCTACAGGATTGTTGTTGCAAAATAATGGTTGGCAGGGGGTTTTTGTCAACGAAGCGTTGGCTTCTGGACTTTCTCCAGAAACATTGGGTGATTACGTGAAACAACGTGATCGCTGGGGGCGCGGCAATGTTCAAGTAATCAAAAAATACACGTTGAAGAAACTTAAAAATTTATCTTTTATTCAAAAATGGTTCTATTTAGACGGTGTGATGTATTGGTATTCTGGCATGTATAAATTGATTTATTTGATGTCGCCGTTTCTATATCTAGTTCTTAATATTGCAAGCTTGAAAACTACATTAACGCAACTGATCGTATTTTGGCTGCCAGCCTTTTTATCTGGGAGTCTGATGTACAAATCAGTAGCTAGAAAAAAATATAATTCATTCATAAGTAATATCTATGAACTAGTAACGGCGCCTCAGGTATCCTGGGCTGTTTGGAAAGAAACCTTATTTAGTCCAAAGAAAAATAAAAAATTTCACGTAACCATCAAGGGAGTTCAAGGCTCAAAAGGATATTTTGATTGGCGCAACTGTAAGGTACAGATTTTATTATTGTGTATCAATCTGTTTACTTTATCCTACTATATTTTTCATTTAGATATTCACCATCTACAATGGCAAAGTATTTTATCGATCAATCTTTACTGGCTGCTGTACAATATCGTCAGTTTAGTGGTTGCAGTTAGTGTTGCGTATGAACGTCCGCGTCTGCCGATGAGTATTCCAGTGGATTATCAAGGAAAGATGAGCAAAGAAGGGCAGATCATACCCGTTCAAATCAATTACTTGAGTGAACGAAGTGTGATCATTACGGCTGAACAAAATGATCCTTATTTAAGTCAGTTATTGAATCAAGAAGAAGGATTGCTTTCTTTTGAAAAAATAAAAGAAGTAAAAATGGTTCGTTCGCGTATCTTAAACTTAGATGGAAAAGTTGAGATTACATTCAAAATTCAAAAGCTGTCCCGAAAAAATCATTATTTGTGGTTAGGATTGATTTATTCAGATGCAGAACATGTAGGGGATATTCAATCAATTAGAGTGAAATTTTACACGCTATTCAAGTATATTTTCAAAAATAAAAAAGATGCACAAAAAAATCAACAGTTACTGTTATAAAAGGAGCCAATTAGACATATGAAAAAACAGAGAATAATCATTATGTTAGCTTTGATCATTGTTGTTTTCACAGGATGTACGAAGAATGCTGATCCCAAAGACGTGACGGAAGCTTTCATTAATAATGTCATATATGGTAAGGACAAAGAAGAGGCAGAGAAGTACTTTTATGATTTAGATGCACCCACTCAAAGTGATTTAGTTCAGGATTTTTCCGAATTGTTTGATTTATCCGAAGCTCAGGCCAAAGAATTAGTAGAAATTTACCAACAAAAACTAGAGAATGAGACTAGCTTTTCTATTAAAATGAAAGAGCAGTCAGATAAAAAATCTGAAGCTGAGGTGACAGTAACAGGATTGGACCAAAGCACATTCGATCAAGTTGTTGATAAAAAAACAGACGAAGAATTGGTTAAATGGGTACAAAACAAAGGGTACGATACGATCAAGACATTAGATGATATCGATAAGCTCACCGATGAAAAGCAGCTAAACAAATTATTGAAAGAATTGAATGGACTAAAAGATGAAGACCTTAATCAAATCCAATTTGAAGCGTTAAAAAAGACATTCAAAGAATTAAAAGCAGCACCAAAATCTAAAACGATTCGTATAGAGCTGGAGCAAGATAAAAAGGAAAAGAAATATTGGAAGGTCATAGATGAGGAAAAAAGCTTTAATGAGTTACTTGATGCATTCCAAGGATAACTAGACTAAAGAATATGTTGATTAAGGAGAAGTTAGAATGAAAAAATTTATATTATTTTGCATAGCTCTTTTAATGATCGGTGTAGGTACGACCCAAATCGGCAGTACGACAGTAGAGGCTGCTTTTTCAAAAGATGAAGTTGTCAGAGAACGATTTGCTTTAAAAAGAGAACGGCTGGCCGAAGTTGTTTCTAAAAAAATTGCACGTGTAGAAAATTCGATCAAAACAAAATTGAAAGAGCAAGAGATCAAAAAAGCTCAGAAACAAAAAGAAGAAGCGAAAAAAGCTGCGGCTAAAAAAGTAGAAGCAGAAACGAAAGCAGAAAACGAGGCTCAGGCAGCAGCCCAAGCCTCTGAACAATCAGCTGCCGCCGAACAACCTGCTGATGCTTATCAGCAAGAAGAAGCTGCTCAGGTTCAAGAAGAAGCGGGAGCGCCAGCGGATGCTGTTTCCGGAGCCTCGGCAAATGGGCAAGAACGTGGGCAAAAGAATAGAGAATGGGGTAACCAGTTAAGCGATCCTAATTTGACACCGGCAGAGCGTCAAGGTATCATTCAAGAGAAAAAGAATTACAACCGTAATAACTATTAGTAAGCTGAACAATAGATTGTCCCGTGAATAAAATAGGTAACAGATTCCGCTTTTTTAAGTCATGCGGAAGTTTCAAATGTAAATTTTATTTAGAAAGAATAGGTGCAAAAATTGGTCATGATTGTTTACTCGTAGTTTATGTATAGTGTAGGAAGTATTAAAGACGGTCAGTAATTTGTCAATCAAAACTGTGATAAGGGGATTGAGCGATGAGGGCTTCAAGCCAGTTTAAAAAAGGTGCTTTAGAGATGTGTGTACTTCATTTTATTCAAAAGGAAGATCGCTACGGCTATGAATTAACACAACGAGTAAATCAATTTATACCAATTACCGAAGGGGCACTTTATCCGGTTTTACGTCGGTTAGTTAAAGAGTCCTACTGCATTATTTACGCCAAAGAATCACCAGATGGACCTTCAAGAAAGTACTATCAGATAACAGATAAGGGACAAGAATATTTGGCACTTTTGGAACATGACTGGGACGAGTTTGTTGATCAAGTAAACGAGTTGAGGAGGGCAGATTAGTGAGTACGATGGAGGAATATTTAGACCAGCTAAAAGCTGCTTTTGCTGAAGAAGATATAGAAGAATTCAATGAGTTGAAAGAAGATCTACTGGAGCAACTAGCTGTTTGTTTAGAAGATGGACAAACAGAAGCTGAAGTTGTAGCCAGACTTGCTTCACCTCAAGAAATTGCAGCAGACTATTATGCAGATCTAAGCTTAGCTGCTGCAATCAATGCGAAAACATCTGTTGTTCCTCGAGAAGAGATCCAAGATGTTTTTATTCAAACACAGAAAAAGAGAATGCAAAAGTTATTAAAGACAGTAGTTAAGGTATTAAAACCTTTGATATTACTTTTATTGTTGGCAGAGTTTTCTTTTTCTCTCATCTATATAATCAAAGAACTGCTCGAAGAAAAAAATCTAGCTGCTATTCCATTGATACTTTGTTTTTTTACAGCTGCATTGATTCTTCAATTAGTAAAAAGCTGGTTTATTGAAAAGAAAAAACTAGTAAATATCTTATCTACAGCAGCGTTAGCATTAGGTCTAGGGGGATTGTTGGTATTTTCTCTAACAGATCGTTTGATGTATACGGGAAGACAGTATTATAAAGAGATCGAGCTTTCTTCAAGCAAGAATGCTTCATTTAGTTTTGATTCAGATGCAGATGTCGAAATCACAACAGTAGAAGTTTCTAGTACTGAAAAGCCGAGTTTGATGGTCAAAGGAAGATTTAAAGAAAGTGATATCCAAAAAATCGAAAAAGGTTCTTACAAAAACAAGGTCGATTTGACCCTTGATAAAGAGAATATCTTTGATACATTTACTAAAACAGGGCGTTCGGAGGTGATGTTCTTTATTCCAAAAGGGACAATTCTTGATGATTTTCGCTTGAGTCTAAGCCAAGGAGATCTACGCTTACTAGATATTCAGACGAAAAATTTTGATTTGAATTTAATTTCAGGAGATGTCTATGCTAAGAATATCATTGCAGATGAAGGTCATGTGAAAAGTGATTTTGGAGATGTGATCATTGAAGAATCTGCCATGAACCTAGAGGTAAAAAGTGATTCTGGAAAGACGGTTATTACTGGTATGCTAGGTGATTTGATGATTGAAGGAAATAGCGGACTGTCTATTTTGAAATTCTTACGCTCAGATAATATCGTGTTGAACAACCATTCCGGCCGAATGATTTTGGAAGATACCGAGACAAAGAAACTAAAAGCGACCGCAACTGATGGCCAGGTCATTGTCAAGAGAACGAAGGGCGATCTACTAATGAGCAATGAAAAAGGTAAAATCGTCTCAGAAGAGAATAAAGGAAATCTAGAAATAGAAAATATTTCTGGACCGATCATTTCAATTCAGGATAGCAAAGTAAATGCTAAAGTATCCAGTCATTCTGGCTTTATTAAATGGCTTCAAGATCCTGCACAAGCAGTCAAAGTCACAGCGAGCACAGGAACAGGCGAAATAAAAAATGATTTTTCAAAGATACCTTCTGGAAAATACAGTATTGATGTGCAGTCGAAAACAGGTGACGTCAAGATTTTGAAAAAAGTAGAGTAAGTCTAAAATAGAACTATTTACGTAAAAATAAAGAAAGTGGAGTTAGATCGAGTCTAGTCTAATTCCACTTTCTAATGTATAAAACAAAAAGGCAAGTATTATAAGGAGAGCATATGTTTAATAAAAGAAAAATCAAAAAGTGGTTTAAGTATGGGGAAATGGCTATAGAGACGAAAGATTATAAGCAAGCGGTCTATTTTTTTAAGTTAGTCATTGAAGGAAGTATGAAACACGGCGGTATACGATTTAATGATTGTTTCAATGCACTTGTTCATTTAGGTGATATCTACAATGAAGAGCACTGTTTTGACGAGGCAGAGCAACTTTATCGTATGGCAGCAGGAATGGACTCTTCTGCCAAATACGTTTTACTAAAGGATGAATTTTTCCATACTGAATTTGGTTATGAACTAGATCGTAAAAAATGGCTGAAAAGAAATATGATCGACTATACGGATATCATTCAGGCGAAGAAAAAGAACCATTGGGGGTTTCTAATCGATGAGACCAAGACAGAAAAGAAGTACGGATCAGCAGTTAAAAAAATAAAGAAACAGAGTAAAACTGATCCATCTGAGGAGTTTGTTTGGGCGTATGGTGATTCCCTTGATACATCCCCATTTTAAGCGGATGAAAAGGATGAAGGCTATGAAAAAATGAAATAAACAGAAATTAATCTGACAGTTTGTTGACTATGAAATTGTTTTTCTTTAAAATGAGTAGTAGATAGAAACGAATAAAATAAAAAAGGCACTTCACAAATCAGTTGGCGCTGATTTATGAAGCCCTGAGAAGTCAGAAAAGGCTGACCAATCAAGTTGCCCGTGTTAATGTATAACATCAACACTCTCCATTTTACTCAATTTTGAGGAAAATATCTAGGATTTTCTTCATATAGAGCTAGTTGGTTGTGTGATGCTTATTTACTGAACATGCAATGGTGTTGGTGTAGTTTGCCAACACCATTTTTTTTGTTTGTTTCTATCTAGAAAGTGTAAAAAGTCGATAGGATGGATGCTTTAGGACTGAAGCCGACAGTCAAAAAGTGTTTGTCTGCTTTTGATTTGACACTTTCATGAACGATCAAGAATATCCTGAATCGGATGACTAACGTTTAGGTGGTAATGTTCAATCCGATTTAATTAGTCTTTGATCATTCAAAGGTGTGGACAGTTATATCCAATATAGATGAAAGAAAAGAGAATCGCCGCAGAATTACTTTTACTTCATTTTGGGTTATATCTGTCCATATTTTCATTTATTGATTAATTAGAAAATAGACTCGATCATTTCTAATAAATAACTAGTCTTGCTGCTTTCTTCATAGCCAGATAGAATAAAAAATGTTAGAATAGCGAAGACAAATCAAGTAGAAAGAGTGACAAATATGCTTAGTACAGAAGATTTTGATTTTGATTTACCTGAAGAGCTGATTGCTCAAACACCGCTAAAAGATCGAACAAGCTCACGACTTTTAGTCTTAAACCGTGAAACAAAAGAAATAGAAGATAAGCATTTTCATGACATCATTGATGAATTGAATGCTGGAGATGCGCTAGTCATGAATGATACACGTGTATTACCTGCGCGTTTATACGGAGAAAAACCTGAGACTGGTGGGCATTTGGAAGTGCTCCTTTTGACGAATACACAAGGAGATACTTGGGAGACACTGATCAAGCCAGCGAAACGAGCTAAAAAAGGCACTGAAATTCATTTTGGTGACGGACGTTTGAAGGCGACAGTTGTTGAAGAACTGGAGCATGGCGGCCGAATTGTTGATTTCACTTATGATGGGATTTTCTTGGAGATTTTAGAATCTTTAGGCGAAATGCCTCTACCGCCCTATATCAAAGAACGTTTAGAAGACCCTGAACGATACCAAACGGTCTATGCAAAAGAGAACGGCTCTGCCGCTGCTCCCACAGCCGGCTTACACTTCACTCAAGAACTACTTGAGAAGATTCAAGCAAAAGGGGTAAAGTTAGTCTATCTGACTTTACATGTTGGCCTAGGAACGTTTCGTCCAGTTAGTGTAGAAAATATTGCTGAACATGAGATGCACAGTGAATTTTATCGATTGACAGAAACGGCTGCAGAACAGCTGAATGAGGTTCGGCAACAGGGCGGGAAAATTATTGCTGTTGGAACAACCTCTATTCGTACGCTAGAAACGATCGGCTCAAAATTTGATGGCCAAATTAAAGCAGACAGTGGCTGGACAGATATTTTTATCACACCAGGCTATGAATTCAAGATCGTTCAAGCTTTTTCAACGAACTTCCATTTACCGAAGTCCACATTAGTCATGCTAGTCAGTGCATTTGCAGGACGTGATTTGACATTAGCTGCATATCATCATGCTATAAATGAACGCTATCGCTTCTTTAGCTTCGGGGATGCAATGTTTGTGAAATAAGGGGATACTTTGATTTTAATCCTTTTCAACGGTCTTTAAGATATACCAAACAAACTCTAACTTAACACTTTTCATTTTACCTTTGTATAAAACTGCTTTAGCGCCTATCTCTTATGAGATAGGCGCTTTTTTTATTGGTTTTTTTGTATAAAAAAAGCAATCTCTTAAGACTGCTTTTCCTTTTTGTATTTTGTTAGTAAAAAAGAAACGATCGTGTAAATAGTTAAGGCTATAAAAAATACCTCACTTATCTTGATAAACAGATGCCCTAGATCGTAGTTAATAGAAAATTTTTTTTGAAGATTAATCATCTCATCCAGCGTTAAAGTATCTGGGTCTTGCATAGGGAGAAAATTTAACGTTAGGATAACTCCTATTAGCCAAACCAGAAAAAGAACAAAATACAAGTTTTGAATTATTATTTTTCTATTAATCACAATAATAAACTCCTATCTTGACATTGTTCTCACAATTTCAATTTTATAAGGTTTGATGGCGCCTAACGTTTGGACAAATACACAATAATTATTTCCGAAACCTACACCAAAATTATTGCTATATCCGTTAACTTCCCACTTAAAGTCAAATATATCAGTAACTTTCACTGTAGTAAAGTAGTTACCATTTGCTTGTTTTTTATATGATACGGTATAGGATACACCTCTCAACGCAGTCATAAGATGTCCACTAGGAAAAGTATGTGTACCTGAAAACGATCCTGAAGATCGTCCACCTCTGAACGCTTCAGCTTTCAAACGACTGTAATATGCAGTCATCAAACTTTCACTGTCTACCATTCTTGCCCAAGTATCGTCTTTATTATAATAAGTTGCTGGAGTGTAATTAGTACCAATTTTGTCTAACGGCACAATCGCACGTCTCATATAGTTTGCCGTTTGCCAATGTCCCATGCGATCAACAACAGCGATGCCTGCTTTATAAGCTGCAATTGCTGTTGGGTATGGTGTAATAACTCTTTTTTGTGGAAGATCGGAAGACTCAATCACGTCTTCTAGTTTTTCATCTTGTGTAGAATCAAAATTATCTAATTCAGATAGCGCGGAATTTAAAAATGAGTTAAAATCTTCTGCAGAATCATTTTCGGAAGGTGCATCATAATACATGTTAATTGTACTCTCGATATAGTCCTTATTTGCAGGTTCAGAAGCTGAAAGTTCTGCGATTAAGTTCCTATTTTCCTCATTGATTTCAAATTTTTCTTGAGCTTCAACAGTTGTGCTAAAACCAAGACCCAACAGTAATAAAGTAACCCCTAGTAACTTTTTCATAATGTTTCTCCTTTTTGTTTTGATAAAAGTATACTATATCAATCTATTGGATTCAAATTGTGTTTTATTGGTAGGTATTATGTAATGTGTAAAAAGACGGTTAAAATTGCTCCTTTAGCGAATTTATCTTGAAAGATAATAAAAATCCCAACCGATCGAATAGAACAATCTATTGTCTATTCAATCGGTTGGGAAAAAACGGATTTTTTTATTTTTAAGTCTGTTATTAACTGTGGTATAGCCGTTTGTAACGCTATGCAATGTTTGTGAAATAATATCAAAAACTCATCGATTGCTTGGTCTTTTAAAGAAAGCAGTCGATGAGTTTTTTTGGATTCGAGGTAGTAACAGTTATAAGCCGCTTAGTAGTAATGTTTGGGACAGTTCTCTTTTACGGACTGATCTTGGTAGGAAGCAACGAATTTCATCTTCATTGAATCCGATTTGGAGTCTTTTTTCATCGATCATAATTGGACGGCGTAAAAGACCAGGGTTATCTTTTACTAGTTCTAAAAGTTCATGTAAAGGCAATTCATTGATATCTATCGCTAATTTTTGGAAGATTTTGGAACGAATCGAGATAATATCTTCTGTTCCTTCTTCTGTAAGAATTAATATATTTTTTAGTTCATCTAAGGTAATAGGAGTCGTGCCAAAGTTCTTTTCTTCAAATGGAATCTCATGGTCAATCAGCCACTTTCTCGCTTTTCTACATGATGTACAGCTATTTGTCGTATAGAGTTTTAACATAAAATTCATATCCTTTCGAAAATATTGGTACATACCTCTTAACAATTATAATATACTAAAAGTACAAAATTCACAAAATAAATGCTTGCGAAATGGCTGATTATTTCTATCAAAAGAGAGAAATAAATAAACATCTCGATTTTATTGTTATTTTTTATGAGAATTAGATGATTTAATAAGTCATCTTGAATGTTTATTTTGTTATCTTTAAAACTGATGACAGGAGATAAAAAAACGGAAGAAAATGGTGTATCTAGTTCGAAATAAAGTAACAAGCGCTCCTACAAAATAAAATTAGCATAGTATTTCAACTATTTTTTTATTATTATTAAGGTATGACATGATCAAGGAGAGAGAAAGATGATTGAAGAGGTAACGTATAGCTATGCGACAACGATTTCAGAAAGGATTCAGTGTTGGAAAGACTTGAAAATAGATGATGAAGAAGAAAAACAGTTCTTAAAGAAATGGCAGGCACGTAAAAGTTTGTTAACACCAGCTGATTTCAATGCAATGCTCAAGCAATATTCCTATGATGAACTTCTGTTTAGTAGAGCATTTTTACCCTTTACTGAAGAACGGGCGAAATTATTACTGCCAGAAATTGAAAAGAGCCAGTGGTTCCAATTGCATCAACGGTTATTTAAAGACGAAGTCTCGCTCAAGGAACTAAACTTAAGTGCTGCGTTACGTTTTCATTTAGCTTTTTATGAAAAACATATTCGTGGTCTGGCTAAAAAATATTCAGAAATCCTCATAACAGAAGAAGTGATCTGTGATTTAGTTGAACAGTTAAGAAAAGAGTTCTTTTTTATTTCTCAAAAAACCCTTGCATGGGATGTCCATCAAATGATAGAGGAATATCAACTAAAGGAAGAATCGAAAGAAGCGGAGTTTGTTAGCTACATCAAAGAATTTCTTGGGGATAAGCAACGAACCTATTTGTTTTTTGCAGAATATCCGACCTTAGCTCGACTTTTAGCTGTCAGATTGACATTTGCTTGTGACGTAATTGAAACCTTTCTTGCTTCTTTGAGTCATTCGACAGAGCAGCTAGTTGAACTTTTTCATGTTGAGTCCCCTTTTAAACTTGTGGATGTTTCATTAGGACAAGGGGATAGTCACGAACACGGTAAGACGGTGATTCAGTTTCAATTAGGAGAAGTTTCTTTAGTATTTAAATTTAAAGAATTAAAGATCGGCGAACGCTTTAATGAGCTGTTGACCTATGTAGAAGAAATAGACAAAACAGCCTCATTTTACAAGGTCCAGCGTTTCGTCCAACCGGATTTTACAATCGAGGAAAAGGTCGGTTATAAAGAATGTACAAAGGAAAATGAGGTTGTAGAATTTTATCAACAGTATGGAAAACTATTGGCGCTGACCTACTGGCTAGGCGCAACGGATCTACATATGGAAAATGTGATCGCTCACGGAAACCAGCCAGTTTTAATCGATGTAGAAACCCTGATTCGTCCAGATATCACTCATACAAAGAAAAATACTCGACAATTGAGAATAGAAAAAAATTCAGTAATCGTGACAGGACTGATCCCGCAAAGAAAGCAGTGGAAGCGTGAAATAGAGCTGGATGCATTATCGGGAACGAAGCAAAAATTACCTCAAAAAGTCAGTCGATTAAAAGAAGAGCATTCAAGTGAAATTGCGTTCCATTTAGAAGAAGCCTACATGCCAGGGGCCAACAATATTCCGTGTCTAAATGGCATTGAAGTCGATTATCATAAGTACCGGAAAGTTATCTTGACAGCGTTTAAAGAGATGAACACACTTCTGCTTAAGAATAAAACAGTTTTCATAAAAAAAGTTAAGGAGCTTTTTTCAGGAATACAAATTCGTCTAATTTACAGAGATACTCAGGATTACGGAAATTTATTGAATTTTACGCTGCACACAGATTGTATGTCAAACTATATTGAACGAGAAAAGGTGATCGAAAATGTCTGGGCTAGCAAGGTCGTGCCGAAAGCACTTATTTCTACTGAGGTCGAGTCATTATTAGTGCATGATATTCCTTTTTTTACAGCGAATACTTCTTCAACAAGTATTTATGTGAACGGTCAAGAATTTTCACAAATGCTAAAATATTCACCTCTGCAAGAGACCGTGGCCCATATGGAACAAATCACCAAAACAACGAGTCAGTTTTCTTATCTTTTATTGAAAGAAAGTCTTGAAATGCTGGAATATGATGTACAGAAAATTGAGATCCCAGAGAACAACCCAACTATTCAAGAACCATTATTACAAAGAGCAGCAGATATTGGAGATAAAATAATTGAGCAACTTGCTTTAGATACGAAAATACAGACCATAGATTGGTTATCTATTTTGCCAGCTGATGATCTTGACATACTCATTTCCTATCCAGGGAAAGATCTTTATGAGGGGAGCGGTGGAGTCTATTTATTTTTTGTTTATCTTAACCATTATGTTCCTAAAAAGACGTATCAACGTGTGATCGACATACTGAAAAAAGAAATCTTTGACTGTACGGATAATGAAGAAGCTTACGAGAGCGCCTTTTTCTCTGATGGGATGCGTCTTACAATAGCTTTTTATGCCTATAGATTACTTGGCGATGAAAAATATCGACACTATTTAGAGGACAGTCTAGAAGTATTGTTTCGTACTTCAAACTCACAAAAGAATCAACAAAGTGAGTGGATCTATGGCAGAAGTAGTTTGCTTGCGGTGTTGACAGTGATTTATCAGTCTCTAAAGCTTCCATTGGCTAAACAAGTGCTTGCGAAATATATGGATTCAATGGCGTGTCAGGAAATGACAGATAATAGTTTTGCTCATGGATATGCTGGAGTTTTGTACGGTGTGTATCAGGCAAATCAAGTTTTACAGGATAAAAAAGCAGAGACTATTCTTTTGTGGTATAAAGAAAAATTCATAGAAAAATTAGCGACTGAGCAGATACAAAATGATTCGTGGTGTCGTGGTTCTTTAGGGATAAGGTATGTTTGTGAGAGGCTTCAGATCGATTTTCCTATAGAAAAAGTAAATAGTTTACCATCCCAAAATGATTGCTTGTGTCATGGAACGGCTGGGACAGCTGAAGATTATACAGATAATAATATGTTATTAGTCAAAAAGAGCTTCATCTTGAAGTCTGATTCAGAAAGCTATCCAATTAGTCTCTTTGGCGGCTTAGCTGGAATTGGGTATCAATTATTACGAACATTTAACGTACATGAAGTTCCATCAGTACTATTTATCCAATAAACAATCTGAAAAAAGAACTTTACTTATTTAGTGGAACATCTTATAATCAAATTATTAAGATAAGGGGGAGAAAAAATATCATGAGAAAATTATCTATTGAGAAAATGGAAACAGCAAAAGATACAAAAAAAGTGGATGCGGTTGTTGGAGCTTCATTTGAAAGAAGTAAAAATTCCGAAGATACAATTGATCGCTCTGAAACAATTGTTGCAAATACTGTTGGTGGTTGGTCAAGATTAATTTGTTGGCCATAAAAATTCATAAAAAAAAGCTAACGTTAGTTAGCTTTTTTAGATTGTCTTTTTCAAGATCATAATGCCAATAGCTTCGGCACTAGATATAATTAGTACTGCAAAGTTTAAAATCCATGAGTAAGCTAGTTCATTGTATGATGCAACCTCGTAAAATAGATTGCTCAATGAGAAAAGTATTACCAAAGTGACAATGAAAGAAATAAAGCTTGCAGTTGAAATAATTTTCTTTCCACGTTCATCTTTTCCTTCTTTGCTAAAGAAAAAGTAAACAGAGTACACGATGAATACAATATAACAACTACTAGGCTAGACCAATGATTTACAGGCAAGTTATCAAAAAAAGATTTAAGTGATTCGATCATAATTTATCCTTTCCTTCCGTTAATCGGTTTCTTCGCTTGTTTGCTCGTCGTCTGTTAATTTTTTGAAAGTGAAGATTTGTTCAATCGGCACTTCAAAAACATCTGCTATGTCATGAGCCAATAAAAGGGAAGGATTGTACCTATTTCTCTCTAGTTGAATGATAGTTTGTCTAGATACTCCTACTTTATCAGCAAGTTCCTGTTGGGTCATGCGTTTCATAGCTCTGTAGACGTGAATGGAACTCTCAAAGGATGAGTTCTTCTTTTTTGGCAATGCAAATCCCTCCAATAGTCTAATTTATGTATCAAATAAAAAGCGCATAGTCACTATACCATATCTTACTTTCACTTACAAATATCTTGCAAAGAAAAAAGCCAAGCTTCTCGACTAGCTTGGCCTTCGTTTCCGGAAGGAATCAGTGTATTGATTTATATTTTTTTTACTTCTAGTTATACATGCAAAGTAATTAGTTGAATTTCTTGTTCATAAACCAAATGTTGTCTTCATTACATTTTCTACATTTCTTAAAAATATTTTTTTAATCAAACTATCTTTATATGCATTCTTTTCTTTAAATGAGACTAAATCTTCAGTGTTTTTATGCATATTCACTATTTGTAAAGATGTTTTTATGATTTTTTACTTTACACATATAGGTGTTGAAAGGTGAATCGTGCTCTGCTAACAATTTTGTGTTTACTCATTTCATGCTTCGAGAAATTCTTCAATACGACTGATATATCCTCCTTCCTTCTATAATTATAGTAACATAAAAAGTAAGCGTTTTCAACATAAAAGCTCCTTTTTTTATAAAATATTTAGTCAAATAGTAGCTAAAGCTAGAAAGAAAAATGAAAAATTAGCCATATTTATTGAAGTCTGAAAAAAAAACATGTTATAGTGAATATAGCCACTATATTAATAGAAGGAAAAAATAAGAATGGGGGGATAGGATGGACGCATACAAACAACCTATCGAAACAATTATCAAAGAAGTAAATACAAATAAAGAGCAAGGGTTAACGGAGCAAGAAGTAAAAAAACGACTGGCTGAACATGGTGCAAATAAGTTTCAAGAAACCAAAAAAGATTCTGTTTTGAAGAAATTTCTTCACAGTCTATCAGATTTTACAACAATCATTTTATTAGTTGCAGCAGCGATCTCGTTTTATACAGCGATCGCGACTGAGCATGGTGATTACTTTGAGGGAATCCTGATCATTGCCATCGTGATCATTAATGCAGTGTTGGCAATCGTTCAAGAAGGAAATGCAGAAAAATCACTTGCAGCTCTTCAAAACATGAATAAGCAAAGTAGTGCTGTTTTACGTGACGGCAAAGTCGAAACGATTGATGCAGAGGCTGTTGTTGTTGGAGATATCCTTGTTTTAGAATCGGGAGCGATGATCACGGCAGATGCACGGTTGATTCAGACTGCTCAGTTAAGAGTAGAAGAATCAGCACTGACTGGTGAAAGCGAACCAATCGAAAAAGATTCAGAGTACATAATAGAAAAGGATGCACCGCTTGGAGATCAGTTGAACATGGTATTCAAAGGATGCACGGTTGCAAACGGTCGCGGCAGAGCGGTTGTCACAGCGACAGGTATGCAGACCGAGATGGGCAAAATTGCAGGCTTATTGAACGACGATGTCACACAGCAAACACCATTGCAAAAACGTTTAAATCAACTAGGAAAACGAATTAGCCTGATTGCATTAGGAGCAGCTGCCATTGTTTTTATTATTGGACAGTTACAAGGCGAGCCATTATTGGAAATGTTCATGACGGCCGTTTCATTAGCAGTTGCAGCTGTACCTGAAACGTTGATGGTCATCGTGACCCTAACGTTGGCTTTTGGCGTGCAGAAAATGGCGAAAAAACATGCGATTATCCGCCGTTTACCAGCAGTTGAAACACTCGGGACTGCTAATGTCATTTGCTCAGATAAAACAGGAACGCTTACGCAAAATAAAATGCGTGTTAGACGTGTTTGGTCTCGTGGAGATGAAGTAACAGATACAGAAGATGCGATGACAGATGAAGCGATGGAAGTGCTAAAAATGGCAGCCCTTTGTACAGACGTGATCGTGGACAAAGAGGGTGATGACTTAGTCATTCAAGGAAATCCAACAGAGGCAGCAATTGTGCGTGCAGTTGAAGAAAACTACCATACAAAAGCTGAGCTGGAAGAAAAATACCCGAGAATTGGCGAAATTCCATTTGATTCAGATCGTAAAATGATGACGACAGTCCATAAAATGGGAAAAAAATATATTTCTGTTACCAAAGGAGCCTTTGATGTCTTA
Source organism: Enterococcus wangshanyuanii (assembly GCF_002197645.1). Classification (NCBI taxonomy): domain Bacteria; kingdom Bacillati; phylum Bacillota; class Bacilli; order Lactobacillales; family Enterococcaceae; genus Enterococcus; species Enterococcus wangshanyuanii. The sequence goes on along the minus strand of NZ_CP021874.1, from coordinate 1,826,328 downwards.
CTGACCCGTTTTCGATTTGGGGATTTAGATCAGGCTGCTGTAGTTAATGATCGCTTCGGAAAAAGGGCTTTACGAGTGATTGCAGTCGGTTATGCGATCTATGATGAAGAACCTACTGAAATTACTTCTGAAGCCTTAGAGAAGAATTTAAGGCTATTAGGATTGATTGGGATGATCGATCCACCGAGACCTGAAAGTAAGGGAGCAATTGCCAGAGCTAAAAAAGCAGGGATCAAAACTGTAATGATCACAGGAGATCACGTGGTGACTGCCGGCGCAATTGCAAAAGAATTAGGCATTTTACAAGATAAAAGTGAAGCATTGACTGGTTCGGAATTACAACAAATGTCAGATGAAGAGCTAGATCAACGAGTAAAATCTCTCTCTGTTTATGCGCGTGTAACACCAGAGGACAAGATTAGAATCGTAAAATCATGGCAGCGGACAGGTGCTGTGGTAGCAATGACGGGAGATGGTGTCAATGATGCTCCTGCCTTGAAGGCTAGCGATGTTGGGTGCGCGATGGGGATTACTGGAACGGATGTAGCCCAAGGTGCGGCCGATATGATTTTAACAGATGATAACTTTGCAACGATCGTCGATGCTGTTGCTCAGGGACGAGCAGTTTACAGAAATATCCGTAAAGCAGTAAATTTTCTGCTTAGTTGTAATATTTCAGAGATTTTTATTGTATTGATAGCCATGCTTTTAGGCTGGGGCGCACCGTTTACAGCTGTACAACTACTGTTTGTCAACGTGGTTGCAGATGGGCTGCCAGGTTTTGCTCTCGGGAAAGAGCCTGCTGAAGCTGGAATCATGGATGAAGCACCAATTCCTAGAAATGAAGGGATTTTTGCGCGCGGTTTATGGCAAAAAATCGGGATCAACGCCTTTGTTTTCACAGTGATCACACTTTTTGGTTTCTATTTAGGGGCAAATGTTGATTCAGTATCATATTTCTTTGATGCAAGCTATGAAGTAGGTCAAACGGTAGCTTTCTTGATTTTAGCTTATTCATCGATTTTACATGTGTTCAATGTTAGAAGCACTCAATCGATATTTAGAGTAAAACTTGCAACGAACAAATCATTATTTGAAATGGCAGTGTTAGCAGTGATTATTACAACAGTGATTGCATTGTTGCCATTTACACAAGAATTATTTGGTCTGGTACCGATTGGTATGAATCATTGGCTGTTGGTTTTTGGCCTTTCTATCGTACCGATTTTTGTGAATGAAATGATTAAATTCCACTATTCTTCAGATGATGAGGAAGAGTAAAAAAGATAGGACAGAGACCTGGAATGCTGACTTTAACAAAGACAGTATTCCAAGTCTTTTTTTAGTAGAAAAAATGAATAAAAAATATTTATATAAAAGACTTGCTAAAATAGTGTGAGAGTATTATAGTTGTTATCAAAATCAGTTATCTTTTTATTGGTTTTTTCAATTAAATAAAAAATTACAACCACTATTTTTATTTGGATCTCCAAATAAAAATCTTAGGGGAGTAGCGACATAGTTTACTATGTTCTTAGATCAACAGCTAGTGTGAATAACACTGGTCTAAGAATGAAATTGCGAGACCTAAGTGTAAGGACCAAGTGTCGTTTCACTTAGGTCTCTTGTTTTGCTTTTTAGGTGGAAAATTTTAAAAAGAATGGTTGGCAACTTGCATCATCTAGCTTTACAGGCTAGCCTTTCGGGAAAAAGATAAAAATGGAGTGAGACAAAAAGCGTCTCAATCAATTTTTCCTATTTTCCATTCAAGGCAGATCGAGCCTGTTCAGCTTTTGCATCATCTAGCTTCAAGAGCTAGTCTCTCGGAAAAAAGATGAATAAGATTCGTGGTAAAAGCACCACGTATCATATTCCCTATTTTTCAGTCGAGACTGACCGAGCTCTTTTAGCTTTTGCATCATCTAGCTTCAAGAGCTAGTCTCTCGGAAAAAAGATGAATAAGATTCGTGGTAAAAGCACCACGTATCATATTCCCTATTTTTCAGTCGAGACTGACCGAGCTCTTTTAGCTTTTGCATCATCTAGCTTCAAGAGCTAGTCTCTCGGAAAAAAGATGAATAAGATTCGTGGTAAAAGCACCACGTATCATATTCCCTATTTTTCAGTCGAGACTGACCGAGCTCTTTTAGCTTTTGCATCATCTAGCTTCAAGAGCTAGTCTCTCGGAAAAAAGATGAATAAGATTCGTGGTAAAGAACACCACGTATCATATTCCCTATTTTTCAGTCGAGACTGACCGAGCTCTTTTAGCTTTTAATTTTAGGAGGAGAATCTTGTGGGAGAGAAATCTAAGTTTTCGCATCATCAGAAATTGACCGCTGCGGGTCTTTTAGTGGCTATGGGGGTCGTTTATGGCGATATCGGAACTAGTCCGCTTTATGTAATGAAAGCAATCGTTGGAGATAATGGCGGTCTTCAAAATGTGTCAGAGAATTTTATTATTGGAGCGGTGTCATTGATTTTTTGGACACTGACGATTTTAACAACGATCAAATATGTTGTGATTGCTTTGAATGCAGATAACCATGGTGAAGGAGGGATCTTTTCTTTATATACGCTTGTGCGTAAAAAAGGAAAGTATCTGATCATTCCGGCGATGATCGGAGGAGCAGCGCTTTTAGCAGACGGTGTCCTGACGCCAGCTGTGACTGTGACGACTGCAATAGAAGGATTACGTGGTATTCCGATATTTTTCGAGCGTTTCGGAAATGACCAAAATATTATTGTGATTATTACGTTAGTGATCATCCTTGTGCTGTTTTCAGTGCAACGATTTGGGACAGATGCTGTTGGTAAAGCCTTTGGTCCAATCATGTTTGCTTGGTTTACTTTCTTAGGGATCATGGGACTAATCAATTTTGGACAGGACTGGACAGTGCTACGTGCGTTGAATCCGTATTATGCGATCCATCTTTTATTGAGTCCGGAAAATAAGCTGGGGATTTTTGTTTTAGGAAATGTCTTTCTTGCTACGACTGGTGCAGAGGCACTGTACTCTGACTTAGGCCATGTAGGGAAATACAATATACGTGCTAGCTGGCCGTATATCAAAGTCTGTCTAGTGCTAAATTATTTAGGTCAGGCGGCATGGATTTTAAGTGCTAAAAATGATCCTTCAATTTTAGCAATTGAAAATCTGAACCCATTTTTCCAAATGATGCCGAATAGCATCATGTTGTTTGGTGTTGTTTTTGCTACGATTGCGGCAGTAATTGCTTCGCAAGCATTGATTTCCGGTTCGTTTACTTTAGTATCAGAAGCGATCAAATTAAAATTATTACCAAGATTAAAAATCATTTATCCTGGTGCAAATATTGGTCAAATGTACATACCGGCTGTGAATACATTGTTGTGGCTGATTTGTTCATTGATCGTTATTACCTTTAGAACATCTACACATATGGAAGCGGCATATGGTCTTTCAATCACTGTAACGATGTTGATGACGACGATTCTTTTGATGTTCTATCTACTGCAAAAAGGTGTACCGCGTGGCGTTGCTTATCTAGTTACTTTATTTTTCGGTAGTATAGAATCGATTTTCTTTGTTTCAAGTATTGCGAAATTCTTCCATGGTGGTTACGTTGCGGTAGGAATCGCCTTGTTGATCCTTACAGTGATGACGATTTGGGAATGGGGCAATATCATCAAAGAGAAAACCTCAGATACTGTACCGCTTAATCAGTATGTGGAGCAGTTACGGATGTTGAAAGAGGATACTTCTGTACCGAAATCTCAAACGAATGTGGTCTTCATGACACCTGATTTGATTGGTGAAGAGATTGGTCGACCGATCATTTATTCGATCTTAGATAAACAGCCGAAAAGAGCAAATGTCTATTGGTTTGTCAATGTTGAAGTAACAGATGAGCCTTTTACAAAAGAATATTCTGTTGATATGATGGGGACCGATTTTATCGTTCAAGTTCAATTATATTTAGGCTTCCATGTGGCTCAAGAGGTAAATATTTATATTCGTCAAATCGTTCATGATTTAATGAAAGATGGCCGTTTACCAAAACAACCACAAAGATATTCATTGACTCCAGGTCGTGAAGTGGGTGATTTCCAATTTATCATCATCCGTGAAGAGCTTTCAAAAGTTACCGAATTAAAAAAATGGGATCGTCAGATCATGCAGCTGAAACTAGCGATCAAAAAATGGACGACGACTCCAGAAAACTGGTTTGGTTTGGAATATAGTGAAGTGAAATACGAATCAGTTCCATTGATTATTGGTGATACACGTAAAACACGCTTAAGAGAAAGAAAACCTGTGTTATAACGTCAAAAAGCTTTAGTCCGTTAATCGGACTGAAGTTTTTTTGATTGTTCTTGTTCGCACAATTTTGATTAGACAAGTATAATGAGCACAGAGAAGAAAAACGAGGTGTAGGAAATGCTTGCAATCAATTTTTTTATTTTATTTTTAATGATCGCTGTTACTGCATTTTTTGTAGCAAGCGAATTTGCTTTAGTAAAGATTCGAATGTCTAGATTGGAACAACTAAAAAAAGATGGAGTCAAAAATGCTGAACTGGCGATTCATGTCACCCATCATTTAGATGCTTATTTATCAGCAAGTCAATTGGGAATCACGTTGACAGGATTGATCATTGGTTGGGTCGGTGAAGGATCTGTGGCGGCTTTACTGCACCCTTTGATAGGTAATTTACCAATCAGTGCTGCATTGAGCCGAACGATTTCTATTATTCTAGGCTTTGCGTTGGTGACTTATGTCGATGTTGTCGTAGGTGAGCTATTACCTAAAAGTTATAGTATCGCGCAGACAGAAAAAGTTGTTTTAGCTATTGTTAAACCGCTGCATTATTTTTATAAGATCATGTATCCGTTTATTTGGTTATTGAATCACTCAGCAGCTGGATTAGGTAAATTATTAGGGATCAAGCTGGTTTCAGAAGGGGAGGAAACCTTGACTCAAGAGGAATTGCTTTTTGTGGCAGTCGATTCTTATAAAAAAGGTGAGCTGACAAAGGAAGAGTATCATTATATGGAGAATGTCTTTGAATTTGATGATACCCTTGCAAAAGAAATTCAAGTCGATCGGACATCCATGGAAGTTTTTGAGGCAGATGAAACGGTCACGCAAGCGATCCAGCATTCTTTAAAACGGGGACATACGAGGTATCCTGTGATCGAAGAGTCAAAAGATCAGGTACTTGGCTATGTGACTTTACCGACATTGATCAGAGAATCTTTTGTAGATGGAGAAAGAAAAGTTTGTGATTTAGTAGAAGAACCGATCGTAGCCCTAGCGACGACGCCTATCAAAACCTTGTTGACAATGATGCGTAAAGAGGGAAAACACATTGCGATTTTAAAAGATGAATATGGTGGCACCACAGGAATGGTCACGATCGAAGATATTTTAGAAGAGCTTGTTGGAGATATTCGTGATGAAACGGACTTGGAAACAGCTTTGATCGCAAAAGAGTCAGAGAATACTTATATCATCTCAGGAAAAATCACGTTGGATGATTTTGAGCGCTATTTCAACGTTAAGATCCCAGAATTTGAAGCATCTGAAATGTCGACTTTAGCAGGATTTATTGTTGAACAAAAGAATACTCAAATTACAGTTGGAGATCGATTCGCATTTAATGAATTTACTTTTGAAGTCATGGATTATGAGCATGCACATATTGATTATTTTAAAGTAACAAAATAAAATAAGAGTGAGGCAAACGTCTGTTTTGACGGTTGTCTCGCTCTTTTAATTAAACAATTAAGCTCTATGATAAGTTAAATCAGATGGACCGAAGAAGGAGCCTGAAACGGACATTTGGGAAAAACTCTCTAAATCGATGTCATGAACAGTTAATGTGAAGTCATTATCAGGAACATGATTTCCTTCTGCGTCATACACTTCATTTGTGATGAGTAGACTTTGATTTTGTTCATCCCAATTTAAAGACGCTAATTTAATAGAAAAAGCACCGCCTACACCTGACATAGGAGCTATGCTTGCAGACCCACCTGTAAATGAAGCGGACCATTGTATGTCATTAGCATCATTTTCAGTTGAACGCCATTCGCCCATTAAAGCATTGTAGATTGTTTGTGGATCCTTAGGAGTAGCTTCTTGTGTATTCGTGCTTGTTTCAGTGTTAGCTTCTTCGCCAACCGATGATGAACTTACATTTATTGCATTGGTAGTCTCGGTTGTTGTTGAAGCATCTGTTTTTACTTTAGTATCAGTTGTTACTACTTGAGTCGATGTTTGTGGTTGTTCAGCTTGATTCTCCTTTTTCTCACCGCACGCACTTAATGTTACTAATAGTAGTGTTACCGTGAATAGTGTTGATTTTTTCATTATGTTACCTCCTTTTGATGTACTTATTGTAATCTAAAGGAAATGTTTTTGCAATAGTATTGTAATAAAAAACGTTATTCTGTTATATTAGTTGTAGTGAGCGTAAGAATTTGAATTTGATTTTTGTAAAATAGTCTGGATAAATGGTAATAGAAGAAGTAAAATGAAAAATATTGAACGATAAATTTTGGAGGTGATTTAGGTGATAAACCTAACCGAAATAATGGAGAAAATGCCTCCAAATCAAAAAATAAACTATGATCGTGTATTGCAAAAGGTCATTGCAGACTGGGAAAAAGAAGCGATTCGTCCAACCATTTTGCTTCATAGCTGTTGTGCCCCCTGCAGTACGTATACACTCGAATACTTAACGAAATATGCAGATGTGACGATTTATTTTGCTAATTCGAATATCCATCCTCGTACAGAGTATCAGCGCAGAGAACTCGTTCAAAAAAAATTTGTAGAGGATTTCAATGAACGGACGAATAATCAGGTTAAGTTCTTAGCAGCCCCATATGAACCAAATGAATTCTTGCAGATGGTCAAGACAAATAACTTAGCAGAAGAGCCGGAAGGTGGTAAGCGTTGTTCTGCTTGTTTTCAAATGCGATTAGATATCGTTGCTGAAAAAGCTCAGGAGTTAGGTTATGATTATTTCGGTAGTGCGTTGACCTTATCACCTAAAAAAAATAGTCAGTTGATCAATGAAATCGGAATCGATATTCAAAAATTCTATGCAACGAATTATTTACCGAGTGATTTTAAAAAGAATAATGGGTATAAGCGTTCGATCGAACTTTGCAAAGAATACGATGTCTATCGTCAATGTTATTGCGGCTGTCTATTTGCCGCAACAAAGCAAGGCGTTGATCTTAAAGTGATCAATAAAGAGGCGAAGGAATATTTAAAAGATAGAATGGAATAGCCAATCAGAAAAATGAGAGAATTACGTGACTTGAAGAGGAGTGACGTAATTTTTTTTATTTAATATAGCTTTAAACTATATTAAATGATAGAAAATAAGTGTTATTCTATATTTCTTTCTCGTGGTAAAGTAGTTGAAATACCTTTTGGAGGAGGAAATGTATGAAAACATCGATTATTGGTTTCCCTCGTGTTGGGGAATTACGGGAATTGAAATTTGCGACAGAAAAGTATTTTAGAAAAGAGATCACAGCGGATGATCTGGAGACTACGGGAAAAGAATTGCGGAAAAAGCATTGGCAGCTTTTAGTCGATCAGGGCATTGATTTCATTCCTAGTGGTGATTTTTCTTTTTTCGATACGACATTGGATACAGCAGTCCTGCTGAATTTAGTACCGAAGAAATATAAAGAGTTAGAGTTATCGCCGCTTGAAACCTATTTTGCCTTGGCAAGAGGGTATCAAGGTGAAGCTGGTGATGTAACGGCGTTAGCCATGAAGAAATGGTTCAATACAAATTATCATTACATGGTTCCGGAAATTGATGATGAAACGACACTTCAGCTAGTTAGTAGTAAGTTAGTCGATACATTTAAAGAAGCAAAAGCTCTAGGAATCAAAACACGTCCAACGATATTGGGGCCTTTTACATTGCTGAAATTAGCTACATATCACGGGCACAAGCGTGCAGAAGATTTTTATCAAGCGGCCATTACAGCGTATGCTCAATTATTTGCAGACTTATCTCAAGAAGAGTGTGAATGGCTTCAGATCGATGAACCAGCACTAGTATTAGATTTGACGCAGGAAGAAAACAAGCAATTCAAAGCATTGTATCAAGCACTCCTTGGTGAAAAAGGAAAGCTGAATATCTTAATTCAGACATATTTTGGAGACGTCCGAGATGTGTATCAGGATTTAATTGATCTACCTTTTGACGGAATCGGTCTGGATTTCGTTGAAGGGAGAAAAACACTTGAATTAGTCGAAGAATATGGTTTTCCAAAAGATAAAGTGCTATTTGCAGGGATTATAAATGGGAAAAATATTTGGGCGAATGACTATCAAAAATCATTAGCTTTGATTGAAAAGCTTCAATTAGTAGGTGAGATCGTCTTAAATACATCTTGTTCGTTACTGCATGTGCCATTTACACTAAAAAATGAAACTTCTCTGGGTGTTGATGTAACGAATCATTTTGCTTTTGCTGTTGAGAAACTGGCTGAAATAAATGATGTGAAGAAAATCAATGAAGACAAGCAAGCTCATCAAGCAGTATTAGAAAAAAATGTCAGCTTATTCAATCAGGAGCGTTTTATTAAAAATGGGCAATTGGCACAGAAAATTAAATCTTTGACAGATACTGATTTTGTTCGTCAGCCAGTATTAGTAGAACGTGCGGCGATTCAAAAAGAAAAATTGAACCTGCCGCTCTTGCCAACAACAACGATTGGTTCATTTCCACAAACAAAAGAAGTGAAACAAAATCGCGCTAAATTCAAAAAAGGTGAAATCACGGAAGCGGAATATACTACATTCAATCAAGAAAAAATTGCTGAGTGTGTGGCATTCCAAGAAGAGATCGGGCTGGATGTTCTTGTTCATGGGGAGTTTGAACGAAATGACATGGTAGAGTATTTTGGCGAAAGTTTGGATGGGTATTTGTTTACGGAAAAGGCTTGGGTGCAATCTTACGGCACTCGTTGTGTGAAACCGCCGATTATCTGGGGAGATGTTTCTCGGTCAAAACCAATTACAGTTTCATATTCTAAGTACGCTCAAAGTTTGACGGATAAGCCAATGAAAGGAATGCTGACAGGACCTGTGACGATTTTAAATTGGTCGTTTCCGCGAGAGGATATCAGTTTGAAAGAGTCGACACTGCAGTTGGCTTTAGCGATTCAAGAAGAAGTTTTAGATCTAGAAGCCAATGGGATCGAGATCATTCAGATCGATGAAGCGGCTTTGCGGGAAAAATTACCGTTGCGCCAATCCGACTGGCATTCTGAATATTTGGATTGGGCGATTCCAGCGTTTCGTTTAGTGCATAGTAAAGTTCAGCCAGCGACTCAAATTCATACACATATGTGTTATAGCGAGTTTGCGGATATTATTCGGGATATCGATAATATGGATGCAGATGTGATTTCATTTGAAGCTTCACGCTCGAATTTAACGATCTTGGATGCTCTGAAAGCAATCGATTTTCAAACCCAAGTTGGCCCTGGTGTTTATGATATCCATTCACCACGAGTACCTTTAGTCGGAGAAATTGAAGAAACGATCCATAATATTTTAAAGAAATTGCCTGTTGAAAAAGTTTGGGTCAACCCAGACTGTGGATTGAAAACGCGCGGAGTCCCAGAAACACATGCAAGCTTGAAAAATTTAGTCCTCGCAGCTAAACAGGTACGTGGAGGGATTTAAATGAGAACAGATGCCTTGTTTAAAGAAAAAACCGTTTTTTCTTTTGAAATATTTCCGCCAAGAAGAACAGCTCCTGTGGAGACGATTTATCATACGTTAGAACGTTTAAAAGGACAAAGGCCTGATTTTATCAGTGTCACATTAGGTGCTGGTGGCACAGGAAATAATTTAAGTACAGCAGATATTGCTCAAAAAATTCAAGAAGAACAATTTTTGCCGAGTGTGGCTCATTTACCTGCTGTCAATTTTTCTAAAAATGAGGTCATCACAATTTTGGATGAGTTAAAACAAAAGAAGGTGGAGAATATTTTGGCGTTAAGAGGAGATATTCTCCCTGATAAAGAGCCTAAGAAAGATTTTGTTTATGCGAACGATCTCATCACGTTTATTCATGAACAAGGGAAGTTCAATATAATCGGTGCCTGTTATCCTGAAACTCATAGTGATGCAGCAAGCTCAGTGGAAGATATTCAAAATTTGAAACGAAAAGTAGATGCGGGGACAAATCAACTGATCACACAATTGTTCTTTGATAATCACTACTTTTATACCTTCAAAGAAAAATGTGAGATAGCAGGTATCGATATACCGATTCAGGCAGGAATAATGCCTGTTGTAAACAAAAAGCAGATCGAACGAATGGTAAAAATGTCAAACGTGACTTTGCCAACAAAATTTTTAAAAATGATGGAGCGTTATGAACATAATCCAGAAGCGATCAGAGATGCTGGAATTGCCTATGCAATTAATCAAATTGTAGATTTAGTTGCTCAGGGTGCGGATGGTATTCACTTATATACGATGAATAATCCTTATGTCGCACAAAAAATCAGAGAAGCAACTCGGAGTCTATTTGAGGCGTAAAAAACTGAACAAAATAAACTGCATGGAATGACTGACAAAGTTATTCTATGCAGTTTATTTTTGTTTGTGAAATTATTGCATTTATAAGTATAATCAGTCTTTTTAAAAGAGATAAAATAACAAAAAATATAAATATGTTTATTTTTAAAATAAACGAAAGGTTGTTTTTTTCTTTTTATTTCCATAATTCGGAATAGAGTCGGTGTATATATGAAAGCTATTTTAATTAATAATTGAACATAAAACAAATAGATTTTTAAGGAATTTTAAAAATGAATTGATTTAAAAAATAACATGTAGTATCATTTTTCTTAGGTGGTTAAAAATAATTACATTTAGATAAGCTTATTGATTTCTAGTTAGAGTTTTTCTTATGTAGTAGTAGAAAAAGTAATGAGTGGGAGGGAAGCATATGTCAAGGAGACCAGCTGTTAAAAAGTTAGATCACTCTAGTGAAACAATAGATAGAAAACAGCGTCCTAAGCGTCATTCCCGAAATAAAGCCGATTACGATCAGCGACGTCCGAAGGTTGAAAAGTACTATGAAGGTAATGCAAGACCGAGACGAAAATCAAAGCCAAGTACTGATCGACAAGTATCAACTTCTTTTGAAAGAAGGGAGAAAGTTGACAGAGCTCGGCGGATTCGACAGGGAGATGACTTTCAAAAGCAGAAGATAAGAAGACGTCATCAGAGACACGAACCCAAAATTACTGAAAAGAAACCAGCAGTCGTACTATTTTCTTTTTTGGGCAATCTATTTTTTTATGTGGTTACGATCGGCATTATTATGATGGCGGTGATGTTTTCCTTTAGCTCGAAATCTACAGCATCGATTTTCGGCTATCGTTTCTATACCGTTTTGACCAATTCGATGGTTCCGCAAGAGAACGGTCTCAAAGGTGGTTTTTATGCAGGGGATATCGTGATCGTCAAAATGACAGATGGAACGAAAGTAAAGAAAAATGATATTGTGACATTTGCTGTAGGTGACGGCTCCCGCTATTTGACTCATAGAATGGTTGATCGTAAAGATGAGTTGAACGGCGAAAAAGGTGATTTTTTGATTACTAAAGGAGACGCCAATCAAAGTAATGATCCGCCAATAGCTGCAGATCGTGTACTCGGTAAAGTGATTGTAGCTGTTCCAAAAGTTGGTGATTTTTTAGATTTTATTCGGGAAGAATTTTGGGCTTGTCTTGTTTGTGTTCTTTCCTTATACGGATTTTTCTTAGTATTGAAAGCTTATTTGTTTTCACCAAAGGAAAAATATATCCGAAGAAAAAGGACTTCGAAACAGCCAATATACGAGCAATGATATTAGCACGTCGGCTGTTAATAGCGGCGTGAGAATATAAATTATTATCTTTAGGAGGATAAAGAAAAATGAAAAAGAACAAAAAGAAAAAGTTGGTAGCTGCCGCACTTTTAGCATTATTGGCAGCAGGAGCAGGTACTTTTGCGTGGATCAATTCTCAGGATCAACGAATCAACCGTGTGAAGACTGCAGCAATCAAAGACGGTAGTGTCAGCGTGGAAGAGTTATGGAATCCAAAGCCGATCGTACCAGGAACTGATGCAACGAAAGAAGTAGCAGTGACAAATTCTGGGAATACGCCTGTTTTTGTGCGTGTGTCTTATGAAGAAGTATTAAATTATCTGACAGAAAAAGGTGCAGTGACAAATCGGACTGAAGGTTGGAAAAAGAATGCTACACCTGCGATGTCGGATGATGTACCTGTAGAATTTGACGGTGAAAAATATACAGTAGCCGGCAGTGGTTATGCAGATATAACTGGAAAAGTAAAAGACAGTCAGGGAGCAGCTTTGCCAACAGGAGTTAAAGTCTATGCAAACGGATCTGTCACGAAAGATCCTGTGACTGGTGATGAGAATACTACGTTTAGCTACGCAGCGTTTTTCGAGTACAGTTCAGGGAAATTTCAGGCAATGACAACAGATGTTTCTGTGAAAAGCGGCAATACGGTCGGTTCATCAGCAGAGGATTGGGATTTTGTCATGAACAAAGCGGAGTATTCTGTTTATAAAGGTGGTTATAGTAATAACGTAGCTAACTGGGCTGCCTCTACATTAGAAGGTGCATCAGCAGAAGCGACTGCTGCAAAAGCCTCTTTACTGGGAAGTGCTGGAAAGAAATATGATGTAGATTATGACTATAGAGCTACTGCTTTAGGACTTTCTGGTATTCCTGCGGCTTCTCCTGCAATTGCTGGTGAACAAATTCCAACAGCCGCATCAGATAAAAAAGGCGTTCAAGCAGATAAAGCAGCTTTAGGCATCAGTGGTATTCATATAGAATATGGAACAGATATGACTGTAACGACAGCTTTAGCAAATAATAAGTGGACTTATAATAAGGAAGATGGTTATTTCTATTTCACAAGTCCGGTTAATTCAGGTGCTACAACTCCTCACTTATTGAAAAAATTAGTATTTACAAATGCAATAGGAACAGAATATACAAATGCAACATATGACTTGATCGTAAAAATGGAGGCGATTCAAGCGACAAAAGAAGCGTTGACAGATGCGACTGGTTGGAATCTACAAGGTGCGGATGCTTCAGAAACGAAAACGATTACTGAATATCTAGCGAGCCAAGCAGCAAGCTAACTTTTCTTAAAAAGGACAAAAAATAGGAAGGGGAAAAATAATGCTGCAATCACTGGTACAAAAACGTCTGCCGATGTTGTTTTTATATAGCTTCGTAAGCATTATAATCACTTTTACTAGCGGAACGCTTTTAGTTGTTGCAAGTCAAACCCTTCCTCCAGGATTGATCATTGGCGATGAGACAGGGATATCTGCTTCTTCGGAAGGCGAATATTATGTCGATTTGCCAAATGTTCTGCCGGGAGAAAGTTATGAAAAAATAATTACGATTCGCGGTTTAGACATTCAGGAGCCGTTTGAACTGGGAATTTTAGTTACGCCGGACTCATCGAAGGGACTTGTCGATTTTAATCAGCTGATTACCTTGACTTTGACCTTAGAAAATAAGGTTTTATATCAGGGTCCGTTATTAGGTAATGGAGAATTTGACTGGACAGTTCAACCATTGATCATCGGAACATGTGAATATGGTACCGACCAAATTTTAATTGCCCGTTTTGATGTCGACAAAAATTTTACAGCAGCCGATTTTAAAGAAGAAAGTCAATTACTTTATCACTGGACGTTTGTTGCAACAAAAAACCAACAAGAAGAGTCGACTTCCATAAGTAAGGAACCAATATCTAAAGAAAAAGAGCGGTCCAAGGGGATATTTCCTCTGACAGGAGAAGAAATCAGAAATTTGATTTATAAGATTTTAGCAGGGTTACTATTGGTATTGATCAGTATTTTGCTATGGAAGAAGCATAGAGAAGAACAGAGTGAAAGAGAATCGTAAAAGGGGGCTGCAAATGAAAAAAGGAAAACGGGTCTTAAAAATTATTCACGCACATAAATTGTTGTGGGGGCTATTTTCTGTCGTGTTAAGCTTACTGCTTATCGTAGGAAGCACCTATTCTTGGATTACTTATAGCGATGACAAGATCAATCGAAATAAGCCGAATAGCAAACAATTTTCGGTTGTGATCGATGAATTATTTACCCCCAATTTGCAATGGATCCCAGGTACAGTAACTGAAAAACGATTACTTATCAAAAATGACGGGCAGCTTCCTGCATTTGTCAGAGTGTCTCTTTATGAATTTCTTGCTCATTTTGAATTAGATATGACTGATGGTACAGGAAATGGTGGATTAAAAATCAGTACTTTATCAAGTGGAGCAGACATATCTATGGAAGATGCCGATACATGGGAAAAAGGTCATACGTATAAGCTTAAGCCGAGTCAATATTATACTGCATCAGAAGTTTACAAAGGCGATAAGTCGAAACCAAACACAGCATATGTCTACAAAGGGAAACGACCAGCAGAAGGTCTGAGGTATTTGACGATCAACTTCAATGATCCGGATATTTTTGATAAGGACAATCAGCCCGACAAAGAGAAAAAATACTATTGGTACTATTCAGAAGGATATTTCTACTATTCAGAGATCCTAAAACCAAATGAAAAAACAAAAGAATTGATCCAAGCGGTGAGTTTGGATAAGAATTTGCCGAATAAATATAAAGGTTCATTTTATCAGCTGATTCCTATTATGGATAGCCATGACAGTACGAAATCTTTATTGGAGGATTGGAAGCTTCCTGCGGGTTCCTACGTTGAAGCTATGTACCATGAGAAGGTACATTAGGAGGTCTTATGAAAGAACAAAAACAAACGATTTATTTTGTTGGGCTATTACCGTTTTTTATTTTGTGTTTAGTAATGGGCGGTATTACTGTCTATGCTGCGATGACGATGCAAGAAGAAAAAGTAAATCGTTTTCAGATTGGCAACTTGGAAACAAAAATCGATGAAGTGTTCACTGAACCGACAACGATTTTACCGAATCAAGCAGTGGACAAGAAAGTTGATATTATCAATACAGGAACACTTGATCAATTTGTTCGTGTTTTGTTACAACCGGAAATTAGTTTAGAAAAAGCTGGTGTCACAAGGCTCTTATCATCTAAAATCGGAGATGAGGTATTGCTGGATGTAAATACTGCTCAGTGGCGATTAGGGGAAGATGGCTACTATTATTATTTGGACATTTTAAAGCCTGGAGTAAGTAATGCAGCGAAGGATCTATTTACGCAAGTAACGTTAAAAACTGGCCTGGGACCTGAATATCATGAGGCAAAGTTTAACTTATTGGTGAAGGTGGAAGCAATCAATTGTAATAAATATTCCTATCGTGATGCTTGGTGGCAAGGAGAAATGCCGATCGAGGAGGAATTGTTGAAGATCGACAAACAGCTAGCGGTTAAAGCAGAATAAAAATAGGCACATGGGATGCGTATTCCATGCTTGCCTTTATACTCAGCACTTATGAAATGAGTGTTTTTAATGGAGAAATCATTGATTTGATAAGTAGTGATAAAAAGGAGAGAAAATGAAAAAAAGAAAGCAGAGGTTGAGTCAGAAAGTTAAGGTAAAATGGTGGTTTATATTGTTGCTTGTTTTTGTTGTTGGAGGGTATCTGTTTGTAAGTCAAGGTAATTTAGGGGCTTTTACAATCATCAATAAAGGTGAGTTTTATTTAAAAGCCGAAAATCGTTGGGATGGAAATGAGAAAAAGAGTTATTCTTCTTTGGAGTGGGGCGCTGTTGATGGATTAAAGCAGTCGGGTTATCAGTTGTTCCAATCAGAAGATGGTGTCACTTGGAATGCTCGTTCTATGAATTATGGAAAAACGATCAAGGTTTTAAATATTTATCCAGATACAGTAGATGCGCGAAATCTAAAAACATGGATGGATAGTTTAGAGTTAAAAAATTCAAAAGGGGATAGATTGATACAAGTAAGCTATGCCGCACAATCAGTTTTTGGGTTGGATCCTGATAGCCATTTAAAAAATGCTAAAGGGGATTATATATACGATGTTATCATGTTTGGTTCATGGGATTATAACAATCATGTAGATATTTCAGTTGCAGCAAAAAATGCAACACAAGCATATATCGATAGCGGTAGAGGTGTATTATTTGGTCATGATACGATCACACCGAATGATCGAGGTCATACTAATTTTAATAGTTTTGCTAGCCAGTTAGGATTTAAATTACAAGCGTCATCTTTTCAGCTTGGCAGTACATCTGTAAAAATCAACAACAACGGTTACTTGATGAAGTATCCATTTGAGCTGCAAAATGATTTAGCCTTAACAATACCTTTGACACATACATGGGGACAAGGGATTTTACCTGGATCCAGTACGATCAAATGGCTGGAATTTCAAGAGCCATATAACTGGAATAAGCCTGGAGATGGTAGCGCTGATGCAACATTTTATTTAGCTACGAACAACAACCTGGGGATGATTCAAACAGGACATAGTAACGGTCAATCGACGATGGATGAGCGCAAGATCATTGCAAATACCTTGTATAATTTAGCTCAGGTTTCATTAGAAACAACGGCACAAGATTATACAGTAAAGGATGATCGTGCCCCAAAACTAGCAACGGCTACGCCAATGCCAAATACTAGCATAGAGAATTTTACTATAGAAATCGATAGTACAGATATAGGAAAAGAATATCAATGGTACGTAGAAGCAGATACAAGAGAGAATGGATTGAAAAAATCCGATGTAGTGAAAGAAACGATCACTAGTAATATCGCGGGTTATTTTTATACGATCGATAATTCTGCAGCGTCCAATTTAAACACTACCGTGACAGGCTACAAAGACGAATTTGGTCGGATTGCTTCTGATCGTTATGACATTTATGTAGCACCGCAAGGAACAACAGATAAAAATGCAATAGACTATGATCCCTTAAAAGATGCAAACTTGGTCACATATAATACAAAGGGAACAATCAGCGGGATTGACGGTTTAACTGATTATGATAAATATCTACATATTGTTACTGTTGACCGTGCAAATAATGTCAGTGGAGTCAAGACGATCCCGTTTAAAGATCTTATCCCATTGTCTAGAGTCACTGAAAGGTACTTAGATACAGAAGGAAACGAGATTCAAACAGAAACGTATAAGGATATAGTGAAGGGGAATAGCTATACTCAGAGGTTCAAAAATTTGAATGGTTACGCAGTAGATAGCTATCAGATCGACCATGCAGAAGCTGTACCAAGCACAGATAAGACAACTGTTTTGATTGATAATGTTAGCCAAAATACGACAGTCACTTATTATTACAGTAAATTGATTCAATTAAATCTTAGACAAGTTGTGCTAGCAAGTCAGGAAGAAATTATTATACCGAAAAAAGGATATTTACAGCTAGATAACGGACGCATAGATAAAAGAAGTAATTTATTTAATGTCACTGTTGATTCCGGAGCAGATCAGGAACAAGTAGCTTATACAAGTATGGTTATTGCAAAGCAGTCAACACATCATCAGGTGTCTGTAACAGTAGCGATACCTGAATATTATTCATACAGTGGCTATACAGTCACAAAAGATAATAATCCTCATGATAGTGGAATGCGGGTAAAAGACAAGCTTCATTTGGATATTACTGAAATTGCTGAGTATTGGGTGACTATTTATATAGAACCTTCTATCGATCAAAAGCGTTCCCCTGTTCCTTATAATTGGGATCATCAACTAAATAAATTAGGAGAAATTCAAATCAAATAGCTACAGAAAAAGCTTGACCATCACTTTTCACCTCAATTTCAGGAGGATGCGTATGTATATACTATTAATGGCATCGGCAATCGTCATTTTTATTCACAGTTTACTGCTTGTGTATATTATTCAAAAAAATACGGAATTGACGGATAAGCTTGAGCAGCTGTCTCACGAGTTTGTACCAAAAAAGAAGAGACGATCTAAGTTACGAAAAAGAAGTGATCAGAGGAAGTAAAGAAGATGAAATTAGGTTATGTTCATGGGCATAAAGTAGAGCAACAATATGATATCTTAGAGAAATACGAAGTAGATGAAATTTTTTCGGATACGGATCAAAGCTATGAGCGGCTATGGCAAGCTGATAGCGAGCTTCAACGATTACTGAATTATTCAGAATCAGAAGATAGCTTGGTTATATCCTCCTTAGAGGTGCTGTCAAGAGATTACCAGATATTACTTGAGTTGTTCAGCGAGTTAGAGAGATTACAGGTTGAGCTGATTGTTTTGACATCACCGGAACTGACATTGCAAGAATGGCAGCAGGTACTTTATTGGGTCGCCAGAAATGATCGTTTATTACACCCAAGACTAATTAGTGTTAAAATGAATCGAGAAAATAAGAAAAACAGAGAAAATTATACTGTGTTTAGCAGAAAGTCTGAAGGCAAAACACTCTATCAAGAAATCTTTTGGTTACTCGTCAATAAGCAAAAAATCAGAGCAATCGCAAAAGAAAAAGGAATTCCTGTTGAAACTGTTTTTCGAATTCAGCAAGAGGTTAAACGAATGAAGTTAGCGCTGATTTTTGTTACCTGTTTCTTTTTAGCAATTACGACGATCAAATTAACTGAAAATTTTTCAGATAATCTATTGATCCAAGTTGTAGTATGTATTGCTACGACAATGATCATACTCTATAATGCATTATCAGATAGTGAATAAAAATCAAAAAAGAATTGTCCTTTTTCATCATGTTTTGGAAAAAGGACAACTCTTTTTAATTAAAAGGACATTTTTTCTATTCGGTCAAAAGCCTCTTTTAAAACACTTATATCCTGAGTAGCTGCCAAACGTACATATGCATCACCAGTTGTTTCACCGAAAGCTTTTCCCGGTATCATCAGGACGTTGGTTTCTTTCAACACTTTTTCAACAAAAGGAACAGATGTTAATCCTGTTTTAGAAATATTGATAAATGCATACATGCTACCTTTTACAGGATGTAAAGAGAGAAAAGGAATTTGGGCGATTCGTTGTTCCAAATATTCCAGACGCTCTTTAAATACAGTGACTACTTTAGGAACTAATTCTTCAGAATGGATAAGAGCATAAATCCCTGCTTGCTGTGAGGGACTTGGAGCCGAATACGTGATGCTTTCGTTAATTAGTTTTGCTGCATCATTAATATAATCTGGTGCGATCATGTAACCAATCCGCCAGCCTGTCATAGCAAAGGCTTTTGAGAAGCTGCTGAATGTAATCGTGTTTTCGGGAGCAAAGGCAGCCATCGGCACAAAATCATCATAAAAACAAAAAGCTTCGTAGACTTCATCCGAAAGAATATAAAAATTATGTTCAATAGCAAGATCTGCAATCGCCTTAAATGTTTCGGATGAAAAAACAGCGCCTGTTGGATTATTTGGAGAATTGATGATGATTGCTTTTGTTTTGTCTGTGATTGCTGCTTTTAAGACATCGATATTGATTTGAAATCCATCCTCTTCGTAAGTCGGAATGAAGACGGGGGTGCCGCCAGCGAAAAGTACTTGATCTTTATAAGGTGAGAAATAAGGTTCATGAATAATTACCTCATCATCAGGGTCCAATAATACTTGCAGGGTTAAATACATCCCATGTAAAGCCCCCACTGTGGCGCGGATTTGTGTTGTTTCAAAAGACAGACCGTACTGCTTTTGATAAAAGGCTGCGACGGTATCAAGAAACTCCTGACTGCCGCCAGAAGCAGTATACTTTGTATGACCATTTTTAGCATCGGTAAAAGCTGCGTTGATGATCGTTTCGTCAGTGATCAAATCAGGATCACCGATTGATAGATCCAGTAAATCCGGTACTTGTTTTGCTAATGTAGCGATATCCATTAAAATGTTTTCAGCGGGTTTTTGATGACGTTGTGCAATGTTTGAAATATCCATATTTTTCCTCCAGTTACCTTTGTACGTTCTTCGTTTATTCTATTCTTATTTTGTTGATTTTTAAAGAGGGCGAAGCAAATTGTTGTAAATTTGCTCAGCCCTCTGTTTTATTATAGTACTTTTCTTAAAAAGTCTTGCGTTCTTGGATTTTTAGGTTGTCCAAATATTTCTTCAGGTGTTCCTTCTTCTTGAACAATGCCAGCATCCATGAAGATCACTCGATCTGCAACCTCACGAGCAAAGCCCATTTCATGGGTTACGACGACCATCGTCATTCCTTCGACAGCTAAAGCCTTCATTACAG
This sequence comes from Enterococcus wangshanyuanii, assembly GCF_002197645.1. Lineage (NCBI taxonomy): Bacteria > Bacillati > Bacillota > Bacilli > Lactobacillales > Enterococcaceae > Enterococcus > Enterococcus wangshanyuanii. The sequence continues at coordinate 1,806,072 of NZ_CP021874.1, read as the reverse complement.
ATAACACTTCGCCGACCATTTCAGGATCAAGTGCAGATGTTGGTTCATCGAACAGCATCACATCGGGATTCATCGCTAAGGCTCGAGCAATTGCTACACGTTGCTGTTGTCCACCCGATAGGCTTGAAGGGTAACTGTCGCTTTTATCTTTTAAGCCGACTTGATCTAATAAAGCGAGGGCTTTCTCTTTTGCTGCGGCAGGTGTTTCCTTTTTAACTTTTATTGGACTGATCGTTAGATTATCTAAGACTGTTTTGTGTGGGAACAAGTTAAAATTTTGGAAAACCATGCCCATTTTTTGTCGTAAGGTATCGATGTCCGTATCCTTATCCAGCAAATTTTTTCCTTCAAACTCAATAATGCCGTCTGTCGGTTGTTCTAGTAAATTTAAACAACGAAGAAAGGTACTTTTTCCACTACCAGATGGACCGATGATCACGACAACTTCTCCTGCTTTGACATCTAAGTCGATCCCCTTTAAGACTTCGTTTTTTCCAAAGGTTTTGTGTAAATTTTTAATATTAATCACTAGTACTCATTCTCCTTTCAGCAACACCTAATAGGCGGGAAATAGTAAAGGTCAACACAAAGTAAATCAATGATACAACAAGATATGGTAAGAATGGCTTGAAGCTGGCTCCTTGTACATTCCCAGCTTGGAAGATCAATTCAGAAACACCGATAACAGAAACAACGGAAGATTCTTTGATAACTGTCACAAATTCATTTCCAAGTGCAGGTAAGATATTTTTGATTGCTTGAGGCAATATGATATAACGCATCGCTTGTGGTTGATTCATACCCAATGAACGAGCGGCTTCTAGCTGACCTTTATTCACAGCATTGATTCCGGCACGAACGATTTCAGCGACATAAGCACCACTGTTTAAAGCTAGGGCAATACAGCCAGCTGCGATTTTCGATAAATCTAATCCTAAGACACCTGTACCGAAATAAACGATAAAAATTTGAACTAATAGCGGTGTACCACGAACATATTCAATGTAAGCGATCGCGATACCGCGTAAAATTTTTGATTTTGACAATTTCATTAAAGCAAGTAGACCACCTAAGATAGCCCCGAATAAAACACCCATAAAGGCTAGGAAAATCGTATAGCCAGCACCGCTGATATAAAATTTACCATATTTTCCAAGAAAGCTTTCATCATCTGTAAACATTAATTTTCCAGCTTCTTTTTTATAGCCTTCCAACAAGTTATTGTCGTTGATCGTTTGAATCGAAGCATTGACTTTTTGCTCTAAAACAGGTGCATTTTTGGGAATCGCAACTGCGGCGTCTTTTTCTCCTTGTTCAAATGTGACATCTGCAAAGGTCAAATTAGTATCTCGATCAACATAAGCTTCTGCTACAGGCCCTTCTAATACAGCGGCCTCTACTTTTTTATTTTTCAAGTTCATGATGATGTCAGGAACTTTTTGTAAAGAAGTCGGCACAGAACCAATTAGTTCTGTTTTTGCTAGTTCTTCTTGTGTCGTTTGTTTTTGAACGCCGACTTTCACACCGTCAAAATCATTTGTCGATTGAAATCTGTCTTTATCATCTTTTCTAACAACGACTTTTTGTTGAACGGTCATATAAGGATGAGAAAAATTAACTTCTTTCAAACGTTCAGGCGTTGGCGCCATACCTGAGATGATCAAATCGATCTTTCCAGTTTTCAAGGCACCTAATAAGGCATCAAAACCTAGTTCTTCTATTTTTAATTTTACGCCTAGATCATCAGCGATTTTTTGAGCGATAGAAATATCAAACCCGACGATTTGGTCTTTGCCGTCAACATCAGCATGAAATTCATACGGAGCATAATCGGCGGAGAGACCAACGATCAATTCTCCTCGTTTCATAATACTGTCATAGACAGGATCTTTTTCTTCAGCAAAGGCTGTGCCGACGGGAAGAATAGTTAATAATACCAGTAGAGCGGGTATGATAAGTGCCAAAACTTTTTTACATCGTTTCATTTGTTTATCTCCTTTATAATAGAATTAGTGAAAGCAAGTCACCCTTTGAAGCAAATATTCGAGCGTTTTCGATAAATATACTGAAAAAATCGGATAAATGTATAAAAATTTATTGTTTTCGGATGTGAATTATCATATCATAGATTAAGGGAAAGGAAAAGTGGATTTATTCAAAGAATGTAGAAAAGTTCGCTTTTGCATAAAAATCAAGAAAAAATGGAAGGTCGAGAAGAATGAATCAGTCATTGATAGTAAGAGGAGCACCGCAAGAATACGAATGCCGAGTTGGGGCGTGGAATGATTTAGAATCCCATTTAAATAGAAGAAATATCAAACGTGTCATGGTACTGCATGGGAAAGATTCATGGGAGGCAGCGAAAGAATATTTTCCGGAATTAATGCATATTGATACATTTTTTGTGTATTATGGCGGAGAATGTACTGATGAAAAAACAGCTGAGCTAACGGCTCAATTTAAACAAAAGGATTTAGAGGGAATTATTGCAGTAGGCGGCGGAAAAATTGCTGATCTAGGTAAATCAGTAGCAAATCAATGTCAAACACCAGTATTGATTTTACCAACGTTAGCTGCAACCTGTGCGGCATATACACCTTTGAGTGTTATTTATGATCAAGCAGGTTCAATGGTCCGTTATGACGTATTTGCCAAAAGCAATGCACTGGTTTTGATCGAACCGAAAGTCATTTTGAATTCACCAGTTGAATTGATGGTCGCAGGAATTGGTGATACAGTTGCTAAATGGTATGAAGCAGATGCAATGATTTCGCAGTTATCTGTCCAATCAATAGAGATACAGGTGGCAGCTTTTGCAGCGCAAAAATGTCGTGAAGTGTTATTGGCCAATAGTCATGAAGCTCTTGAAGCGATGCGGAAGCAAGAAATCAATCAAGCTTTTTTAAATGTTGTTGAAACCAATATTTTGTTAGGTGGAATGGTCGGCGGTTTTGGTGATGATTATGGTCGGACGGCAGGTGCACATTCGATTCATGATGCATTGACGATTTTACCAGAAAGTCACAAACAATTGCACGGAAATAAGGTTGCTTATGGCGTGTTTGTTCAGTTGGTGATCGAGGATAAATGGACTGAAATCGAAAAGTTGATTCCATTTTATCATGAGTTACAATTACCGATTTCATTGAAAGAGATGAATATGACTTTAACAGAAGAAGAGTATCAACAAGTTGCAGAACGCGCTGCTGAGCCGCATGAAACGATTCATTATATGAAAGAAAAAATTACTCCAGATGTAGTGAAAAATGCCATGATAAAGTTGGAGGCAGCAATGAATCAAAACTAAATGGTTTGATGCTGAACCATCCATCTCAAGTACGGAGTAAACTATTTTATAATCATAGTTATTTTTGATAATGAAAAGGAGTTTTGAACATCACTTATTAAGGTCTGTTCAAAGCTCTTTTGGTTGTCTAAGGATATCCTAAAGAAAGCCTGTAAAACCTTGCAAAGACGCAAAAAAAAAAGTATGATGAGGAAAGCGTGAATTTACAAAAGAAAGTAGGGAAATGAATGACGGAACCAGCCATTCGTTATCGTTTAATCAAGAAAGAAAAACATACAGGTGCCCGCTTAGGTGAATTGATCACTCCGCATGGAACTTTTCCAACACCGATGTTTATGCCAGTAGGAACGTTAGCGACAGTAAAAACAATGTCCCCGGAAGATTTAAAGGAAATGGGTGCAGGGGTAATTTTAAGTAATACCTATCATTTATGGCTTCGCCCTGGCGATGATTTGATCGCAGAAGCTGGCGGCTTACATAAATTTATGAATTGGGATCAACCGATTTTAACGGATTCAGGTGGTTTTCAGGTATTCTCATTAAGTGATATGCGTAAAATCACTGAAGAAGGAGTTCATTTCAGACACCATTTAAATGGATCGAAATTATTCCTATCTCCGGAAAAAGCCATCAACATCCAAAATAATTTAGGCTCTGATATCATGATGAGCTTTGATGAATGTCCACCATTTGATGAAAGTTACGATTATGTGAAAAAATCGATCGAACGGACCTCACGCTGGGCAGAACGAGGCCTAAAAGCTCATGCGAATCCTGATCGTCAAGGATTATTTGGGATCATTCAAGGAGCTGGCTTTGAAGACTTACGTCGTCAAAGTGCAAAAGACTTAGTTAGTATGGATTTTCCAGGCTATTCTATTGGTGGGTTATCTGTTGGAGAACCAAAGGCAGAAATGAATCGTGTGCTTGATTTCACAACACCATTGATACCAGATAATAAGCCAAGATATTTGATGGGTGTCGGAACTGCCGATTCATTGATCGACGGTGTGATTCGTGGAATTGATATGTTTGACTGCGTATTGCCGACCAGAATTGCCAGAAACGGGACTTGTATGACATCAAAAGGCCGCTTAGTCGTTAAAAATGCCCAGTATGCCAGAGATTTTCGTCCGTTGGATGAAAAATGTGATTGTTATACATGTAAAAATTATACGCGTGCGTATATTCGACACTTGATCAAAGCAGATGAAACTTTCGGTATCCGTTTGACGTCTTATCATAATTTATACTTCTTATTGAATGTGATGAAACAAGTGCGTCAAGCAATCATGGATGACAATCTACTCGAATTTCGTGAAGCCTTTTTTGAGGAATACGGATTCAATAAAGAGAATGCAAAAAGTTTCTAATAATTTAATCAAAAGACTGGTGTTGTAAACGAAGTTTTGTTACAGTAAACTAGTGATTATATGATAGAGAGGTGAATAAGAATGGGCGGAGGACTTTCGTTTATTTTACCATTAATTCTTTTAGCAGGAATGATGTTTTTCATGACACGTTCGCAAAAGAAGCAACAAAATGAACGTCAAACACTTTTAGACGCAATGAAAGTGGGCGATGAAGTAGTCACGATCGGCGGGTTACATGGAGTGATTTCTGAGTTTGACAGTGTAAAGAAAACGGTCTTGATCGATTGTGAAGGAATCGTTTTAGAATTTGATCGTGCAGCGATCAAAACTGTAAAACCAGGTACGACTGTAACAAACGATAGCGATGTAACAGTTGTTGAAACAAAAGAAGAAACAATTGTGGAAGAACCAACAACAATTGAAACTTCTGACAACGACGAAACGAAAGAATAATTCCAGCTTGCTGGAATTTTTTCTTTCTAATAGAGATCGCCTTAACAAAATTCAGTTTATTACATAGTTGATTCTTTAGAAAGAAGGGATGCGTCATCGAAAAGTTATCTTGGCGCCAGCGTTTTTTGGTGAAAAAAGAATTAAAAACAACCTGCGAATCTTTTCGAAAGCTTGGTTATTCCTCGGTCGATGAAAAAGAATTGATGCATTATCTTGTTTCTTATCGTTGGAAAAAGGCAGCACCATCATCGATTCAAGCCTGTCGAGAAGACATTTTACATATTAAGCCAAATGAATTTTTTGATTATCAGCAGTTGGTTGCACAAACCAGCCGATTGACGATCAATGACTGGCAGGATTTGAAGGACTTATTTTAAATTAGTAAATAAATCTCCAAATGTTAGGTCTAACGATTTAACGTTTGGAGATCTTTTTATTTTTATTAAAAATAATGAACACGATATTTAAATTTTGGTTAAAATAAATGTCTTAATGTGATAAAGTATATAAAGAGTTTATTATATTATGAATCTAATGAATTTTTTTTTAAAGGAATATTCTTTACCTAGCTGACAGTTCATAAGAGTTATATGGGAATAAAAGTGCGAAAAAAATTAGTTGATGACTGATTACATTAACGTATACGGAGGTCAAGTATATGCGGGAACTTGATGACAAAAAAACAGAAATTTTAAAGGAATATGATAAAAAGCATAAAGTTTATGAATCATTTGCTAAACAAGTTGAAAATTTACTTATGATTTTGATACAAAATGACAATATAAAAATTAGTTCCATACAATCTAGAGTGAAAGAAAAACAAAGCTTAGAGAAAAAAATAGAGAAAAAGCAAACAGTGTTGTCTAGTGAAGACAAGCGGTCTTATAAATACAATAAACTAGAAGATATAACGGATATTTGTGGTATTCGTATATGCACATTTTATAGTGATGATGTAGATAAAATTGCTGATATTATTGAAAGAGAGTTTCTTGTAGATCAAGGTAATTCAATTGATAAGAGAAAAGCGATAGAACCAGATAGATTTGGCTATTTATCTTTACATTATATTGTATCTTTATCTGAAGAAAGACAATGTTTAAGCGAATATACTTCTTTTTCCGATTGTAAGTTTGAAATCCAAATTAGAAGTATCCTACAACATACTTGGGCAGAAATTGAACATGATCTTGGCTATAAATCAAGTGTCGGGATTCCAAAAGAAATTCGCAGAGATTTTTCAAGGCTGTCAAGTCTTCTAGAGCTTGCAGATAAAGAATTTCTTAGTATTAGAAATAAACTAGACTCTTATCAAGAAGCTGTTAAAGGGTCTCTTATTACTGGACAAGATCAAAATATAAATATTGATAGAATATCTATAAAGAAACTGATGGACTCTGATTTTTTTACACAGCATGTTGATTATTTAGAAAAGAAACTTGGATTGAAAACAAAGTATTATTCTACTTCGGCTGATATCGATGATATAGTTGATGCGTTAAATTATTTAGATATTAATACAATTGATCAATTAAAGTATCTTTTAAATAAATCAAAAGAAATGATGATTCTTTCTTTAATAGACTCAGATTCAATTGCTGACAGAGGCATTTTCTTTTATTGTTGTTATTACTTAGTGATTAAAAATGAATTAGGGTTAGAAGTCTTGCAGGAAGTTTATAGTCGCTTGGGTATCGGAGACAGGGCAACCAAAAAACGTTATGCTGAATTTCAAAAGTTTTATAAGAAAGCTGCAACTAAAACTAAGTAATATGGTAGATTATTTTTAGTTTATAGTAGAAAAGAAAGTAATGAACAGACTTTTTTTATTAATTTGAAAAAAGTCTGTTTTTAAATTTTCAAACAAATGTGAAAAAAATCACAAAAAACTATTTACAAGAAAAAAATATTGTTGTATGATATGTATGTGAAATGGTTAACAAACAAAAATACATGATTCATTTTTCAGGAGGATTTTAAAATGGCTAAAACAACCAAGAAAGAAGAGACTCAAACAACTGATGTAGCAGCAATGATCGATGAGTTAGCGAAAAAAGCAAATGTTGCTTTAAAAGAAATGGAAGATTTTGATCAAGCGAAGGTTGACCATATTGTGCATCAAATGGCAATGGCTGCTTTAGATCAACATATGCCACTAGCAAAAATGGCTGTTGAAGAAACTGGACGCGGAATTTATGAAGATAAAGCAATCAAAAATATGTATGCCTCTGAATATATCTGGAACAGCATCAAGCATGATAAAACAGTTGGTGTGATCAATAAAGATGACCAAACTGGTTTGATCGAAATTGCTGAGCCTGTCGGTGTGGTTTGCGGAGTAACACCAACAACAAATCCAACATCAACAACAATTTTTAAAGCCTTGATCGCACTTAAAACACGTAACCCAATCGTTTTTGCATTCCACCCAAGCGCACAAAAATGTTCTGCAGAAGCAGCACGTATCGTTCGTGATGCTGCAATCAAAGCAGGTGCTCCTGAAAACTGTGTACAATGGATCGAACAACCATCATTAGAAGCAACTTCTGGTTTGATGAACCATCCGGGAATCGCCATCGTTTTAGCCACTGGTGGTGCAGGTATGGTGAAATCAGCTTACTCAACTGGTAAACCAGCATTAGGAGTAGGTCCTGGTAACGTTCCTTCTTATATTGAAAAATCAGCTAAAATCAAACGTGCTGTAAACGACTTGATCGTTTCAAAATCATTCGATAATGGAATGATTTGTGCTTCTGAACAAGCTGTGATCGTAGATAAAGAGATTTATGCAGCTGTTAAAGCTGAATTTGAAGCACACCAAGTGTACTTCGTAAAACCAAATGAATTACAAAAACTTGAAGATGCAGTAATGAACGAAGGAAAATATGCAGTTAATCCTGCAATCGTTGGTTACTCTGCTGAACATATTGCTGATTTAGCAGGTATCAAAGTACCAAAAGGAACAAAAATCTTAGTTGCAGAAATCGAAGGAGCAGGTGCTGAGTACCCACTTTCTCGTGAGAAATTATCACCAGTCCTTGCAATGATGAAAGCGAAAAATACAGATCACGCCTTTGACTTATGTGAAGCAATGCTTGAATTAGGCGGATTAGGACATACTGCTGTGATCCATACAGAAGACGAAGACTTACAAGTGAAATTCGGTTTACGCATGAAAGCTTGCCGTATCTTGGTAAACTCTCCATCTGCTGAAGGCGGAATCGGAAATATCTACAACGAAATGATTCCATCATTGACATTAGGCTGCGGATCATATGGTAAAAACTCTGTCTCTAAAAACGTATCTGCTGTCAACTTGATCAACGTCAAAACTGTAGCGAAACGGAGAAATAATATGCAATGGTTTAAATTACCACCAAAAATTTTCTTTGAAAAAAATTCATTACAATATCTACAAAAAATGGAAAACGTTGAACGTGTTATGATCGTTTGTGATCCAGGAATGGTTCAATTCGGTTACGCTGATACTGTTCGTAAAGAATTACAAAAACGTAAAAATGATGTTCAAATCGAAGTTTTCTCAGCTGTAGAACCAAACCCATCAACAAATACAGTTTACGCTGGAACAAAAGTGATGGTTGATTTTGAGCCTGATACGATTATTGCGTTGGGTGGCGGATCTGCAATGGACGCGGCTAAAGGAATGTGGATGTTCTATGAGCACCCAGATACAGAATTCTTTGGTGCAAAACAAAAATTCTTGGATATCCGTAAACGTACGTACAAAATCGACAAACCAGTTAAAACACAGTTCGTATGTATTCCAACAACATCAGGTACGGGTTCAGAAGTGACACCATTTGCGGTTATCACAGATAGCGAAACACATGTAAAATACCCATTAGCTGATTACGCATTGACACCAGATGTAGCGATCGTCGATCCTCAATTTGTTATGTCAGTTCCAGCTTCTGTTACAGCAGATACTGGTATGGATGTATTGACACATGCGATCGAATCTTATGTTTCAGTTATGGCTTCTGATTATACACGCGGATTAAGTTTACAAGCGATCAAGCTAGTTTTCGATCACTTAGAAAATTCTGTGAAACGCCCAGATGCAGAATCTCGTGAAAAAATGCATAATGCTTCTACAATGGCTGGTATGGCATTTGCCAATGCATTCTTGGGAATTTGTCACTCTGTAGCACATAAAATTGGTGGAGAATATGGTATTCCTCACGGACGTACAAATGCGATTTTATTACCGCATATCATCCGTTACAATGCCAAAGATCCTTCAAAACATGCAATGTTCCCTAAATATGACTACTTCCGTGCAGACACAGACTACGCTGATATCGCGAAGTTCTTAGGTCTTAAAGGTAAAAATACTGCTGAGTTAGTTGATGCATTAGCTAAAGCTGTATACGATTTAGGTGTAGCAGTCGGAATCGACATGAATCTTAAAGCACAAGGTGTAACACAAGAAATTCTTGATTCTACTGTCGATCACATGGCTGAATTAGCATACGAAGACCAATGTACAACAGCAAATCCAAAAGAACCATTGATCAGCGAATTGAAACAAATCATCATTGATGCATATAATGGTTAATTAAAAAAAGAGTAAGGACGACTTGAAAAAGTTGTCCTTCTTTTTTTGATTCAGCTATACTGATCATAACGAAAAAAAGGAGGATCAACTGATGACGATTCGAGTAGCAACAAAAGCAGATATACAGGCAATCAATCGATTGAATACGGAGGCACTGCAGCATGAATATCCTTTAAAAGAAGCTGAAGAACGATTAGCTTATATACTTTCATCACCAGCCAATCAGTTATTCGTAAAGGAAATCGCTGGACAAGTAGTCGGTTATATTCAATTAAGTGAATACATCTGTACGTATGGACCGATTTTGATGAATGTTTTAGGGTTAGCCGTCGATGAAGCCTTTCGCCATCAAGGAATCGGTAAAGGTTTACTAAAACATGGTGAACAGTGGGCCAAAGATCAAGGAGCGCAAGGACTGCGTTTGAATTCAGGTTTAGAGCGAACGGAAGCACATAAATTTTATCGACATGAAGGGTATGAGGAAATCAAAAAGCAAATCAATTTCAGAAAATTATTTTGACAAAAATCAGATTGACAAGTCAATGATTAAAATGATACGATTTAAACAATCAAACAAAGAAAGGAGGGAACACCATGAAAGCATTTGTAAAGACAATAAGCAATAATCAAATGATCGAAAACGATAAGTATCAGTCAAAAAAGCTGGGCACGCCTTTTGTGGTGTTCTCTTTTAAGTAGATAAAATTTCTGTATAGAAGTTTATAGACGGCGCTGTGGATCGTAGATGATCATGCAGTGCCGTCTTTTTTTATTTTTTTGGAGGTGAACCCAATGAGTGGGAAAAGAAAGAGTAATCAAGCAGGCTAAGGAATGCGGCCGCATTTTGCATTCCAATAAATAAAAAGAACGAGGAATCAGAATGTTAACAATCAAAGGAAAATATAACGAAGCGCACGTTTACACAGAGATGTTGGATGATGCAACGATCGGGCAAATCATGTCCTTATGTAATCAAGAATTTGCAAAAGCAAGTCAAATCAGAATCATGCCGGATACACATAGCGGGTCAGGCTGTGTGATCGGCACAACCATGACGATCCAAGATAAAGTAGTGCCAAATTTAGTAGGTGTTGATATCGGCTGTGGACTATATGTTGTAAAACTAAAGAAATCGATCAAAACCAATTTTGACAAATTAGATCGGATCATCCGTACAAGAATCCCAAGTGGGTCGAATTCTCATGATAAAAGCTATCATGAATTTGAATTAGGTGGCATCCATGCGCCAATTCATAAAGGCTGGGCATTAAGAAGCTTGGGAACATTAGGCGGCGGCAACCATTTTATCGAAGTCAATGAAGGAAAAGATGGCTTATACTTAGTCATCCATAGCGGCAGTCGCGTATTAGGAAAAGAAATCGCTGAGTATCATCAGGAAGTTGGCTATCAAAAGTTATCTCAGCAGCGAAAAGAATTGAAAATCGCAGCAGCACAAGCAACAAAACAAGGTGAATCTGCAAAAGCCGCAGAATTGACTACTCTGCGTGAAGCAATAAAAATTCCATATGAATTATCTTACGTCACAGGAAATGATTTAAAGAACTACTTGAATGATATGCAAATTGCCCAAGCATATGCTGCAATGAATCGTAAAATCATGGCTGAAACAATTCTCAAAGGAATGAAGTGGAAAAAAGCAGTCATTGAATCGTTTGACTGTCCTCATAATTATATTGATTTAGATACAAAGATGTTAAGAAAAGGCGCAGCTTCGGCAACGTTAGGAGAAAAAATGATCGTACCTCTAAATATGAAAGACGGTAGTATTTTAGTTATTGGTAAGGGGAATCCAGCATGGAATCAATCAGGGCCGCATGGTGCTGGCAGACTGCTGAGTCGCTCACAAGCAAAAGCGAAAATCAGCTTAGAAAGCTACCAGCATGCAATGAAAAACGTATGGACGACCTCTGTATCGAAGAAAACCATAGATGAAGCACCAAAAGCATACAAGCCGATGAAACAACTACTTGCGGATATCACAGACACAATGGACGTTCAAGAAGTGATTCGGCCATTATATAATTTTAAGGGATGATGCAAAAAAATTTAAAGGCAATCCTTTTCCAATTAATGAATAAGGCATATATAATCAAGCTAAAGGAATAAATTCAGTGATGATTCATGAAAGGAAGAGTGATTATGTCAAAATTTTCACCGTGTTTATGGTTCGATGGAAAAGTGGAGGAAGCAGCAGAATTTTATGTGGATGCGTTTGAACAAGGAGCGATCAAGCAAACTGATTACTATGTAGATAGTGAACATCAGCCGAAGGGCTCTATTTTAACGATTTCGTTATCTCTTGCAGGACAAGAATTTATTTTGTTGAACGGCGGTCCTGAATTTAAATTTACGCCAGCGATTTCATTTTACGTGGAATGTGAGACAGAGGAACAAATCGATCAGTTGTGGGGAAAACTAAGTCAAGAAGGCAGTGTATTGATGGAATATGGTGAATATCCTTTCAGTCCTAAATTTGGCTGGGTTGCTGACAAATATGGTGTATCGTGGCAGTTGGTTTTAGCTGGGCGTCCTCAATCGATTGCACCAACATTTTTATTTACGAAAGAGCAATCGGGAAAAGCAGAAGAGGCAATGAATCAGTGGATTAGTATTTTTGGTGAAGGAAATGTTGAATACGTTCAAAAAAATCCTGACGGTACGATTTCACAAGCGTTATTTACGATGCATGGACAGCCGTTTCGAGTAATGGATGGCGGAGCAGTCGATCATGATTTTACATTTACTATGGCGACATCTTTTTATGTTTATTGTAAGGACCAAGAAGAAATCGATCGGTTATGGGATGCAGTAACTGCTAAGGGAAAAGAATGGCCCTGCGGCTGGATGGAAGATGAATACGGTGTTTGTTGGCAAACGGTAACGAGTGATATGGAAAGATTATTTGATAATTCTGATCCAGATCGTGCGTATCGTGTGATGCAGGAATTGTATAAAATGAAAAAAATCGATATAGCTGCGTTACGAGCAGCTTATGAAAAAAAAGAATAGTATTCGCGCTCAAGTGTGTCAAAAAAATTGAAACTGCTCCTTTTACTGATGAATGATTTTCAGTGAAAGGAGCAGTTTTTTTAGTCTTCTGAGATTATTTGTTTCCAATCGATTTCAAGTGTTTTTCCATCATTGCTTTTAGGAGCAATTTCGTCAACGAAGTGTTTAGCTAAGGTTTGTTTGTATTCCGCTTCAGCAGCTAGCAAAATTTGTTTTACGACGAGTTCTTTTTCTTTCACTAATGCTTCTGACAGAAACATATTATGGATCGGGTTTAAATCCAATTTATCCAAAAATGTTGTATTTTCATCGACAGCTTCAAATACGTCCAAAAAACTAATCTCGCGAATGTCTTTTTTTATCGTGTAACCGCCATTTTTTGATGCGCTTGAATTGATCAAACCAGCATCTTTTAATTTTTTAGCAATCTTTAATAAATAGGTTGGGGAGACTTCCATTCGTTTACTGATTTCTTGAGATTTTAAGGCACTGCCCTCAGGTAATTCTGCCAACATGACTAAGATAGCGAGCGATTGAATAAATGAATTGTTAAGTTTCACAAAAAAACTCCTTTCAGGTGATTGACAAATAGGTAAATAAAAGATATCTTTAGATTCTTGATATCCCCGGATGTTAAAAGTCTTTAGAAAAGGTGATTACATGAAAAAGAAACTAACTATTGCAGGAATAGCATTGTCGTTGATCTTATTGATTCCTATGCTCTATTCTACTATATTTATCAAATCTATGATGGATCCTTACGGAAATATTGATAAACTTCCAGTAGCTTTGGTAGACAATCAAGAAAACAATGATATTTATACTGCTCTTAAAGAGAGTGACCTCTTTGATTTTACAATAACAGACCATAAAGAGGCTATTGAAAAGTTAAAGAAAGGAGAAGTATACGCAACGATTGAATTTGAAAAAGAGTTTATGAATAGAATATCAGAATTTCCAGCGAAACAAACTTCCGCTGAAGTGATTCTGACAACAGGAGAAGGACTTAATTATTCTTCTGCGAAGATCATCTCAAGTGCTATCGATAAATTTGTGTTACAAGCAAATAATAAAGCATCTAGTTCAATGATTCAAAAATTGAACCACGAAAAAATACCTGTTCCAGCTCAAATTAGTGAGATCATTCAACTAGATCATAAAGAGTATTATCCAGTCAAAAATAATGGTGAAGCCATGGCACCCTATATTTTATCTTTGACACTGTTTGTTGGAAGTATCTTTTTGAATCAATTTGTAATGCGGATCTTCAAGAAAAAATCAGAGAATTATTTTGGTTATTGGCGTAAGCAATATCTCTATCCATTATTGATCGTATTTGGACAAAGCTTACTTTTAGCGTTTGCGATCTTCAATATTTTAAATATTCATACGAATTATTGGAAGGAATTTATGTTATTCATTTTCCTTGCTTCAGGGACGTTTTACAGTGTCATTGTATCATTTAATAAACTCTTTCCCGGTATAGGGAGTTTACTGGTATTGGTTATTACAATGCTCCAAACTTCCTCATCTGGTGGAAGTTATTCGATTTATTTAGCTTCCTCTGTATTTCAAACGATCCATCGCTATATCCCGATGACATATAGTGTGGATGGCTTTAGAAAATTACTTAGTTTGAATACCACGAATATAAAAACAGAGACATTTGCTTTGCTCTTATTCTTAGGATTGAGTCAAATGATCATCTATTTTTCATATTGGTATCATGAAAAACGTAAAGTAGAGGAAGTAGAACGCTCTAATTGAGAATAAATTTTAGCTGTCTGTAGTGTGACTTTTTGGTTATACTGCAGGCGTTTTTTTAGTTGATCGAACAAAGACAAAAATCATTTTGATCTAGCTCATCACATTTTTTTTTGAAAAAGAAGAGTACATTGTGATGAAAGCGCAAACAACACTTGGCTTTGATTTGCTATACTCTGATTGTAAACAAGACAACAATCAAAGAAAGGAGGCTGATGAATGCTTGTTGCAGATAAGTTTCTTAGAGCAGAGTTAGTTGATATTTATGAGGAAGAGGATGATCAGGCAGTCTTTTTTTCTCATTTGTCAGCGAAGCTACTCGAATTAGGCTATGTGGACGAAGAATATTTACACGCGCTGTTAAAAAGAGAAGCGGAGTATCCGACTGGTTTGAAGACCGCAACATTGAATGTAGCCATTCCACATACCGATCCCCAATACATTAAACAGCCATTTATCTATATCATTAAATTGAAAACGCCAGTGACATTTGGTGAAATGGGCACGGATAACGTTTTTTTAAAAGCAGAATATGCCTTTTGTCTAGGGTTTGACAAAGGTGAAGATCAGCTAGTGCTACTACAAAATTTAATGGCGATGTTTATGGATCAGTTATTTATGGAACGTTTGGAAATCGAAACCGATAAGAAAAAAATGTTTGATTTAGTCATCAATTATTTTAATAAGGAAGAGGAGTAATGATCATATGAAAATCCATAATATTTATGAAGCACCGTTTATCAAAGAAATGTGTGAGGCAACAAGAAATCTCTGGAAAAATGGCTGGGCGGAAAGAAATGGCGGCAATATCAGCTACCGTTTAGATCAAGAAGAAGTCGGTTTTTATTTAGATGTCGATCGCATTATTGCGGAAGTTGATTTAGGCTTTGAGATCCAAGAGTTAGCGGGGAAAATTTTCTT
The DNA here is from genome assembly GCF_002197645.1 of Enterococcus wangshanyuanii. NCBI lineage: Bacteria > Bacillati > Bacillota > Bacilli > Lactobacillales > Enterococcaceae > Enterococcus > Enterococcus wangshanyuanii. Next base: position 1,790,645 of record NZ_CP021874.1, on the reverse strand, counting down.
AGTCTCTGGCTCAGGGAAATACTTTAAAAATGTGTGGCAAAACCCCGCTGACAATCTAGTGATTTTAAAAATTTCAGCAGATGGAAAAAAATATCAGGTGCTTTGGGGCTTGGAAACAGGCGGTGTCCCTACAAGTGAGCTGGCTTCTCATTTAAAATGTCATGCCGTTCGTCTGCAGCAGGATCCCGAGCATCGAGTGATTTTGCACACACATTCGATCGCGATTTCAGCAATGACCTTCATCCACGATTTAGATGAGGATGCGTTTACAAAAACACTTTGGGAAATGATCACTGAATGTTTAGTTGTTTTTCCAGACGGTGTAGCAGTCTTACCTTGGATGGTTGCCGGCACAGTTGAATTAGGGGAAGCATCAGCGGCTAAAATGTATGATTCACGAATCGTCATCTGGCCTCATCACGGGATCATGGGGGCAGGGCAAACGATGGATGATGCTTTTGGATTAGTTGAAACAGCTGAAAAAGCAGCAGATATCTATATGAAAGCCCAAGCAGTCTCAACGGACTTTAAACAAAAAATCACCGATCAACAGCTCTGGGATTTAGCCGATCATTTCGGCGTAGTTCCTAAAGCTGGGATTTTAAACGAACGAGTAATCCAATAAAATCAAAGGAGGATGTATAAATGAAAAAATTGAATGTTATTTCAGTCTGCGGTTCAGGAACAGTAACAAGTACAATGGTAGCAAATAAGGTCAAAGATTTTCTAGAAGAAAATGGGTATCGGGCTCAAACCGTCGAAGTCAATCCTGGAGGAGTAGAAGGGCAGCTGGCTTCTGGTAATTGGGATATCATTGTTCATACAAGTCCATTAAAAGGAAACTATGAGATACCAACGATCAATTCGGTCGGGTTACTAACTGGGATGGGCGAAGAAGAATTTTTTGAAGAGCTGCTGGAAACAGCAAACAAAATAACAGGCTGATAAGTGAACTAAAAGTAAAGGGGGAAAAAGAATGCTGGATCTACTTTCACAAATCATGGATGCATTTGGTGCGGCAGTTGTTGTTCCGATCATAATCTTTTTCATTGCTTTGATCATGAAGGTCAAACCTAAAAAAGCGTTTGGGGCAGCATTGAATGCTGGGATTGGATTGACTGGTTTCAATATGATCATTGGGGCTTATTCACCGATCGTTACACCCGTAGTCAATCGCATGGTAGAAGAAACAGGTGTTAATCTAAGGATTTTAGATACGGGCTGGCAGGCAACGAGTGTAGTGGCCTACTCTACTCAAGTTGGTATGATCTTTTTAGGGTTAGGGCTGATTTTACAGACGGTACTATTCTTGGTGAAATATACAAATATTTTTATGCCTTCTGATTTATGGAATAATTATTCCTTTATGCTTTGGGGATCGATGTTGTATATTTCCACTAAAAACTTATGGTTATCGATCGGTTTGATGGTTTTGTCAAATTTATATTGTTTGGTATTTTCGGAAATCATTGCCAAACGTTGGTCTAATTATTATGGTTATCCAAGTTGCACAATGACTGCACCGCATCATATTTGTTCGGTTCCATTAGCGATCGGAATGGACTGGTTGTTGACAAAGCTAGGTGCAAATAAGGTCAAATGGAATCCTGAAACACTTCAAACGAAGCTGGGCTTTTTAGGAGAACCAACATCATTAGGATTTATTTTAGGTCTTGCTTTAGGTTTTGCAGGAAACTTTATGCGATTGAATATGCTTGAAGCTTGGGGAGAAGTGACGATCGTTGGGATTTCAACGGCAGCTATCATGGCGATTTTTCCAAAAATTGCCGGAATTTTTGCTTCGGCATTCACTACGATCACAGATGCTTCTAAGAAGACTGCAAAATCAAGCAGTTCAGACCGTGTCTGGTTCTTAGCGATCAATGATGCAGCTGGCTATGGTGAAACGGCCACTTTACTGACAGGAATGCTATTGATCCCGATCGTGCTTGTTTTGGCAATCCTTTTACCAGGGAATCAAACGCTGCCGATGGTTGATTTGATCGCGATTCCTTATATGATCGAATTGATTATTTGTGTATCGAATGGGAATATTTTTAAATCATTGATCAGCGGGACGATTTGGTGTGTAGGCGGATTGTATATGATCACAGCTGTTGCGCCGATTTTTACTGATGTTGCTGTAGAAGTAGGAGTCAATTTACCTGAAGGAGCTTTGATGATTTGCAGCTTTGCGGTAATGACCAATCACATCATGGGCTTATTGTTCTTGATTTTCATGACGCAAAATCCACTGTGGATCGGTTTATCTGTTGTCGTATACATTGTTTTATATGTGTTTGTCCGTGTGAAGAAAGAATCGATCCATGCTTATCTTGAAGAGCAAGCTGAACGTGAAGCGAATACTGGGATCATAGAAGGAGCTGTTTCGTAATGAGTAAAGTGATTGTTGTCGGAGATACATTAGTTTCAGCCGCTACTTTAAAAGAAGCGGCTGAACAGTTAAAGATTCCCAAACCGATCGAAGTGACTTGTTTTGATTGGTATGCAGATTTAACAAAAGAAGAATTTCAAGCAAAAATCAAAATTATTGAACAAGGCGGTCCAGAAGCAGTTGAACTTCCGGAAGGGATCTTGCCAGCGTTGGAAGAGGCGGAATATCTTTTAGTGCATATTGCCCCTGTTTCTGCAAAAATGCTGGAAGCAGCACCACAATTAAAAATGATCGGGACAAGCCGCGGCGGTTTGGAGCATATCGATTTAGAGGCTGTCAGCCAACGGAATATCCCGTTGATCCATGTCATTAGAAATGCAGAGCCAGTTGCTGACTTTACCGTTGGTTTGATGTATGCGGCAACTAGGAATATCGCCTTGTCACATAGACAGGTAATGAACGGACAATGGCCAAAACAATTTCCAAATGATTTATACAAAACGACCTTGTCTAATTTAACTGTTGCTTTGATCGGATTAGGGTATATCGGAAAATTAGTCGTGAAACGATTAAATGGACTTGGTGTGAAAGTAGTCGCTTATGACCCGTATGTCGATCAGGAAAAGATCAAAAGAGAAGGACTGGCTGTTACTTTTGTTGAATTGGAAGAAGCCTTCAAGCATGCGGATATTCTATCACTTCACATGCGAGTGACACCTGATACAACCAATATGATCAATGACTCTTTGATTTCATTGATGAAACCAAGCAGTTACTTGATCAATACAGCAAGACCGGATATTTTATACAAACCATCTTTTGTTAAGGCGTTGAAGGATAGAAAGATTGCCGGAGCAGCAATTGATGTGGTTTGGGAAGAACCGATCCAGGCTGATGATCCTCTATTGGCATTAGATAATTTGACGATCACGTCTCATATTGCCGGTGATACGATCGATGCGATTCCGCGATCGCCATATCTTTTAAGAGACGTGATGAATGAATTTTTTGAAAAGGGTTCCAGTGACATGCTGATTCGCTTATAATTGCAGCTAACTAACATCATAAAATAAAGGCAGTGAAAAGAATGGACTCAATGGCGGTACAGATTTTACAGTTGATCGTTTCTAATACAAGTATTTCTTTGCAGCAGTTAGAAAGAGAAATCAGGGCTTCTAAGGGACAAATCGAGTACAGAATAAAAAAGATCAATGCATTTTTACGTATTCAGGGAAAAGAAAGGATCAGTAAGAACGGTCAAATCGTATCTAGTGATCTGGATGTTCAACATTTAGCTCAACTGTTGGATGAGTTATCGCCATTGGTTTATTTGACGGATACAGAGCGGCAGCATTATCTGTTAGTGATTCTACTATTTAATGATACTAGCTCGCTCGCATCATTAGCACAAAGACTGGCAGTAAGTAAGAATACTATTTTAAAAGACAATAAGAAATTGAGCAGCCAGCTAAAAAAACAACATATAGACTTAGTCTACAGCCGAAAAAGCGGCTACTATTTGGAAGGAGAGGAATTATCGATCCGCAAGATCGGGATCAAAGCGATCAGAGAAATCCTCAATGATACACAAGAAGCTGCCCGCTTTAATTCTGTGTTTGCAACAGATCTCCAACGGATCAAAAAACTTCAAGCCCAATTAGAACTGTTGGAAAAGCATCTGAATTTGACTTTTACCGAAGCAAAGCTAGTAGATTTATCCTTTGTCCTTTATATGTGTACAAAAAGAATAGCACGCGGCAATAAACTCAAAAAAGATGTATTGAAGCATGTGATTCCAATGGTTGACCGTTCTTTTTATGAAGAGGTTTCTGCCACATTAAGCTACTTTTTTGAAGGTTTGGACGACCCGGCAGAAGCAGAGTTTATCAGTCTGCAAATTTTAAGTAGCAGTTTGATTTGGAATCGAACGCAGCAAAAAAATGCTCAGCTGATCACCGCGATCCAAGCAACGATCCAGCAATTTGAATTATTGGGGATCACTACGATCAATGAAAAAGAGGAGCTGACCGAAGCTTTATATCAGCATATTCTCCCTGCGAGTTATCGTATCAAGTTTGGCGTGCCAGATAACAATCCAAGTGCTAAGAAGATCATTGAGGAATATGAACACATCCACCAATTAGTAAAAGCAGCGATCCAGCCGATCGAATCAGTATTGAAGGTTGTGTTTCCAGAAGATGAACTGACCTATATTACGGTACTTTTTTTGAGTTTTCTAAAAAATGATTTGGTAAAAAAAGATAAGAAGCAGGCCGTTGTTGTTTGTCTTCAGGGAATTTCGATTTCTCGTTTATTGCTGGAAAACTTAAAGGAATTATTCCCGGATATTCATTTCGTCCGCTATATGTCTTTGCGGGAATTTTATGAAATGGATGACCGTTACATTGATTATATATTTTCTACGGTTCATTTAGATACAGAAAAAACAGTGTTCTTTATTCGACATTTTCTGAATGGAACTGAAAAAGCCTTGTTAAGCCAAGAAGTTGAAAAAGAATTAGGGGCAACGAATAAAAAACGAGCAGCTACAATCGAAACCAATAAGGTATTAGAAATTGTTGATCAGTATGCGAGTGTCACAGAAAAGCTGTTGCTTGAAAAAAATCTGGATGCATATTTTCACTCCTTGAATTATCAGCAAACAAGTACATTACCTCACAGCTCCGGCAAGCAGCAATTATTGAACTTATTGCCTATCGAGCATATTCAGATTTATCAAGGATCACTCACTTTTTCCGAAGCGATCCATGTGGCTTCCAAGCCATTGATAGAGCGAAAGTTTGTTGAAGCGGATTATGCGAAAACGATTATTAAAAATTACGATCCTGCCTATCCTTATTTTGTGATTGCACCTGAGACTGCGATTCCTCATGCTGGTCCGGAAGATGGTGTGCGTAAACTGGGCATGTCATTGTTGCTGTTGAAAAAACCAGTGTATTTTTCAGATGAGCTGCCGGTTCGTCTGATCTTCATGATCGCGCCTAAAGATAAGAAAAGTCATATCAACGCTATCAGCAGTTTGTATGATTTTGTTAATGATAGACGTCACTTAGAGCGGTTGCTTTCAAAAAACTATGAACGGGAATTAAAAGCGTATTTGGATGAGCAGTTGGGCTGTCGTTAAAACAAAGAGGAGGAAGAAAAAATGGGGGAACAGGGCATTTTGATGAGAAAAGTATCTGTCGATAAAACTTTGAATCAATTAATGATTTTTCTTAAAGGATCAGCTGTGATTTGTCTGTTATACCTTATAAACGGCTGGTTTATTCAAAAAAATCTGACGTTAAAAGAAGTCCTTGCTTTAGGACCACTGTATCTAATTTTATTGATTGGTTTTTTCATTTTGCTAAAGATGAAGCATGAAGGACGCAACGATCCTCTGCTGCAGGAAATATATGAGAATTTTCAGTTAAGCCGCTTTGAAGAGATAAAAAAATTAGATCAGCAGCTGGTAAAACAGATCAAAAAGGCCCGCAAATTTGTCTCGAATAACGGGCAAGTTGTAGGGACTGCCGATTTCCTGTTGGCAGATTTACGTGATGGTCAATTTCAGTTATTACCGATCAAAAGAATCGTTACTGTTGAGTTGACCGCTAAAGGAAATCAGGCAGCTGTTGAGTTTGAGCTGGAGACTAAACAGTATCAACTGTTCTTTAAAAAGTATAAAGAAGCGAAAGAGCTGACTGATGCATTGAAAACCCATTATTCTTTATAAGAAAAGGAGTGGAAACGATGACGATCCATCGAATGATATTAAATGAAACTGCTTATTTTGGCAAAGGGGCAATTAAAGAAATTGTCAATGAAATCAACAAACGCCAGTTTAAAAAAGCATTGATCGTAACAGACAAAGAGCTCATAAAAAATGGTGTTGTGACAAAAGTGATCAACTTGTTGACAGCTGAAAAAATGCCGTATGCAATTTATGATGAAATTGTGCCTAATCCGACCATTCGTGATGTTCAAAACGGTGTGGAAAGTTGTCGGGACGCGAAAGCTGATTATATTATCGCGATCGGTGGCGGTTCCCCGATCGATACAGCGAAAGCAATTGGTGTGATCATCAATAATCCCGAATTTTCTGATGTCATCAGTTTGGAAGGAGAAGTACAAACTAAGACACCAAGTTTGCCTATTTTAGCTATACCAACTACTTCTGGAACAGCCGCTGAGGTGACGATCAATTATGTTATCACAGATGAAAACAATCACAGAAAATTTGTATGTGTCGATCCTCATGATATTCCACTCGTTGCTTTTATCGATAGTGACATGATGATCGGAATGCCTAAAGCCTTATGTGCTGCAACTGGCATGGATGCGTTGACTCATGCAATCGAAGGATATGTCACAAAAGGAGCATGGGAAATGACAGATATGCTGCATTTAAAAGCCATCGAGATCATTTCTCATGTCCTACGTGACTCAGTAGCTGGGGATGAACAGGCAAGAGAAAAAATGGCGTTGGGTCAATACCTTGCTGGAATGGGGTTCTCTAACGTAGGTTTGGGCTTAGTTCATGGTATGGCTCATCCGTTGAGCGCTTGGTACAATGTTCCTCATGGTGTCGCCTGTGCATCATTACTACCAACTGTTATGGCCTATAATCAGGATGCTACTGGAGAAAAATACCGTGAAATCGCTAAATATATGGGCATTGAAAATACGGAGCAGCTGTCGATCGAAGAAGCTCGTAGCGCTGCTGTGGAGGCAGTTCAGCAGTTAAGTACAGATGTGGGGATCCCGCAAACGATCAGTGCATTGGGTGTGAAAGAACAAGATTTAGCAGCAATCGCTGAAGATGCACATAAAGATGTATGTACACCAGGTAATCCACGAAGTGCCACAGTTGAAGAAATCACCGAATTATACCGTAGCTTGCTTGCGTAAAAAATAGAAAAGAGTGCGTTACACCTTTTGTAAAAGGTACAACGCACTCTTTTCTATTTGATTAGTATTCGCAAATATATTAATGCTTGTTGATTTATCGATGACTTCTCGTGGCAAATGTCCGGTAAGGAATCCCGCGGCTTTCGCACCAATGACTGATTTCACTAGAAAAAATGAGATCTGTTGCAGTCAGTTCAGCGGTTGTTGTTTTTCCAAGCAAGGTATAAAGCATATGGAGTTCATTCTCCCACTGTTTGACTAACTCGATCGTTTTATCTAAACCATGTGTCATCAGGTGATTCAAGATCGTTCCGGCGACGCCAACACTTTTGGCTCCTAAGCTTAATGCTTTTACAATATCCAAAGACTGACGGATACCGCCAGAAGCTAGAATCGTTATCTCTTGCTGCAATGATTGAGATTCTAGTAAAGAAAGGACAGTGGACTGTCCCCAATTATCTAAAAAGCTCAATTCTCTCTTTTTTCGACGAGCATTTTCAATTTGAGTAAAACTAGTTCCGCCTTGACCGCTGATATCGATCGCTTGAACACCTCGAGCCAGTAATTGAGTGACTGTTTCATTACTCATTCCAAAACCAACTTCTTTTACGGTTACCGGAACTGATAAATGAGCGACGATTTCTTCGATATTGTCTAACCAGCCATGAAAATCACGATCTCCTTCCGGCATAACCAGCTCTTGCGCAAGATTCACATGAACTTGTAAGCCATCTGCCTGAAACAAATCAACAGCTTTTTTGGCATCTTCTAAAGAAAGACCAGCACCGATATTTGCGAATATGATTCCCTTTGGATTTTCTTTACGAATGATTTGATACGTATCGGCTAAATCAGGATTTTTTAATGCGGCATTGACAGAGCCTGTCGCGGTCATCATCCCAGTTTCTTTTGCGATGATCCCGATTTGTTGATTGATTTCTTTTGCACGATCACTGCCTCCTGTCATCGCATTGATGTAAAAAGGCTGCTTAAATGAAAAATCGAGAAAAGAAGTGGAGATATCGACGTCCTCCACTGCAGTTTCAGAAAAAGAGTGGTGAACAAAACGCAGTTGATCAAAGTCGTTGCTTTTCTCTTTATGAAAGGCTTTCGCTAAAGAAATATGTTCATCTTTTCGATTCATCGTTTCCCTTCTTTCTGTAAAAATAAACGTGCAGCGGTAAAGGCGTGATGCCTTCTTTTTCCCATGAGCTCATCAAAGGTAAGATACCCGTTTTTTGTTTGAAAACAACAATTCCGCAATCACCACCGCCGGCACCAGAAGATTTAGCTGCACCGCCATAAGCATCAGCGAGGTTACATAATTTTTTTAGAGCAGGTGTTTCGATCGTCACTCCAGTGATCGATGTCAGTTCTTGCAATAAGATGCGGTTTTCTCTAATTTGCGATTGAATCAGTGAAATATTCTCTGTTTCAAATCCAGTGATCATTGTCTCTACACAAGTCTTACTTTTTAGTAGAAAGTCCTTATAGGCTACTTCTTGAACGTCTTTTGATTGATGAACTTGATCCACTAAGTCAGAAGTAGAAGCAGGTGAGCCTGTCCAGCCGATCAATAGACGTAGTTTTTTAGGAACAGTCAATGGCTGAATTCTTAGCTTCGGCCAGGTGGCTTCAAGTAGCTCTGTTAAGGTTTGGCTTTGAAGAGCGTCATTGACCCATTGATGATCGAATGTAGAAAAAGCGATCCAGCCGCCATAACAGCTTGCTGCAATATCACCACAGGAGCCATTTCCCTGAACGGCTAAGTGAGCAAGGGCAGAAAGCTTGAAAATGTCTTCCTCTGATAAAGATAGATCATAAAAAAGCCCTAATGCTTTGACTGTCGCAACCGTTACAGCGCCGCTGGAGCCTAAACCGTATTTGCGGCCGTTAGAATTATCCAGTTCACTTGTGACTTTCAAATGGTAAAAAGAAAGTTCCTTTTGTTGTTCTTGTGCATATTTTTCTGTTAAACGAATAGCGGCCAAAACATAATGAAAGGGATTCTCCCGAATATCTAAAACAAGTTCATCATTTCTCCTCGTCCAACGGACAGGTAAAGAGCTGTATTGCGCTGACTGGATACTGCCATTTTTTTCTGCGTTTTGTACAGTAACAGTCACGAATTGATCGACGGCAACAATGATCGATGGATGTCCAGGCTCGACAACTGCATATTCGCCAGCGATAAATAATTTACCAGGGGCAGACACTTCAATCATGATTTTTCAGATCCTTCCACAGGCAGCAGCTTGATCCCAGGGCCAGCGGACGCTGAAATCAATTGTTCACTAGAAAAGTGCTCTGCCAAAGAATGTTTTAATGTTGCGAGATGTTTCTTTTCAACTAGAATTTTGACGTTGGGACCTGCATCCATTGTAAAATAGCAAGGTAACCTATTTTTCCGAATTTCCCTGACCAACTGCATTACTTTAAGACTTTCTGGTGACCAGTAAGTAAACGGAGGGACAGCTCCTAAGGTTGTACCATGCATCCGTAAGCTATTTGCTTCGGTAACTTCACCCAATTTTACAAAATCCTTTTCTGCAATAGCTTGTTTAGCAGCCGTTAAATCAGTTTCGATCGAATCTAACCAGCCAGAATAAAAACTGGAGGTTTCTACAGTACGCCTCATGCCATCACGACTAGAGATATCCTTAACACCATCATCCACTAAGACAAAGAGCATCGCAAGCTCGTCTTCCCAACCATCAGCATCGATCGCTTTTGCAAAAGAAGTTTGGTCAGATGTTCCTTTTTGCCACTCAGCGAAACCACCGAAAATACTGCGGCAAGCAGAACCTGAACCACGACGAGCTAAACGGGATAATTCTGTATCTGTAAGATTTAAATGCAAGGCTTGATTGCATGCACCTGCTAAAGCAGCTAAACCACTTGCAGAGGAAGCTAATCCGGCAGCAGTTGGGACAAAATTTTGACTGTCGACCTTAGCAAATAACTCTATCTGGTGCCTTTGACGGACTAAATCTAAAAAGGCGGTGATTTTTTTTGTTTGTTTTGATTCTTGAATTGTTCCATCTAAAAAAAATTGATCTTCTGTTAGGGTTTCGTCGAACTCGACACATGTCTCTGTGTAAAAGGCATCTAAGGTCAACGATAAACTATTATTCATTGGTAAAATCAATTGCTCATCTTTTTTGCCCCAATACTTGATCAGGGCAATATTTGTATAGGCACGTGCTTTTCCCGCGTACATTATTTTTTCACCTCTAATGATTGAATCCATGCGGCAGTCGCACCAGCATTTTTTAAGGAATCTGCGATTTTTTCTGCTTGTCTTTTTGAATCAACTAGAGCGATCAGACAACCTCCGCGGCCGCCGCCTGTCAGCTTTGCTCCGAGAGCGCCATTGTTCCGCGCTGTTTCAACTAAATGATCCAGCTGTTTGTTGCTGACGGTCAAAGCTTTTAAGTGTTCATGAGCCTGATTCATACTGGTTCCTAAAAGTGGAACATCGTTCATTAAAATCGCTTGTTTCGCTTGAACAGTCAAACGTCCTAGTTCAGTAATATGTTTTGCTGCTAATTGCTTGTCTTCTTCAAAAAGATGGGCAACATCGCTGACCGCTTCTCTGGTTTGTCCTTTGATGCCAGTGTCTGCAACAATCAAATAGGCATTAGAGACATTCATCGGAAATAACTCCAGCGGCTGTCCTTTGATAAAAAAAATCGGCTTGCTTCCGCTAGTGGCTGCAGCATCGATGCCGCTAGGATTCCCATGTGCAATTTTTTCTGCCTCATCGACTAGTCTTAGCAGCGTTTCTGGTGAACAAGGTGTCTTAAAATAATCGAACAACCCTCTGACGATCGCTACAGCTACAGCTGCACTTGAGCCCATTCCGCGTTCGGCAGGAATCGTACTGTTGATGGTTATTTTTAAGGTTGTATTCTCTTGCCCTAATTCAGCTAATGTTTGGTAGATGACTTTCTGAACGCTTTTTAAACGAGCAGGGACTTCTGCTAAGTTGCCGCAAAAATATTGACAATCCAAAGTCATCATCTGATCCGACTCTATCGTAGTCATAATTGACGTTTCCTCAAACGGAAAAGCGATAGCAGGTTCACCGTATACAACAGCGTGTTCACCCATCAAAATGATTTTACCTGTCGCTTGACCGTGACCTATATTCTTTCTATTCATTCCAATCAACTATCCTTCTATTTAAAAATTAAATGTGTGGTGATCCAAGGTGCTGCATACAAAATCATGAATTGAACGCCGTAATTGACGCCCATCTTATTAAGAGTACCACAAACGATCCCTACCAGTAAAACACCGAAAATATTGATCAACCCAGCATCCATATAAGCCAATAATAAGATAAAGCCGATAAATAGGCCGAGAATGGCTTCGTGAGGGATTTTTTTCAAAACGAATGCGGTCATTTGACGTGCATATTTCATTGCGACAAAATACGTGATGATCGAAGCTAAAACACCTGCAAAGACAATGGCAAAAACAAACTCACCTTTGCTTAGCAAATGATGGATATTATGCTCTAAAGTAAAAACGGGCGGCGCATTGAATAGAGCATTGGCGGGTCCTACAGCGACTGGAGACAATGGAATCCCTAAAGCGATCAATGGAATGATCACACCGGAAAGATAGGTTGCATGAGACAACGCACTCATAGAAGTGATAGCCATACTGGCTTTTTTTACGGGATCTTTTTCCTTGTTTGCTACAGCTTCACCGAACAAAATCGTCAATCCGACAGGGCTTAAAAAGAAGAGAAAATTTGAAAGTAAAGAAACTACAGCACTTGTTCCAGCTTCTTTTTTTGTGATTGTCTGAAGCGGGTGTGCCAAGGACTGCTGTTCATCTACTTTGTTTAAATGAATCTCATTTTTATCATGCCTTGGCAAAGCCTCTCGACTCTGCTTATTTAATAAGCCCAATAAAGAAACGAGCAGAGGGCCGATCGTGATCCCTAAAAAGAAAGAAACAGTCACATTTTTTTCTTGCGGCACCGCACCGATTCCCCAATAAAGATAACGAAGCCCTTGAAATAACAGACCTAAGGGAATAATACTGATTAGAGCCAACAATTTATTCTTGCCGATCAATGATAAGAAAATCGCACCGAAAACAAATAACAAAGGCGCATATTCTTTCACCGAATCTGAAAATGGTGCCAAAATATTTGCTAAAAGCAGGCTGACTGGAATAGCGATCGCTGTTCCGATGATCGAACCTGTAGCCATCTTTTTAATACTAGTTGCCGCCATCCCGCGCTCTTTCAAATAGAGTGCGTGTTCGATCATAGGCGTTGACATTACACCGCCCGGTAACCCCACAAGCGCTGTAGGGATCGCATTCATCAAATTCAATGTAATGATCGCGGAAATGAAAAAGGTCAGCACGACGATCGGCTCCACACCAGCTAAAACAACGGCTAATGTAACTGGCATCAAAACAGATGTTTCATCCGTTCCAGGAACAAACCCGATAAATGTATATAAAACGATCGCTCCTAAAACAGCTAGAAGCATCTGAAAAAGTAATCCGGCATCCATTAATCTTCTTCCTCCTCAATGACAGTTCGCTTCGGTTTGATCAAAACAGTACTGATAACAAACCCTAAAACAGCTCCGCCTAAACCAAAAAATAATTGCTTCGTTGTATCTCCTGCAGGTGCTAAAAAGAAACTCCCCATGGTCGTCACACTGCAAATTACAATTGCTAAAATCAAATCTTTCAAATCAACTAGGTCGCCCCAGAGTTCAATAAGATTCTTTTTCATGATATCTCCTCCTTGATATAAAAGCGGAACAAATCGTCTGATCCTATAGAAAATTAGGAAATTGACTTTGAGACACTTTTTGTCTCACTGGCAATTTATCTATTTTCCTAAGGAATGATTTGTCAGCTGGATAACGATAAAAGTGGAATGAGCCGTTCAGTCTCGACTGAAAAATAGGAAAATATAACTGAGGTGCTTTTTGCCTCATTTATATTTTATCTTTTTTTCGAGAGACTGGCTCATGCAGCTGGATAAAATAAATGATCAACACTTTCTAGCGAAAGTCTTGTACTGTTCATCATCAACTCAAATCTTTTCGATGTGATTCCCGGCAAAAATTTGTCCGATCAATGTGTATCCTTGCTTCTCCATACTTTCAAGTAATTGAGAATTATTCTCAACCTATATTAGTTTACCAAAAAAGCCTATGAAGTAAAATTTTTGAACCTATCTTAAACAAAAAATTAGAAACTAGTCGATCGTATTTCATTTTAAGGATAGTTTAAGCTTGCAGTTTTACTCTTTTATTGAGTATACAAAAGGCAGGAGAGGAAAAAATGAGGAGACGTTTAATCTATACAATATCGATAGTCATTGTATTACTAGGGACAGGCTATTTAAAAAGAACAAAAGAATTGGCGAGTGATCGGCAATTGACCGAAGATACATCGGTGGAGGCTTTAGCGATTTCCCTTGAAGAAGGGGAAGAAAGCTTAGAAGAACTAGTACAAATAGGTTCAAAAGATGCAATTTTATACAGCAAAGCTTCAATTAAAAGTACGGAACTAGCTGAGGTCAATCGCGGAGAGCTGATAGAATTAATAGCAACAGAAGATCAGTGGTATCAAGTAGTTACAAATGCTGGTGATGAAGGCTATGTTTCAAAAAACGATAGCCAGATAATTACGCGAACAAAACAAAAAACTCCTAGTTCGTTAGAAGGAATGACAATTGTTTTAAACCCCGGGCATGGTGGCGATGACACTGGGGCGATCAGTAATGATGGCTGGATTTACGAAAAAGAGGTGACGTTAGAAACGGCAGAGGTAATCAAATCGGCACTTGAAGAAAAAGGCAGTACAGTGATTTTGACTCGAGACGAGGATATAGCAGAGGACCTCTCTGAGATTTGTACGGTCAGTCAACAAAATAATGCAGATCTCTTTATCAGCTTACATTATGATTCTTCTGAGAACATGAATGAAGCAACCGGGACGACTACGTATTACTATTATGAAGCATATGCTGATTTGGCCGAAGCCGTTAATCAGTCATTGTCTGAAAATCTCCCGTTACAAAATCGTGGGATCGACTATGGCAATTATCAAGTATTACGAGAGAATACTCAACCTGCATTATTACTGGAATTAGGCTATATGAATTCAGACTATGACTTAGAAATATTCAATACAGAAGCATATCAAATGAAAGTTGCAAATGCACTGATCGAAGGGGTGTCTGAGTATTTACAGAAAATGGAAAGGGCATGAAAAAAGGAAGAAGGTTTTTCGACATTGAAAAACCTTCTTCCTTTTTTATTCGATGCTTAATCCTAATCCAGCAGCAATGATCACTGCTTGTTCGGTTGTGACTTTTAATCCTTTGATCAATTCTTGAGAAAAGGCAATTTTTTCAAACGTACTTTTTCTTAAATCAAGTTCTTTCAACATGGTATGAAACCAATTGCTACCAGTCAATGAACATTCTTCAAATAAAAGATTGTTCCAAACAACTTCAACAAATTCGGTATCATTCAAACTAGTCTGGTTGAAGTGGACGACTTTTTGATTCGTTGCGCTAAATGAGGCGTAGTCCGCCAAACAATCCTCAAATGTACAATCACGCAGATAACTCTCTGCAAAGTTAGTCCCAGTTAACTTACAGCGGCGGAAATGGACTTGATGAAAACTTGCACCGAGCCATTCCGTGTTCGAAAAATCGCAATGCTCAAAAATCACATTGCTGCATTCAAAGCGTTCCAAGTGATTTCGATTCATCGTCAATTTATCAAAATGACACTCTCTAAAAACTAAATTTCGACTATCCTGATAACTAAGATCCTGTTCTTTTAGTGCCAATCCCTCAATAATGATCTCATCATCCAAAGAAATGAAATCTGTTTGCGTTAACCGCGGCAGGATTGGTGCTACTGGTTTTTTTATTTTCATGATATGAACCTCCAGAGGGATAATTCAGAATTAGCTTATTCTGTTTCTTTATCTAAATTTTCATCTAATTGATAGGCACGATTATAAAATCGTAAGCAAGTCGTCAACACATAAGCCCCTAAAAGCCCAAGTAGACTCCCTAAGACAATTCCGATCAAACGATAATTCAAAAGACTGACCAAATATTGATGCCGAGCCAAATTAGCTAAAAGTAACGACATTGGTGTGGTAAAAAAGTTTGCGATCGCATAGTTTCGTTTAATAAAAAATTCGACAGTTAAAAAGAAAAAGCAAATCAATAAGATCGATTGCAGTGTCGTAAATGCAATACTCAGCAATAAAGCAGCGATCAATAGCCCAACCATCGTGCCAAAAATCCGCTGGACATTGCGATGCATGATCGCACGTAAGTTGTCTCCCTGTAAAACTGCAGCGCAAGAAACAATCATCCAGTAAGCATTAGTCAGATGCAACGATTGACTGATATAAGTCGCTAAAAACAAGATGGCAGCGTAATGTAAAGCATCTAAAAGGGCAGCAGGATCGATATATAGACGTTCCTGTAAAGAGATTTTCTTTTCTACTGGTTTCGCTTCAACGCTTCCCTCAACAAAATACAGAATAACAGCAACTACTAAAGAGGTTATAACACCTAACAGCACATAACTCATCATGATCGGGATTCTATCAAGCGGAATTTTCGTTCCACTGCCCATTGCAGTAACCATGACAATAAAAAAAGCCCCCGGCTTGGCAATTGCATACAATCTAAAAATGATTCTAGCTAAAAAAGCAATCAACGCGATCATGATGGGAATGACCCATGGAACATGGGTACTGAGCATCCCAAGTAAATTTCCTAAAAGTAAAAAGCTACCTACGGAACTTAAGCGGATCATTAAATCCTTAAAAGGTAATGTTTGATAATAAAGAAACGTAAAGATACCTAAAGAACCAAAGCTGCCTATTAGTAAATTATTTGAGAAGTATCCAATAAACAGTGGGATCGCCATACAAATTCCAGCCCCAACTAGGCGAAAGGGTGCTTTTTGTGGTTTGTGAAATACTAATAACTCCTTAAAAAAAGATGAACTCTCCATCTAATTCCTCCTATACTCTTAAGACAATCATTTTTTGGTCCAATTTAAAAGTACCGCTAAAAGATATGTCCTCTCTATTAATCTAACATACTATTTAAGTAGAAGACAATTGCTTTTTTACTTTATTTCTAAGATTATTCTTCTAATGTAAATATAATTTGATGATGCGAATATGAGGATAAGATAAGATTTTTCTTGATTTTTTAATTTAAAAATTGTAAACTATACCTCAGATACAATAAATAATTATTAAATTCTGATTTTTCAGAAAATACTTTAGGGTTTCTAGGGAGGAAATAAGAATGAAGTTAAAGAAGTCATTTGCTTTTGGATTCATCACTTTATTTAGTCTAACACTTGCTGCGTGCGGCAATGGTGGAAAAACAGACGATTCAGGCAGTGCTGCATCAACTGGCGGAAAACCAAGTGGAGAGCAAGTATTTCGCGTGAATGTATTACAGGAAATGCCAAGTGCTGATTTATCGTTAGCAACAGATACGATTAGTTTTACAGCATTAAATAATGTGTATGAAGGAATTTATCGTTTAGATCTTGAAAATAATCCACAACCTGCTGGTGCAGCAGAGAAAGCTGAAGTCAGTGAAGATGGGATTACTTACAAAATCAAGTTGAATGAAGACGCAAAATGGTCTGATGGTCAACCTGTAAAAGCAGAAGACTATGTTTATGGATGGCAACGTACAGTTGATCCAGCAACAGCTTCAGAATATGCCTACTTATATGAATCTGTGAAAAACGGTGCAGATATCGCAGCAGGTAAAAAAGACAAAGGTGAACTAGGGATCAAAGCTGTAGGCGACTACGAACTAGAAATTACTCTAGAAAAAGCAACACCATACTTTGATTATCTATTAGCGTTCCCTTCATTCTTCCCGCAAAGAAAAGATATTGTGGAAAAATATGGTAAAGAATATGCTGCAAACAGCGACAATGCTGTCTATAACGGACCATTTGTCTTAGCTGATTTTGATGGACCAGGTACAGATACTGATTGGTCTTACAAGAAAAACAAAGATTACTGGGATGCTGACACTGTGAAATTGGACGAAGTGAAAACGAACGTTGTAAAAGAAGCACCGACTTCTTATAACTTATTCCAAGACGGACAAGCAGATGACGTGATCTTGACTGGTGAATTAGCGCAACAAGCGGCGAACGATCCAGCATTAGTTATCCAAAAAGAAGCATCAACACAATATATCGAATTAAATCAAATCGATGAAAATTCTCCATACAGAAATGAAAACTTAAGAAAAGCGATTTCTTATTCAATCGATCGTAAATCTCTTGTTGAAAATATCTTAGGTGACGGATCAGTAGAACCTAAAGGATTAGTACCAGCAGATATGTCTAAATCTCCAGATGGAAAAGAAGACTTTGCTAAAGCTGCTGATGACAAGATCGAATACGATAAAGAAAAAGCAAAAGAATATTGGGAAAAAGCTAAAAAAGAATTGAAAATTGATTCTCTAGAGTTAGATATTCTATCTTCTGATGCGGATTCTTCTAAGAAAACCGTAGAATACGTACAAGGTGCGATTCAAGAATCATTAGATGGTGTTAAAGTAACAGTTAGTCCAGTACCATTCTCAGTTCGTCTAGACCGTTCAAACAAAGGTGACTTTGATGTAGTTATCGGTGGTTGGGGAGCTGACTATGCAGATCCAAGTAGTTTCTTAGATCTATTCCAAACAGGCGTTTCATATAACCGTGGACGTTACAGCAACACTAAATATGACGAGTTTGTAAAATCTGCTGCAACAACAAATGCCAATGATCCTGAAAAACGTTGGGATGATATGGTCAATGCAGAGAAAACAATCATGGGCGACATGGGTGTCATTCCGCTTTACCAAAAAGCAGAAGCACACTTACGTGCTGAAAAAGTCAAAGATGTTTGTTTCCACCCAGCAGGTGCGCAATACGATTTCAAATGGACATACATTTCAGAATAATTCTGAAACACATTTGAAGTGACACTTATCAAAAATGCGGAGGCAGGTATGATTGCCAGTCTCCGATTGTAATAAGAAGAGATTCACGAAAATTGACAAGAAACATTGAAACTAAAAGTAACAGATGTGATTGCCCGTGCGAATACTCTTTGCGCGAGCATGACTGTTCTTTTATCAGATGTCTTGTGATTTTCGTGAATCTCGGCTTGTTTTTAATGAATTTGCATTTATCTTATCATAAATGCTTCATTTAAAAGGAAGAAGCAAGAATCATAGAAATTTATTTTCCTCACTCTTGCTATCTTTGCTTATAAAAAGTAAAATAATAAAGAAACAATAGAGACGATCAGTAAGATACCGCCTGTTTCAAGCCAGTAAAGCTGATGTGCTTTACCAATCTCTGAAAATGGGATAAATTCTTTCGGTTCATTTTTCTTTTTAAAACGAAAATGCATTTTCATAAAACGTTGGAAATTATCAAAAAATCCTGAGGACATGACCCAAAGGGCCAAGCCAATGATTAAAAAGAACAAAGAAACGATGAAAAAGGTATCTGATACAGAACGGATAGTCAATGACTGTTTTATTAATAGGTAAGTAAAAATACCGATGCTTGAGACCGCTGAAGTAATGAGGGGCCATTTTATTTTATTCATGTGCTCATCCTTATCTAAATTTTTCTATCCTTACTTTATCGAAAAAAGCTGATGAAGTCAAAATAATCTCGGAGGTGTCATTCTTGAACAGTTTTGGAAAATATTTTCTTAAACGGGTCTTTTTTATGATCGTCACGTTGTGGCTGATCGCGACGATTACGTTTTTCTTGATGCAATTATTACCAGGTACTCCTTATACCAACCAAGAAAAACTTAGTCCGGAAACAATTGCTATGTTGAATAAGCAATCTGGTTTAGATAAACCAGTCATCGTTCAATATGGAATCTATTTAAAAAATCTGCTAGTCGGTGATTTTGGGATTTCATTCCAATTTAAAAACCAACCAGTAGCAAAACTTTTAGCAGGCCGTATCGGACCATCCGTCCAATTAGGGGGACAAGCGATCATTTTCGGTACATTAGTAGGGATTCTTTTAGGAATCATCGCTGCAATGCGCCAAAATACTTGGGTAGATACATTGGCAACTCTGATGGCTATTTTAGGACGTTCGATTCCTAACTTTGTCTTTGCCGTATTATTACAATACGTTTTTGCTATGAAATTAAAAGTATTACCGATTGCAATGTGGAATGGATTTGCTTATACGATTCTACCGACGATTGCACTTGCTATGAGTCCAATGGCAGACTCCGCCAGGTTTATCCGAACGGAAATGGTCGAGGTATTACATAGTGATTATGTAGAGCTAGCGCGTGCTAAAGGCTTAAGCCGTTGGCAAGTTGCGGTTAGACATGGACTTAGAAATAGTTTGATTCCATTGATTACATTATTAGGACCTTTAGCTGTTGGTCTGATGACAGGATCGTTAGTTGTTGAGAATATTTTCGCCATCCCGGGAATCGGGGAGCAATTTGTAAAATCAATCATGACCAATGATTATCCAACGATCATGGCTGTAACGATTTTATATTCTGCTTTACTAGTATTCGTTATTTTAGTCGTAGACTTACTTTATGGATTGATCGATCCAAGAATTCGTGTTTCAGGAGGTGACCGTGGCTAATGCAATCAGTTGATTTAAACAATGTACCAGATAAAATCAAAAATATTCCTGCTGGAGAATTCCAGCCTTTAGATACTTCAACAACAAAAGAGCGGGAACGAATCGCAACACCGTCACTAAGCTTTTTGCAAGATTCTTGGCGTCGTTTGAAAAAGAATAAAGCTGCTGTAGTTTCCTTGATCTTTTTAGGAATCATCATCTTTATCTCAATTATTACGATTTGGGTTTCACCACATGACCCAACACAACAAAATGTTGCATATATCAATTTACCGCCGCGTATTCCATTTTTGGATAGCATCAACGGCTTCAATGGGACAGCTACAGTAGCTGGGCAAGTAGTTGATAAGTATGCGCAAGCAAATGTTCCAGATAATGTGAACTTCTATTTAGGAACAGATGGATTAGGACGTGATGTGTTAAGCCGTTTGTTCATGGGAACACGTATCTCATTATTGATCGCCTTTATTGCTGCTTTACTTGATATCACGATCGGTGTTACGTATGGTTTGATCTCAGGGTTATTAGGCGGACGTGTCGATACAGTGATGCAACGTATTCTTGAAGTTCTTTCAGGAATTCCTAACTTAGTTGTAATGATCTTGATGCTGACTGTTTTTGATCCAGGTATTTTATCGATCGTGTTAGCGATGGTTATTACCAACTGGATTTCAATGGCCAGAATCGTTCGGGCACAGACCTTGAAATTAAAAGACCAAGAATTTGTACTAGCTGCTCAAACATTAGGTGAATCTCGTTTGAAGATCGCCGTAAAACATATCTTGCCGAATATTTCTAGCGTGATCATTGTTCAAATGATGTTCAGTATCCCGTCGGCAATTTTCTTCGAAGCGTTTCTAAGTTTCATCGGTTTAGGATTAAGACCGCCGACCGCTTCTCTTGGAACCTTGTTGAATGAAGGATATAAAACGTTCCGTTTCCTTCCATATTTAATGTGGATTCCTGCCGTAACACTATCAATAGTAATGATTTGTTTCAACTTACTAGCTGATGGTCTACGTGATGCCTTCGATCCTAAGATGAAAGAGTAGAGTGAATGACTATGGAAAAAGTATTAGAAGTAAAAGACCTACAGATTTCTTTTGATACGTTTGCTGGAAAAGTAAATGCTATTCGCGGTGTCAGCTTTGAATTGTTCAAGGGTGAAACACTTGCGATCGTAGGAGAATCTGGTAGTGGTAAATCAGTAACGACTAGAAGTATCATGCGTTTATTGAGTAGTAATGCAAATATTGATAATGGAGAAATCCTGTTCAAAGGCGAAGATATCGTTAAGAAAACTGAAAAACAAATGCAAACGATTCGTGGAAAAGAAATTGCAATGATTTTCCAAGATCCGATGACATCATTGGATCCGACGATGCCGATTGGTAAACAAGTGGCTGAATCGTTGATCAAGCATAATAAAGTATCGAAAAAAGAAGGATTAGAGCAAGCATTAGAACTCCTTAAATTAGTAGGGATTCCAAATGCCGAAAAACGTTTAAAAAACTATCCTCACCAATTTTCAGGCGGACAACGTCAACGGATCGTTATCGCGATCGCTTTGATTTGTTACCCAGAAGTTCTGATTGCGGATGAACCAACAACTGCATTGGATGTAACGATCCAAGCACAAATTTTAGAATTATTAAAAGACTTACAGCAAAAAATCAGCACATCGATCATTTTTATCACCCATGATCTAGGGGTCGTAGCCAATGTTGCTGACCGTGTAGCTGTAATGTATGGCGGCCGTTTAGTCGAAGTTGGGACATCAGAAGAAATTTTCTATAATCCTCAACATCCATATACATGGGGATTACTTGGCTCGATGCCGACAATGGAAGGAACAGAAGATAAGCTATATGCGATTCCAGGTTCACCTCCAGATTTGTTGGATCCGCCAAAAGGGGACGCTTTTTATCCGCGTAACGAATTCGCAATGAAAATCGATGCAGAAGAAGCACCTCCGTATTTTGAAGTATCACCAACTCATAAAGCTGCGACATGGTTATTGGCGCCACAAGCACCAAAAATCACACCTCCAGCAGAAATCGTTCGTCGTTGGGCAATTTACGCTGAACGTCATAAGACAGCAACAGGAGGCGTTAAGTAATGAGTGAAAAAAGAAAAGTACTTTTAGATGTTAAAGGCTTAAAACAGTATTTTAACGTAGGTCGTCCTGATGAAGTCAAAGCGGTCGATGATATCAGTTTTCACATTTATGAAGGTGAAACATTTGGTTTAGTTGGAGAATCCGGTAGTGGAAAATCAACAACAGGCCGTAGTGTTATCCGCCTATACAATCCAACTGATGGCGAAATTATTTTTGATGGAGAAGATATCAGTAAAATTCGTTCAAAATCAGCGATGCAAGAATTCCGTCGTGAAGTTCAAATGATCTTCCAGGATCCTTATGCATCATTGAATCCAAGAATGAAAGTCAATGACATCATTGCTGAAGGAATCGATATCAATCATTTAGCTAGCACTCCTGCTGAGCGCGAAGAGAAAGTCAATGAGCTTTTAAAAGTCGTAGGACTTGATCCAAGTCACGGTACACGTTACCCACATGAGTTTTCAGGTGGTCAGCGTCAACGGATCGGGATTGCTCGTGCATTAGCTGTGGACCCTCGTTTCATCATTTGTGATGAGCCGATTTCTGCATTGGATGTATCGATTCAGGCACAGGTCGTTAACTTGCTGCAGGATCTGCAAAAAGATGCTGGCTTGACGTATCTATTTATCGCGCATGATTTATCTATGGTAAAACATATCAGTGATCGAATCGGTGTGATGCACAGTGGTAGATTGTTGGAAATGGGTTCAAGTGATGATGTGTATAACTTTGGGGTACATCCGTATACTGAAAGTTTATTATCAGCGATCCCATTACCAGATCCGGATTACGAACGCACACGTAAACGTATCGTTTACAAACCACAGCCTGAAGACAATAAAGAACGTAAATTGAGAGAAATCACTCCTGAACATTACGTGTATTGTTCTGAAGATGAAGTGGATATCTATCGTAAAAAAATTGAAGAGAAAAAAGCCAGAGCGACTCAAGGGTAGTCGTCTGGTAAAAGAAAGACTAGCTAAGAAAGATTCTTTTCTTAGCTAGGATTTTTAACAAGTAGCTTCTTGAGCCAGCTCTTCAGAAAAAAGATAAAATAAGAATGAGGCAAAAAGCGCCTCAGTCGTATTTTCCTATTTTTCAGTCAGAGTAAATCGGCTCAATTGGCTTTTTATCTAATCTAGCTTCTTGAGCCAGCATCTCGCAAAAAAGATAAAACCTGATTATGGCGAAAAGCGCCATTCTCATGTTTTCCTATTTTTGATCGATGCAAACCGGCTCAATCAGCTTTTATTTAATCTAGCTTCTTGAGCCAACTCTTCAGAAAAAAGATAAAATAAGAATGAGGCAAAGAGCGCCTCAATCGTATTTTCCTATTTTTCAGTCAGAGCTAACCGGCTCAATCAGCTTTTTATTGGTAGGGTGGTATGTTCATGAGGGTTTTAAAGGCGTATAAGTATCGGCTTTATCCTACCTCAGCTCAAGAGGAGTTTATCAAAAAAACTTTTTCTTGTGTTCGTCTTGTGTATAATCTTTTGCTGCAGGATCGGATCGCTCTTTATAAAGCATTGAAAGAAAATCCTGATCTTACTGTCAAGCTGCCGACACCTGCTCAATATAAAAAAGAGCATCCTTGTTTAAAAGAAGTAGATAGTTTGGCGTTAGCGAATGCGCAAGTTTATCTGGATCGGGCATTTAAAAAATTTCATAGGGAAAAAGGCGTTGGTTTTCCAAAAATGAAACAAAAGAAGGATTCTGTTTCGTCTTACACAACTAATAATCAAAATGGGACGATCAAAATTATCGATGACAAATGGATAAAAGTTCCCAAGTTGAAGACACCAATGAAAGTAAAAATGCATCGTCCGATAAAAGGAAAAATAAAGTCAGCAACGATTTCTTTAACACCTAGCCATAAGTTTTTCATTTCGATTCTTTGTGAAGAGGAAGTTCTTGCGGTAGAGAAAACACACTCTGCTATAGGAATCACATTAGGCACTTCTGAATTTGCGGTGTTATCAAATGGTAGACGTATCGATAATGATAAGTACACCAAAGAATTCGAGCAACGACTCATACGGGAAGAGAGAAAACTTGTTAGGCGTAAAGAAATTGCTAAATTGAAAGGTACAGAACTATCTCAGCAAAAAAACTACCAGAAACAAAAATTGAAGGTAGCTAAGATGCGGGAAAAATTGATGAATCAGCGAACGGATTTTTTAAATAAGATTACAACAGAAATCGTTCATAAATATGATGTGATTTGTATTGAAGATATTCATCAATCAGATGTGTATAGAAATAGCAAACTTCATCGAGGAATCTCAGATGTTTCTTGGGCGTTATTCGTTTCAAAATTGGAATATAAAGCTTCTTGGTATAATAAAAGATTGATCAAAGTTTCAGCTTGCGATAAATGTTCTGAACATTCAGAAAATAAAAAGCGGAGTAAAATATTTATTGAAGACATCGATAAACAAAAAGAAGTATCTGATCTAGAAACTGCAGCAAGTATCCATGTTTTGAACAAAGGATTAAGCTATTAAAATACACAGTAAAAACTGTAGGGACTACAGGGTTAGCCTAGGGCATATAAGGTAGATACAGCGATAATTCGATCATTTATCTTTTTCTAGGAAGTTTCTATTAAAATAGAAATAGTTCACTAATTATTAGTTGATAAAAAATAAAAAGTTGAACTTTGCTAAGATCTACTTATTCATTTTTGAATAAGCTTAGCAAAGTTTTTTTAGTTTCTGAATAAAAGTGTAGTACAATGATAGATAGAAGAAACAGTAGAGGAGGTTGATCATGAGAAATTGGAAAGCGCTTGTATTTTTTGACTTAGATGGCACATTGCTAAATGCAGACTCTGAGATCTCTAAGGAGAATCTGCAGGCTATTCAAGGATTGAAACAAAATCATATATTACCAATGATTGCCAGTGGTCGTTCACCTAAAGAAATCATTACTATTACAGCAAATACAGGAATCGATTCATATGTAAGTTTGAATGGTCAATTTAATGTAGTTGAAAATCAAGTGGTATCAAAGCATGTCTTTCCGCTTGACGTGATCAACAGACTAATGATTTTTTCTAAGGCATTAAATCATTCATTTGCCTGTTACACGGATCAAGAATATGCAGCTTGCTACAAAACTGCCAGTATGGAAAAGCTCTATAAATTGGATAATGCGCCATTACCTGAAATCAACAAAAATTTCCATCTCAAAAATGAAATCTATATGGGGTATCTTTTTTCAGAAGATGAGACAAAAGATCAACTGTATCAAACAGAATTTTCTGATAGTCTGACTTTTTATCGTGATAGTCCATATTCATTGGCAGTTGTAATAAAAGGTCAATCGAAAAAGACAGGGATTCAAGAAGTTATCAATTCACTTGATTTAGCGCATGTACCCACCTATGCATTTGGTGACGGGAATAATGATTTAGGAATGTTCGAAGCAGTTCAAACGGCAATTGCGATGGACAATGCATCAGAATATGTCAAACATCACGCAGATTTTATTACTAAGTCCCATATGGATGACGGGATTCGTTTTGGTTTAGAGCATTTTGGTTTGTTACCATGAAAGGATGAGTATAATGACAGTTAAAATGATTGCAGTAGACATGGATGGTACGTTTTTAAATAGTCAAAAAGAATATGACCGTGAAAGATTTGATTATCTGTATAACAAGATGAAACAGCAGAATGTTCGCTTTGTAGTAGCAAGCGGAAATCAATATTATCAATTAAAGTCTTTTTTTCCAACGATTGCAGATGAGCTATCTTTTGTCTCAGAAAATGGCGCTTATGTCATTAGCGAAGGAAATGAAATTTTTTGTGGAGAGCTTCATCCGGAGAGTGTAAAAGACGTACTTACTATCTTATCCGAGGTAGAAGGCGCACATACGATCCTTTGTGGGAAAAACAGTGCATATGTCAGCGAGCAAGAGCCGGATGAATTTGTCGCATACGGTAGTAACTATTACCATCGATTAAAAAGAGTGCCGAATTTATTTGACGTAACTGATGATACATTATTTAAATTTGCTTTGAGTTTTCCTTCTGAGAAAGTAAAGGGCGTATTAGCACAGTTAAATACAGTTTTGGGTGACAAAGTGACGCCTGTTTCCAGCGGCCATGAGGATGTGGATTTGATCATTCCAGGAATTCATAAAGCCTATGGATTGATGCAACTGCAGGAATTATGGGGAATCAAAAATCATGAGATTGCTGCTTTTGGTGATAGTGGGAATGACTTGGAAATGCTAAAGCATGTGGGTCATAGCTTTGCGATGAGTAACGCACAGCCGGAAGTCAAGGTTGCTGCAAGTGAAATCATTCTATCGAATGATGAAGATGGTGTTTTAGTTAAAATCGAGGAACTATTAAAATAGAAAGCTTCTTCAGGGAAATGGGGCAAACAATGAATAGCTCATTTGCTTCATTTCCTAATTTTTTGATGAAAAGATGTTTGACAAATACAGAAAGATGGCTTATACTATTAAAGTTGAGAAATGAAAGCAGAAGCACCCGCTTCTCGCCTTAGTTGACCTTGTCACTGGGCTGGATAAGAGGATTCCTTATATCAGAAGATATAAGTCCGAAAAATCGCGGGATCTGTTTACAGAGCCTGTTTTTTATTGTCATTTTTATGACAGGGACGTCAAGGAATAAAAACGTTTCAGCGCTGATTTTCTCTTAATAAACTTGGAGGTGAATGACCATAGCAAAGGATATGATGGTGAACGACGGCATTCGTGCACGCGAGTTACGTTTGATCGGACAAGACGGTGAACAATTAGGTGTTAAAACAAAAGTGGAAGCGTTGAAAATCGCTGAAACAGCCAATTTGGATTTAGTTCTAGTAGCACCTACTGCGAAACCTCCTGTTGCGCGAATTATGGATTATGGAAAATTCCGTTTCGAAACGCAAAAGAAAGAGCGTGAAGCTCGTAAGAAACAAAAAGTGATCAACGTAAAAGAAGTTCGTTTAAGTCCGACGATCGATGTCAATGACTTTAACACAAAACTTCGTAATGCACGCAAGTTCTTGGAAAAAGGGGACAAAGTGAAAGCTTCGATCCGTTTCAAAGGCCGTGCCATTACCCATAAAGAGATTGGTCAGAAAGTTCTTGATCGCTTAGCGGAAGAAACTGCAGATATCGCTACAGTTGAACAAAAAGCGAAAATGGACGGACGCAGCATGTTCCTAACGCTGGCACCGAAAAACGACAAGTAAGCTGAAAAGCTGATAACTAGTTAACAAAAGATTTTGAGGATACTCGTTCAATAGTTGAACGGTAGACGAAAATGAAAATGTAGGAGGAAAATTAGTCATGCCAAAACAAAAAACTCACCGCGGATCAGCAAAACGTTTCAAACGTACTGGTAAAGGCGGTTTGAAGAGATTCCGTGCGTTTACAAGTCACCGTTTCCACGGTAAAACAAAGAAACAACGCCGTCAATTGCGTAAAGCAGGAATGGTATCAGCTGGCGATTTCAAACGTATTCGCCAACAATTAGCAAGAATGAAATAAAAAGCTGAATAGCTCGATTAGCATTGACTGAAAAAGCTTGCTGAATGTAGGAAAGTTGAAGAATTTCTTGTAACAACTTAGCAATGAAAACACTCATAGAGATAATAGATATTTATTAGGAGGAATTAACCATGGCACGTGTTAAAGGTGGCGTAGTAAGCCGTAAACGTCGTAAAAAGATCCTTAAATTAGCGAAAGGCTATTACGGATCAAAACATACTTTATTTAGAACAGCAAAAGAACAAGTGATGAAATCTTATAGTTATGCATACAGAGATCGTCGTCAGAAAAAACGTGATTTCCGTAAATTATGGATTGCGCGTATCAACGCAGCAGCTCGTATGAATGGCTTGAGCTATTCTAAATTAATGCACGGTTTGAAATTGGCAGAGATTGATATCAACCGCAAAATGTTAGCTGACTTGGCTGTTAACGATGCATCAGCATTTACAGCATTAGCTGACCAAGCCTCAAAAGCCCTAGAAAACAAATAATAGGCAACTTTTGAACACTCCAAACCCACTATAATCAGTGGGTTTTTTATTTTTCATTTTGCTATATTTCATTCATAAACTCAGCAAAACGATTAGCTGTTTTATCTCTTTGGTCTTTGGATAAGTGAGTGTAAATATTCAGTGTCGTTTTCACATTAGAATGTCCAAGTCTTTCTTGAGCTTCTTTAATTGGGATATTTGCTTTGTATAATAGACTTGCATGTGTATGCCTGAAACCGTGCATTGTGATTGTTTTGATTTCTTTACCAGTTTTTTTCCTATATAGTCTCTGAATTGTTAAAAACCACTCTTTAGTTATACCTGATTCGAGATAAGTATTTTTGTAATTAGAAAAAATAATCTGATTAGGGTTTAGCTTGGGTAAATCAAATTTTATTGCTTGTTTTTCCTGCCATGTTTTTAAAGCTACTAATGTGGTATCGTCCAAGCTTATTCTTCTAAAACCAGCCTTTGTTTTCGGTGGGTGAACTAGGGTTTTGTTTCTGTCTCCTTTAGCAACAGTTTTAGTTACTTCTAAATACTTCTCGTCAAAATTAATATCCTCCCAAGTTAAAGCAAATGCTTCTCCTTTGCGTAATCCAGTAAATGCCAATGTTCTAAAAAAGGCATATCTTTCAGAATCAAAATTTTCTTTTGTAAATCTCAGAAACTCTATTAATTCTTCTTTAGTAAAAAAATTTGAAAACTCTTCATACTGATTTAAATTAAGATTGGTTACTGGTTTTTTAACATTAGCCATTGGGTTTTGATAGATTAATTCTAAGAACATAG
Organism: Enterococcus wangshanyuanii; assembly: GCF_002197645.1. Taxonomy (NCBI): domain Bacteria; kingdom Bacillati; phylum Bacillota; class Bacilli; order Lactobacillales; family Enterococcaceae; genus Enterococcus; species Enterococcus wangshanyuanii. The sequence goes on along the minus strand of NZ_CP021874.1, from coordinate 1,761,730 downwards.
CATGTTCCATTACTCTATTAAAATAGTAAATAAACCTACTAGCTCTTTTTGGTTTATCTTTATACCATTCATTTACTATTTGCTGACAATAAATTGGAGTAATGTCTTGGATTCTCATTTCTTGAAATTTTGGCAATATAGCATACTTGAATTCACATTTAGCTGTAACTGCAGTACTTTCCTTTACTAAGTTGCAATACTGCTTATACCATAGTGTGAAAATTTCATTAAAGGTATGGTGTTTCTTAGGTACATACTGTTCAGTTGCAACTAAAAGACTTAATTCTGCTAAGGCTAAACTAGCTTCTTCCTCTGTTTCAAACCCTCTTCTGGTCGTTTTTTGTTTTTTTCCAGTTTTAGGATTAACACCTACATAGTAGTCAAACATGTAATTGATAGTGCCATCTTGCTTTTTGTATTGCTTAATTTGTGCCATAAAAATTCTCCTTTTCATGGCATAGGATAAAGCTGAGAATATTATACGATATCTGAAAAGAAATTTCGAGAATGGATGGAATAATAGATTTAGAACACTTGAATATACCTAAACGTAAATTTGATAATATAAATTCTCAATAACGTATAACAAATATTAAAATTGCAGTTTTTATATCTTTCATGTATCATTGTATAGTGTAATTGATTGGAGGTGGTATACTTGACAAGTGACTCGGAAGATGGAGAGCAGAAAATCTTAGTCTGTTTATCCTATTTCTTAATTGAATAGATTATATAGGTGCATCGGTCTAGGTCTTTTAGCTAGTATAATGATGGGCTTATTTGTGTTGCAAAAATTTAGGCAATTAGGAGAAGATAAAAACAATTATGAATAAAAAAAATATATATCAAATGGATGTTAAAGACGTTTTAGAGGAATATGAATTATCCGATTTAGAAAATGGTTTAAATAATAAACAAGTTGAAGAAAGTTTAATCATAAATGGTTTAAATAAACTAGAGTCGAAGAAGGTACCAAAATGGAAACTCCTTCTCAGACAGTTTAACAACATGATAATTTATATTTTAATGTTTTCAGCATTGTTGACATTAATAATGGGACATACATCAGATGCGGTCATTATTGCATTAGTAGTGATTGTAAATGCATTAATAGGATATTATCAAGAGGCAAGTGCTTCTGATGCCTTAGAACGAATCAGAGAAATGTTGTCTTCAGAAGCTACAGTATATAGAGAAGGGGTTAGAAAAGACATACCCTCTGAAGAAATAGTTGTTGGCGATGTTGTCTTTTTAGAAGCTGGTGATAATGTTCCAGCAGATTTGAGAATCGTTGAAGCCGATAATTTGAGGATTCAAGAATCTGCTCTGACTGGTGAACCTGATTCTGTAGAGAAGACTGAAGAATCTTTAGAATCGAAAGACATACCACTTGCTGAAAGAGTTAATTTAGCTTTTGCTTCAACTTCTGTTACTTCTGGTAGTGGCATAGGAGTTGTAACTTCAGTTGGTCAAAAGACTGAAATAGGAAAAATATCAACTGATGTTAATAATACGGAAACTAGAAAAACTCCACTAATGAAAGAGATAGATGGATTAGGTAAAGGAATTACTTATGTCATCATGGGGGTAGCAATAGCTTTGTTTGTTTTTAGTTTGATTTTAGAGACTTATTCTTTGTCAGTGCTATCTCTTGCCGTAGTTACAATGATTGTGGGGTCTATCCCTGAGGGATTACCAGCCACAACTTCCGTTGTTCTAGCAATGGGTGTGAGTGATATGGCTAAGAACAAGAACACAATAGTTAAGACCTTGCCTGCTGTAGAAACATTAGGTTCCGTAGATATTGTAGCTACAGATAAAACTGGAACTTTAACTAAAAATGAAATGACTGTGAAAGATATTATTTTTTACAAAAAATATCTTCAAGTTACAGGAGATGGATATAAACCCAAAGGAGAGATTCTTCATAATGATTCTCCAGTTGTAGTCGATAACCAACTTGAATTGTTTTTAAAAGCTGGGTTTGAAGCTAATGATACGGTGCTGGTGAAAGAAGAGGACAGTTGGACAATTAATGGAGAGCCTACGGATGGTTCTTTCTTAACGTTGTTTTATAAGCAATATTCTTATCCTGAGAAACCAGACTATGAAGAAATAGACATGTTACCTTTTGATTCGGATTATCGATACATGGCAAAGCTTGTCGAAAATAGTAACAAAGAACGGATTATTTTTATAAAAGGTTCTCCCGATAAACTTTTTCCAATGGCACAATCTTTTGATTCTTCATTTGACGAGAAATATTGGTTTCAACAAGTAACAGAACTTTCTGAGGAAGGAAAAAGAGTTGTTGCTGTTGGATTCAAAAAGGTCTCTTCTGATATTGAAGAAGTGACGCATGAATTACTTAGTCAGGGCGTAGACTTACTGGGAATTGCAGGAATTATTGACCCTCCAAGAGAAGAAGTTATTCAAGCTTTAGAAGAAATGAATCATGCAGGTGTTCACGTCAAAATGATAACGGGGGACCATCCTTTAACAGCCAAAGCAATAGGTGAAAAACTTGGTTTAGCTCCTAAGATAAACGTGGTCACTGGTGCGGAACTTGACAGTATGTCACACGAAGAGTTTAAGAATGCAGTGTTGTATAATCAAGTATTTGCAAGAACCACACCAAAAAATAAAATGGATATTGTGGAAGCTTTACAAGAAAGCGGAAAAGTAACTGCGATGACGGGTGATGGTGTCAATGATGCTCCTGCTTTAAAGAGAGCTGATATTGGTGTAGCCATGGGAATGAAAGGAACAGATGTTGCAAAAGATTCTGCGGATATGATTCTAACAGATGATAATTTTGGAACAATGTCTATAGCCATCAGAGAAGGCAGAAGAATTTACGATAATATCAAGAAGAGCATATTATTCCTTCTGCCAACATCTTTTGCTGAAGGTTTAATCATTGCTTTTACAATTTTGATGCAAAAAGAAATGCCATTACAACCAACACAATTATTATGGATTAATATGGTATCAGCAATTACGATTCAATTTGCTTTTATCTTTGAACCTGCAGAAGAAGGGATTATGAATAGGAAACCACGTAAAACAGGGAATCGCTTATTAAATGCCCATGATATTTGGCAAATGGCATATGTATCCATAATAATGGCTTTAATAAGTATAGTTTCTTATGAGTGGTTATTAACACAAGGAGTTAGTCAGGCAGTTGCTAGTACTATGATGATTAATATTGTAGTCTTGAGTAAAATATTCTACTTATTCAATATTCGTACTAATCAGCCAGTAATTTCAAAAAGTTTTTTTAGTAATCCTAAAGCATTTTTGATAATTTCTATTATGATTATTCTGCAGCTAATTTTGACTTATGTTCCATTCATGCAATCTGTTTTTTACACGGAAGGTATGTCCATGTTAGCATGGGGAATTTCGGTTGCATCAGGTATAATTATTTTGGTGATAACTGAAATAGACAAACTTATTCGGCTAAAAAAATAAATAGATAAAAAGGTATGCTGTCACTTGCATACCTTTTTGATGTTCTACAAATTTGCCCTCCTTTATTAATGATGCTATAACGGACCTTAATAGGGATACTTTTGTAATTAGTATCCCTCATGAATCCTATTCCATCAATGTTTCATTTTTGGTTTATAGGAAAATGGATACTTATAGTCTGTTTCAATAGAAAAGTATCCATAAAAGATGCATATTTGGGAGGTAATTTATGGGAAAAAAATGATTAATGTCAAACCAATAAAAAATAAGGAAACGCTAATTCAATTTGGAAAAGAATTAAAAAAGGGGAAACACGGAAAAAGAGATTATTTGATTATGGCAATTGGAATAAAGACAGGATTACGGATTTCAGATATATTGAACCTAAAGGTATGTGATGTGAAAAACAAGACACAAACAGAAATTATTGAAATAAAAACTGGCAAAAAAAGAACTGTGCATCTAAAATCCTTAACTTCAAATATTATTGACTATTTGAATACAGAACATGATGCTAAATCTGAATGGTTATTCCCAAGTCCAACAGATAGTAGTAGACATTTAGCCAGTCATCAATTTTATAAAATATTGCAAAAAATAGCAAAAAACTTGGGATTAGACTACATTGGCACACATACACTTAGAAAAACATTTTCCTACTTCTTTTTAAAGCAAAACAAGGGGGATATTGTTACTCTGATGAAGATTTTAAATCATAGTAGCCAAGCAGTTACTCTAAGGTATGCAGGAATTGAAGAGGAAGATATTAAGGCAAAGCTAGAAGATTTTGACCCGTTTAAGTAAGTAAAAGCACAATCATTTAAGATTGTGCTTTTTGCTTGCCTTGTTTTAATTGAACAGTATTATACTTTTCTTTATTCAAATAACTTTGAAAATACAAGTTATCTGAATTATCATACTCTGTTTTATCATTAGAGAGATAAATGGAATCTTTAGAGTTTTGGTGCAAGGTTAAATAATAGAAGAAGTCAACTACAGAACGAATTGTTTGTAACTTATATTGATTCTTTTCTTTCACAAAATAACCAAGGGTATTAGAATCATTCAGATATATCAAAATATCATTCCTGATAAGAGTGGTATTTTTTTTAAATTTCTAAACGAGACATCTGCTAAATTAGATTGTATTGCAGGAATAAATTCTTTATTAGGTAGTGCAAGAATATCAACAGTATCTATAGAATTTGTATAATAGCGTTCTTGTAGCTTGTCCGAAAGAGAAGATAGTCTAATTGGAAATTTAGTCAATTCGTTGATGATAAATTGACTGAAATACTTTCTACCTTCTTCAGAAGACAATTGATTGACCCGTTTATTTGCAAGTTTTTTTATAGCTTCATCATTTTTATAGTTATACTTACCTGAAGCAAATACTGAAATATAGAGCTGTTTGTTCTTGTCTAAGGAATCAATCACTTGAATTTTATTGGTATATAAGCCAATTGAAACTAAATATTGAACGACCATTGCCTGCAAATCTAACTCTTTCATATGTTTCAAGTTATACCTATCAATATAATAAAAATGTTTGTTTGATTTTCCTCTGGATATTATTTTATTCTTTTTTAATGTCTTTAGCCGTGCCTCTAAACTGATACGATTACACTGCAATAGCTTAATCAATGTATTCTCATATATTCCATTTGCATTGATTATGATGTCTATCAATTCCTCAGAATCAATGGCTCGATTGTTTACAAAAAGTGTGTCCATGTTCACTCCCTCCTATAGTTTTATCTATTTTATTTTAAAAGTATCCATTCTCGCATCTATCCATTAGAAGTCCACAAACTCATAAGTATCCCTCTCATTTTTATCCATAATTGGATAGTGGTTTTCAGGGAGAAATTTTTCTATTTTTTGATTACGCAGCTGTTTCTAAAATTTTATGGAGGTTTCCATTGCAATTTTTCCGAATTCAGCTTAAAAATGACATAGTTTTCAAAAAGTTCTCACGAAAGTTCTCATTTTGTTATCATCTGATAATTCCAAAAAACCTCTTTTTTAGGGTTGAAGAAGGGTTTATGTAGGGATATGATGTAAACAAATGTAGGGTTCATGAAGGGGAAAATACAATGGTGAAAATTAATTAATTCTCAAAACTATCCATTGAAAAGTATCCCAATATAAAAGTATCTAACTCCTACGTTACTTCTTCATTATACCATCCATTTTCTAGGGATAAAAATTTGAACGACATATCTCTATTTGTTGACAAAAAAAGACCAATCAGTAGATTGGTCAAATCAAACTATTATTTTAAATCTTCTTTCACTGATTCAATAGTTTTCTTAATATCTTTCTGTTTTACCATCCATCCTAAGAATGTTCCTAGAGCAAAAAGTATTAAGATTAGAAATAGCAATGGACATTTTACTGAAAAGAAAATAAAATTAATTGTTACAGGATTCATATTTTGAAATGCAAAAACAATAACTAAGATAGAGACAACAATAGCAATTACACGCTTAACAGTAAAAAAATCTTTAATTTTATCCATAATTACACCACCTTTCATGAAAATTTTAACTGATTTTCAATGGCTATACAATTATCAGAATTATTCAAAGTAAGTAAGTATTTACATTTTTAGGAGAGTGTTATGAAAAAGACAGCTAAAATATTTATTATAGGTATTCCTGTAGTAATTATATTAAGTATTTTAATACTAGGAATTACTTTATCCTTTACACCTAAACCACTTTTTAAGATTGCAGATATGGTACCAATCGAAGCCAATCTAACTAAGCCAGACAATTATTCTTCTGTAGACAGAAACACTAGAGTAGAAAAGAATATTATATATTCTAAAAACTATTCAAATAGCTCTTTGGATATCTATTCTCCAAAGAAATCAAATGGAAAAGTACCAATTGTTTTATTCATTCATGGTGGAGGTTTTTTTAAAGGGGAAAAAGAGATGGCCAAGTATTTTGGACCTACAATATCTGATAATCAATATGCCTTTATTAGTATAAATTATGACTTAGTCCCTAATGTTACCGTATTTGACCAAGTAAAACAGGTTAATGAAGCTATTAAATATATCAAAGAAAATGCGGATAAGTACTCCTTAGATATCAATAATTTCAATTTATCGGGTTCATCTGCAGGAGGTTTTTTAGCATTACAATTATTAACTGCTTATTGTGATAAGGACTATGCAGAGTCTCTGAAAGTTACGCCAGTTGGAACTATTAAATTCAACAGTATATTACTTTATAGTGCAGTGTATGATTTATCGGAATTTCAAAATTTTGATGGTAATAGTTTCACGAACTATCTTTTATCTAAAATGGGATGGGGGTTAACAGGGGAGAAAAATTGGAAAACTAATAAGAAATTAGGAGAATTACTGAACCTAAATGAATATGTAAGTGGAGATTTTCCACCGATTTTTATAACTGATGGCAATACGAATACCTTCACAGAACAAGCAGAAAATTATGCTAATGAATTAAGACAAAAACAGGTTCCTGTTCAAACGTTATTTTTTGACTCAAAAGAAAAAGTAAGACATGGATATCAACTTAATATGGATACATCAGCATCAAAACAAGCAGTAAAAGAATCATTAGAATTCTTAAATAAATGGAATTAGAAAAAGCTCAACCATGAAATGAGTGAGCTTTTTATCCAAATAACTATCATTATAAATCTTATTGATAAGGATTGCTGTAGTAGCTGGTATCAAACAATCTAATTGCTGTGTTGCTAATCGATTTACTATCATCTGAAGGATAATCTTCATTCACCGTTTTTATATCAAACGGATTAATGACTTTTTTAAATTTAGAGTTATCAAACGCTTTTGTTTTGATAACAAAAATATCACCCAAAGTTAATGTACCCTCAAACAAAGAGTTCTCAAATGCACCGTCCATTATGTATTGAACTGATGAAGCATCTAAATTACCAGTAAAAACAGACTTTCTAAATGCGTTTTCAAGAATTTGTTCTAGCTGACGATTAGAAAAAGTTCCAGAATACTTTGAGTTTTGAAAAGTAAATGGAGCAATAATTTTTAAGTTTTTCGAATCAAAATCACCTGTAAAACTAGCTTCAGAAAAACCTGAAATAAATGTTACTGGTAAACCCTCAATCTCATAAGGGATATCTAGTTTTGTCATACCTAACCCATTATTAAGCATTATTTCGTCTGTATCTTCTAAATATACAACACCACCATCGATACCTATTTGAGTTGCTGATTCTTTAGATACAATGTCATAAGTATCATTCAAATATGAGTATTGATATCCTAGAAGTTGTGATGAAGCGTTCTTTTCTCCTGTGAAGATAATATTATCTTTTACTGGCAAAGAGTTCTTATTTTCATGATTTGAGCTATCCTCAGCTTGTTGTAAACCATCAGTAAAGATATTTGCTAGTGTTGGTTTTAAATTGTCCTTAAAAAGTAAATAGCTTATCAAAACAAAAATTCCAAATATTACGATTGCAACGACTACAAAGAGTCCTTGACTTGTTCCATTTGTCATAAAACGACCTCCTTGATATGTTATTTTATAGTCATATAAAATTATATCAAGTAACCCTGTTTTTACAAATTTATAGCATGTCTACCATTTAAATAAATATTGTCAAATCAGTACTTATTACAATGTTTAAAGCGTAACAATAGAAAAGTAAAGGGACGATTGATTTACTCGACAATCGTTTGTTTGGATGTAATAATATAATTATACCTTGACGAAACTATTTGGAATTTCACATCGATATAAATGAATATTTCAAAATGTTTCATTTCCCCTAACATATTCCAATTGTTGGGGGATTTTTATATCTTACAGCAAATAAATGCACTACTATTTATGATAGAAAGGAGGAGATACTATGCAAAACAGAACTATTGGTTATATTCGTACTAGTAAAAATACACAAGATTTGGGATTGGAAGTGCAACGAAAAGCACTAGAAAAATTTGAACCAGATGAATTGTTTTCTGAACAAATTAGTGGAAGAAAGGAGCATCGGACAGAGCTTGATAAAGCTTTGAAATGTTTAAAAAAAGGCGATACGTTACTTATTTATAATTTAGCTAGATTAAGCAGGTCGTCACGGCAGTTAGTAAATCTTATGTCTGAACTGAATGAGAAAGAGATATATCTGAAAAGTATTCAAGAATCTATTGATACCAGAACAGCAAGTGGACGACTATTCTTCACTGTTTTGGCTGGGATAGCAGAATTTGAGGCAGAGAACATCAGCATTCGAACAAAAGAAGCATTAGCTAACTCAGATAAACAATTGGGTAGACCACCAATAAAACAAAGTAAGCGTAAGAAAATCATTGTTTTATATAAGGGTAATCACCTATCTTTAAAAGAAATTGCAGTAAAATGTGGTGTGTCCGAAAAAAATGTTTATAACATTGCTAAAAAAGAAGGTTTGTCCCGAAAATGAGACTTGATAAATTATCAATCTGAGGGTAACATTACTAGAGGGAAGCAAGATTTACCGGCAATAAATCAACGTTTTTTACCGATACTGTATAAAAAAATATAATACATAAAAAAGACGATTATATCAGCATTTCTGTAGTTGATATGGTGGTCTTATTTTATTGTGGCAAAAACGTTGATTTTTTGCATCAAGAAAGTTTAAGAAAGGATTGAATTATTTGGCATTAAAGAGTGGAAGGATTTTTCAAGAAATGATAGAGGTTCCTGACGAAAAGGAAAAAGGGTGTGGCTGTATTGGTTGGATAGTATTATCAGTGATTATCATAACAATTCTGATACATGTATTAGATTTTATTTTCCAACATCTGTTTATTTCCTTTTTGTTTGTTGCTGGAATAGTGTTTGTGATTAATTTATTTAATAAAAGATAACAGAAGAGGTGAATAAAATGAAAAAATGGATAAAGATGGGTGTAGCTTTAGTGGGAATTGCTATAATAAGCGGTGTAACAGGAGCTTATTTATATTCACAAATAAAAGAACCAGTGAAAGTAAAAGCAGTTAGTAGCAGTTCTTCGACAATTAAAGAAGAATCTCTTGAAAATGAAAGTAGTTCAATTAATAGTATATCTGCAGAACCAAATGAAAAAGTTGAAGAACTAAGTGTAATAGATGAATTTAAACAGCTGAAAAATGATGAAAGTAATTCTCAAGTATTATTAGAAAATAAGATAAAAAAAGAAGATGACAGATTCAATACGAATATTGTTGTAAATCAACAAGATATTTATGAAGCTTTTGAGATGGATGGATTAAATGTAGGCACTTTATTTTATAACTGGAATCCTAGTGCTTCAAACCCATTTTTTTATATAGGTAACTCTAAAGCCGAAGTAGTAGAGGCAACAGAAATTGGTTCAAATCTACAAATTGACAGTAGTAAATATGATAAATTTGTGACTCTGCTTTTAAATCAAGGTTCTGGTGAAACAAATTATTATTTAGTAACTCAAAAAGCTGATGAAATAATAATAAGTTTACACACTGTAAAAGACTTGGTAACAGAAGAAAATCGTGTAGAAAAAGCATTACTGGTAGTAAAACCTATCCATTCAAAGCAAGCAACGGACACAAGAGATATAAGTAAAATGTTAAGTAGTCTAGAAAATGAAGAAGCTCCATCGCTTGCGGTTTTAAACAACCAAATGAGTATAAATGGAAAAAATACTTCTCATTTGGATAACGTATATGTCTCACTAACCGATAATAATGAAACGATTTATTTATACAAACAGGTGTTTGATGGAGCTTTAGATAAATTTGAACAATATTTCTTCACTATTTCAATGTTTAATTACTTTTTCATGTAAGGAGAATAGATGAATACTAATCAATTAGCCCAAAAGAAATATGTTCAAAACAAAGTGAAGAAAGCATTTGTTCAATCGAATGTAACCATTCCTAAAGTAGTAATCAATAAAATAGCTAAGGCTCTATACAAGGAATTTATCAATTTATCTATTAAAGAGCAAGAGAGAGTATTATTCAGTGAAGAATTAGTAGCTTGTCTGTGGGAGAAACATGTGGTAACAAAAGAAAAAGAATTATTAAAAGAGATATGAGTAAAATCATGTCTCTTTTTTTCATCAAAAAATATCTTAAAATTATCATCAAAAACCACTTAAAAAATGACCCCTTTAAAACCCTTATTTATCACGGGTTTTATGATTGTTGACAAAATTAGCAGATTGCTGTTATATCAACGTTTTAAATAATTATTTTTGAAAATATACCTTAAATTGAACGTGAATTATTTTTTATGGGGAATTATCCATTACCTGTTCAATTTAAGGTGTTTTTTACATATGATTTTTTCTGAAATATAAGTTGAACGTTGATATATCAATGTTTTTAATAGTTTTGACAAATCTAAAAAAGGAATAAGAAAATAAGAGTATCCTTTTAATAAAAATACACCAATTTTTTTATTGTCCGAATATGATATTCATTCTTGACTTCAGTTGATAAATGATGATATAGTCCGGCAGCAATGATTAATAAAATAATTAAATGGAGGATAATGAAATGAGTTCAAAAAAATTAACAGAAGAGGAATTGACGGAGAAACAAGAAAAAATCAAAGCATGGTTACATATTTTAGACAAAATCTATGGAGTGAAGATGACGGTTTTTTCTAAAGCAATCAATATTCATAACCAAAACTTGCATAATTTTAGAAAAGGAAAAAGGGGATTAACAGAAGAAAAAACGGTGCTTTTAGAGAAAGTAATTGTTAGAAAATATGGAAGGTTATTGATGTTGGAGGATAGTGACTATGAAATTCTATCTAAGTAACATTTCAAATAAAGAAAAACCAGACCAATATATGGTGAAAAAGATTTCTAATACGATTTTAAATAATCTAAGAGAAATGAGCATGCAAGAATTTGCAGAAGAATTAGCAGTAAATGGAAAAACAGTGGTTTTAGCTGAATTATCAGAGAATAAGTTATCAAAAATGACGAAAATTATTGGTCAAGAACTAGTGATGTTGGATTTTGATAATAAGGATGAGAATAATTTATATACGATTGAAGATTTAGAAGCTGATACGTTTATGCAGGAGAATGCTAGTTTTATATATAAAACATTCAGTGATTTGTTCTCTGAAGTTGATAAATTTAGAGTGGTATTCCATCTAGATAAATTAGTGACTGAGAACCAAGATATAGAACAGATATATCAGGCTTTATTTAAAAAATATCCCCAAGCAGATAGTAGTGTTGGACAAACAAGTAGATTATTTTTCGGAAGTAATAGCGGTTATGAGGTTATTGATTGGGACAACAGGCTAGCTGTTAGTGGACTATTAGAAATTAATAATACAGAATCTACTGAGATTGCGGAAATTATCAGCGGTGAAATAATTGATGAATCTATGCCAAATTATGAATTGTTGAAATTAGGTAGATTGGATATTGTTAAAAATAAACTAGGAGATAATTATAAACAAGAATTTCCTGATGATTATAATGCAATGAACTATTTCAAAGCATTAGACATGAGAGAGTTTCTTGAATTACCTGAAGACAATCCATTTTTTGATATTTTCCATAAAGAAGATAATCCTAGTGCAAGTGTGTTTTATGCTGAAGAACATGGGATATATCTATATAAATGTTTTTCTGCTAGCAATAAGTATTGTGGGAATATTATCTCTTTACTGGAGCGTTATTTAAAAATATCTTCAATCGAAGTAGTTAATTTATTAGTAGAACTTACTGGCTCGACTGTAACAAATACTTCACAACTAGGTCAAAGTAAATTTAATGCTCAAAAATTTAAGCGAGAACTGCAATCAGGAGAATTAAAACAAACGTATCCTGAACTCTATCAATATTTTAGTAAATATCAAGTTGAAATTCCTGTTGTTTTAGACTTTATGTATGATTATGTTTATATGGATGATAATGGTGAACTAAGATATTTAAATTATTACAGCATTAAAAATCTGGCAAAGCAATTAGCTAGAGTAACGGACCAAAAGAAAGTAAGCTTAGATAGGACAAGAAAAATTCTTTATCATATGATTGTTACTGAGATTGTTAAAAAGAAACCAGAAGCAGAAATTCCTAAGGATATATTTAATGGTTTGATACTGGAACAAAAGAAAGATTGCACTAAGCTAAGAACGAGTAACATCTACGAACCAACAAACTTGACGGATGAAAACACAGCAGTTAGTGAAGGAATCGCTAAGGTTTTAAGAGAAAATAAAGTAACAGTCGGTAGTTTAAGTTATGAATTGGTATATAGACTTTTTGGAGAAGAAAAGGCTTATCAGGATTTTCCACAATCTTATAAACCACTTGTTGAACAGAAAAAAATAAAGATGAGTAAAACAGACAGTAATTTAAGCCAAGCAAGTGAGAAATTGGAAAAAGCTTCAGTTAGAATTATCATGAACGAGATAGAAGAAAAAGGATATGTATACGAAAAGGATGTTATTTCTAAGTTAGCTAAAGCAAGAAGATTAAAGGTTCGTGACACTGCAGAAAGATTTAAGAAACTAAGAGCGGATATATACAATAAATATGGTTTAAATACGTGTAGACTAACTAAAGAATTGTATAATCAGTTAGGGATTAAGGAGAAGTATTCATCTAAGAATGTTATATATAAAGTGAATTAGCATATTAGACAGGTAGTGTTTCTATCTGTCTTTTTCTATTAGAAATCATTGATAATAAAGGATTATTTCTATATATTAAGAATATTATCTCTTTTTATATCAATTCAAAATTGCGTATTGAACAGGAAAAATACTTATAGTTTTCCCTAGAAAATACTGGCATAATTGATAGAAATCATTATACACATCTATATAGGATATTCCCTCTAGATGTGTATAATGAGGAGGCTTATAAAAGCCAATAAAATCAATAGAAAACTACGTGTTTTTTCTAAAACCAATACGCACTTTTTATATTCCCTCTAGATGTGTATATTGGGAAGGTCAAAAAAAGTCAATAAAACTAGGGGGAAACTATTTGTTTTCACACATATCATTACGCAAAAAGCTATTTACATTTGATAATTGTGTGATTAAAATAGCTACAAAATGTTGATATATCAGTATTTGTATTTTTGAGTGTAAGCAAGATAACATCTTGCTTACTAATTGACACCTATATGTTTAGTAATATAGCTAAAATTTGTTGCCTAGGATTTTAAAGATAACGAGATAATGATAATTAAGTATTGTTTTTTTTTCGATTGAATCGTATGGAAATGTCTCTATAACAATAATGATATTTTTTTATATATGAAATTTCCAAGTTTTTAAATAACGTGTTTTTAATTCTAGACGGTCTTTTTTTAATCCTTAGAACTCTTAAAAATATTTTCGGTAAATTATACATAAAAATTTAAAATCGCTTAAAACACATTTTAAGCAGCATAAAATCGATTCTGTGATTTAGTAAAATGTTTTCGAAAATGTGAAGGTTAGGAAATGGAATGGACAGTTTGAATCCGGAAAATATGTCTACAATATCAATTTAAAAGATGATGCAGGGAACCAGTGGGAGTTTGATAAAGAATTTGAGATTAAATCAGAAGAAGCAGAAAAATTAAATAAAACTTCTGTAGATGAAAAGAAAACCTCTATTAAAGATTATCTTCTATATATAATTGTTTTATTCATAGTTATTTTGGGTGCATTAATATGGATAATTCGAAAGAAAAATAAGCATGAATAATTGCTAGAGGATTCTACAAAAGACCGAAATGATTTTACATTTGATTACGCAAGTGGCGAAAGTAATCAGCTGACAATTCCAGATAATGCAAAAGGTGGTTCTTATGCTACAGTTTTGACTTGAAATTAAAGTCAACGCCTTAATAAAAGTTACTAAAGAGAAAGTCCTTACTAAAAAGGGCTTTCTTTGTAATTTTGAAGGGAGAGGGAATCGACAAGTGTATCACTATATATGTTATTTATTGTTATTGCCTTGTTTAGAATAAGAGTTTTGCTTATTTCTAAACGGAACGAACAAGAATTACTCGAATCAGGTGGTAAAGAGTATGGAGAAATTGTTTCAGAGCTATTAGCAATATTGCATACCTTATTTTACTTTTGTGCCCTATTTGAAGGCATTTATAAAAAAGTTCAATTTGATAGTATTGGACTTATAGGTACATTAATAATAGGGTTGTCGTTTTTTATATTAATTAGAGTGATACAAATTCTAGGTAAATATTGGACAGTAAAACTTATTTTTGCAGATAAACATACATTAAATACAAATTGGTTATTTAAACATGTCAAACATCCTAATTATTTTTTTAACATTATTCCAGAATTAATAGGTGTTACGCTCGTTTTTCATGCTTGGTATACTCTATTAATCCTTTTGATGTCATATGGAATTTGTCTTTATTTAAGAATAAGAGAAGAGAACCAACTATTAGCTAATCTGAAATAATAAAGACTGGAGGGAAATGTTTTATGAATTTATACAAAACATTATGTGAGGAAGAGGGCAAAGAGATGAGCCTAGAAAGTCTCGCAATTAAAGCAAAGAAAATAAATAAAACCGATGCTAAGATAGTTGCGAAATGTATGATAGAAGTAATGGCTAAATTAAAATATGATAATCGGATAGCAACCAAATATAAAATTAGTGGTTCGGGGATAAAAAAAATTATTTACATTAAGGATGGAAATAATTAATTATTTTTCTTCATATCAAACTGTTTTATCTAAAATTTGTGCACCTATTGCCCGACAGGTTATTAAATACTAAAGGAGGTAGTTCTAATGTTTCTCATCAACCTTATTTGGTTTGTTTTTGTTGGTGTTTCTTTGTATGGAGTTATTAGAATAGCAGTAAAACATGCTATAAATGATTCTAAAGAAGATAGTTTGTGAAGTATGAATTACATTAGACTTGTTAGTTATAACAAAAGTTAAAAAATATTTTTTAAGAACAAAATATAGAGAATTGATTAGATATGATTTCTATCAATTAAAAATTTATTGGAGGAAAAAATGATTAAAGAATTTAAAGAATTTTTGATGCGTGGAAGTGTTTTAGATATAGCTATTGGTGTGGTAATGGGTAGTGCATTTACAGCTATTGTGAACAAAGTAGTGGAAGGACTAATTACACCATTAATTAGTTTGGTTTTTGTAACATTTATGGATACAAAAAGTGCTGATGATGCTTTTGGAGGGCTTGTCGTTCCAATCAATGGGGTAAAATTTGATTTTGGAGCTGTGATTAGTGCTATAGTAACATTTATTATTACAGCTTTAGTGTTGTTTATGATTGTTAAGCTTGTAAACAGACTAAAAGAAGTTTCAACAAGCCAAAAAGTAGAAGAGGAAGAAGAAGCAAAAGAGTCAGTAGAAGATTATTTAGAACAAATTAGAGACTTGTTATCTAAATAATTCTTTTTAATATTAATTAATTTGCAAAATAAAGTATAATTTTTGATAAAATAAAGGGCAAAATTAGCTTTAAAAATAGAAATAACACATAGAGAGTAAGTTTACTTAATGAGCTTGCTCTCTATGTGTATAAATAATTAGTTATTTATCATATTTTGACTAATTGGATGCATGAGGTATCTTTACTGCAACGTAAAAGATAAAAAACTAAGTCTAATAGGTTCATCAGGTTATATCTAAAGTTAGCTATGAAATACATTTGTACTCTAAAGTAATTTATGAGATTTTTTTTATGAGGAGGTGAAATAATGGATAATGAAGTAATCATATATTTAATTAGTGGATTTGTAGGTGGCTTAAGTACACAATTTGTATCCAAAAACAATTTACGAGATAGCTTAGATACTAAGTCTGGTTGGAGAAAAGAATTATTTAATATTGCATCTAAAGATAAAATTATATTAGATGATGTTTATAGATTGAAAGCGGCAATTAAACTATCAAAACATACCAATAAAAGAATGAAAGTTTATTCTTTTAAATTTATGACTAACGTTATCTATAATTTATGTGATGAATATATTGAAGAATATGAGAATGATTGTAAAAAGAGTCCTCTTATTGATAACTACAACCATAGAGAGATAATAAGAATTTGTGCCAGATACCTATTGAAGTATCACTGGGATTATCTTTCTTCATTCACAATCTTTAAAGGTGTTTTAAAAGATAGTAGGTTAAGGAAATTTGATAAGTATGCTGAAGAATCTTGTAAGCAAATACAAGAAAATTATGAGAAAATAAATTGCACCTGAATATTTTGTTTTGATTTTAGTGGGTATCTTGCTATATTATACTTGAGCTGATAAAAATTTTTTATTTATTTTAAGTATTATCATTAAACTTTATATATAGACAGGGGAGGTAAAAATGAATTTTTATGGGATAAATTTTCTGGAAAATCAGTCCAATATCAATGATTATTTAAAGTATTTCCTGATTTTTGGTTCTTTAGTTCTTTTAATATTAGTTTTTTCACTTTATTTAAGACATAGAATTAATACTAAATACAGGGATTTGAGTATTATTTTTTCCCTAACCTTATTATTTGCATTAGGTGTTCAATATTCTGATTATCAGACGAATCAAACCAAGCATTCCCAATCTTCACAAATGGTAAATTTTGTAAAGGGTCTTGCTAAGCAGGAGAATATAGATACAAATGAAATATATGCTAATGCAACTCAATTTTCTGATGGGATTATAGTGAAATTTAATGAGAAATTTTATAAGGTAAGTTTGAGTAGTGACCAAAATTCTTATACTCTAACTGAAACATATCTAATAAATGACAATATTATCTATACGAAATAAGGAGGATAAGATATGCAGATGTATACGCCCATTATAATTAAATTTACTTTAGGTATTCTTTGTTTGATTCTTCAAATTAATTTGTTGGGAAAAGGTAATTTAGCTCCATCATCAGCAATGGACCAAGTCCAAAACTATGTTTTAGGTGGCATAATTGGTGGGGTTATTTATAATGATTCAATAAGTGTATTGCAGTTTGTGTTAGTTTTGATTATTTGGACGTTGCTGGTTTTAGTAGTTAAATTCGCTAAAGAACATAATCGTTACATCAAAGTAATTGTAGATGGTCGTCCGATTACTTTGATTCAGAATGGGAAAGTGAATGTTAATGTTTGTTTGAGGAATGGAATTTCTGCTAACGAATTAATGTTTAAACTCAGAGCAAATGGTATTTATGAAGTAGAAAATATTAAAAGAGCTGTTTTGGAACAAAATGGTCAATTAACTTTAATAGAATTTGGCGATGAAAATATTAGATATCCAATTATTGTTGATGGTCAAGCTAATTTAGATGTCTTAGAATTAATAAAAAAAGATGATGAATGGCTTCAAGAAGAAGTATCTAAACAAGGATTCAGTCGAATTAATGATGTATATCTTGGTGAATATTTATCAGGAAAATTAAATTTATTTGGCTATGAGAAATAAAAGGAATAAAAAAATTTTATCCTAAATTGGATTTTAAAAAAGTAAATAATTAATCTATCTAAGGCTATTAAATTCTTAATTGAATCCTAGTATGAAAATGTAGAAATTGATTTGTCTGTTATGTACTCAATATTCACTAATCAGAATGAATTGATTTCTCTTAAAAAGCAATATGATAAATCTTATTCAAAAGACAAATTAAAAGTATTGCTTAAAAAGATGGTCGATAATAAAGCGATAGTTATTACAGAGGATAATATTGAATCACTAGGAATTACAACTATGATGCAGGTAACCTTTCAAGTCAAAGCACTCATATTTTAGCTAGAAACAATTTAATTGATTTTAATATATAAAATGTTAATAAATTCAAGGAAGGTGGTGTTATTGTCGAGGCAGTACTTAATCATCCTAATGACTTTCTTGAAAATTATTCTGAGATTGATTTGTCGGAAGAAGAAACGTTTTCTCTAATTAAGAATTGGAAATTTGAATCAATTAAAGAGTTACTAGGTACTATTGTTAATGAAGATTCAGATGAATCTTTCAAAAATACTAGATTGGTGGAAATTCTATTAGAAAGGGGAATTTCTTCTGATGATACATTGTTTGTAAGATTGCTTAAGAATATGGATGTTGAATACTCAAAAGAATATTTTATCTTTAACTTACAAGAGATGACATTAAGTAAATCAACAATTGAATAAACATTAAGCTCGTTTTCAGTGAATAATATTACTGATTTTTTAGTAGAAGACTATGATTGTATTTTTGAAAGTTTATCAACTACACAACTATTCATTGATTTGCTTAATAACCTTTTCAAAAATAAAAGTTGAATATAATTTCTGTAAAAGCTGTAACATATTGGTTGGGAACACAAAACAAACCAATCTCTGAATTGTATATTGATGAAAATGGAAAAAATAAAGTAGTTGAAATAGAGAATACTCCTCAAAATATTGAGTTATTAAATAATTTACAGGACATTAACATAGTATCTACTTTTAAAGTAAAAGAAGATTCCAATATAAAGGTGAACATGCGAAGAAAAGTGCCTAAAGAGCTAAAAATAGAATTGTTATGACACAGGCTATATATTGAATAATTGAACCCCAAAATATTGTATTAGTAGGTGTTAAACTATGATAAATACTTCTGATAAACATTTAATGGATTTTATTTTTCAAATGAATTCATGTTTAACATTTGAGGAATTGAACGAATGGGAGGCTAAATTATCGTACTGTTCAGATGAAATGATTGAATATGCGTTTTCTAATAAAACGGTTGACATTGTTCAATTAAGTGATGAATATGAACAGAATTATGTAAAAGAAGGTTTTATTACAGTCAATGAATTCTTATCTAAACATTATTCAAGAACTATCTCTTTGCTATTACGCATGCCAAAACTTAAAAATGAACTTATGGATAATAAAAATAATAGTAATAATAAAAGATTTCACATTTATCAGGAAAATGGACATGTAGCAACTTATGCCCAACAAATCTTATACTCTTTATCCAATAGATATGAAAATTAGAGAGGTTCATTATGAGGAATTTTGATTTCTGTTCTCTAATTATAGCTAAATTTTTATTTTTTGAAGATATGTATTAGCTGTTATTTAATCTCTGTTTGTTCATTTCTTAAATAAAAATCAACTTTATCCTATGCCTATTTGTATTTTGAGTGAATACCCCATTGAATACCCCTAAGTTAGGTGAAAAATTAAAACTAAATTCCTTTTGGTAAGCTATCCTACCGTCAAAAGAAACGCGACTTCCGTAAATTATGGATTGCTCGTATCAATGCAGCAGCTCGTATGAATGGCTTAAGCTACTCAAAATTAATGCACGGTTTGAAATTGGCAGAAATTGATATCAACCGCAAAATGTTAGCAGACTTAGCTGTAAACGATGCATCAGCTTTCACAGCGTTAGCTGACCAAGCAAAAGACGCTTTAGCTAAATAAAACTATTTTGAAGTTCCCATTTCTTAATTGAAAGGGAACTTTTTTATTATTTTTTACAAAATGAAGGTCCTTAATGCTATAATAATATCGAATTATTAAAAAAATAATAAATAGAAAGCTGGTTTAAAAGTGAAAAAGAAACTATTTGTGTTAGCGCTTGTTTTTTTTGGAGGAGTCTGTTCATTTGGGGTGAATACAGAAGCGGCTTCTATCAATGATCTACGTTTTGGTTCTCACGTACAGGATTATGGAGATACTGGTTTTGGTAAGGATAAACGATTTAGGACGATAGCAGAAATGGGTCCTTCTGGTACAGGTAGTGGTTCCGTGCGACAATCGAAACGAATGGAAGCGATGTTCATAAAAGGAAGCACAGATATTTCGATCAATACACATGTAGAAAATATCGGTTGGTTATCTGAAAAACTAACAGCTAAGGAAAAAAGTGCCGGTGTCTCTAAACGAAATATCAAAGGGCGAAACACAACGATTTATTATCAAGCAGGTCGAGGGGGAACTGCTGGAGGTGCATTGAGAGTAGAAGCGGTAGAATTCACTTTAACAGGTAGCTTAGCCCAGCAATACGATATGTATTATTGTGTTCATGCACAAGATTATGGCTGGTTAGGCTGGTCTAAAGCAAAATCAAAAACCGAAGATAGTAAATCGACTGCTCATAAAGCTGGAACAGCGGGTTTGTCTAAGCGTTTAGAAGCTTATAAAGTAGTACTGGTTCCAAAAGGATCACCTGCACCTAGAAATGTTAGCGGTCAAAAAAATTACCAATATGTAGCCAAAGATTCTTTAGGAAGAGTGTATGCATATAAAGATGGAAAACGAGTTTCTGCAAAATAATTGGTCTATTTATCTAAAATCCATTTTGAAGGATAAGATTGTTTTCGTTATCGATTTTACTATGCTCTCATTATTTGATATGATAAAAAGGTATAGTTTTTATTATTAAAAAGGAGAGTGGAAATATGGATGTTATGAAAAAGGTTTTTATGTACACTAAAAAATTCTTTATCGTAATTGGGTTGTTTTTATTAAGTCAAATCAGTATGACTGTTTTTGGCATTGTTAAAGGGTTTTCTCAAGCTTCTGGTGAAGCAAATTTATCGTTAGCGGTATCGATCATCTTGATTTTATTGGAAATTGGAAACATTTGGCTGCTGGTATTTTTAGCAAAGAAATTAGGCTTTTTTACAATCAAGTTTGATTTTCTCACGGGAAAAAATATAGGCATCATCATTGGTGGTTATGTTTTGGCTCGAATCGTTGCTATTGTCGGTACACTATTGTTAAATGCTCAAGGAACGAATTCTACTGCCAACGATGCGGCGATCCAAACAATGTTTACGGGAGAAAATCCATTGTTGATCATCCTATTGATCGGTATCTCTGCGCCGATCATGGAAGAGATTGTTTTCAGAGGAGGGATCATTGGCTTCTGGCTGAAAGACTATCCAATTATTGGGATTGCGCTAAGCTCAGTTATTTTCGGGTTGATGCATGGTCCAACAGATTTGATAAGTTTCTTGATCTATGGATTGATCGGGTTGATTTTATCAGTTGTTTATTATAAGACAAAACGCTTGGAACTTAGTATAGCGATACACTTTTTAAATAATATTTTAGGCGCTATAATGATTGCATTTGGTTTGATTTGATCAAAGCTGATACAAAAAATAATCTGGAACCTGATTTCAAAAATTAGGTTCCAGATTCTTTTTTACAGCATCACTCTTAGTAAGACCAAGATGATCATATGAAGAGGATAAAATAGGTAGAATCCCCATTTGACCCAAGTTGGAGAATATCCGCGTTGGCCATTATAATTCATCAACAATGGAATAACGCCAAGGATCCCTAAGGTTGAGGCTAGCTCATATAACGGAACAGAGTTTGGAGCCATCGTTCGCGCGACCAATAACAATAAAAATAAGAAAAGGGTTGCATAAACGGGTGGGATGATTTTCTTCAAACGGTCATTCTTTACGCGATAAAAGCCAAAAATGATCAATACACCAATCAAATTCCAGTCGGACATAACGGTGGCAAACGAAAATGCAATGACCAGTAGCACATGCAGGTAAAGGTTTTTAGTTTTATCATAGACCATAATTAGTAGAAGACCCATCAAAAGTGTGAAGAAAATATTATTAACAAGTTCAGAAGGATCAAAAGGATGGCCTGGATAAAATAAGAGATGGAATGGATAAATAGATAGGAGCCAAAATACAGCCAATCGTAAAGCGTATTTTTTAAGGTTCCTGCTGTAATGGAATCCTTCCACTAACAAATAAGCCATGATCGGAAAAGTAAGTTTTCCAATCAATTCAGTAAAAAAGAAAAGTCCAGTTGAATACTGATACAACTGAAAGCCGCTACCGATATGGTTGAGCAGCATAGCAATGATTGCAATCATTTTTAGATGGAACGATGTAAGTTTTTTTTCCATAATAGTTACCTCCTAGTTCTATAAATAACCATATCATAGATATAGCCAAAACAACGGGGGCTTAAGTTGCATTTTCTTCTAGGTCTGAGTAACTATGATCAGGAAATGTGTCTATTTTTTCAGATTTAGATTTTTACATCGTGTAAAAAAAATGATATATTAGTTTTATAATGAAATGTAGTGAGAAGGTTTAATTAATGAATCTACTGCATCAATTAAAAGGGGGAAAATATGAAAGAAGATCAAAGGTTTGGAATAATGAAAAAATACGTTAACGTGGTTCTGGATATTGTTTTAGGAATGCTGGCCGTTCTTATTTTGATATTTATGATCCGTCAGCTGATCGATATTGGTACATTTATCAATAAACCAATGACACCAAAAAATTTATCGGTCGTCATGCAGGAAGTAGTAGCATTTTTCATGTTGTTTGAATTTATCATGATGGTGATTCGTTATATTCAAGAAGGGCATCATATCCCGATCCGTTACTTGATTTTGATTTGTATCACAGCGATTTTGCGTCAGTTGATGGTGATTCATGGAGATGCCGTTCAAACGTTACTATTGTCTATTTCTATTTTAGCATTAGTGATTGTTTTGTTTGTCCTTAATCTGAGTGGAAACAAATCGTATTCTGGATTCAAATCAAATAAAATAGACGAAAAAGATTAAAGAAAAAGACTGCTCACGAATAACCTGAGCAGTCTTTTTTTTAGATCATGCAATGAATAAACGGATCAGACCAATGGCTAAAATGACTTGAATGACACCAACGGATAGTCCATAAATCAAGAAACGTTTGCCTTCTTTAAAGAACTTTTGAAAATCTAGACGTAATCCGATTGCAGCTAAAGCAGTGATTTCAAACCAACCGCTAAAAAAGTGAGCGGTTTGACTTAATTGTGGAGGAAGCTGGATCAGACTATTTATAATGCAAAATAAGACGAAGCCAACAACATACCAGGGCAAGCCAGCCTTTTTTTGGGATGCAGTAGTAGTTGTTCCGACCGTTTCAGCGGTTGGTGTTTTATGTTCTTTAAATTTTCCAAATAAATAGACGATGACAACCAGTAACATGATACGCATAATTTTGAACAGCATGGCAAGTTCAACAACCTCAGCATTGATCATACTAGCACTTGCGACTACCTGACCAACTGATTGTAAAATACCACCAACCAAAGCGCTTTTAGCTAATAAGTCCGTTCCATAAAGGATAGAAGCAAGCAGCGGTAAAAGCAGCATTAAAATTGTTCCTAATAAATTGACCAAGGTAATGATCTGTCCTTTTTCTTCTTCTTTTGCATGGATCGAAGGAGCAATCGATGCAATCGCAGATGATCCACAGACCGCATTTCCACCTGCCATCAGTAGAGACATGTTATCTGAAAATAGTAGTTTTTTCCCAAGAATATAAGTAGCGATGATGGTAAGACCCATTTGTAAAACGACGAAGATGCCGCCTTTTATGCCAATATGGGCAATCGTTTGAAAAGTGACGGTCGCACCTAAGAGAACAACTGAAAATTCCAGCAGCTTTCCTTCTGCTATCTTTGTTCCTTTTTCTAATACAGGATTTTTCAAAAACGTATTTCCTAACACGATGCCCAGTAAAATTGCAATCGTCGCTGCACCTAATGAAGGCAGCCAAATCGCAATTCCTTTACTGATCACAGCCACAATAAATGCGGTGATCAGACCTGGTAGAATTGTGAGTGTTTTTGTTAAATAAGCGTTCATATTTTTCACTAATGTATTCATCTTCTTTCTTTGTTTATCTTTATATTTAGTATAGCGAAATAAGTTGCATTTGAGAAATAAATAGTTAGAATAATATCTATAATTAAAATGAATGGAAGGGGATTCTATGTTTAAATTACTGAATACATTCCGTGCAGTCTATGAAACAAAAAATTTTTCAAAAGCAGCAGAAGTTTTATTTATTTCCCAACCAGCTGTTTCTAATCAAATAAAGCAATTGGAAGAGGAATTGAATGTGGAATTGTTTGTGCGAAGTGGGCGCCAAGAGATGGTTACGACAAAACAGGCAGAGATTCTGTACCATCATTTGCTTAACTTAGCTGATGATTGGGAGGATATCTTACAAGCGTTAAAAACACAATCCGTTCCTAAAGAAACCTGTAAGATCATTGCTTCAAATACATTTGCCGTGTATTATTTACCAGAATTGATGAAGGAATTGGTGCGGCATTTTCCTGAGGTCTCATTTGTTTTAGAGATGGACAATTCAGAAGTAGTATTGGATAAAATCGAAAAACATCAGGCGCATTTTGGTTTTATTGAGAAGCCTTTGATCACGGAAACGGCGATCCGTCAGGAAATTTTGAATGATGAATTAGTCCATGCAGGTGATTTATCAAGTGAATTATGGTTGGTTAGGGAAGAAAGCTCTGGTGTTTATCATTATACAGAGCGCTATTTTCTAGAAAATAATTTGAGTCCGCAAAAAATGATTATCAAAAACAATGAAATCATCGTCCGTTGTTTAGAAAAAGGAATAGGCCAATCCATTTTATCGAAGAAAGCACTCACACCAAAAATACATTGGCAGTCATTAAGTTCTGGCTACCAAAGAAAATTTTATTTGATCAAACGAGATCGTATTGACTCCACTCAATTACGAAAAATCGTTCATTTCATCACTACTCATTTTCAAAAAGAGAACGGATAGATTTCGATTCAAACTATTTTTTCCAATCAAATGACATGATACAATGAAGAGACTAAGGCAGAAAGGATAAGCTAAATGATTGATTTGAATCAAGTATTAACATTTACGGAAGCTGCTGAAAAATGGGGACTTGCTGGAGGAAACACGATTCGCCAAGCTGTGTTAAGAAAAAAATTTGAAGCCTATGAAATCAAAAAGAGCGGGACAGTCTGGCTGACTACTTATGAAGCGATGCACCGCGTTTTCGGCGAACCAAAAGAGCTGGAAGCAGTCTTTTTAAAACAAAGCCGCATATTTCAAGCGATTACTCAAAAAAAGCAAGGGGATAAAACTGCACTATTAAATCTACAAAAAGAAATGTCTACAGCATTTTCTGCGGGTCAAAAAGTCTTTATTCAAGAAGAGTTATTAGGAAAATGGCGAACCTTGTACATTTTCTCAACCGAAACAGAAGCTCAAAATTGGTTGAGGCTGATTCAAAAAACAGAGTGATCTGCTTAAGAAATAATGAAGTACTTTCTTGCTAGAAAAAGCATTGACCATAAATAGAATAAAAAAGTTGGAAATAAGCGGATCAGGCTTATTTCCAACACTAATAGTCACCAATGAAGAAAGTACGAATAACGAGTGTCGTATATAAAAGGAAGTATTGAAAAAGGTTACGAAGTTAATTCTGTTGTACTTTCTTATTGAATACTTGGGAGTAGTAATTGACCATTAGCTTTTAAAAGAGAACGCTACTTACTGAATTAAATCGTCCAGGAGAATGGGAAAAGCTGGTTGGGATCAGCTTTTATTCGTCAATGGTTGGTTGACAAATGATATGTGGTGATTTAAAAAAGCAAGTAGAAATTCTCTAAGATAGAAACGAAGGCATAAAAAAACGATGTTGGACACAGATCCAACATCGTTGTAAGGTCAATAAATAAGCATAAACATCTTTAAGTCAGAAAAAACTAGTATAAACCTCTAGAAATTTCTGTCAAAATTGAGTAAAATGGAAGATGTCAATGTATAACTATTGGCTTAAGCAACTTGATTGGTCAGGTGTTCACTGACTGCTCAGGGCTTCATGATTTAGTTGGTAGCTAAATTGTGAAGTGCTTTTTTTATTCTCTTCGTTTCTATCTACTTTCCATTTTATAGGAAAACCCTTTTAGGGTCAATAAAGGGTTGGAAAAAAAAGGCTATTCATTGCTTTTTTTTAAGTTTTATTGTAATTTATCTCACTCTATTAAAAAAAAATAAATACCTTTATGCATGTTTAGATACTTGGAAAGCATGTATATGGCTTAAAGCCAAAATGAAAGTGCTTCAATCAAACTGGAATATGTTTGTTATTTTCTTCTTTTTGAGGTATTAACGCCAAGAAAACCAACCCAATTTTTTTCTTTTTTTGAGAGTGACTTGTTCCAATGAAGGTGCAAGAAAGTCCTTTGAGAATTCTGTATAAATACTTACATCGAGAAGTTCTGGTAGCAATCGTTCTAATTCTTGTTTCCCTTCATTTCTAGTGTATGCGACGGGATCAAAAGAAAGCAAAGGGATTTGATAGTCCTCCAACCATTGCCGCTTTTTATCAAAACTGGAGTACAACAGTGGTTTTTCTAATACGACATCGATCCGTCGGGCAAATTTAGGAAATTCTTCTTCAGTAATCAAAGCTGAGTTACCATAGAGAAAACGAATATCATACTCTTTTTCGCTATGATCTGTATATAATTGCTCTAAAGAGTAGCTCTCCTCAAGTAAAACCAACCCGAGATTTCTAAGTGCATTTGTAAAGGATTGAAAAAAAGCTTCTTTACGATCTCCACCTAAAACAAAGATATCGATATTTTTGTCACTTGCTTTATTGTTTACTGATTTTTTAGACTGATATCCACGCTCGATATCAATCGTGATCAACTCCTCTAATAAACCATCAAGAGCACGTTCTCCATCCATTAAACCAAATAGTCTAGTATCAATGTCTTTTACAACAATTGGATAATCTGCTAATAATTCTTTTTTGGCTTTCGTCATAAAACGGACCTGCGGCGCAATCAGAACAACATCAAACAACTGAGTGAAATCATAGACGATCTGAGGTCGAATCGCATTGATTCCACCATAAGCAAAAATAATATCTGACTCCGCTGCTAATTCTTTTTCGTGCCGCATGACACTTTCAAGATCATCAAAACTCGTTTTTAAAGTAGAATGTTCAGAAGCTTTGACGATTCGCTGGCAAAACATACTGGACGTTCCACCGCCTGCACATCCGATAAATACAAACATAAGACCCCTTCTTTCGTCACTAATTCGTTACAAAAACCTTAACATAGTTTTGTCTTCCATTCAAGCAAACTGAAAACCAACTTGATTTAAGGCTAAAAATTTTACCTATTTTTTTTATCAGCAAAAAAATAGGTAAAAAACAGATAGGCTTTAGAGGAACTACAGATGGCTTGTCTATAATAAGTTTTATCAAAGCGATACAAATTAACGGATAGAACGAAAGGAAAGATTTACTATGAAAAAAATGACGAAAATAATGTTAGCGATGGCTATTGCACTATCTTTGAGCGCAATGACCGGATGCGATCAAAAAGAGACGAAAGAAGAGGGCTACAAATCGAAACAAGATTTTAAAGACAATGTTCAAAGCAAGAAAAAAGTCACAGTCGATGGTGAAGAAATGGATGAGTTTACGATGAAAGATGGGATGAAAGTCCAGGGAGCAGGACTTGAAGATGCCGTTAATGAAGACGGAGATTCAGAATAAGTTGAAATAGAAAAATGAGAAGGTTTCAAGGGGAAAAATTAGCTTCTCTTGAAACCCTTTTTAATAAGGAGACAATAACTATGAGAGCAGCAGTAAAAAAGAATAGAAAAAAATTTCTACTGATAGGTTTTGCCATTATAATACTAGCGTTAGTGACTTTTATACTAGTGAATGCATTCAACTCATCAGAGAAGCAAAATATAAATGCTTCTAATCCAGAAAATCGAGTAGAAGAAAAGAGTGTTAAAGCGTTAGTCGAAGAAAGTAAAGCGAGTGATTTGACTTTAGCTGGTAAGGTGACAGCGAACAACACCAATAAAATAAAAATCGATCCTGACAAAGGAACGATCAAAGAGGTTTTAGTCAAAGAAGGCGATCGTGTAGAAAAGGGACAGGCATTATTTACGTATCAAACAGATCAGCAAATGAAAACAAAAGAAGCAGAACTGGATGCAGAAGCTAAGGCCAGAGCCGTTGAAGTAGCAAGAAGCAGTGCTGGGATCAAATGGGAAACCTATAATAAAAAGGTAGCGCAATTGAACAAAGCGAAGGCGGATTATGATAAAGAAAACACAGAAGAGCTAAAAGGCGAAATCAAAACACTGGAAGGTGAAGTCGATCAAGCCTATACAGAAGGCTTGACGGGAGATAATGAAGTGAAAAATGCAGAAAGTGAATTGGAAAAAGCACAATTGATGCAAACCAATGAACAAGAAAGATTAGGAGCAGATACGATCGTTGCAGATAATGCCGGTACGATCAAATCATTGAATATGGATTTGATCAATCAATCGAAAGAAAAACAACGGGAAGAAAGCTTTATGGAAATCATTGACGACTCGAATCTGTTTGTCAACGGTGATATCAATGAATTTGATAGAGAAAAAGTCTCACTAAATCAACCGGTAGAATTGATCGATAGAAAAAATAAAGAGAAAAAATGGCAGGGAAAAATTGTTCAGGTTGCTAATTTAAGCTCAGATGAAGCTGGAAATGACAAGAAACAAGACGAAGATCCCAACTTATCCAAATTTCCATACAAAGTCCTGATCGAACAAGCTGATCAAATGCCGATCATTGGTTCCCATGTTTATGTAAAAGTATTACCAAAAGAATTTGAAAGCGACAAAATTATTTTAAATAAACAATATATTCTCTCACAAGATGATAAACAATACGTGTGGAAAATCGACAATAATAAAATCAAACGCCATGAAATCAAAGGAACACCAGTTGGTGAAAATTTAGTGTTCGTCAATGAAGGGCTTGCGCAAACGGATAAGATCGCACTACCAAAAGCTGGCATGAAAGATGGAATGGAGGTAGGTGAAGATGTTAAGCCTTAAACAAATCAAAAAATCCTACTGGCAAGGGCAAACAGAAATTCCAGTACTGAAGGGAATCGACTTAGAAGTAGACGAAGGAGAATTTGTTGCTATTATGGGACCTTCTGGTTCTGGCAAATCCACGTTGATGAACATCATTGGTTGTTTAGACAAAGCAACAAGCGGCGAGTATGAAATCGAAAATGTAGGTGTCAGCACTTTATCTGATAATGAGCTAGCCGATTTAAGAAATCAGAAAATCGGCTTTGTGTTTCAAAATTTTAATTTGATGCCTAAATTGACCGCCTGTCAAAATGTAGAGCTGCCGTTGACTTACAGTAAAGTCAGCAAACAGGAACGGCGCGAACGTGCATTGAAAATGCTTGATTTGGTCGGTCTAAAGGAGAGAAGTGAGTTCAAACCAATGGAACTATCCGGAGGACAAAAACAACGTGTAGCGATTGCCAGAGCATTAGTGACAAATCCAAGTTTTATCCTAGGAGATGAACCGACTGGGGCATTAGATACAAAAACGAGTGTTCAGATCATGGAGCTATTTAAAAAGTTTCATTTGGAAGGAAAAACGATCGTCTTGATCACTCATGAGCCAGAGATCGCCGAGCTATGTGAAAGAACGGTCGTTTTACGCGATGGCAATATCACAAGTGACACTTCGGAACAAAAAGAGGTGATGGTGTAATGGAGGAAATAGGCGTTGCTATCCAATCCATATTGGCACATAAAATGCGTTCGATTTTGACAATGCTTGGTGTGATCATCGGTATCGCAGCGATCATCTCTATTTTTAGTATCATTGAGGGCAATACAGCAAATATGAAAAAAGAAATGATCGGCGGCAGTAACAACACGATGGAAGTGGAATATGACAAAAAAAGCTCATTCGATCCGTCTCTTCGCTCTGGAAAGGAAGAACATAAACCAAGCTATTTACCGGAAATCGGTGAGGAACAGCTGAAAAAAGTGAGACAGGTTCCAGACGTGATCGATGCAGGATTAGCGTATCAAACGGAAGCGAATGTTTACCATCAGGCAAGCAAAACTCAAAGCAAAGTATCCGCTGTAACACCAAATATCGATAAATTGAAAAGGTTGAAAATCTTAAAAGGAGAGGGCTTTGATTCAAAGGCGTTTAAAGAAAATAAGCAAATCATTTATTTGGATCAAACCTTGTATGAGGAACTATTTAAAGGGCAAGATGGGATCGGTCAATATGTAGAGGTCAAAGGAGTGCCGTTTGAAGTCAAAGGTGTTTTCAAAGCTGAAGAAGAGGACAGCAGTCCATATAGCTTTGTCGAAAAAGAAGCATACATCCCATTAGAACAGGCTTATAAGATTTTTTCAGAAATCGATATCGCGCCGAAAGTAATCATTCAATCAACAGATACAGATAAACTACAAATTGCAGCGAGCAAAGTTGCGGAAGTCTTAAATAAAGAAATTCCCAAATCTGATTATGTTTATGGCGTGAGGAATATGGAAGAACTTCAGAAAAGCCTTGAACAGTTCAATCAATCCAACTTTATTCTTTTAGCAGGGATCGCCAGTATTTCTCTTTTAGTTGGCGGAATCGGAGTAATGAATATTATGCTGGTATCAGTGACTGAGCGGACACGAGAAATCGGTGTAAAAAAAGCTTTGGGAGCAAGAAGGAAAGTCATTTTAAAACAATTTCTTGTCGAGGCAGTAGTTATCACTTTACTAGGTGGGATTTTAGGTGTGTTGATCGGTTTGTTCGGTGGTTTTGTAATAACTAGAGTGTTGGAATATCCGTATATCGTTTCAATTATTTCAGTCGTTGCCAGTCTTGCGTTTTGTTGTATAATTGGAATTATCTTTGGATTATTGCCAGCGATGAAAGCATCGAAGCTGGATCCAATCGAAGCATTACGCTTTGAATAAGGAGTTGTAAACATGGTAAAAATTCTAGTCGTTGAAGATGATGAAATGATCAATCAAGTCGTAACAGAATTTCTAATAGAAAAAAAATATGAGGTTGTTTCTGTAAAAGATGGAGAAGAAGCATTAGAGGAATTTGAACTGCAGCATTTTGATTTACTTTTGCTGGATATCATGCTTCCTTCGATGAGCGGAGTCGATATTTTGAAAAAAGTTCGTGAGACATCAGACGTTCCAGTTATTATGCTGACAGCGATCGATGATGAATATACTCAGTTGGTCAGTTTCAATCATTTGATTAGTGATTATATTGTGAAGCCTTTTTCACCAGTCATTTTGATGAAGCGTGTAGAAAATGTATTAAGAATGAGCAGACCAAGTACACAAATCGAGACCAATGGCTATTTGATTGATCTCGATGATTGTCTAGTGACGTATGAAGAAGAAGAAATACAGTTGACGAAAAAAGAGTATGAAATTTTAGCTGTTTTAGCAAAAAGAGCAGGTAATCTTGTGACTCGAGAACAATTGGTTTATCAAGTATGGGGCTATGATGATTATTTAGATAGTCGGATACTGGACAATCATATGAAAAATTTGCGAAAGAAATTACCGTTATTATCCATTCAAACGATCAAAGGAATGGGCTATAAAATCGAGGTCTTGAAATGAAAATCATGTGGAAGAATTTCTTGTTTTCGATTTCTGTGATTTTTACAGTAACGACGGTTTCATTAGTGATTTTGTATTTTGTGATGCCGATTTATTATGAATATACGAAACTGAATACAGTAGAGAGAGAATTTAATAAGATAACGGATGATTTGGATAAGAAGCCTTTAGAGGAAATCAAAGGGAGAATAGATAAACAATTATTTGAAGGGCAAGAAGCAATCACCCTGATTTTATCGGATCTAGATGGAAAGATCGTTCATCCGTATTTAGGTGAGGGAAGTAATTCACTTAATATTAGATTAGGCGATCAAGGAGAAACGAAGATCTTAGATTCCTCTGACGTGATGAATGTGGAATTATCAGAATTGGATAGAGG
The DNA here is from genome assembly GCF_002197645.1 of Enterococcus wangshanyuanii. NCBI lineage: Bacteria > Bacillati > Bacillota > Bacilli > Lactobacillales > Enterococcaceae > Enterococcus > Enterococcus wangshanyuanii. Next base: position 1,729,638 of record NZ_CP021874.1, on the reverse strand, counting down.
AAAAGAATTGACAAGTACGATCAAAGATAATCGTGGAATAGAATATCTCTTGACGGGCCTGTATTCGTTACAACCAATATCAGATGCTAGCGCAGTATTACTGCAGATCTATCCATTTCTTTTAGTGATCGATTTTTTGATTGGCGGAATTGCTGCGTATTTTTATAGTCGTTTTTCAACGAAGCGAATCAAGCAGATATCTATGGCGACCAATCAAATGTTAAGTTTGGATCATACGATCAAATGTGAAATCAAAGGAAAAGATGAGCTGGCTTTGCTCGCTCAAGACATTAATCAACTGGATCAAACGTTGCTGACGACGATCGATGCCTTAAAAGCTGAAGTGGCTAAAGTAGAAGGGATCGAACGTTCAAAAGCTGAGTTTATGCGTGTGACCTCGCATGAATTAAAAACACCGGTCGCCTCATTGATGGGAATCATTGACGGTATGATCTATAATGTGGGGAAATTTAAGGATCGCGAGCATTACCTAGCAGTATGTAAAGAGATTTTGCAGCAGCAAGCAGACATGATCCAAAATGTTTTGACAGTTTCAAAGTTGGATATGTTTTCTTTGGAGGAAACGAATCAGGAAGTTTTTTCACTAAGAGAGGTCATTGAAGATAAGCTTAAAACGTATCGATTACTTGCAGAAATCAATCAGGTAGAACTTGTTATACATTTGGAAGAATGTCTGATCGAAGGAAATAAAGATGAGATCGGCAAGGTGGTCAATAATCTTTTGAGTAATGCTTTTCGCTATACGAAGGCGAACGGTCAAATCGATTTATTTTTGGATCAGCATACGTTAGTGATCGAAAATCAAGCAGTGAAGGCTTTGTCTAAAGCTGAATTAAGCCAAATCTTCGAGCCATTTTATCGTCCTGATTTCAGCCGAAATCGAGAAACTGGAGGATCAGGCTTAGGATTATTTATAGTGAAGCAAATCTTGGATAAACAAGGATGGAATTTTTCATTCAAAGAGTTAGAAGGGGAGCGAATGTGCTTTTCGATTTATTTTGATACAGAAAGAATTATCATCTAATAAAAAAGTTTTTATGCTTGTTATGAAAGTCCCTTTGTGATTCAAATGTAGCTTTCATAGATGTAAGGTTATTGAATCTTTTGTAAGTAGTTTGCTCACCTTCCGTATGTTAGTATAAATGTACTGAGAGAAAGAAGGGGCAGAAATGAGTCGTGCAAGAGAAGTTATATCTTATCTAGTTATCATCTATCTATCGATCAGTGTTGGAAATCGGGCATTGGCTTTTTTTCAGAAGTTTCCAACCAATATTTGGATCGATCGAATCATTTGTATCATCATTACAGCAATAATCGCTGGTTTGTTAGGCTGTCTTTTATTGCCAAAAAACAAAGTCAAACAATAGCATCAAATTTGAGTGCGAAACAACACTGGTTTTTAGTGTTGTTTCGCTTTTTTTTCGTGATCAGTTTATCCAAATATCAGGCGGTAATATTTTTGTATTAATGAAAACGAGGTATAGTGATGAGAAAAATTAAAAAGATTATCTTGTAGAAAGTTATCCTCTATTTATTACTGTTGAATCATACATTTGTCTTTTTTAGCGATATAAAGATTTGAAATAGTCAATTCGAAAAATAAGAAAGGACGATGATTAAATCAATTCTAGTGTTTATTCGTTTTCAAGGAAGCAAGTCTTGATCTGTAGTGTTATATTTAGGTCTCTTCCTTTTGTTTAAGTTGTCATAATAAATAATGATAATTGATAAAAAAGGAAAAAATATGATGCAATATTTTTGGTAAAAAAAGAATATTTTAAGCTATAAAATGAGATTTTATAGGATTTTATACAACTAGTTGTTTATATAAAAAAATGAAAAAAGACTCTTCCATTTAATGATATGCTTCTGTATAGTTAATAAAAAAGAGAAAGGAGTAAGGAATTTTTTTATAGTCTATTTAGTTATTAAATAGACGAAGTTACTTGCGATTAATGAAGTAAAATGAAAAATGATAGGAGTTTATAGAATGAGTAGAGTACTAAGTAGATTGTTGAGTAGATTGTTTTCACGCACCGATGGAGAAAGCTTAGTAGGTTATGTCGGAGTGATCCTTTTAATGTTGGTTGGGCTTGTCTTTATTTATTGGCTATATTATAAATTTGTTACTGATAAGAAAATAGATTCTTTTGTGAAAGCTAATGAGGCACCAGCTGATAAGCAAAAATATTTAGCTGCAGCATCGATTTATAGTCATGATCCATACCCGACAATGATATGTTTAAAAAGCTTTGATTTGGAAAAACCATTTCTTAAATTGATTCGAAGACAGGTATTTAAAAGAGATTGGTCGATCACTAATCATCAAACGACGATAGATACACTTGATTGGTTATTTGATTCTGGTCATCGAAAGGAAATAGATTTAAGTAGCACTTTGAGCCAATTAGATTCGAGGCATGTGGTCGATAGCCATCTTGCTCGGTTGATTACTGCTGCAAATGATATCCAGGTATATAATGATAATGGAGAGCTTAGAAAAATAGATGAAAATGCTATTTATAATTGTAAAGGAATCTTAGCTTGGGATGCACTAAGAGGTGCTAATGTGGCACGAGTTTGCTATAATTTGGGCTATTTGTCAGAAGAAGAAACTTGGTACTATTTAGAAAAGTTCTCTCATCAGCTTAAAGAAAATTACGATAATTGGGAAGAGATAGCTTTTTCTTTTTTATTAGGACGGTATTTATGGTCTGGAGATTCAACGCAAGAAACGTATATTAGGATAATTACGAACCAATTTACTCATTATTCAATGCCGTCAAAATCTAAAAAAGAAATCAACATGTGGCAAAAATTTCCAGTAAGTTCACTATAAATGTAAACTGTGTAGCAACTTTGTAATACTATGTTAGACTAAATAAAACGTGAACTATTTGGTTGTACTAAAAAAAATAATTGGAGGGAGCAATAATTATTATGAAAAGAAAAAGCTATACAGGAGAAAACGTATCGGTGTCTGGTCCTTATTCCCATGCAATCGATGCGGGTAATTATCTGTTTTTCTCAGGTCAGGTTGCTAAAAATAGTACTAATTATATTGAAGAAACAGGGAGTATTGAAGAACAAACAAAACAGTGTTTTGTCAATTTACAAGAAGTCATGAAAACGGCCAATGTTAGTTTAGATGATGTTGTGAAAGTCAATGTCTATCTAACGCAAATGAACAATTTTGAGGCGATGAATGAGATCTATAAAACGATGTTTAAAGAACCTTTTCCAGCTAGAACGTGTGTCGCAGTTTTAGAATTACCATTAGGCGCGGATATTGAAATTGAGGTTATTGTTTATAAAAAGTAAAACGAGCTCAATACTAGAAAAGAAATCTTTCAATTTTTACTTACTGATTTTTCTTTACGCGTGTCAAATTTTTCTAGTAACCTATTGGGAAGTTGGAGTAAAGGGGATATATGGTTGAAGGTAGAGCCTGTAGATGCTATAAAGGGTTCAATAAACGCTATTTATAGAATTCATGAAAAGATTGACACGGATAAATACAAAGAAAAGAAGGGGACTAATTTGATGATTTCACTAAGAGAAGTAACCAATGATAATATTGAGGCCGTTTTAAACCTTAAAATAAAAGAAGAACAGCAGACATTTGTTGCAAGCTCTTGTAAAAGTTTAGCTTATGCTTATGTAAATAAAGACAATACAGTAGCTTTTGGAATTTACATGGATAATACATTAGTTGGCTATGCGTCAATCATATTTGATGAGAGTGATAATATGTTTAATTTATGGCACTTTTTTATAAGCGAACTTTTTCAAGGAAAAGGGATAGGAAAACAAGCCCTAGGAGTCGTAGTGGAAGAGATAAAAGGAAAATCCCTAGGCATAGCAAATAAGGTCGCTTTGGGTGTAGAGGAAGAAAATGTAGTTGCAATAAAATTATATGAATCATTTGGTTTTAAAGATACTAGCGAAAGAGATGAGGATGGAGAAATTATTATGATCTACGAATTTTAACATCGCCAAGGATTACAAAAGAATGTGTCTATTCAAAAAGGAAAAGGGGTTACCTAGTATTTGGAGCGTTGAGGATGGTTAAAACTTAATTCTATATATGCCGGTCATGATCGTATTACAGATTTTGGGACAGTCTCGTAACTTATGGGCTATATAGAATCAAGTGATAACGATTATTAAGAATTGATGCATGGTGCTTAACGTTACGCGTAGGATTTGCGTGTTGATGTTAAGCCTCTATTTTTTTATACCCCATCTCAAGCAACAGTTTTTCCACTTCATCTACCGTCGAAAGATCAGCGAGTGCAGATAAAAAGCCTATTTTTTTTCGATCTACCTTAGTGAAGTCTATTTTATAGGATTCAATGGCTCGTTCTTCTTGATACTCTACAGAATAGCTGACCCCCTCAACATCTTCCAGCTCTTTTTGTTTCTGAGAAATCAAGGATTCGGCTTCTGTTTTATCTTTGATACCAAACCCAGCGTAAGGAATAGCTTCGGTCGTTTCTTCGGCAATTATTTTTCCATTTTCATAGGTTACTTTTTTTTCCATTTTATCTTCTTTACTGCCCAGCTCGGCTGTATAAGTGACGGTTCCTGTTTTTCCTTCACTTTTTGTTGAGCTAGGTGACGATTTACCCTTTGATGAACTGCTCGTAGCGTTGATTTTTAATGAGGCTTCCGAATTTTTTGTCTTCTCTTTCGTTGATTCTTCCTTTGCTGTGCAGGCTGTTAACGTAACCGCTGCAGTCACTATTGTCAAAAATAGCACACGGGAATAGTATAATTTCTTTTTCATATAAAAGACTCCTTTCCACTCTATCTGTAAGTCAGGTTATCATAAAAAGCTGTCCTAATAATGTGATGTAGAAAAACGGTACGGAAAAAATAGACAAAAATTACATTATGGTATTTTATAAAAGAAAAACGAATTTGTTAATTTTATCTTTTTTATCTCGGCTAAAAGTCCTATATAAATGACGGACATTTTCTGATAAGGTACAATAGAAGAAACAAGTGGAGGGAAAATGGATGGCAAAGATCATGATTGTAGAAGATGAAACGACGATTCGCGACTTGATTCGTGAAGAGCTGCAAAAATGGCAGTTTGATACATTCGGAGTGACTAATTTTAATACTGTTTTAGAGGATTTTCAGCAGGAAGATCCACAGTTGGTTTTACTGGATATCAACTTACCTGTATTTGATGGTTATTATTGGTGTCAAAAGATTCGTGAAATTTCTAAAGTGCCTATTATTTTTATTTCGAGTCGTAATACGAATATGGATATGATCATGGCGATGAATATGGGGGCTGATGATTTTGTGACAAAACCATTTCAATTAGATGTTTTGGTTGCAAAGATCAACGCTTTGCTACGGAGATCGTATAATTATTCTGAGGTCGGCAGTGAGATCATGTCTCATAACGGCATCACGTTGAATGTAGATAATGGCAGTATGGAGATCAACGGTGAAAACATCGATCTTAGTAAAAATGAGTATCGCTTGCTTTATATTTTGATGAAGAAGCATGGGAAAATTTTGACTAGAGAAAAGCTACTGCGCGCGTTATGGGAAGATGAACGCTTTGTTGATGACAACACTTTAACAGTCAATATCAATCGCTTACGGAAGAAAATCGAACAGGCTGGATTGGAAGGCTATATCGAAACCAAAGTTGGTCAAGGGTACATTGTACCGTAGATAGGAGAGACGCATGACGATTCGTAATTATTTAAAGGATCACTGGCTTTTACTCGTTGGCTGGCTGACATTTATTGCATTGACCTGTTTTATTCTGTGGTTATCGCCAGATATTGCGGTGAATTTTTCGATCATTGGTTATTTAGTCTTATTAGAAGGTCTATTTTTACTGCTCTTTTTAACGATCGATTATTCATTAAAAAAACGTTGGTGGCGCTCGCTGGATACAACAGAGCATCCGCCTTCTTTACAGCATTATCTAAGTGAGGCTTCAAGGGCGGAAGAAAAGCTCGTTCAAGAATATATCAACGGGTTATTGGTCGAGCATCAACAAGTGATGCAGCAGGCGATCAATAATCAACAGGATCAAAAAGATTATATTGATTCGTGGGTGCATGAAATCAAAGTACCATTGGCTGCAGTGAACTTGATTTTACAGTCTCTGGAAGATGATATTCCAGAGAAAAAATATTATTTGGTAGAAAATGAACTGACTAAGATCGATGAATATGTGGAGCAAGTCCTTTATTATGCCCGTTTGGATAGTTTTTCCAGAGATTATCTTATTCAGGAATATTCGTTGAAAGAGATCGTTCAATCTGTCATTCGGACACAGGGAAGTTATTTTATTCAAAAGAATCTACATTTTTCAATTGAAGGAACGGATCAACTTGTGTTGACGGATGCAAAATGGGTAGCGTTTATCTTTAAACAATTGGTAAGCAATGCAATCAAATATACGCCAGCTGGAGGAGACATCACTGTTACTTTTTCACGTACAAAAGAAGGCGCTTGGTTACAATTGAAAGATACGGGCGTTGGGATTCCTAAAGAAGACCAAGGACGGATTTTTGACAAAGGCTTTACGGGTGAAAATGGCCGAACGAGTGAGCAGCATTCCACGGGTTTAGGCTTATATTTAGCAAAGAGTTTAGCGGATAAATTAGGTCATCAACTATCGGTGGAATCTATAGAAGGTGAAGGAACAACGATGAAATTGCTCTTTCCATTTTTGAGTTATTTTAAAGAGAGACGATAAAGAAAAGAAGTCAACGGATGAATTCGGTCGGCTTCTTTTTTTGATTTTGGGAAAATGAGAGAAATTCTTTTAAACTTTTTTCTTTATTATGGTTGTATCGGAAACGTTTTTATTGTTAGACTGAGATATCTACTTTATTGAATAGGAGTTTATTATGAATATTTTGATTGCGTTGATTCCAATGTTTGCCTGGGGCAGTATTGGTTTAGTCAGTGGAAAGATCGGTGGCAGTGCGAATCAGCAAACGCTTGGGATGACGATTGGAGCGTTGATCTTTTCATTAGGTGTCTATTTTGTGGTTCAGCCGGCTATTACAGGTCAAATGATCCTCATTGGTATTTTATCTGGTTTGTTTTGGAGCGTTGGACAAAATCAGCAATTTCATGGAATGAAATATTTAGGAGTATCTGTTGGATTACCTGTTTCTACAGGCATGCAACTGATCGTCAATACGATTGCCGGAGCAGTCTTTTTTCATGAGTGGCACGGGAGTAGAGACTGTTTCTTAGGTTTTATTGCGTTGGCTTTGTTGGTGTTAGGTGCGTATTTGACTGCTCGTCAGGACGATGAAAGCTCGGTCAAGACCACAAATTCTATGCTTGATTTTAACAAAGGTTTTCGTGCATTGATTGCTTCAACAGTAGGGTATGGTGCCTATACGATCATTATCAATGCGTTTGGACTCGATCCAATGGGCATTATTTTACCGCAAAGTATTGGTATGTTGATTGGTGCTAGTTTCTTTGCATTCAAGAAAATCAAGGTGGATCGCTATGTTTGGTTCAATATGAGCTGCGGGCTTTTATGGGGTCTAGGGAATATTTGTATGCTTCTGACGATGCGCCAGATTGGTTTAGCTATCAGTTTCTCTCTTTCTCAAATGGGCATTATCATTTCAACATTAGGCGGTATTTTCATTCTTGGTGAAAGCAAAACTAAGAAGGAAATGAGATATGTGTTTTTTGGTTGCTTATTAGTGATCGTCGGTGGTATTCTTTTAGGGTATATGAAAGCGTAAATTGTCTATTTACGCTTATTTTTATGAATTAAATGCAATTATTTATCTAAGAATAATGGTTAGTTGAATTTATTGGAGGAAATGAAATGTCGATGTTTAGAAAAAAATCATTGGAGGATCTATCTACTGAGCCGAGTGGAATGAAGAAAGATCTAAAAACGATGGATTTGATCATGTTAGGAATCGGTGCGATCGTTGGAACGGGAATTTTTGTGGTGACTGGGGTAGCAGCTCAAAGAGATGCTGGTCCGGCCTTGTCTTTATCGTTTTTAGTAGCAGCAGGTGCAATCATTTTGGCAGGGTTATGTTATGCGGAGTTTGCTTCACGGATTCCGGTGATTGGCGGACCTTATGCCTATATGTATGTGGTTTTTGGAGAGTTTGTTGCCTGGATGACGGGTTGGCTGGTGATTTGTGAATTTTTCTTAGCCGTTTCGTCTGTGGCTTCCGGCTGGTCCGGCTATGTTCATGGTTTTTTGAACAGTTTGGGGATTCATTTACCTAAGGCTTTGAGCGGTGCGTATAATCCAGCGAATGGCACATACGTTGATTTGGTCGCGATGCTAGTTCTTTTAGCTGTGATGTTCTGGGTGTCTTTAGAGGCTAAAACCGCTTTGCGTTTAAATAATGTGATGGTTTTTGTAAAATTTGGTATTATTGCTTTATTTTTAATTGTTGGGATTTTTTATGTAAAACCGGATAATTGGCAGCCGTTTATGCCGTTTGGTTTTTCAGGCGTGATCAGTGGTGCCGCAGTGGTTTTCTTTGCTTTCTTAGGTTTTGACGCAGTGAGTATGACTGCAGAAGAGGTCAAAAATCCGCAAAAAGATATTCCTAGAGGGATCATCGGCTCGATTTTGATTACTGCAGTTTTATATGTGATCGTTACATTGATCTTAACTGGTATCGTGCCTTTTGATGCGCTTGGTGTAAAAGATCCAGTGGCTTTTGCGATGCGTTTTGTGCAGCAGGATGGTGTTGCTGGTGTAATCTCAGTTGGTGCGATCTTAACACTTTTAACGGTGACGATTTCGATGATGTACAGTTTGGCGCGGATCATTTATGCGATCAGTAAAGATGGGCTTTTGCCGAAATTTATGAGCAAGATCGACGAAAAGAATCGTACGCCGAAAAATGCCACATATGTTGCAGGGATTTGCACGATGTTATTTGCTGGGTTCGTGCCAATGGAATTATTGGCGGAACTGACAAATATCGTGACATTGATGTATTTGATCGTGATGGCGATCGGGATCATTCGTTTAAGAAAAACAGATGGCGATCCTAAACCAGGGGAATTTAAAATTCCTTTTGTTCCGTTTTTACCAATTTTATTGGTGATCGTCAGTATTGGTCTGATGCTACAGCTGCAGGCGGCCACTTGGAAAGCATTTGCTATTGCGTTAGTGTTAGGCGTAGTGATCTACTTTACGTATGGTTATGCGCACAGCAATGAGCATAAAACAGAGAAATAGATAAAGAGCTAGGGTAAAGCAAATGACAATAGTTGGCTTTACCCTATTTTTGTTTCGAAAGATGGGCAAAGGACGAACGATAGAAACATTCAGGTAGGAAATGTTACAAATTTTATTTTAAAAAAAGGTTGAACTACAGTATAGTTGTAGTAACTGAGGAGATAAAGGAGAGGATCAGGTATCATGAGCTATCGGATCGAAAACGATTCTATGGGAGAAATCCAAGTGCCGAACACAGCACTTTGGGGCGCACAAACACAACGCAGCCGTCAAAATTTTAATATCGGGGCTGAAAAAATGCCTCTGCCCCTGATCAAGGCGTTAGCTATAGTTAAAAAACATGCGGCGAAAGCCAACGAAGCTACCGGTAAGCTTGATACAGCAATTAGTCAGGCTATCCAGCAGTCAGCAGATCATATCATTGCTGGGGCAGTTGATGAACATTTTCCATTGTCGCTTTGGCAAACGGGAAGCGGAACGCAGACAAATATGAATGTGAACGAAGTGATCGCTCATTTGTGTGAGAAAGAAGGTATCCACGTTCATCCAAATGATCATGTGAATATGTCTCAAAGTTCCAATGATGTGTTTCCGACAGCGATCCATATTGCTGCAACTGTGCTGATCCAAAGAGAACTGTTTCCTGTGTTAGAACAGGTGATAGATACATTGAACAGATTAGAAACAGCAAATGCTGATGTCATTAAAATCGGCCGTACTCATTTACAGGATGCAACCCCGATCACATTTGCGCAAGAGGTAAGTGGCTGGCGTTCTAGTTTTGAGCATACCAAACAAATGATCGAGCTAAGTTTGACTGAGTTGAAGCAATTAGCCATCGGTGGAACAGCAGTTGGCACTGGGTTGAATGCTTCAAAGGAATATGTCGATTTTTTTATTGCAAGCCTAAATGAAGAGACACAGAGTCAGTTTTCAGCTAACTCAAATAAATTCCATGCGCTTGCAAACAAGGATGCTGTAGTATTCACCTCTGGCGCATTAAAGGCATTAGCAACAAATGCTATGAAAATGGCAAATGATATCCGCTGGATGGCGAGTGGTCCGAGAAGTGGACTGGGAGAAATCACGATTCCGGCAAATGAGCCAGGCAGTTCGATCATGCCGGGAAAAGTCAACCCAACACAAGCCGAAGCATTGACTATGATCGCCATTCAGGTGATGGGAAATGATACAACGATCGGTATTGGCGCATCACAGGGAAATTTTGAATTGAATGTATACATGCCGGTATTAGCGTATAATTTGATTCAAAGCATTGAGCTTTTAACGGATGGCTTACGTTCATTCAATGAGCATTGCTTAAGTGGGATTCAGGCAAATCAGGAAAAGATGAATCAATATGTCGAACAGTCACTGATGTTAGTCACTGCATTGAATCCGTATATTGGCTATGATAATGGTGCTAAGATTGCTAAAAAGGCTTTTGCAGAAAATGTCACGCTAAAACAAGCGGCACTATCGACAGGTTTGGTGACAGAAACAGAATATGATCAGTGGGTAAGGCCGGAACATATGTTGGGAAATAACTTCTAATGTTTGCTTGTATGGATTTGAAAGGAGAAAAAATAAATGACAACGATTTATGAAAAAGCATTGAAAGCACATGAAGAATGGCGTGGAAAAATCGATATTCATTCGAAAGCGAAAGTGAAAACGAAAGAAGACCTGTCTCTAGCTTATACACCAGGTGTAGCAGAGCCTTGCAGACAAATTCATGAAACGCCTGACAAAATCTACGACTACACTTGGAAAGGAAATACCGTTGCAGTAGTGACAGATGGAACAGCTGTGCTGGGATTAGGGGATATTGGACCAAAAGCTGCGTTGCCTGTTATGGAAGGTAAAGCATTGCTGTTCAAAGAGTTTGCGGATATCGATGCGATCCCGATTTGTTTGGACACGAAAGATCCTAAAGAAATCATTCAAATCATTAAAGCAATGGCGCCAACGTTTGGCGGGATCAATCTGGAAGATATCTCTGCTCCACGCTGTGTTGAAATTGAACGAGCTTTGATCGAGGAATTAGATATTCCGGTTTTTCATGATGACCAGCATGGCACGGCGATCGTAACGATTGCAGCTCTAATCAATGCACTGAAAATCGTCCATAAAAAAGTAGATGAGATCAAGGTCGTTATCTCAGGTACTGGAGCGGCCGGTAGCGCGATCATCAAAATGCTGCATCATTTTGGAGTCAAAAATATGATTGCCTTTAACATTGACGGAGCGTTAAGCAAAAAGTCTGAACGATCATTAGATTTCTTAGAGCAAGAAATTGCTGCAATTACAAATGTAGCAGATTTTCAAGGAACGATGGCTGAAGCGATGGTCGGAGCAGATGTTTTTATCGGTGTTTCTGCGCCGAAGCTTGTAACAAAAGAAATGGTTGCTTCAATGAATAAAGGAGCGATCGTGTTTCCAATGGCAAACCCGGAATCAGAAATCGATTATCAGGATGCAATCGAAGCTGGAGCTGCTGTAGTCGGCACAGGTCGTTCAGATCATCCCAATCAAATCAATAATGTACTGGCTTTTCCGGGACTGTTCAAGGGCGCTTTTGTAGCTGGAGCGACTAAGATAACTGAAAATATGAAGTTGGCAGCAGCCCAAGCAATTGCTGAAATTATTCCTGAATCTGAATTGACCAGTGATTATATTATTCCATCTCCATTCAATCCGGATTTGGTTGAGATCATCATTCGAAAAGTTGTGGAAGCAGCTGTAAAAGACGGTGTGATCCGCTCATAACAAAATTCTTGTAAAAGTATCAGGTCATTTTTTTCAAAAAAGAATGATTTGATGCTTTTTATATGGAGAAAGCACAAGGATTTCTAGTTCAATAAAGCCAAGTATGGTATACTGTTTAGGAGTAAATTCAAGAGAATGCTAAAGGAGGATGTTTCTGTATGTCAGAAAAAGAAACATTTTATATCACCACCCCGATCTATTATCCAAGCGGACAACTACATATCGGTAATTCATATACAACGATTGCCTGTGATGCGATGGCCCGTTACAAACGCTTGATGGGCTTTGACGTATTTTACTTAACAGGTGTGGATGAGCATGGACAAAAAATTGAAAATAAAGCATCAGAACTAGGCGTTACCCCGAAAGAATATGTCGATAAAATGGCGGCTGATGTTCAAAAACTATGGAAAACCCTTGATATCAGTTATGACAAATTTATTCGAACAACAGATGATTACCATAAAAAAGCGGTACAACAGATTTTCGATCAATTATTAGAACAAGGCGATATTTATCTTGGTGAATACGAAGGTTGGTATTCTGTTTCTGATGAAGAATACTTTACAGAAACGCAATTAGCGGAAGTGTATCGTGATGAAGAAGGCAAAGTCATCGGCGGTAAAGCACCGAGTGGTCATGAAGTTGAGCTAGTCAAAGAAGAGTCTTATTTCTTCCGTATGAGTAAATATGCGGATCGTTTACTTGAGTATTACAATGAACATCCAGAATTTATCCAACCGGAATCTCGTAAGAATGAAATGATCAATAACTTTATCAAACCAGGCCTGGAAGATTTGGCTGTATCACGTACGACGTTCTCATGGGGGATTCCTCTAACAAAAGATCCTAAACATGTGGTTTATGTTTGGATCGATGCGTTGTCGAATTATATCACAGCTTTAGGCTATGGTTCAGAAGATGATAGCTTATTCCAAAAATACTGGCCGGCAGATGTCCATATGGTCGGAAAAGAAATCGTTCGTTTCCATACGATTTACTGGCCGATCATGTTGATGGCGCTTGATTTACCATTACCGAAAAAGATTTTTGGTCATGGCTGGTTATTGATGAAAGACGGTAAAATGTCTAAATCAAAAGGCAATGTAGTTTATCCTGAAATGCTAGTGGAACGTTATGGCTTGGATGCTTTGCGTTATTATTTACTACGCGCGATTCCATTCGGCAGTGATGGTGTCTTTACGCCGGAAGACTTTGTTTCTCGTTTGAATTATGATTTAGCCAACGACTTAGGTAATTTATTAAATAGGACCATCGCGATGATCAATAAATATTGTGAAGGTCAAGTACCGACTTATGCGTCTAAAGTGACGCCATTTGACAGCGAATTATCCACAACTGCTGCTAATGTGATTGGAAAATATCATGAAGCAATGGAAAAAATGGAGTTTAACACTGCGATTTCCGAAGTGTGGACCTTGATTTCCAGAGCCAATAAATATATCGATGAAACACAACCTTGGGTTTTAGCCAAAGATGAAGAGAAGAAAAACGAACTAGATAGCGTCATGGTGCATTTAGCGGAAAGCTTGCGCATCGCAGCGATTTTATTACAGCCGGTAATGACTGAGACGCCAGGGAAAATCTTCGAACAATTAGGCTTAGATCCTGATACGATGAATATGGAAAATATCCATTTTGGGGAATTCCCAACTGGGGTCAAAGTTGTCGCTAAAGGGACACCGATTTTTCCTCGTTTGGAGATCGAGACAGAAGTGATTTATATTCAAAAGAAAATGTCCCAAAATGCACAAACCACTGCAGAAGAAATCAAGTGGGATCCTGAAGAAACGGAACTTGTTTCAACAAAGGAAAAACAAATCAAGTATGAAGATTTTGATAAAGTCGAGCTAAAAGTAGCCGAAGTTGTCGACTGCAAAAAAGTCAAAGGCGCAGACAAGCTGCTACAATTCCGACTAGATGCTGGTGATGGACAAGATCGTCAAATTCTTTCCGGCGTAGCTGAATTTTATCCAGATCCAAGTGCCTTGATCGGGAAAAAAGTTGTGATCGTAGCCAACTTGAAACCGAGAAAAATGCGGGGACAAATCAGTCAGGGAATGATTCTTTCAGCAGAATCGCCAGATGGCAAGCTGCAAATTATCGATGCACCAAAAGATATGCCGAATGGAGCAGGGATTGCTTAATTAAGACAAATTAAAAACAGCCAATGCATTAGTCTAGTCCTAACTTAGACAAATACGTTGGCTGTTTTCTTTGTTAATGCGAATAATTTGATATATGACTAAAATTTTAATTTTTTATTCGTTTTAAGTCTGCGGAAACGAGTCGGTAAAAGCATGACCAATAACGCATATGGTACGCTAATGATCGACCAAGTCAAGGTTCTACTCAAACTATTATTTTTGTACAACCAATTGAGTAAAAAATGCAGTCCTAATAAACTAATGGCAACAAAAATCAAAACGGCATAATCAGGCTCATCTTTAATCACCATTCGAAGGACGCTGCCGATTAGCGGTACTAGATAAAAATAAGCACTTGTTAATGAGATTCGCCAGCTTTTAGTGATAGTTCCAAGATTTATCAAGAAAAATACAATGGATAATACGATCCCTAAAGGTGGGAAAAAAGCGATCAAGGCTGAATAAATAGCTCCCCATAAAAGCATCAATGGTCCTTTCACGATCGCAGCAATTGCTATAAAGAGCCCTATCAGGAGAAATTGCTGTGTCATGGTACCGTATGCCAATAGACCGAAAAGAATCAGCAATAGCCAATGCCAGACCGTATTGACTTGAGGTTTCCTTTGAATCGTTACGTTCTTTTGGATCGATGTTTTTAAAAAGTCAGATTCTTCGAAGAAATTTTTCAAAAAGCACTCACTCCTATCAAATTGAAAATCAGACTGGAGTTAAGTGTACTGCGAAGCAGATAAAAAAACATCAGACTAAAGACTGTTTTTTAGTCTGATGTTTGAAGAATCACGCATGCTCGTTTCTGTTAAACACCTCAGCAAGCTCCCCGATATAAGGTAGAAAGACCTGTTTCATCCCTCTAGAAATCGCTGTATAAAGAATTTTTTTCTCTCTGTCAGTCGTACCGTAATGGCTTTTGGACGGATCATGAATGATCACATTATCAAACTCAAGTCCTTTCGCCATATCGATCGACAGGATTTGAGCATATTTGTGCGAAAGTCGTTGTTTCAAGTGTTCGGCTTCGGCTGCTGTTTTTGTGATAATGACAGTATCTTCTTCGTTAGCTAATGAATTTAAAAGTGAATTCACTGTATCCAGATACGTTTTTTCCTCCTCACAAGAAATAAAGACAGGTTTTTCTCCATCTTTTCGAATCGATACGATCTTCAGTTTTTCGTGATTGGTCACTAATGTCTGGAAAAGTTGAGTGATTTCTTTACTCGAACGATAGCTATTCAGCAATTGATAAGAAGTAACAGAACGACTAGAAGCCGACAATAATTCTTGTAGTGCAAGAAAGCTGATCGATGTATTAAAAATCGCCTGATTTTCATCTCCTGCTAATGTAAAGTTCGCTTGCGGGAATAATTTAAGCAGCAAAAGAATTTGAGCGTCAGTGTAGTCTTGGACTTCATCCACCAAAATAAACGCCATTTGTCGATTTGATAGATCCTCGATAAATTTATCTTTGAGCAGTAATAAAATGACTATTTCATCTGCAGTATACGCAGAGGTCGTTCGTTGATAAGGCTCTTTTTGATCCTGCTGATATAAGGCTTCAAAAAGCAGCCACTGATCGAACCAGGCCAAATCAGCGATGTCTTCTGCAACTTTACGGTATTTTTGCTGTAACCGTTGAAGGGCATATTCTACTAATTGCTCCTCATCTTCGGCATCAAATGTCGTATCAAAGTAGCGTAATTGTTCAGCTTCCGTCAAATCTTGCATCTGATCGATCATTTGCTTTGTTTTTGATTGCTTGATCAAATAACGACGCCATAAACTTGCTAGTTTTTCTTTTGTTGCTGAAAGTCGATCTCTGATCGTTAAAGTGGCCGGTGTTTCTTGATACAAGCTAAAAATCAATTCAGCAGAAAATATCGGTTTACGTTTAAATAAAATAGGTTTAAATAGTGATTGCTGGATCAAAGAGGGCTCTTGAAAGGCTTGTATGAAAGCCACAAATTTCTGTGATTGAATCACTCTTTGTTGATCATTGACTTGCTCAGCTGTAATTCGTTTAAAATAGTCAGATTCCGTTTCGATCGGTGCTTTTTCACGAAAGGTAAATTTGAGAAATTGCAATAGCGTCAAATTCAATGGATTTCGCTCACCTAAATTTGGTAAGACTTGAGAAATATAATCGATAAATGTTGAATTAGGTGAAAGTAGTAAAATGTCATCGGCAGTAATTTTGGTCCGATGATTATAAAGTAAATAAGCGATTCGCTGCATGATCGCAGACGTTTTCCCGCTTCCTGCAATCCCGTTGACTAAGAGTAATGGGTGACTTTCATCCCGAATGATCTCATTTTGTTCCTGCTGGATCGTTGTGGTGATATCTTTCATATATTGAGAAGAGTCTGCTTCTAACGAGTGAAGCAAAATATCATCTTGGATCGCAAGGCTGGTATCAAAAAAGTTGATCAAGCGATCTTCTTCGATGATCAATTGCCTTTTTAGATTCAAGGTGACAGGGATCTCTGTTTTATTGGCGAAGTAGCTGCTATCGCCTAAAACATTATTATAAAAAAGAGAAGCAATCGGTGAACGCCAGTCATAAATGCGCGATTCACCCTCTAAATTTGTAAAGTCATTCATCCCGATGTAAAACACATCCCGATCAGCATCTGCGTCTAAAAAGGTGACATCGATCTTCCCGAAATAAGGCACTTTCAGTAAGCGCTCGACTTTTTCCAGCTGTTTCGCAGCTGTCGCATTTTGGATATTTAGTTGATCGATTTCTCTATTTTTCATTTCCATCATGGCAAACGTTTCTAAATTATCCGAATAACTATCAAAATTGAGTTTTGTATCACCGCCAAACTGCTCTAGCACTGACTTTCCTGTCGTGTTGACTTCATTAATAGCGGTTTGATAGGTATCTTTTGCTTGACTTAGTTCCTCGTAAATTTGGTGGAGATGTTCGGTTTCTTGTGTGCGATCGTTTGACATAGTGATTCCTCCTGACGTAAATTGCCGTGACCGATTAGTATAAGCTATTTTTTTTAATAAAGCAATTGGAAGATGCTGATAATTTTCAGAGCTGTCCATTCAGCTTTTACGTAAAATGTGATAAAGTATAGAAGACAGAGGAGGGTTTTACTTGATTTTTGATTCACATACACATTTAAATGCAGAACAATTTAATGAAGATATTCCTGAAACGATTGCCCGCGCGAAGGAGCTGGGCGTAACTGAGATGGCGGTTGTTGGATTTGATACACCGACGATCAAAAAATCACTTGAACTAAGTCAAATGTATCCGGAGATCCAAAGTATTATCGGTTGGCATCCAACGGAAGCTGGGAGTTATACGCCTGCGATCGAAAAGGAGCTGCAGGAGTTGTTAACGACACCAAAAGTTGTGGCTCTTGGGGAAATCGGTTTGGATTATTATTGGATGGAGGATCCTAAAGAAGTTCAGGATCGAGTGTTCAGACGTCAAATTGCGATTGCCAAAGAAATGAATCTACCCATCAGTATTCATACACGAGATGCAATGGAAGACACGTACAACATTTTAAAAGAAGAAGATATCCGTGATATCGGCGGAATCATGCATAGTTTCAGCGGTGATCCTGAATGGATGAAAAAATTTCTAGACATGGGCATGCATATTTCACTAAGTGGTGTGGTGACCTTTAAAAAAGCGTTAGAAGTTCAAGAAGTCGCAAAAGAGGTTCCGCTTGAGCGTCTATTGGTAGAAACAGATGCACCATATTTAGCGCCGGTACCGTATCGAGGCAAACGAAATGAGCCAGGCTATACGCGTTATGTAGTTGAAAAAATTGCCGAATTACGTGAGATGCCTTTTGAAGAAATCGCCGCACAAACGACTGCCAATACCCATCGTTTGTTTAGGTTAGTCTAATGACAGAAAAACTGAGGATCGAAGAAATCATAGTCGTAGAAGGCAAAGACGACACGAGAAGAATTCAGGAAGTGGTGGATGCAGATACGATCGAAACGATCGGTTCAGCCATCAATGAAGAGATCTTAGAGCAAATCGAACATGCACAAGAAACCAGAGGTGTGATCATTTTTACGGATCCGGATTATTCAGGGGAAAAAATACGTAAAACGATCATGGATGTTGTACCAGATGCTAAACATGCTTTCTTATCCAGACGGCTGGCGGCACCGAAAAAACGCGGGTCAAGTTTAGGCGTGGAACATGCCAGTGATGAAGCGATTTTAGAGGCATTGGAAAAAATTGTCACCCCTGTTCATGAAGCAGATGATTATCAAGAAATCCCTCGACAAACCTTGATAGAATATGGTTTAATAGCAGGAGCTCATGCAAAAGAACGCCGGGAAAAATTAGGTGATATCTTACGCATTGGTTATACGAATAGCAAACAGCTAACGAAGCGACTTAAAATGTTTCGCATCACAGAAAAAGAGCTTACGGATGCTATGAATACCATCATACAAGCAGCGAGTGAAAAATCGGAGGAATCAATGTGACAGAATATAAAGAAATCGCCACACCTTCAAGAACAAAAGAGATCTTGAAGCAGCATGGCTTTTCATTCAAAAAAAGCTTAGGCCAAAACTTTTTAACAGAACCGAATATCTTACGTAAAATTGTTGAAACTGCTGGAATCGATACACAGACAAATGTAATAGAAGTTGGTCCGGGAATCGGCGCTTTGACCGAACAGCTAGCAAAAAATGCAGCTCAGGTTTTGGCGTTTGAGATCGATGACCGACTGATTCCTGTTTTAGAGGACACACTTAGCCCGTATAACAATGTAACTGTGGTTCATAAAGATGTACTTAAAGCAGATTTAATTGGAACCACAAAAGAAGTGTTCAAAGAAGATTTACCGATCAAAGTGGTAGCCAATCTGCCTTATTACATCACGACACCGATCATGATGCATTTTTTAGCATCTGATTTAGAGGTGGCTGAGATGATCGTCATGATGCAAAAAGAAGTGGCTGACCGAATTTCAGCAAAACCTAGTACAAAGGCATATGGTTCTTTGTCGATCGCTGTTCAGTACTTTATGGAAGCAAGTATTGCATTTATTGTGCCCAAAACAGTATTCATCCCACAGCCAAATGTTGACTCAGCAATCATCAAACTAACGAAACGTGACAAACCAGCTGTTGATGTTATCAATGAGAAAGAATTCTTTAAGTTGACTAAAGCTTCATTCCAACTCCGTCGCAAAACATTATGGAACAATTTGACTCATTCGTACGGCAAAGATGAAACGACTAAAGAGTGGCTGACAAAAAGTTTGACCGAGGCAGAAATCGATCCCTCACGTCGAGGTGAGACTCTTTCTTTAGAGGAGTTTGCTCGTTTAAGTAATCAGTTAGAAAAAAATCGGGCACTCTAGACGATAACTAAAGAGAACCAAAAATAAAGCGACTCCGTTTTATTTTTGGCTCTCTTTTTTTGAACGATAAAGGGTGTTATAAAAACCAATTAATTGTGACTTTGTGCAAAATAATTCGCTTGGAGTTATTGACATTTCACAAATAACGAGCATAATATAAGAAAGCGCTTTCTTTAAGTGAGGAGGAATTTTGTGGAAAAAAGGGGCTCAAGAAATGTTGTTTGGATGCTTACGGCTATTTTTTTAGGCTATAGCTGTATCTACGTTGACAAGATGACGATTGGTATGTCGCTGGTGACGATTGCAACGGATTTAGGTTTTGATCCGCAGCAAAAAGGGTTGATTTTAAGTGCTTTCTTTTTAGGATATACGATTTTTCAAATTCCATTTGGGTATCTATCGAATAAAATCGGTACTAGAAAAATGATGATTACCTCTGTATTTTTAGTAGGTATTTTTCTTTGCTTATTCGGATTTGGTTTTTCATTATTATATCTGATCATGGTTCGATTTATGACTGGAGCGGTCGCTCATTCGGGATATCCCTCTTCAGTAAGTACATTTATTTCACAAGAACTACCTTTGGAAAAACGCGGTCCGGCACAATCGACGATGATCGCTTCATCAGGTTTTGCTTCAATTATTGGGCCGTTACTGATCGCACCGCTATTGGTGATGATTGGCTGGCATAAAACCTATTACTTATTAGGCGTACTGGTGATGTTGATTGCGGTCATGATGTATTTTGTGATTCCAAAAGAATTTGGCGGAGTCAAAAAGCAACTGCAAAATAAACAATCGATTTCCTTCAAAGAAGTGTTGAAGGATCGAAATGTGTGGGTCATGATTTTTGCGGCATTTTTCATCAATGCAGCCGTCTACGGTTTAAATGGCTGGATGGCGACCTACCTTGTTGAAGCGCATGGACTTGCTTTAACTCAAACCGCTTATGTTTCAGCTGTCATTGGACTATTTACGATGGTCGCAGCTATGGGAGGCGGTGTACTGGTCAATAAGTACTTTATGGGTAGAGAAAAATATGTGATTTTAGTAGCTACAATTGGCGGCGGGGCTTTTTCTATTTTGGTTTCACTGGTAGGCAGCTTTGTAGCGAGTATGCTGTTTTTGGCCTTGGCTGTGGCGGCAGCTAGTTTAGCATTTGCAACGTTGATGAGTATTCCTTTAAAGATTTTTCCATCCGATGAAGTATCTGCAAAATATGCAACGATCAATGCCGTAGGTGTCTCAGGAGGATTCGTGGCACCAACGATCATTGGCGCACTGATTCAATTGTCTCAAGGCAATTTCTTTAGTTCATTTATTTTTATTGCCGTTTCGTTTGTTGTATCAGGATTTATCACATTGATGGTTCAACGAAAAGGGGAAGCTTGAAAAAACAGAAGGATGTGAAGGTATGTGCACAGGAATTTCAGTAGAATCAAAAGAAGGAAATCATTTTTGGGGACGTACGCAGGAATTCAATCTTTTACTGGATTATGAAGGAGCGATCATCCCTAAAGCGTATGAGGTGAAAGTATCGCTTGATCGTTTTGTAACTCGTTATGCTGCAATGGGTGTAGCACTTGCTGAAAATCCATTGTTGATAGATGGGGTGAACGAAAAAGGATTGATGGGCGGTTCCTTTTATTTTGGCAATTATAATCGTTATATTGACGAAGAAAAGATTCGTTCGGCTGGCAAGCTCCCTCTAGCTGGAGCGGAATTTGTGACATACGCGTTGACGAATTATGCTTCTGTTCAGGAAATCAAAGAGCGGGTGAATCAAGATACAGCGATCGCTCTTGTGGATAATCAGTTGGGGATTCCTCAGCATTATGTTTTTCAAGATGAAACAGGAGCTTCGGTTGTTGTTGAACCTTCGATCGAAGGCAGCTATGAAGTGTATGACAATCTTGTTGGGGTATTTACAAATAGCCCTAAATTTGCCTGGCATTTAGTCAATCTTCAAAATTATGTTGGTCTCAGTGATCAGATGGCAAGCGATATTCAGATGGGTAATCTACATGTTTTTTCTAATGGTAAGGGTTCAGGTATGCGTGGATTGCCAGGAGATTATACGCCGCAGTCACGTTTTATCCGAGCAGCCTATCTTAAGCATTTTACAGAAAAAGTCAGTGATGAGCAGGTAATTGATCAAATTTTCCATCTATTAAACAGTTTTGATATTCCCAAAGGTGTCGTTAAAGTCACTTCTGAAAAAGATGTTCAGTATACGCAATATACAAGTGCTTATGATGGACAAAAAAAGGTCATGTATATTCATTTGTATGAAAACCGCATGATTCAAACACTGTCTTTAGAGGAGCATTTAAAAGATGCAACGATTCCGCAATATTTTACTTTAAACGATAGACAGCAATATCAGGCAATGGTAAAAAAGTTCTAAGTGTAAAAGGAGAATGATTGGGATAAAAATAGGATGTATGGTAAATTTTAAGTAGAAGCTTTCGATGACTTATTTCAACGTTAAAAACTCTAGCAGTTAAATAGATTGGATGGAAGAAAATTACGGGAGAGACTGACTAACAGCACCGAAGGAATAAATAATAAGTGGCGCAACCATTATTATGAAGATCTCAGGTAAACGGACCGTAATTGGACATCACTCTGGAAAGCATAGGCACCGAAGGAGCAACTCTTCGATGAGAAGACGAATCTCTCAGGTTTTGTACAGAGGAACAGGCACTTTTTTAAGGTGCCTGTTCCTCTGTTTTTATAATTTCATTTTTGGTGTGGAGGTGGGAGGAAAATCAGTGTTCTAAGCAAGTAGAAAAAATAAAAAGTGAAGGAGTTTGGAAATGGACCTAAAAACACCCTTATACGATGCACATGTGAAAGCTGGAGGGAAGATGGTATCTTTTGCCGGCTACATGTTACCTGTACAATATGCAAAAACAGGTGTGATCAAAGAACACTTGGCGGTTCGCAATCAAGTTGGCTTATTTGATGTTTCTCATATGGGAGAAGTCGTGTATGAAGGAAAAGACGCCTTAGCGAATTTGCAATATGTTTTAACCAATGATTTTACTAATTTAGAAATAGGTCGGGTCCGCTACACATTGATGTGTAACGAAAATGGTGGCGTGATCGATGACCTTTTGGTATATAAATGCAGTGAGGACAAATATCTACTCGTAGTGAACGCAGCTAATAGAGAAAAAGATGTTGCTTGGATGAGAGAGCACTTATTTGGTGAAGTTGACTTTTCAGATCAGTCGGATTCATTTGTTCAAATCGCTTTGCAGGGGCCTAATTCAAAAGAAATCATTGAACAGTTGACTGCTGAAAAGGATATCCCTAAAAAATACTACAGCTTTACTGAACATGCCGATGTGGGCGGTATCACTTGCCTCTTATCCAGAACGGGATATACAGGAGAATTCGGCTATGAATTATATTGTTCAGCTGAAGACGGAGTTAAACTATGGGAGTTATTATTGGAAACAGGCGAAAAATTCGGCCTTGTTCCTTGTGGTCTAGGTGCACGTGATACCTTGCGTTTAGAAGCAGGGATGCCTCTTTATGGTCACGAAATGAATGACGAGATCACTCCATTTGAAACAGATTTAAATTTTGCAGTGAAGATGAAAAAAGAAAAGTTCATCGGGAAAAAAGCTTTAGAGGAAAAAGGTGAGCCTAAAATCACTCGAATCGGTTTGGAATTGACGGAACGCGGAATCGTGCGTGAAGGAGCACCAGTGTACTTCAATGATCAGAAGATTGGGACGACAACATCAGGAACGATGTGTCCTTATGTGAATAAAGCGTGTGCTATGGCGCTTGTGGATAAAGGTCTCGTAGAGATTGGTTCATCGATCGAAGTTGAAGTTAGAGGTAAGAAAATTGCTGCAGAAGTTGTAGAGATTCCATTTGTAAAAAAATAATTTGACTAGAGGAGACGGTTAGAATGGCAAAAGTAGAAGAATTGAAGTTTTCAAAATCACATGAATGGGTCCTTTTTGAAGGAGACAAAGTAAAAATCGGTTTATCTGATTATGCACAAGATCAATTAGGAGATATTGTCTTTATTGATTTGCCAGATGAAGGAGACGAAGTCACTAAAGAAGAATCATTTGCGGATATCGAGTCAGTTAAAGCGGTATCAGAAGCGTATTCTCCATTGACAGGAACCGTTTCTGCGGTAAATGAAGAACTATTAGATAGTCCTGAATTGATCAACTCGGCACCATTAGATTCGTGGTTGATCGAAGTGGAGGAAATCAAAGAGGTCGAAGACTTATTAACAGCTGAGGAGTATAAGAAATTCTGCGAAGAATCTGAGGAGGCTTAATTCATGGGAAATTATCTTGGATCAACAGAGCAACAACAAAAAGAAATGCTGCAAAAAATCGGGCTTGATACGATGAACGATCTTTATCAAGTGATTCCACAAGAAATGTTAGTAGAAAAACTTGATATTCCAGCGGGCAAATCTGAATTTGAAGTACGCAGTATCATTGAAAATATGGGTCGAAAAAATAAAGTTTTTTCAAAAATCTTTCGTGGAGCAGGCGCCTATAACCATTACATCCCTGCTATCGTGAAACAAATTGCGGCCAAAGAAGAATTTGTTACATCCTATACTCCTTATCAGCCAGAAATCAGTCAAGGCTTGCTGCAGTCTATTTTTGAATACCAAACAATGATCTGTGAGATCACAGGCATGGATGCCACAAATGCTTCAGTTTATGACGGTGCAACGGCGACAGCAGAAGGAATCAATATGTGTTTAGAGAAAAAAAGGCTGAAAGTTTTGATCTCTGAAACGACCAATCCGATGACCGTCCAAACAGCTATCACTTATTTTAGCTCTAGAGAAATCGAGTTTGTGATGATTCCTGAAAAAGATGGATTAACGGATCTAGCCGCTTTAAAAGAAGCCTTAGATGAAACAACTGCCTGTTTTATCGTTCAGCAGCCGAATTATTATGGCGGGCTCGAAGCAGTAGAAGAAATCGAAGCGTTAGTCCATGATGCAAAAGCGAAATTCATCATGAATGTCAACCCAGTAGCCAGCACGACATTAAAATCAGCTGGTGAAGTCAATGCAGATATTGCTGTAGGCGACTCACAGCCATTTGGCTTGCCGCTAGCTTTTGGCGGACCGTATATCGGTTTTATTGCGACGAAAGAAAAAATGATCAGAAAACTTCCCGGCCGCATCGCAGGTGAGACGGTAGATGAAGCTGGCGACAGAGCTTTCGTTTTGACTTTACAAGCGAGAGAACAACATATCCGCAGAGAAAAAGCAGCTTCTAATATTTGTTCGAATCAAGCCTTGTGTGCATTGACGAATGCAGCGTATATGAGCACGATGGGCGCAAAAGGCATTCAGGAAGTTGCCGCACAATGCTACAGTAAAGCACATTATTTAGCAGATCAACTCAGTAAAATAAAAGGTGTTCAGCTAGCAAATGACGCACCATTTTTCCATGAGTTTATCACTACATTACCGGTTTCAGAAGAACTTGTCCTAGCAAAATTAGAAGAAAACGATATTTTAGGCGGTTATCCAACTGAAAAAGGATTGCTATGGTGTGTGACTGAAATGAATACAAAAGAGCAGATGGATGAAGTAGCAGCACTAGTGAAGGAGGTATGCCAGTCATGAAATTGATTTTTGAACGAAGTGTAGATGGCTATTATAACGAAATGATTTCTAAGTGTGATGTGCCTGTCGTTGAACTGCCTGAAACGATGAAGAGAGAAAAAGAATTGCATTTGCCCTCACTGCCGCAGCCAGAAATCAGCCGTCACTATACTGAGCTGGCGAATGCGACCTTTGGGATCAACGATGGATTTTATCCGCTAGGTTCCTGTACGATGAAATACAATCCAAAAATCAACGACGAAATGGCGGCATTTCCAGCTTTCGCCAATATCCACCCGCTACAGCCGGAACGAACAGTGCAAGGCTCTTTAGAAGTATTCACTATGACAGAGAGGCTTCTTAAAGAAATCACTGGGATGCATGCGATCACTTTCCAGCCAGCTGCAGGAGCCCACGGAGAATTTACCAGTTTGTTGATGATCAAAGCTTACCACGAAAAAAATGGCCAGCCCCAACGAAATAAGATCATCGTTCCTGACTCTGCTCATGGTACAAACCCTGCTAGTGTGGCGATGACTGGTATGATCACAGTCAATATTCCGTCAGATGAATATGGCTGTGTGGATATAGAGGCATTGAAAGAAGCGGTCGGTGAAGATACTGCTGGATTGATGCTGACGAATCCGAATACTGCTGGTATTTTTGATAAAAATATTTTGGAAATAACGAAAATCGTTCATGACGCTGGCGGCTTAAATTACTATGATGGCGCGAATTTAAATGCGATCATGGGTGTTGCCAGACCAGGGGATATGGGCTTTGATATCATTCATTTGAACTTGCATAAAACATTTTCAACACCACATGGCGGTGGCGGACCAGGCTCTGGTGCTGTCGGCTGTAAAGAGATTTTGAAATCATTTTTACCCAATTTTTATCCAGTTCAACAAGGAGAACAAATCGTCTTTACTGAACCGGCAGATTCTATTGGACAAGTCAAAGGCTTTTATGGACAATTTTCTGTCTTTTTACGTGCGTTGACTTACATTCTATTCCTAGGCTCTGAAGGGATCTCCTCAGCATCTAAAGGAGCAGTTTTAAATGCAAATTACATGCTTCATGAATTGAAAGATATATTTGAAGTACCATATGGCGATACGTGTATGCATGAATTTGTGATCAGCTTAGATCGATTGAAAAAAGAAACGGGTGTCACAGCTTTAGATGTTGCTAAAGGAATTTTGGATCATAAAATGTATCCGCCGACCATGTATTTCCCATTGACAGTACCAGAAGCATTGATGGTAGAGCCTCCTGAAACAGAATCAAAAGAACGGATCGATGACGCTATCTCTGTTTACCGCAAATTGTATGAAGCGGCACATGAAAATCCAGAGGACTTCCATAATTATCCGCTCCATGCTCAAATTCATCGTGTAGATGAAGTGAGAGCGGCGCGGCATCCAATCGTTCGTTATGATTTTTCTAAAGAATAAGGAAGGGAGTGAAAAGGGTGAGGTATGATTTAATTGTTGTTGGAGCAGGACCTGGAGGCTATGTAGCAGCAATCAAGGCTGCTCAGTTGGACATGAAAGTAGCACTTGTTGAAGAGCAAAGAGTTGGCGGGACATGCTTGAATCGAGGCTGTATCCCGACGAAATCTTTGCTGCATTCTGCTGAGACGGTCAGAACGATCAAACAGTCAGAGGAAATCGGCATTCACATCGACGCTATCACTCTTGATATGAATCGTATCTATCAGAAAAAAGAGCAAGTGGTCGATCAATTGGTTCAAGGAGTTGAAGCACTAATCAAGGCAAACAAAATTGAATTGATCATGGGAAGCGGCGAAATCATTGCAAAAGGTAAAGTCAGAGTTTCAGGAGAAATTTATGAAACAGATAAGATCCTGATCGCAACTGGCTCAAAACCAGCGATTCCGCCTATACCTGGAAGTGATTTACCTGGTGTTTTAACGAGTAATGAACTTTTGGCTCAGTCAAATCAATATAAGCAGTTGGTCATTATCGGTGGAGGTGTGATCGGTGTCGAGTTTGCTTCGATTTTTAATGATCTAGGCTGTGATGTTACGATCATTGAGGCTGCTGATACGCTTTTGCCAAATTTTGATAATGAGATTTCTAAGAAATTAGCATTGATCCTGAAAAAGCAAGGGATCAAAATTTTTACTAAATCCAGTGTTGCATCGATCACTAAAGATGAGCTGTTGACCTGTACATTCATTTCAAAAGGCAAAGACATGAGTGCAGAAGGGGATGCTGTACTGATCGCAACAGGTCGTAAAGCTGCATTTGATGGACTATTTGCCGAAGGCTTTGCTGTTGAACTTGATAACCAGGCGATTTGGGTCGATGAAGCCTTTGAAACATCCGTTAAAGGCATTTATGCGATCGGGGATGTTGCTAGCCGCGGCATGCAATTAGCGCATCTAGCTTCTGCTCAAGGAGTGAATGCTGTGATGGCAATGAATCAAACAGCAGGTGTTTATGATTTAGACTTAGTTCCATCATGTGTCTATACGGCGCCAGAGATCGCTTCAGTCGGAATAACAGAGACACAGGCAAAAGAACAGGGAATTTCGATCAAACTCGGGAAATATCCGATGGCTGGTAACGGAAAAACGATCATTGCAGGTTCTTCTCTAGGCTTTATCAAAGTCATCGCAGAAGCTCAAAGTGATAAAATCATCGGTGCTCATCTAATGTGTGAGCGTGCGACAGATATGATCAGTGAATTTGCGACAGGCATCGCAAATGGCTTGACCATCGATCAAGTGACAGGAATCATTCATCCTCATCCAACGTACAATGAAGGTGTCGGTGAAGCTTATGAACTTTTAACAGGCCACAGCATCCACACCATGCCTAAAAAATAAACTGGAAAAATGACACAGCGGTTTGGTATGATAGGCGTAACGTTTTATCTGTTGTTTTTGGTTGTTTACGATAAGATCGATGAGTCGTTCGATTGATCTACGTATATCAGTTAAAGTCACATCGGATCAAAAGAAAAGGAGAAAAATAAATGCTAACAGAAAAACAAACATTATTTGCTGATGGATTACAAGAAGAATTGGTCGAAATCAGAAGGCACTTGCATCAAAACCCGGAAATCGGGCTAGAATTACCTAACACCGTTGCGTTCGTGAAAGAAAAACTGACAGAGTATGGGTATGAACCCCAATCGTGCGGGGAATCAGGAATTACAGTCGTTGCAGGTAAAAAGGCTGGAAAAACTTTCTTATTGCGTGGAGATATGGATGCTTTGCCAATTAAGGAATTAACTGATTTGTCTTTTAAATCTGAGAATGGTTATATGCATGCCTGTGGTCATGATATGCACACAACGATGCTTTTAGGTGCAGCCAAAATTTTGAAAGAATTTGAAGATGAGCTTGATGGACAAGTCAAGCTATTGTTCCAACCGGGAGAAGAGATTCTTTCAGGATCAAAAGTTTGTATCGAAAATGGCGTCTTAGAAAACCCTAAAGTGGATGCAGGTATGATGATGCATGTCTTTCCTTTCAGCACGCTAAAAGTCGGACAAATCATGCCAACACCAGCGGGGACCTTCATGGCAAGCGCTGATTGGTTTGAGATCAATATCAAAGGACGGGGCGGACACGGTTCACAACCAGAAACATCGATCGATCCAATCAATGTAGCAGTGCATATCTATACTGCTTTACAGGAGCTTTCTGCAAGAGAGATCGGCTCAGAGGAACGATTTGTATTGACGATCGGTGAATTTACAGGAGGAACACCGGGCGCTTCGAATATCATTCCTGAAACGACTGTGATGAAGGGGACATTAAGAACCTTGAAAGAAGATGTACGCGTACAGGTCAAAGAACGCATGGTAGCGATCGCAGAAAATATTGCCAAAGCATTTCGTGCAGAAGCAGAGGTCGTCTTTACGAATGGATGTACAACCAATGTCAATGATCCCGAACTTGCAGCTTTCACTAAAGACTCACTTACAAAAACATTTGGTGCAGAACGAATCGTAGATATTCCTATTTCAACACCTTTGATGGGAAGCGAGGACTTTGGCGAAATCAGTCAATTGATTCCAACAGCAACGGTTCTTTTAGTCGCATCAGAAGAAAATATCAATTTGCATAATCCTGCCATCGTTTTTGATGAGTCGATTTTAAAAGAAGGAGCAAAAGTTTATTTTGATACAGCAATGAGCTGGTTGAAAAAATAGACGAAATCAAATCAAAAAATGGAGGGTTATAATGGTCAAAACAGATATCGAAATCGCACAAGAAGCAACGATGCGACCCGTGACAGAAATCGCTGAAAAGATTGGATTAAATGAAAATCAGTTTGAATTATACGGAAAATACAAAGCAAAGATCGATGTTGATCAGATCTCCCAAAACAAAGAAGGAAAAGTCATCCTGGTTACAGCGATCACACCGACACCGGCAGGCGAAGGAAAAACAACGACTGTCGTTGGTCTAGGAGATGCGTTGAATCGGATTGGCGAAGAGACGATCATTGCATTGAGAGAACCTTCCTTGGGGCCTGTTTTTGGGATCAAGGGCGGTGCGGCAGGTGGCGGCTATGCTCAGGTGATTCCAATGGAAGATATCAACTTGCATTTCACCGGTGATTTTCATGCGATCGGGGCAGCAAATAACTTACTGGCGGCAATCATAGACAATCATATTTTCCAAGGCAATGAGCTGGGCATCGATAATCGCAGAATCACTTGGAAAAGAGCGGTAGATATGAATGATCGTCAATTGAGACATATTGTTGACGGACTGGGTGCACGCGTGAATGGGGTTCCTAGAGAAGATGGTTTTGAAATCACGGTTGCTTCAGAAATCATGGCGGTACTATGTTTATCGAATGATATTGAAGATCTAAAAACAAATCTTGCCAATATTATCATTGGTTATACGTATGATAATCAACCTGTCACCGTTAGAGAATTGAATGCGCAAGGGGCGATGACCGCTTTACTGAAAGATGCCATCAAACCCAATCTGGTTCAGACGTTAGAAAATAATCCAGCGTTGATCCACGGCGGTCCGTTTGCTAATATTGCTCATGGCTGTAATAGCGTGATCGCAACAAATACAGCTAGAAAATTAGCAGATTATGTAGTGACAGAAGGAGGATTCGGTGCAGATCTAGGTGCGGAAAAGTTTATTGACATCAAGTGCCGTAAATCAGGAATTCGTCCTTCAGCAGTCGTTGTTGTTGCTACTGTGCGGGCATTGAAGATGCATGGCGGTGTGCCGAAAGATCAACTTGGAACAGAAAATATCGAGGCATTAGAAAAAGGCTTACCGAATCTGCTTAAGCATATCGAAAATACAACCACTGTTTTTGGTTTGCCGACAGTTGTTGCGATCAATAAGTTTCCAACAGATACAGAGGCTGAATTAGCTTTAGTTGAAGCAGAATGTAAAAAAAGAGAAGTAAACGTAGTTCTTTCCGATGTTTGGGAAAATGGTGGTGCAGGTGGTGAAGACTTAGCTCGTGAAGTCGTTCGTTTAGCAGACCAAGAAAATCATTTTTCTTTTACCTATCCAGACGAATATTCGATCAAAGAGAAAATCAATGCGATCGTAGAGAAGGTTTATGGTGGTAATAGTGTACAATATGAACCGCTTGCGGAACGTGAAATTGCTAAATTAGAAAAATTAGGGTTTGGACATTTACCGATTTGTATGGCAAAAACCCAATATTCATTGTCTGATGATCAAACAAAATTAGGTCGGCCGACAGATTTTACTGTTACTATCAGCAATATCAAAATATCCGCAGGAGCTGGTTTTATCGTTGCCTATACAGGAACTATCATGACTATGCCGGGATTGCCGAAAAAACCAGCCTATGAGAAAATCGATGTTGATCCTAATGGGAAAATTGTAGGGCTTTTCTAAAATAAGAAAAAGTAATCAAGTGTATGAACGACAAAAGCATTCATGATGGATCTGATGAACTCATGAATGCTTTTTTTATTTAGCTCAGGTGTCTTGACACCTGAGCCTTTTTCACGTAAAATAATGACATTCTATGTGTCAAGACACCTTTAAGGAGCTTAGAGATATGAAAAAAAATTCAGTCAGACAGTTAACGATTGCAGCATTACTAGTAGCAATGGGCATCATTATTCCAATGGTTATGCCAAGAATTACGATTGGCCCTGCTTCATTTACCTTAGCAAGTCATGTACCGCTTTTCTTAGCAATGTTTTTTTCACCTGGTGTGGCAGTAGCAGTTAGTTTAGGGACAGGCTTCGGATTTTTTCTTTCTGCGACGCCGATCATTGCTTTACGGGCACTTTCTCATTTGTTATTTGCAACGATAGGCGCATTATATCTACAAAAGCATCCAACGATCGTTTTATCAAAACATAAGGTTGTTTTCTTTAACGGACGCTTTCAACTATTTAATTTAGTGATCGGCTTAATACATTCTGCAGCGGAATTAGCTGTAGTAAGTGTTTTTTATACGATGGGCAATATGCCGGAAACCTATTATACACAAGGGTATATGTATTCCATCTTTTTGTTGATGGGGTTGGGCGGACTGATTCATAGCTTGATCGATTACAACATTGCTTATTTTGTAGCGAATGCTTTAAGCAAACAGTTTGATCTTCCAATTTTTAGTCAGGCTAAAAAAATGGAAAAAGAAAAGAAACAAATTCTTCCCCAAGAAGTAGAAGTACAAATCCGTTGAGGAGACAAAAAAAGTAGTTGGTCGTGTTATGACTCAACTACTTTTTTACTTTAGCGATCCCAAAATCAAGGCAATTTGATTACTTGTTCCGTTTCTGGATCAAAGAAATGTGCTTTACTGATATTAAATGCTAAATCAACCATTTCTTCTGGTCTGTGGAAATCACGCGCATCAACTTTAGAAATAAATTCTGTATCGCCCAGTCTTGTATAAAGCATTGTTTCAGCACCTAAAAGCTCAGAAACGACGACTTCGGAACGAACGACTGCATCGGTCATTGCGTCTAAAGCAACTTGTTCACTGTGGATATCTTCAGGTCGAATACCGAAAACAACTTCTTTTCCTTCATAGCCCTTTTCAACGAGCAATTTGTTTTTTCCTTCTGGAATCTTTAATTCAAGTCCATGGCCATCTCGGATCACGCCATTGTTCAATGTAACTTTAAAGAAATTCATTGCAGGTGAACCGATGAAGCCGGCAACAAACATGTTATTTGGTGTATTATACACTTCTTTTGGTGTTCCGATTTGTTGAATAAAGCCGTCTTTCATGATAACGATTCGGTCAGCCATCGTCATTGCCTCTGTTTGGTCGTGAGTCACGTAAATGGTTGTTGTTTCTAGACGACGGTGTAATTTGGCGATTTCAGCACGCATGGCAACCCGCAATTTGGCATCTAAGTTAGATAATGGTTCATCCATTAAAAAGACTTTTGCATCACGTACGATTGCACGTCCTAAGGCCACACGTTGACGTTGTCCACCAGATAAGGCAGCAGGTTTACGCTTTAAGTATTCTGTCAGACCTAAAATTTCAGCAGCATTTTCCACCCGTGTTTTGATTTCAGCCTTGTCATATTTACGAAGTTTCAATCCGAAAGCCATATTATCAAAAACAGTCATATGAGGGTATAGTGCATAGTTTTGGAAAACCATTGCGATGTCACGGTCTTTTGGAGCAACATCATTCACGATTCTATCTCCGATCGAAAGCTCACCTTCTGTGATATCTTCCAATCCTGCGATCATACGCAAGGTTGTTGATTTTCCACAGCCAGATGGGCCAACAAAAACGATAAATTCACGATCTGCGATTTCTAAGTTAAAATCTGTTACAGAATAATTCTCTGCATTATCATATTTTTTATAGACATTTTTTAACGCCATTTCCACCATTGTCGTCACTCTTTTCTCTTTTAGTATAAATGTAGTATAAATGAAAGCGCTATACATCCTCAACGGAAGGTTGCACAAGAAAAAAAGCTTTTTTTCGTCATTATGACAAAACGTGTGATCATTCCTCTAACTTTTCATTCAAAGACTTTGCTATAATAGTAGAAAGAATAGAATCGGGGGATAAAAATGAAAATAGCATTGATTGCTCATGACCGAAAAAAAGAATTGATGGTCAAATTGACTTTGGCATATCAGCCTATCTTGAAAGAACATGAATTATTTGCTACAGGAACTACGGGCTTAAAAATTTCAGAAGCAACAGATTTGCCTGTTCATCGCTTTAAATCTGGCCCTCTAGGAGGAGATCAGCAAATTGGTGCAATGATTTCAGAAGACAAGCTAGATATGGTCATTTTTCTTAGAGATCCTTTGGCTGCTCAGCCGCACGAACCAGATGTGACAGCGTTGATCAGACTAAGTGATGTGTATGAGATTCCTTTGGCAACGAATATCGGTACGGCGGAAATTTTACTAAGGGGGCTTCAAGCCGGTTTTGCTGACTTTAGAAAGGTTGTTCATGAAACAGACAATAAACCGCTTTCTTTTTAGTCAAAATTGATTGCAGTAATGTAAGGAATATGCTATATTTCAAATAGGCTTCGGCCTAATAAAAACAGAGTAGGAAATAAAGCGTCAAGTGCTGAAAGGATGGGATGTTGCCTTTCGGACGAAGTATGAGGTAAAAGAAGCACGAGCTGGCTTTTCTAATCATACGCGGTTTTGTTTTCGCATTCGCTGCATATTTTGTGTAGCAGCTCTTAGAGGAGATGCTAGTATTGAAGAAAAAAAGAATTGATGCACGAACCATTACGTTGATGAGTTTATTGATCGCGTTGATGGTGGTTTTCACACGGTTTATTTCGTTTGAAACCCAATTTTTACGAATCAGCCTGACATTTATTCCAGAATCATTGATGGGAATTTTGTTTGGACCGTTCTGGACAGGGATCGGTAGTGCAGTGGCTGACACAGTTGGTATGATGCTGTTTCCAAAGGGACCTTATTTTCCTGGATTTACACTGAATGCGTTTATTTCAGGAGCAATTTATGGTTTCTTCTATTACAAAAAGGAACTGACTTGGAAACGTGTATTTACAGCAACACTGCTTGTAACAGTGATCATCCATCTATTTTTGACCCCATTATGGTTGGGATTGATGTATGGGGTGAATCTATCTAATATTGCTTGGTGGATTCCAAGAATTTTGAAGAATGTTATTTTCTTCCCGATTCAAGTAGTTGCCACGTACTATTTGGGCAATAAAATACCATATAAACAATTTTTGAATAAATCATTAGCGAATTTTAAATAAAAAAACCTCGATCTTTTCTACATCCCAGAAAAGATCGAGGTTTTTTATTTATTATAATTGATTCTTAAATTGCGCTTCATATAATGCATGATAATAACCATCTTTTTTATCGATCAATTCATCATGACTGCCAATCTCAACAATAGCTCCTTGATCCATGACTAAAATTTTATCTGCATTTTTGATAGTCGATAGTCTATGCGCAATAACAAAGCTTGTACGACCAGTCATCATTTGCAAAAATGCGTCCTGAATCTTTTTTTCTGTCAGTGTATCGACTGAACTAGTTGCTTCATCAAGAATCAACATAGGTGGGTTACTGATCATCGTTCTGGCAATTGTCATCAACTGTCTTTGACCTTCTGAAATTTTGATGCCGCTTGCTCCGATCAATGTATCCAGTCCTCGTGGCAGACGTGTGACAAAATCAAAGATGTACGCCTTTTTCATGGCTTCTTCGATTTCTTCATCGGTTGCATCTGAGTTGCCATAAGTAAGATTATCGCGAATCGTACTGTCAAATAGCCATGTATCCTGCAAGACCATACCGAAACTTTTCCGTAAACTATCTCTGGTTATTTGCGTGATTGGATACCCATCGATTGAAATCGATCCGCTGTTTACGTCATAAAAACGCATCAGCAGATTTACTAAAGTTGACTTTCCTGCCCCGGTTTTACCTACAATAGCAATCGTTTCGCCTGGCGTAGCAACCAGATTAAAATCTTGGATCAGAGGCTTAGAAGGAATATAGGCGAAATCTACATGATCAAAAACGACTTTTCCAGCTGCATCAGTCAAAACAATTGCATGATCACCATCTGGTTTTTCTTCAGGCTGACTGATAATATCAAACGTTCGATCCAACCCAGCTAGAGCCGTTTGAATTTGAGTGGTAATCCCAGATAGTTCGATAAAAGGTTTTGAAAATTGACTAGAATAAATCGTAAAACTTGAAATTACGCCGACTGTTACAGCATGGTTGCCATTCAAAAGTAATAATCCGCCAACAAGACCGATCGATAAGTATGTTAAATGATCAACAAAACGCGAAAGTGGGTTTGTTAGTGAGGAAGAAAACTGAGCTTTTTGTCCTCGAACATATAAATGTTGATTGAGTTGTTCAAAGCGTTGTTGCGAAACATTTTCTTGCTGAAAGGCTTTAACGATTTTTTGATTTCCAACCATCTCAGAAACAAATCCGGATATTTCTCCGACTATTTTTTGTTGCTCAGCAAAGTTTTTTTGTGAAGAAGTTGCGACCAGCCAATTAACAAGAAAAATGATCGGCGTTGACACAAGGACAACGATTGTGAGCAGCAGACTAAGCTTCAACATGAAAAAGAAGGCAATAATCACAACGGAAATTCCTGAGAATAGTTGATTAAAAACAGCTGAGCAAGCAACAGAAATATTATCCATATCATTTGTAAAGCGACTGACAATATTGCCATGAGAATTTTGATCATAGTAGTTCAGCGGCAGACGATTAAGATGGGCAAAAGCATCTTTTCTAAGTTCAGCTACAGAAAGATAAGAGACACGATTTCCTAAACGCTGAATCAGCCATTGACTGATGACTGTCACGATCAAGATACCACCAAGCAAACTTAGTAAATAGATCAACTTGCGAAAATCCACGTTTCCTGCACCGATCATGGTATCGATCGATTTCCCCATATAATATGTCATCAAAACAGTCGTTAGTCCGCTTAAAATACCTAAAATAGCAGCTGCAGTTATTTCTTTTGGATAGTTTAGTAAATACGGGAGAAAACGATTAAAAGAACGAGCTGAATTTTTTTTAGTCATCATGGACGTTTTCCTCCTCTTGTGAAGCAACGATTTCTTGATATTCTTTAGAAGAGTTCAGAAGCTCTTCGTGTGTTCCCAAACCAACTTGCTTCCCGCTAGTCAATACAAGGATTTGATCTGCTTCTTGAATAGAGCTGATTCTTTGAGAAATCAAGATCAGAGTTGTTTCTTGCAGGTCTCTTTTTAACGCAGTTCTTAAATCCAGGTCTGTTTGATAATCTAAGGCGCTCAGTGAGTCATCTAGAATCAAGATATCTGGTTTACGGATCAAAGCCCGAGCAATCGTCAACCGCTGTTTTTGTCCACCAGAAAAATTTTTTCCGCCTTCATAGACTAGCGTGTCTAAACCTTCGCTTAGATTTTCAACAAAATCCTTACATTGAGCCGTAGCAAGAGCTTGCCAACATTCTTCATCAGTTGCTTTTTCCTTGCCCCATTGCAGATTTTCTCGGATCGTTCCAGTAAATAAGACTGCTGTTTGAGGGGTAAGAGCAATTTTTTTGCGTAGTTTCTCTATAGACCAATCGCGCACATTTAGATCATCAATAAAGATATTTCCCTCACTTGTATCATAGAACCGTGGAATCAGTTGAGTAAGTGTACTTTTTCCGCCACCGGTTGGTCCAGTGATGCCCAAAATCGAATTTTTCGGGATCGTCAGATTAATATTCTGTAAAGCTAAGCCGGCATCGGGCTGATAGCGGAATGAGACATGATCGAAGACGATTCCCTGTGAAGAGGTGCTGTCCATTTCATTTTGTGTTTTAGCTTGAATACTAGGTGTGATCGCTAATACTTCATTGACCCTTGAAGCCGAAGCCGAAGCGCGGGTAAAGATAATAACTAAATTTGAGACAACGATCAGTGCTAACAGCATTTGATTCATATAATTAATCAAAGCTAAAACTTCTCCTTGCTGCAGCCCGCCAATTTCGACCTTGATTCCGCCAAGATAAAGTAGTGCTAATATGCCAAGATTCATAACAAGAGTGGTCGCAGGAGTCAATAATGCAGAAATATTTGAAACACGTACGTAGATGGAAGCAAGATCATCTGTTACTTTATTGACATGCTTTTCTTCTGTCTGTTTTCTAGAAAAAGCTCGAATCACACGAACACCGCTTAGGTTTTGGCTGATTTGGCGATTTAATAAATCCAATTTTCCTTGAACTTTCTTATATAATGGAACAGTCGTCTTGATAATAAAATAAAGAATAATACAAAAAAGTGGAAGCATTAATAAAAAGATCAAGCCCATTTGCACATTGATATAAAAAGCCATGATCACAGATCCAATACTCAAAAAAGGAGCCCGAATCACTAAACGAATCAGCATTGCTAACGCTAGTTGTAGTTGGTTGATATCGTTAGTCATACGTGTAATCAACGTATCTGTGCCAAAGCTATTGAGTTCAGCATGAGAGAGCGTGTTGATTTTTTTCATCAGCTGATTTCGCAGCTCTGTTCCAAACCCCTGTGAGGCGATCGAAGAATAATGGCTCCTATGTCAATACTCCGAACAAAAAAAGGCGAAAGAATTGCTTAATGCTCATTAAAAATAATAAATAAAAGAGACGTGTGAACCAATGCCTCTAAATTAGACGGCACATTTCTCTACTGATCAAAAGAAGACGCACTTAAATAACCCCTTCAATCGTCTTTTTTTGAAAAAAGGGGACGTTACTAAGCAACAAGAGAAATTCGATCTGTATTGTACCAACGAATGTAACTGTCAATGCCAACGATGGCTTCCTCAAGTGTTTTAAAGGATTGGAAATTCACATATTCGCGTTTCAAAATAGAGTGGAAGCTCTCTATTCTTGCGTTGTCCCCTGGACAACCTTTTCTTGAATAAGAATGCTTTATTTTTTTATTCGTTAATGTCTGATTAAATAAGTCGCTTGTGTATTGGCTTCCCATGTCGCTGTGTACTATTTCTATTCCTTGTGCCTGTAAATTTACTTTTTCTAGCACGCTTGTTGCTAATTCTTTCGTCATGTGGGCACCAACTTTATGAGCAATAACCCGACGGGTTTCTGGATGATAGAGACTGGCTAAATACGCCCACTTTCCTCTCACTGGAATATACGTGATATCCGTTAAAAGAACCTTAGACCAATCACTCTTTTTTCTGATTAGATTAGGTAATTGAGCGACTTCAGTATAAGATTTAGGTTTTTTCATTTTCTTTATCATCCGAGAGTGAATCCCTAATTCACGCATTAAACGATAAATTAGGTAACGACTGACAGGGATATTCAGTTCTTCTTTAAAATATTTTGTCATTCTTGGATATCCATACATCGGATAGGCTAACCAGGATTTCAATACCTTTTCTTTTATCTGTTGGCGTCTGCGCATTCGATCGCTAGGCATCCAGTTTAAATACGCATAATAGGTGGTTCTTGGGATTTTAAGAACCCTTAAAATACGAGTAATGCGGTGCTTTGCTTCTAAATTGACACGAACGACTCGTAAGACAGTCGCTCGTCCTTTGGCCATCAACTCTTTGCCAAAAGCACCGCCGCTCGCTTTAAAATAGCATTTTCTTCTTTCAAGCGTTTATTTTCTTTTAGCAATTCTTGCTCTTTTATTGAAAGAACATTTCGATCCAATGGATCTGCCTGCCGTATCCATTTCGTAAGTGTAGAGACACTTACATTGTATTCTTTCGATAGTGAGTTCGCAGACCGACCGGTCTGACTTAATGAAATCATGGATTCTCTAAACTCTTTTGAATATCTTGTAGCTGTGTTTTTTGTCTGCATAATAAAAACTCCTTTAATAGATTATAGCGAACAACTTGTCCGTATTTCTAGTATAGGAGCCAATATTGGCAAATCATTACGCAAACTAATCCAATAATGGACATCAAAAGCATCCAACCGGCCATCTGCAAAACATATGCCTGATCGTTATTTCGAATCCCCTGATCAACCAAACGAGCCATAAACAATGGCAAGACCAGTTCAAAACAAGCTTCTAAAAATTTGAAAAAAGGCCCAAGAATCACCTGTTTTCGATACTTTTTAGCAAATCTAAGTAAACCTAACATAGAACTCCTCCTTAAGTTATAAGTAACAACGTTCCGCTTTGCTACACCTTGTACTGTTTAACATCAGTTCATTCCATTCACTGTGTTTCACAGCAAAAGCGGAACAGGTTCGTTCAGCCTTGACAGGAGAATAGGAAAAATCGATTGAGGCGCTTTTTGCCTCACTCTATTTTTATCTATTCTCCGAAAGGCAACCCTGTATAGCCTGAAAATACAAATGAACAAGAGCTAAGCAACAACTAGGATCAACATACCTTGTAGTTACTAATGACTTCATTGTTTTCTTAGTATGTTTCTTAGTAAATATCTTTCCTTCTATTTTATATCAATCCGGCAAGCAAATAAAGTTGCTCGCCTTAATCGGTAGTTATTTGTTACAATAATTGTGAAAGTACTAACTATCAGAAGGAGAACATCTATGGATGAATTTATTAAAGTCGTGTTATTATTTTTTATTTACGCATTTATTGGTTGGTTATGGGAAACCGTTTATTGCTCATTAAAAGCAGGGAAATTTGTTTATCGAGGTTTTTTGATCGGTCCTTATTGTCCAATTTATGGTTTTGGTATTTTGGGCGTATTGTATTTTTTAGACCCATTTAAGCAAAATCTTGTGCTTTTATACATCTTATCAACCATTTTGGTGACCATTTTAGAGTATCTAACGAGTTATGGATTAGAAAAGCTTTTCCATGCATCTTGGTGGGATTATAAGGATGTACCAATGAACTTAAATGGTCGTGTAGCCTTACCTGTATCGCTATTTTGGGGGATCGGCTGTGTTTTGATCGTACGAGTGATTCACCCGAAAGTGCTATTGTTTGAAAGCTTTTTAGCTAAAAACTTTGGAGTGATACTGCCGATCATTTTATTGATAATGATCACCAGTGATTTGATCTATACACTTATTAATATGCAGGCTTTCAAAAAAGTTACTACTCAACTTAGTACAGCAGTGGATGAAAGAAAAGAAGAATTGGCAGCTAAATTGAATGAAAAAAGAACAGAGTTTTCTTCAAATTTTTCTGAGTTGAAAGAATCTATTTCAGAAGAATTAACTGAACGAAAAAGAGCGAAGTCAAATGAACGAATTTCTTTGATGGAAGAGTTGAAAAATACACCATCGATCAACGAGCTAGTTTCACATATTGGCTTCAATCAAAAGCGCTGGATTAAAAATTACCCTAATTTAACATTGAAAAATATTAAAAATCCATTTGAAGTCAAAGAAATTATCAATAAGAATAGAAAAAATAAGAAATAATACTAGTTTAAATATAACAGTAGTGAGTCGTGTTTCACTTAACGTTAAAAGCTAGATAGAAGTGGGTCTTAGCTTATATTTTAGGGACTGACTAGTACGGATTAACAGTAGTTATATTACAGTGAAAACGATATTTTCGTTAAAATGTAACAAATTGTAACAGTATTGAAATAATATAGGCGTGATTGATTAGTATAATGAATAGAGTTGGATTTAGTTAGGAAAGGTGTTGGATTCAGTGAAAGTAAAAAAATTGATGCCATTTTTAGCTGCTATCTTAGTTATAAATGTAGGATTTCCGATCAGTGCTTTAGCAGAATCATTAGATGATCTGAACGAAAAAGAGGCGCAAACTGAACAAGCAGGAGAGTCCCTTAGCAAAGATATCAATACAGCTTTAAATGATGTTAATGAAAAATACGCTGAAATTGAAAAACTTAAAGTAGATATTTCAAAAGCTGAAGAAACAATCAAAAATTCTGAAGCAGAAATCACAATAACAGAGCAAAGTATTGAACGCCGGAAAGAAGTCGTTGGAAATCGTATGAAAGATATCCAATTGAGCGGGGAACATCGGACTTGGCAAGTGTTGCTAGATGCCGAAAATATCTCAGATTTCTTTAATAAGGCATTTGCAATGACTACTTTACAAAATGCTGAACAAGATAAGATAGAAAGTTTGTCTAAAGACAAAGAAAAATTGACAGAACTTCAAGAAACTGTAAAGAGCAAGCAAGAAGAGTTACAAACCAACGAAGCGAAATTACAGGAAGAAGCTTCTTCAATGGATGCGCAAGTTGCCTCTTTAAAAGAGCAGTTAGCGGATAATGAATCAGCATTACAGTTGATCGCTAGTCAAAAGCAAACGGAAGAAAAACGTATTTCTGATGAGAAAAAAGCAGCAGCAGCCCAAAAGCAAGCAGCAGCTCAAGAAGCACAGAGAAAAGCAAATGAAGCCGCATCATCAAGCACAAGCAGCGAGTCTTCAAGCTCCTCTGATTCATCAAGTAGCAGTTCAAGCTCTAGCAGTGAAGAACAGCCAGTTGTAACTCCTCCGTCTGAACCAGCGGAAGAGCATCCAAACACTGGAGGCGAGACAGGAGGCGGCAATGTAATCTATGTGCAGTCAACTGCTTACTCTTGGAGAGAAGCTGGATCTGGTTACATCACAGCTACTGGGATCGACTTACGTTCAAATAGCAACGTGATTGCCGTTGATCCAAGTGTGATTCCATTGGGATCATTTGTCGAAGTAGAAGGCTATGGTTTTGCCGTTGCCGGAGATACTGGTGGTGCAATCAATGGACATATCATTGATGTCCATTTCCCAACAGTCGATCAATGTATCAACTGGGGACGTAGAAACAATGTAAAAGTTACGATTCAGTAAGAAACTACAGATACGTAAAGACACTTTTCGAAGTGTCTTTTTTTTGTTAAGATTATCCCAAATGAATTAGTAATTATTTAAAAGAAATTAGAAAGCAACAGAATGTAATGCATTAATTTTTCATAAATGGTACACTGCTTTATAGAAAGTGAGGAATAACAATGATTCGTTTTGCAACAAAAGAAGACGGAGAAGCTATTGCTCCGTTGATATTAGTTATTTTAAAAGACATGGAACTACCTCTCTTGGACATCGTTCCTGAGGAAACTATTTTATCCGTTTTAGCTGAAGCATCAGCAGATCCGACTTATCGATATGGCTACCAACGAGGTTTAGTTTATGAGCATGAGGGACAAGTAGCGGGAATCGCTTTTGGCTATCCGAATGAAGATGAGCCAGTGATCGATGAACCCTTGAAGAAGGTTTTGCGTAAACATAATTTAGATGAAGAAATTAGGATTTTTGTCGATCCTGAAACATTACCGAATGAATGGTACCTTGATTCGATTTCAGTAGATGAAAAATATCGTGGGTTAGGTATTGGCTCGAAATTATTAGATGCATTACCACAGATCGCTGAACGAGATGGAAAAGAAATTATTGGGTTGAGTGTAGATAAAGCCAATCCTAATGCAAAAAAATTATATAGCCGTAAAGGATTTAAAGATGTGGCAGAAATGATGATCAGCGGACATGTATATGATCATATGCAAAAAAAAATCAGCGAATAACGATCGCTGATTTTTTAATTGGGTCGAACTATTGACACGTACCCAGTCCCATAATTGGTTTACGTCCATTATTCTTTTTTTTATTATATAGCCAGTAATCAAGAACTGCTGCAACACAAATACAAAGAGGAGCATCCTCATCATCAACCACATTCAAGCTAAAGTAATCTCCTGTAAAAAGAGTCGCTTTACTCATTTCCATGATTTTATGATTCATTTGATAGATGGAGTAGTGATGATTTTTAATATTACCTGAGACGGTCCAATGTAAGTGTTGGATATAGTAGAAATCAGCGTTTAAGTTTAGGATTTTTCGTAAAACACCGACTTTTTTAAAGCCTTTATACAGTTCAAAGCGTGAACCGAACATAAAAGAGGTTTGTTTGATACTTGCGACAAGCTCTCCATTCATTGCATATAATGAAAGGGCATCGCCTCGAGTTCCCCAGCGTCCGACAAGTAGGTAAAGAGATTTACCATCTTCATCTTTGACAAGCGTTCTCGTGATATTGCTTAGTTGTTGTTCTTGTATAAAAAACTCAGACACCATCTCTCACCTCTTTTCATTGTTGTCTGACTGAGAGAAACGTTATAAATCTTCTCTGATTGCTCTTAAAATCGCTTCACCAACGCCATTTTCCAAGTTGGTTGATGTGACATATTTGGCATGATCTTTCACTTCAAGTTCTGCATTTCCCATAGCAAAACTAACACCGGCCCATTGAAGCATACTGACATCATTGAAATTATCACCGATCGTCATGACTTCTTTTTCAGAGATACCACGATCTTTTGCTACATGAGCAACTGCTATTCCCTTTTGCGCATTTTTATGATTGACTTCGATATTATTTTGAGCAGAAGAAGTCACAACTAAATCAGGTAATTGTCTAATTTGAGTGCTTGTTGGGGCTAAGACGGTCGGTCCTTCCATGCTAAAACCAATAATTTTTAAAATTTCGATATCTTCCCGATCCAATAGTGTACGGATATCTTCAATATAATTAACATCCAATAAGGATAAGTGGGCCGCGGCCATCGCAATTGCCACTTTATAAGTCAAATGCGGCATAGTTGACGCAATGTGAGCCGCAAAATTCTCGATTCTTTTTTCTTGATGAGCTGAAAAAATACCTTTATTCGTTGAAACTTCAAAATATACATTATTTGCATCCAGAATATCCATGATTTCAGCGGTGGTTTTCTTTTCGATTCCAGCTGTGAAGAGTGCATTGCCTGCCTTATCAAAGACTTTTGCACCATTCAGGGTGATCATTGCACATTCGATCCCAGCTTCATCAAGCGCTGGTTTCGCTTCTGTATAAGCACGTCCTGTAGCAACCATAAATTCGATCCCAAGACGTTCGGCCTCACGTATCGCTGAAGCATTGTCTTTTGAAATGCCCATTTTTGAATCTAGTAATGTTCCGTCCATGTCTGAAGCAATCAATTTAATCATAAATTTTTCTACACCTCGTTTATTTAACTTACCTATAGTTTACCATGTTTTTATGATTTCAGTGCAGAAAAAATTTTCTTGTCACATCCCATAAAATCCGCTATGCTAATCATGTAAAAGAAAGTTAGCAGAATAGACGTTTTACTTAATGGGTAATTGCAG
The DNA here is from genome assembly GCF_002197645.1 of Enterococcus wangshanyuanii. Classification (NCBI taxonomy): domain Bacteria; kingdom Bacillati; phylum Bacillota; class Bacilli; order Lactobacillales; family Enterococcaceae; genus Enterococcus; species Enterococcus wangshanyuanii. The sequence goes on along the minus strand of NZ_CP021874.1, from coordinate 1,685,358 downwards.
TAAAAAAAAGAATTATGTTAAAGGAGAAGTATTAATGAAAGAAATCATTCATAATAGCTGGCAAGATGTTTTAAAGGATGAATTCAATAAAGACTATTATCTAAAACTACGCGAATTTTTGAAACAAGAATACAGTCACCAAACCATTTATCCAGATATGTACCATATTTATTCGGCCCTTGAGCTGACACCGTATGAAGAAGTCAAAGTCGTGATATTGGGACAAGATCCTTATCATGGGCCAAATCAAGCTCATGGACTAAGTTTTTCAGTACAGCCCGGAGTAAGAACACCGCCATCATTGATGAACATTTATAAAGAGCTTCAGGATGATCTGGGCTATCCGCCAGTCTCACATGGTTTTTTGGAAAGCTGGGCAAAACAAGGAGTTCTACTATTAAACACTGTATTGACTGTTCGAAATGGACAAGCTTATTCTCATCGTGGACAAGGGTGGGAAAATTTGACGGATGCAATCATCCAGAAGCTGAATGAGCGGGAAAAACCAATTGTCTTTATTTTATGGGGCAAGCCGGCACAGGAAAAAATCAAGATGATCGACACCAATAAACATATTATTATCAAATCGCCTCATCCAAGTCCCTTAGCAGCTCATCGTGGCTTCTTTGGTTCAAAGCCATTTTCAAAAACAAATCAAGCATTAGAACAGTTAGGAGAAACACCGATCAACTGGCAGTTGCCTGATACAGTGTCATAAAACAGACGCAATCTGTTATAGTGCAGATGATGGAGTTTGTGAAAGATATATCAGAATCAATGTTTTTTCCACTAATACAGCAAGAAATAACTGTTATTTTCTTTAAGAATGGTGTATGATAAGTTTGTATAAATAATCATTGGAGGGTGTATCGTGGAATTATTCGATAGCTTAAAATTTAAAGTCATTCGCCGCAATATCAAAATTGTTTTCCCGGAGGCAACAGATCCTCGTATTCTAGGGGCTGCTGCACGTTTGAAAGCAGAAGAATTAATGGAACCGATTTTGATCGGTAAGCAAGAAGCCATTGTTGAAGCAGCACATGCTCGTGGAATCAAAACATCAAACTTCACTATTATCGACCCTGATAATTATGAAGGCTGGGAAGAAATGGTTGCTTCATTTGTTGAACGTCGTAACGGCAAAGTAACAGAAGAAGATGCTCGTAAGATTCTTAAAGACGTGAACTATTTTGGCACAATGCTGACTTATATGGGTCTTGCAGATGGTATGGTCAGCGGAGCGGTCCACTCAACTGGTGACACGGTTCGCCCAGCACTACAAATCATTAAAACAAAACCAGGCATCAGCCGTACAAGTGGTGCGATGATCATGGTTCGTGGACGTGATCAAGAGAAATATATCTTTGCAGATTGCGCGATCAATGTAAATCCAACAGCTCAAGAACTTGCTGAGATCGCTGTTGATAGTGCAAAAACCGCTGAATTATTCGATATCGATCCAAAAGTTGCAATGATGAGCTTCTCTACAAAAGGTTCTGCAAAAGCACCTGAGGTTGATAAAGTTGTTGAAGCGACTAAAATCGCCAAAAGTTTAGCACCAGAATTGGAAATCGATGGAGAATTACAATTTGATGCTTCTTACGTTGCTTCTGTAGCACAACTTAAAGCACCAAATTCACCAGTTGCTGGTCAAGCTACAGTCTTTGTTTTCCCAGAATTACAATCAGGAAACATCGGCTACAAGATTGCACAACGCTTAGGTAATTTCGAAGCGATTGGCCCGATCCTACAAGGATTGAACAAACCTGTTTCTGATTTATCTCGTGGTGCAAATGAAGAAGATATCTACAAATTATCGATCATCACAGCAGCACAATCATTGATGAATTAATTTTATTACTAGAGAATCTAAGTAAAACGATTGACGTTTTCACTTAGCTCTCTAGTTTTTTTTTCGATAATTCGGTATACTACACTACATAGAAAGATAGAAGAAGCGAGAAATCAGGTGGAAAAGTGGAAATAATAATCAATGATCCGAAAGAAACAGAAAATATTGCAAAAATCATCGGACAAAATGCGACAGCAGGAGACACGATCGTTTTATCTGGAGATCTTGGAGCCGGTAAAACAACGATGACCAAAGGCATTGCTTTAGGTCTTGATATTGAGCAAATGATCAAAAGTCCGACCTACACGATAATTCGCGAGTATCGTGAAGGGCGTTTGCCGCTCTATCATATGGATGTTTACCGTATTGAAAATGGGGCAGATGACTTGGGCTTAGATGAATATTTTGAGGGTGACGGTCTATCTGTTGTTGAATGGGGAAAACTCTTAGGTGAATTCATGCCTGAAGATTATCTAGACATCACGATTGAAAAAGACCCAGAAGATCTCGAAAAAAGAAAATTAGCGATTCAAGCGTTCGGACGACGGTCAGAACGATTTTTAGAACGTATCCAGCAAAAAATGGAGGAAAAAGAATGACAGAAGTTGAATTTACGATTCGGGAAGCAATTCCAAGTGATGCGGCAGAGATTTTACGAGCTCTCAAAATTATTGGCAGTCAAACGCCTTTTTTAGTGATGGATGAAAAAGGGCTGGAGATGACGACAGATGAGATGGGAGATAATTTAGCGAATCTTTATGAATCGCCGAATAACGTTTTGATGGTTGCTTTAGCTGACGGGAAAGTGATTGGAACAGCCTCTGTGAAAGCTTCTTCGAAACAGCGGATGGAGCATATCGGAGAAATAGGGATCAGTATTTTACAAGACTATTGGGGCTTTGGCTTAGGCAGTTTAATGATGGAAGAACTAATCGAATGGGCAAAAGAAAGCAATGTGATTCGTCGTTTGGAATTGACGGTACAGCATCGAAACCAACGAGCTGTCCATGTTTATGAAAAAATTGGTTTTACGACAGAAGCCATCATGCCCCGGGGAGCCAAAACGGATGACGGCGAATTTCTAGATGTTCATTTGATGAGCATGATGATCGATTGATAGAGAAATAAGTAAAAGTATTGAACGTGATCGTCACAAGTGTTCAATGCTTTTTTTGTTACGCAGTGTAACTGTGATGTCACAAGTTACCTATTTGCATTCCTGTAACGACTTACTGATTTTCTATATACGATTTTTTATGGAAACGCTATACTGAAAGCAGATAAATTACTAAGGAGCTGAAGGTCATGTCAAAAGGAATCAAAATTGTAACGATCGGTGGAGGTTCAAGCTACACGCCGGAATTAGTTGAAGGATTTATTAAACGTTACGATGAATTACCAGTCCGCGAATTATGGCTTGTAGATATTGAAGCAGGAAAAGAAAAATTAGAAATCGTAGGAGAAATGGCCAAACGTATGGTCAAAGCAGCAGGTGTCGACTGCGAAGTTCATTTAACACTTGATCGTCGTGAAGCGTTAAAAGATGCTGATTTTGTTACAACACAATTGCGTGTAGGACTATTAGATGCGCGAATTTTAGACGAACGGATTCCATTAAGTCATGGCATGATCGGTCAAGAAACAAATGGAGCCGGCGGGATTTTTAAAGCATTGAGAACGGTTCCTGTGATATTGGACATCGTTGAGGATATGAAAGAATTATGTCCAAATGCTTGGTTGATCAACTTCACAAACCCAGCAGGCATGGTCACAGAAGCTGTTTTACGTTATGGTAATTGGGACAAAGTCGTTGGTTTATGTAATATTCCAGTCAATGCTGTGTTTGAAGAAGCTGCATTGTTAGGGGAGGAAAACCGTGATTTATTCTTCCAATTTGCTGGAATCAATCACTTACATTGGCATACGATCACAGATAAAGATGGAAATGACCGTACAGATGAACTGATCAAAATTATGTATGGTCAAGATGATGCAAAATCAATTGTAGCAAATATTAAAGACAATAATTTGATTTGGGAACAAGTAGAAAATTTACACATGGTTCCTTGTCCGTACCACAACTATTACTACTATACAGATAAAATGTTAGCAGAAGAATTAGAAGACTTTAAAAACAACGGGACGCGTGCCGAAAAAGTCAAAGAAATCGAACATGAATTGTTTGAATTATACAAAGATCCAAACTTAGACTACAAACCAAAACAACTTGCAGAGCGCGGCGGTGCCCGCTATAGTGATGCGGCTTGTGAAATCATCAATTCGATCCACAATGATAAGCGTACAACGATGACTGTCAGCACAAGAAATAACGGAACGATCACAGATTTACCAGCTGAAAGCGCAGTTGAAGTCACTTGTACGGTCACAGGGAAAGGTCCTGTTCCATATAACTTCGGCAGCTTCATGCCAAATCAACGTGGGTTGCTGCAAGTTATGAAATCTATGGAAGAATTAACGATCGAAGCTGCTGTAACAGGCGATTATGGTACGTTATTACAAGCATTTACGATGAATCCATTGATCACCAGTGGAGATGTTGCTAAAGAAGTCATGGACGAATTATTAGAAGCGCATAAAGCCTATTTACCAAATTTCTTTAAATAAAAAAATAAACAAGCGGCAGCCTAATCGGTGCTTGCTTGTTTATTTTTTTGGACTTCTTTAGCCAAATATTCTACGGTATAAAGCGCAGGTACTTGAGAGGTGATGTCACTATCGCCGATTCTTTCTGTCGAAATATAATAAGGAATATTGACATCAGATAAAGAAGAAATCGTTGATTTTTCACTATTTGTGATGGAAATGATGGCACAATCATTCGAAATAAAATGATTTAAGTAATGGATGATCGCTTCATTTTCACCGCTTACTGATAGAGCAATCACACAGACATTTCTTGCGATACTCTTATTAAAAAAATTGACCGGATGATTGATCGGATCTTCAATATGAAAAGCCATACTAAAAATAGAAGAAAAGTACAATGCACCATATTCTGCAATGATTTTTGAAGAGCCAGTTCCGATGAATAGAACCAGATCTTTTTCAGCAAGTAATTTTACAGCAGCCTGCATTCGCTCTTGATAAAACGTTTCAGTTGATCGCTGGATAAAATTAGTGAATGAGGTTTCATCCACAGCATGAGTTGTTACGGGTTCAGCTAAGGTTTTTCGATAAAGATTCAATTTGATTTTAAATTCAGAAAATCCGTCACAGCCGAACTTTCGGCAAAAACGAAGAATGCTAGCTGTACTGCTATGAGTCTCTTTCGCTAGTTCTCGAATTCTCATATAGACGACCTCATCCATATGAGCAGCAATATATTTATAAATCTCTAAATCGATTGGACTTAAATCAGGGGTGTGATCTAAAAAGAGCACAACATTCACCACTTTCTTTTAACAAGTTCATTCACTAAATCAACGCTATAAACATAATGTTTTACTGGCAAACCAGAATAATCTTTGTGAAACTCCTGAACGATGGTCATACCATTTTTTTCAGCCACCGTTTGAGAAGCGATATTTGTATCTCGAATGATCGAACAAATTTTTGGTGTCTTCAGGATATTTTTTGCATAGTCTAAACACAAAGCACTAGCCTCACTGGCATATCCTTGACGCCAATATTTTTTGTTTACCAAATAGCCAATTTCTAACAAATTTTTTCCTTCGACATCTGAATAAACTATACCACATTGACCAACAAATTTTTCCTCGTTTTTATCAATGATCGCCCACAAACCAAAGCTGTTTTTTTGATAGCTTGCTAAGTTCCAGTTGAGCCATTCATTTACTTTTTCGTCGGTAAATGGTGCCTCATACGCATACATTGTTTCTTCATCTTGTAAAATGGCACATAACTCTTCAAAGTCATCCTCTGACAGTTCCCTTAAATACAGCCGCTCAGTTTCGACTATTTTTTTCATCATTGATTAAACCTCCTTTTAAATCAAGCTGAAAGTCATTACATATTGCGGGCCTGCCACGCCTTCTATAATTTTATCCATAGGTAAAAATCCAGATTTTTTATAAAGAGTTTGTGCTGCACTATTTTCTTTATTTACAGCAAGAACGATTTCATCAGCTGTTGGAAAGAGTTTTCTTGTGAACTCGGGTAGTTGCTGCAAGACCTTTTTTGCATACCCTTGCCCTTGATAGCGGTAGTCTGTCGAAAAAGTTCGTAGTAAAATCGCATGCTCATTTTCAGTGTATAAAGAGACATCTTTCTTTTCATCTAATACAAAAAAATTAGTTAAGCGTTCATTTTCAATTCCTACGATCGGATGAATGAAAGGATTTGTCGAAGCGATCTTTAGGGGCATTTCAGGTGTTTCTGTAAAGCGAAGCTGTTCCTCAGTTAATTGGTATTGGCAGATCAATGCTGAAAATTCTTCATTATATTCGCTTAATAACATTTATGTTCTTCCTTTCCTCTTTTCTTGCTAAGTCCTTCCTATTTTAACATACTCAGCCCATTTTTTAGCTTAAATGATCAGTGAAGGAGTTGACGGCTGAAAGAAATGTGACAGACAACTGGGACTATTTTAAAAGAAACTCGGAAGTTTAAATCGATCATTTCTTTATATACTAGGTTCATCAAGTAATATAAGTCGCCCGAGACGTTAAATGAGAGGAGATGCAGGATGAAATCGGATATTTTTTTGATGCAGCAGGATAAGGCGATGAAAAAACAATTAAAAGTTATCAAGAAGCTGCAAAAAAGAGTGCACGCAGAACAGCGTAAAAAGAATCAGCTTGCATCTCAATTGAAGCGATCGCAACACCGAATAAAAGAGCTGGAAGACCAGCAAAAGTTGAAGGAGGAAATCAATAAATGACAGCATTAAGTGGAGTAGATGTAGTATGGCGTTTTCGTTTAGCAGAAGACGAAGGAAATGAACAGGCGTGGGGGTTAGCCTACAGTACAGAAAATGGCTATTCAAAATCAAAAGAAAGCGAATCGACCGTAACAAAAGACGGCAGCGTAGTAACACCTGGCGCTACAGAAACGACTGTTTCGGCAACGACATTATATAAAATCGGTTCAACACAAATCGACAAATTAGAAAGCGCAATGGATGAAAATAAACGGGTCCAAATTTGGCGCATCAACACAAAAGAAATCGGTACAGGTGCAAATGAAGGCAAATACAAAGCTAAATATTTTGAAGGCTTTTTCACCTCATTTGAAGAAACTGATTCTGCAGAAAACAAAGTGGAATATTCATTAGAATGGGCCATCGAAGGCGCTGGCAAAAACGGGTTCGCTTCATTAGTTGTTGACACAACTGAAGGCGGAGACTATGAATTTAAAGATACAGTCAAAGTAGAAGCGGCTGAGTAATGATAGATAAGAGGATGAGGCAAAAGTCGTTTAGGTTTGAACAATTGGAGTAAAAAAGGACAATACGCTTTTTGTATTGCTCGTTTTTTGTGAAATTGCTGAAGAATCTGACTTTTGGCTACCGTTTATTAAGAAGTAGAGTCCAGAACAAAACTGTTTTCTCGTTTTGTCCCGGACTCTTAAAAACAGGAGGACAATCATGGAGCTTACAATTAACGATAAATTAGTAAATTTTAAATTTGGATATGGTTTTTTAAAGGAAGTCAACCAACGTTATTCTGTTGAACGCGGCGGAATGAAATTGAAATTAGGTGTAGGGGCGATCATCTCAAATTTATTATTATCAGATGTCGACACACTTTTTGAAACGTTATTGATCGCCAATTTAACAGAAAAACCAAGAGTCCAGATCAAGGATTTAGAAGCATATGTGGAAGAACATGGTACGCAAACTTTATTTGAAGCGGTCATTGAAGAACTAAAAAAGTCCGAATATACAGCGATGATGGTGAACAAAATGCTGGAGGAAGCCGAACTGTAAACTCGGAAGAAAATGATTTTGATGCAAGCTACGCTCAAGTGCAGCTCAACTGTTTGCGTTATTTGAATATCGAAGACCTCAATGAGATCGATCGATTGACGATTCCTGAATACGAGTTGCGGATCAAGGCCTATCAATTAAAAAGTTTAGATCAACAATACAATATTCATTTACAAGCCTGGGCAACGGTCATGGCTGGACAAACCAAAAAAGGAAGACCTGTCTATCGAACCTTTGAGAAATTCTTCAATTATCAAAAAGCCGAGGAGCGAATACTCGGAAAAGACCCTAGCTTGCCGAAAAATCAAGAAAAAGAAAAACTCCAGAATTGGATCGCAAACTTTAATTCGTAGAAAGGAGGAAAAATGGCAAAAGAAATACTACCTACAACGAATAAAAAATTTATACAGTCGATTAAAAAATCGACGAAAGTGACTAAAAGTTTAGATAAACAATTAAGTAAAACAACAAAACGTCTTAATAATTTTATTAAACCACTTTCTAAAAGTAACAAGCTATCGAAACCTTTTGCTGATATGAAAAAACAGATAACTGCACTAAATCAAGCAATTGTGGCAAATGATCTAGCTAGCTTCGAAAGTGGATTAGCAGCTATTAGTACGACCTTTTCAGAACTATCTGTACAGAGTCAACAAATGATTCGATCATTAGGTTTGGTAAGTAAAAATTATGGATTATTAAGTCAAGCATTTCAAGGAAGTTTAACAATTGATGATACCAGTTTAGTTTCTTTAGACGTTCAAACCAAAAGTTTAATACAAAGTTTTAGTTCCGTTCAAGCAACTATTTCTAATTTAAAAAGTGAATTGATTATTGATACTACTAGTATTGCTACATTGATCGATTCTGGAAAAAATTTGACGACAGAATTTTCACTGATGAATCAGAATATGGCTGCATTCACTGGAACTTTTACAAGTAGTCAGTCTGTGATTGCTTCATTTGGCGGTACGATAAATAGCACATTGAGTTCAATTGATTCATCTATTAATAATCTAGTTTCCATAAGTGAGAATTTAGGGAATGTATTGACCAACGCGATAAAAGAGCCAGCGATAGAAGTGGAAAAATCTCAGAATAGTTTCGAAAAACTAAAAAATAGTCTGAACGAAATGTTTAAGCCTCTAGTAAAAGGCGTTGAGGCGGGAGCGACATTTGATGAGCTTAAAGGGAGAGTCAATAAATTGGATGAAGCCCTCGCAAATGTGGGATTTTCTGATTTTCAGACATCCATTTTTGGTGTCAGCAAAGCGTTTCAATCAGTTTCTTCTCAAGGCGGTTCCATGTTTCAAAAAATAAATGATTCTATAAACAGTACAGGAGAAAAATATTCACTACTAAAGAAAGTTTTTAAAGGAAAATTGGAAATTGACGATTCCAATTTCAATAAAATGGATGAAAATTCACAAAATCTTGTTCGTCGATTTTCTGAAGCAAAGAATGCTTTTAAAGTATTCAAGGGAGAGCTGAATGTTGGAGATGATGTGTTTAAGGAACTAGATAAAGCCTCTCAAATTTCAGTTAAGCGATTCTCTGAGATGGAAAAAAAATTCAGTGGTATAAAACAGACAATAGGAAATACTGGACTATCTGTATTGACTAAAATAGTCCCCCCTCAATTAACAGATCCTTTTGCTACTGGAGAAATGGACCCGACTGCATCGCTTAGATCAACTTTAGATTTTGGGTTAAATGATATAAAACAAAAATTTGCAAAGTTTAGTACAGTAGGGACCAATTTAGCAAAAACTGTTCAAATTCCTATGAAAGTTGGAACCACTGCACTAGGTGGGATGGTTCAAGGCTTAGTTTCAGTTATGGGGATTGCGATGAAAGCCATTGCGCCAACTGCAATTATAGGTGTTGCTTTGGCTGGGTTTGGATTATTGGATACTCAAATGGATGGTCAACTTGGCAACATGATTCAAACCGCAATAACTAAAGGTCCGGAAGTTATCACAGGTTTTGTTCAAGGAATCATTGATAAGCTTCCTGATCTAATTACTTCTGGAACACAACTAGTTGCTGGTTTAGCTGAAGCAATTTCGATAAATTTACCAGTGATTATTGAAAGCGGGATGGCGCTATTACAAACGTTGATTGACGGTGTAATTGCTAATTTACCTTCATTAATTAATTCAGCACTTTTGATTATAGAAACGTTAGCGACAAGTTTATTAACTGCTGCACCTCAATTACTTCTGATGGGCTTAGAGCTGCTATCGGCACTTGTCGATGGTCTATTTCAAGATCCCGCTAAACTGATCGATACAATTACATCGATTATTGATACGTTGACTGGTGAGATTACGACTAGTCTTCCGAAAATTATCGATAAGGGAATTGAAATTCTTGTGAAATTGGCAGAAGGAATTGCCTCAGTTTTACCTCAGTTGATTCCAGTTGCTTTAGAGGCAATGACTACCCTAGTACGAACTCTCTCAGAAAATTTACCGAAATTATTAGATGCAGCAGTTGAAATTGTTGGAAAGCTTTGTGAAGGACTACTTGCAAATCTACCTCAAATTCTATCAGCAGCTGTTGGTCTAATATTAGCACTTGTGCAAGGAATTGGTAAAAGTATCCCGAAAATCATTACTGCAGGGGCTCAAATCATGCTGAAGCTTCTTGAAACATTTGTAAAAGCTATACCAGATTTAAGAGATGCAGGTGGAAATTTAATTCAAGGCTTAATTGATGGGATTGGTGGTATGGCCAAAGCGGCATTAGAGGCAGTTAAAAAAATTGGTAAAAGTATTGGTGATACATTTAAATCTATTTTCAACATCCACTCACCTTCCCGCTGGATGCGTGATGAAATCGGAGCCATGCTCCCAGCTGGTCTTGCTATCGGAATCGAACGAAATGCGCATGTGATCGATCAGCCGATGGACGATTTAGCATCTAAAGTGATATTGCCAAGTTTAGACAGCTTAGATCAACAAGTCGACACGGTTCAACAATTATCCGTTCATTCCAGCAGCACACAAACACAGCAAAAAGAAAAACAACCTGCAACATTCAATATCAATTTTGGCAACCAGCAGTTTAAAGCCTTTGTTTCAGATATTTCTGAAGCAATGGGACAAGATGCTGCAATCAACTTAGCATTTTAGAAGGAGGAAAGAGATGTATTATTTTGAAGACACACTAGAAAAAGGTCATAAAGATGAGTTGATCCTTCCTTCTTCTGCATTGATGTATGACGGTGTTTATATCGAAAAAATGATCGAAGGATATCGCACCTTAGCTGTAACTGGCAGGGAAATGTTATCACTGGACATCGAAACACAGAACACACAAGTTGGAAGTATCAAATTAAATCAAAAATTACCTGCGAGAGCGATCAAAGTCACCTATCAGTTAATGGGTAAAAATGCTCAGGATGTGCAAAAAAAATACCATCGTTTGATGCAACTGCTTTATCGGGAAAAGGATGTTGAGCTTCGCTTTAAAGATGAGCTTGATTACCACTATTACGGTCAATATGTCACAACAGATGAGGTGCGTGGCGATACGAATAATATCATCGCAAGTTTTGAACTACTTTGTAATGATCCTAAAAAGTATTCGCTTTTGCTATCAACTGACAGCCAAATCACAACTTATTTACCATATCCAGTGACACCTGAAAAAATCACTGTGACGATTGCCAAATTTGGCACATTGTTGATTCAAAATGAAGATAAGGCGATAAAAATTACCAGCTATAACTTAAGTGCTGATGATCAGGTCGTATTTGATTTCTTAAAAGGAAAGGTATTTGTGAACGGAATCGACCAAACCTTTTTATTGGATTTAGAAAGTGATTTTGAGAATTTTCAGATTCGTGAAGGACAGACTGTCACATGTAGCAATGGACAAATGCTTCTGTCTTATCGGGAGGTACAATTATGACAAGTGTTTATTTTTTTGATGAACAGCAACACTTACTTCGGATCGTAAATGAGAAAGAATTAGTAGAGGTTGTTCAGGAGAAAGAAATCACAAGCAATAGAGAAGAATTGCTTCATGATACCTTGAATGTTTCCGTAATTTATGATGAGGAATTAAAAGGAGCCTCTTATATGGCTGTAAAGGAAAGTAAAGACTTTTACAGCTTATACCGTATTGTTGTCGATAGCGAAGCTGAAAATATTCTTTCATTTGTAGGTATTGCTTTTGCACCAGACGAACTAGATTCTTATGTCGTAAAAAATGTTTCAGTAAAAAATATTTCTATTAAAGAGACACTTCAAAAATTATTACAAGAGACAGAATGGCAGATCGGTCACGTAAATAATGGACTGCCTTCAGTAACTGCAGACTTTAACTACTTATCGATTCGCGATGCCATGAAGGAACTGCAGACTAAAGGCTGTGAGATTTTGTTTAAATATAAAATCGACGGCATCGGGATCACAGAAAAATGGGTAGAAGTCTATCGTGAAATCGGGGAACAAAGCAATCAGCGGTTTACGTATGGTGATAAAGCGCTAAGCATTGTCAAAGAGCAGGATCGTAACGAAGTCTATACGAGCTTGATCGGTCGCGGTCGCGGGGAAGATGTCGGTGATGGAAAAGGGAAACGGATCGAATTTACAACGATCGAATGGAAAAAATCAAACGGCGATCCGTTAGACAAACCCAAAGGTCAAAATTGGCTGGAATTTCCTGAGATGACGAAGCAATATGGCATTCCTTTAAAAAACGGCGGAATGCGAAAACGAGAAAAGGTCATCACTTTTGATGAAGTTGAAGAGCCAAAAGAATTACTAAAACAAACCTATGAGGCACTTGTGAACTATTCCCGTCCGCTCACGCAGTTTAAAACAGAAGTTTTAGGTGGAGATGCAATCGGCAATACTGTGACGATCCATCACCATGAGCGTAACTATCATTACCAAACTCGGATTTTTAAAGTTAAAATCGATCATCTGACGGGAAAAGTGGAAGCTGGTTTAGGCGACAATATCACAAAAAGTATGTCAAAAGCCGCTTCTGAGCTAAAAGGAAATGTTGCTTCTTTAGAAGAAAAAAAGATGACATTTTATGATTCAGAAGAAATTTCGAAATGGCAGGATGATATCATTCGCGGAGCTAAAGGTGGATCGATCAAATTGATGAACGGGATCGAAACAGGAAAATCTGATAGTCGAGAACCTTATCAGATGGTTTGGATGAATAAAGATTCTCTTGAATCAAGTAATCATTTTTTAGTAGCCAACAGTGAAGGCATTGGTTTTATTGATGGAGATTTCACGAAAGGTAAGTATAAAAGTGCATGGACAATCGATGGGAAATTCAATGCTGACTTTATCCAAGCAGGCACGATTAGAGGAAGAAATATAGAGGGATGCGAATTCAGAACTTTAGATAAAACCTTTCAGATAAAAATTTTCGATGGAACGATTATTTTTAGCGATAAAAGTGTTAATAAACGCTTGGGTTCTATAAGCGCAACATTAAGTGATAATGTAGTTAATGGATTTGCAGTTATACAGCAACCTGGATTTATTTTTTCTTTGAATTCTGGAAGTAAGGATAAGGAAGGAACATCGAATTATGTTATACAAATCCCAAAAGAAAGTACAATGGAAGATCCTAAGCTAAATTCTAGAGCTGAATGGAAACATAAAGGCGATTTACACGTTACAGGTAAACTGACTTTAGAAGGTGATTTACACATAAAAGAAAAACTTTTCCTAAATGGTAAAGAAATCACTGGGAATGGCAATGGCAGCGGCGGTAATAATGGGGGAACACCTCCAGAATTAACGACAGAACAAGAAAAAAATGCATGGACAGTTTGGCAGTTCTTTAAATCAAAAGGCTGGACAGAACAATCTATCGCAGGGATGTTGGGCAATATTCAAAGTGAATCTGGAATTATGCCGGATATTGATGAATTAAGCGGTGGAGGCGGCTATGGACTTACACAGTGGACGCCTAAATCTAAACTAGTTGATTGGTGTGCTGAGCGAGGAATTGACCATCGAACAATGGATGCACAATGTCAAAGAATCCAATGGGAAATGGAAAATAATGTCCAATGGTTTTATAATCCTCAACGTCCGGATATTGGCTATATTTCTTTTAAAGAGTTTACCCAACTTACAAATGTCACATTAGCCGCAGACTATTTTATCGCATTGTATGAGCATCCAGCAGATCCATATCAGCCGATTCGAAGTCAACAGGCTCAATACTGGTATGACAAATTAAAAAATTTGAAACCCGGTGCATCTACAGGTGAAGCAGGTTTAGCGCATTTAGACTCTCTATATATGCAACGTTTAGGTAATGGACAGTGTTACGCTGTTTCCGCCGAATATTCAGGCTTTTTAGGAGGTTGCGGCTTAGGTGCGGGTACACAATATGGGTTAAGTCATGTGATTGGTAATACAGAAGCAGCGGCAGATATCGGTAGAGCATATAATTGGGCTGCTGTAGGCTGGAATGTGATTGAAAATCCAGAATATAAAGACTTAGTTGTGGGAGCAATAATCAACTGGAAACGTGGTGGGAACATTGGCGGCTTCAACGTTGATTATAGTTATGGACATACTGGCGTGATTAGAGGAATCAGTAATGGTGGTTTCCAAACTTATGAACAAAATATCGGCTTAGGACAAGTCGTAGGGAAATACGAACGTACATGGGTCGGATCGAGTGAAATCAGTTCAATCGTCATCCCGCCCAAATAATCGATTTTTAGAAAGGAGTGAGTGAATGTCTATCGTTTATCCAATTTTTTTATCCATCACACAACCGAATGACAATATTCCAACGATGGTCATACGTCAATTCGACGAAGGCACTCAAGTGTTGGATGTTACGATCACAGAACATGGCAAACCAAAAGACATTTCAAATTTAACCCCATTTTTCTGCGTAAAGCAAGGACATCATGCTGGCTTAGGGTTATCTGAACAAAAAGTCACTAAGATCATTGATGCAAAAAAAGGGAAAATTCAATATACATTAACCAATTATGATATGCAGTCAGTGGGAGAAAATACAGCCTACTTCAGCTTTAGAGAACTCCAAAAGGATCTAAGCTGGCGTCAGCAATTTTCAACGAGAGATTTTGCATATCAAGTCAAAGAAAGTATTTACGAAGACGGAATCAAAGACAGTAATTATATTTGGACCTTTGAAGAAATTCTTCGCTATTTTACAGAGTGGGTGAAAACCTGTCAGGAAATTTATGATGACTGGTATCTTGTTGCGCAAGCTGAATTACAGCGGATCATCAATGAATTTCAGGGCTGGATTACGTCAAATCAAGAACGCTTCGATCAGTGGACTGCTGTTCAAAGAGCAGCTTTTGATGACTGGTTTGCTTCTATTAAAACCATTCTAGATGAGAATGCAGCGGGAAATCTGCTGCATTTAATCGAAGATCTAAAACAATCTCATTTCACGTTGAAAAGCGGAGAAACAGGTATTTTACGAACGATTCGTGATGATAATTTCAGCTTGAATCATCATATGACAAAAGTAGAAACAGTTCCGCACAAAAAAGAAGCATCAGCATTGGTCATTGCTGAAATCGACAGTCAAAAACAAGATACGTTCTTTTTACGAAAGGTGGGTTCCGTTTAATGGCAAATGAGGTAGAAATTAAAAAAGTCATGGAAACAGATACGACAGGTGTGAAACGTCAAGTATTTCCGGAAACGCATGTAAGTGCAATTCTAGGACTTGAGAGTATCGAAAATGTAGGAACAGGTGTGACATCGATCAATGGTAAAACTGGAGATATCACGTTGACAGCAAAGGATTTAGGCGTCGAAGGAACAGGAATCACAATAGATAAGGTGGGATCAGTATGACAGATATCGTTGAATTAAAAAGCGATGGCATCGTTGTTTTTCCAAAAACGCACGTAAGTGCAGTTGAAGGGATCACAACGATCAAAGGGGAAAAAGGAGATACAGGACCAGCAGGCCCGCAAGGACTAACAGGAGCCCAAGGTCCTCAAGGTGTCCCAGGCGAAAAGGGCGCACAAGGAGCAACTGGCCCTCAAGGACCTGCTGGAACAAATGCAACAACGACTGCTGCCGCAACTCAAACAGTAAACGGGTTGATGAGCGCGACAGATAAGAAAAAATTAGATACATTACCAACAATAACATTTAATAAGGTGGGATCAGTATAATGGCAGATATCGTACAATTAGAAGAAAAAGGGAACTTGCTCTATCCAAAGACACATACAAGCGCGATTGATGGGTTAGATGAAACATTGGTGAAAAAAACGGGCGATGAAGATATTGCTGGTGTGAAGAATTTTACGGATGGATTGAAAATTAGTAATGAGGAAGTAGTATCGGGATACGATAAATATAGCCTTAATGACAAGCTAATTAATACTGCCGCTAAGGCTAACGTTTCTGAGTTAGCTGGAACTTTCGTTAAAGTGGGAAACATTGTTACTTTCAATGGTAGAATGAATATCAGTACAGTTATGACTGCGGGTCAGTTTGTAGAAGTATGTGATATCCCCAGTCAGTTTATCCCAAATTCGGCTGGATATTGGAATACAGCTGTTACAATTAATCAATTCAGTACTGCTGAGGCTAATAGAGTTGCTTTTCTTGATGGTGCTGCAAAGACTTTGAAAGTTTATACAAATAAAATAGGAAATCACTATTTGACAGCATCATGGAGTATATCTAAATAAAAAAACAGCTTGGAGCATATGCTCCAAGCTGTTTTCCATTTTTAATTGATACGCCAAGAGAGATTCGAACTCCCGACCGCTCGCTTAGAAGGCGAGTGCTCTATCCAGCTGAGCTATTGGCGCATGAATAACGCAACAAAATTTATTATAATGAACATGGAAAACAAAGTCAATCATTAATTAGAAATAACACCAAAAATTTTTGAAACAAGTATTAAACGATAGAGAAATCAAGTTTTCATTGACTCTCTTATCTTATTTTGATATAGTATTACTGTTGTAATTGTGGTCTCCACAGCTACAACCGCACAGAACAAGTCTTAAGCATGAGATTCTCATCACTTGGGATGGCGAGTCTAAGTCTAGAAGAAGGAGGTGCTGTATAGCATGTACGCAATTATCAAAACTGGTGGTAAACAAGTAAAAGTTGAGGTAGGTCAAGCAATTTACGTTGAAAAATTAGACGTAGAAGCTGGCGAAAAAGTTGTTTTTGACGAAGTTATCTTAGTGGGTGGCGAGTCTACGAAAGTAGGAGCTCCAACTGTTGCAGGTGCAACTGTCGAAGGAACTGTTGAAAAACACGGCAAACAAAAGAAAGTCGTGACTTTCAAATACAAACCTAAAAAACACACTCACCGTAAACAAGGTCATCGTCAACCATATACAAAAGTCGTGATCGAAGCAATCAACGCATAATTCTTTTAAGTTGCATAGGAAAGAAGGCCTATCAATGATTAAAAGTTCTTTTAAACGAAATGATGCAGGTCAGATCATTTCTTTTGAAGTAACTGGGCATGCTGAAGCTGGACCTTATGGCAGTGACATCGTTTGTGCAGCAGTTTCTGCATTAACGATCAGTACGGTCAATGGTATCGATGCTCTAGCTGGTTTTGAACCGATCGTTGAAACCAATGAAGATGAAGGTGGCTACCTTTATGTTGAAATGATTTCAAAAGCGAATCAGGAACAAACCAATATCGCCCAAATTCTCTTGGAAAACCTTTTATTAGGTTTACAAGCAGTCGAGCAAGAAAATCTTGAATTTATTCAAGTCAAAACCATAAACGAAAAATAGGAGGTGCAGACGATGTTACTAAATATGAATTTACAATTATTCGCCCATAAAAAAGGTGGAGGTTCTACTTCCAACGGACGTGATTCAGAATCTAAACGCTTAGGCGCTAAGAGTGCTGATGGCCAAACTGTTACTGGTGGATCGATTTTATACCGTCAACGCGGAACTAAAATTTATCCAGGAGCTAACGTAGGTATTGGTGGCGATGACACTTTATTTGCTAAAGTTGATGGCGTAGTACGTTTCGAACGTAAAGGCCGTGACAAAAAACAAGTGTCTGTTTATCCAGTAGCTCAATAATTTTAGAACGAATGAACTCTGTCTCTTATAAAATAAGAGACAGAGTTTTTGCGTTATTATCCTTTCCAATCTATGTATGTAAGAATAAACTCATTCACTTCATTCTTCACTAGGAGAAGAAAAAGCTTTATGGTATGATAGATTTGTTTGGTATAAACGTTAAACGGAGGCTATGAAATGTTCAAGTTATCGTCAATTAAACACTCGAAAAAACAAATTCTTCAAGCAATTATTATTATTGGGTTATTATCTTTTCTGATACTTTCTCCTCAATTATATAAACATGCATTGATTATCTCTAATGATTTTATATTCCATATGAATCGTTTTTATGACTTGAGTCAACAATTGAAGACAGGTCATTTTAATTACTTTCAATCTTTATATGGTTTTGCTCAGTCTGGTAGAATCGTCAATGCGATGTATGGCATGGATTTTGCTTTTATACAAGCAATTCTATTGACTATTTTTGGTACCTGGTTCAAGTTTCAATTAGTTTCATCATTTTTATGTTTTTTTGTCAGTGGAATCTCAATGTATAGTTTGGCGCGCTACGCAAAAGTTAAGCATTCTTATTCTCTAGTAGCTGCTATCTTTTATATGTCGACCTCAACGATTGCTTATTATGCATTAGTAACAAACTTTTCCGGTTGGGGAGCAGCTTTTTTACCACTGGCTTTTCTTCCAGTAGTCTATATGTCCCAAAATAAAGAACGACCGATCAAACCTTTGTTATTGGGTCTACCGATAGCATTACTGCTTTCTGTTCATTTATTTTCAACGGTATTGGCAGTATTGGCTTTGATTCCTTTTTATATATATACTTTCTTTACTTGTAGAAATAAACTAGCTATGATCAAAGATACATTGTTAGCTATTTTGATTGCTGTCTTGCTTTCTACTAACACGTTTGGTGCTATATATGATTTATCAAGTGACAACTTAATTAGCCCTTATGCGGTTAAGGATATGATGGCCAATAGCACTTCTTTTTCAATTGGGATGCCTGGATGGGCAACGCTTGGTTTGATTTTTTCTTTCTTGTTCATTTTTCAGGCAGTTTCAACAGGTGTCTTTTGGAAGCAACTTTCTCATTTTGAACGATTACTTAATTCAGTAGGAATTTTCTTTTTATTCCTTTCTTCAAAATTCGTTCCTTGGAATAGTATTGCAGCTCGATTTACGTTTATTCAGTCGATGCAGTTTCCTCAAAGATTTGTCTGCGTAGCGTGTATCTTATTGTTATTAGGTTGGGCAATTAGAATGCAGAGAATGAGTGAAGATTCATCCATAACCAATCAAACAGTTCAGCGAATCGTTATGATTTTCTTTGCTACACTAGCCCTTATCAGCTGTAATAACATTAATTTACAAATTTCTTCAAGCTCAGATGCTTGGAGCTCGGAACAACCTATCAAAGACAAAGCAGCAACTATTCTTGAAAATGATCCGGAAAAAATTCGACAAGCTTTTGGGGGGAATAATCCTTTAGGAACTGCTTTTAAAGCTGTTGATAAATCAACAGCTGATTATTTGCCAAGATATACTGACGAACAATTTAAGACATACGGAACTTATGCAGAAGAAATTCTCCAAAATGAAGTGAATTTGACACGAAAAATAACATCTGACAACCGGATAGAATTAACGTGGGAGAATAAGTTGCCAAATGATAAGAACTTACTTCCAGTAATTATCTACAACCGGACTTCCGTAGAGTTAAATGGTAAAAAGCTATCAAAAGCAGATTATGAAGTTTCTAATATTGGCAGCCTGATCATAAAAGCTCCTAAAGGTGAAAATACAGTTGTTGTAGGATATGATCCTAGTATTATCTTCAAAATATCTATAGTTATTAAGGTTTTATCCTTGTTAGCTTTGTTGATTTATGGCGTGAAAACTTTTATGAGGCTTTCTCTCAAAAATAAGAAGTAAAATAAAACTCTAGTAGTCTAAATTGTTCTTTGGGCTATTAGAGTATTTTTTATTGAGAAGATAAAAAATACTTACGAGAAACTTTTTTTTATGGTAGCATAATCTCTGTTATGAAAAAAAGAGGAGTGTATGTATGCCGAAAACAAAAAAAGAAAGTTTATTTTTTACAACGATTGTCTGTTTTTCCATGGTGTTTTCAATGAGTCTTTATAATTTGCTGTTGCACGATCAATTGTCATGGAGCCATCTAGTGGGTGGGTTAATTCCCGGTTTTCTAGTGGCTTTTTTAGTCGACGTGTTCATTGTGGCGAATACCGCAAAAAAAGTTGCTTTTGCTTTACCGATCAATAGAGAAAAACAGCTTCATATGATTGTTGCTGTTTCTAGTTGTATGGTGTTCGGAATGGTCTTTTTCATGTCCATTTACGGTGTCGTGATTCAAACTGGTTTTACAGAAGAATTTTTTAGCAACTATATAGGAGCGTTTAGGCAGAATTTAGTAATGGCCCTACCGTTGCAACTATTGATTGTTGGTCCTATATGCCGCTTGATTTTGAAGAAAAGCCGTCAAAGAGATTGGTTGAGTCAAGAAACGATCAATTGATTTGTAGTGGAAAATAAGCAGAAAATGTATCTCCTAAAATGCTTTCAAAAGGGTTTAGCTTTTCAAAAATAGCAGATAGTTGCTATAATTGAGTGAATAGCGATAAAAGAGGAGGCCTTTAGAAATGGAGATACATGAACGAATTGTGAGATTACTAAATTCCAGTAAAGTATTTTTACTTGCGACCATCGATAAAAGGGAATTTCCAACAGTGATTACCGTATCTACACCCTTATGGAGAGAAGGATTGTTGAAATTACAATTTTATTTGGATGGGGAAGGAGAAACAGTCAAAAATATTCGTTGTAACCCCAATGGGTCTGTTTGTTGCTATGAAGAAATTGCCCATGAAAGCTTGTTGCTAAAAGGAAAATTTTCTGTTGAAGAATTAGATTCTAATGATGAGATCGCCTCTAAATTATCTGATTATCAAAAAGAACTGAATCATCAAACACCAGTCTTAGTGACCTTTGAAACTTGGACAGCAAGAATCCATATGGATAAAAAAACAAAAGATATCATTGTTTAATGAATCAATGATCAATGAAAAGGAATAAGTCTGAGCATTTTTTGCTTGAGGCTTTTTTTCTTTTTTCTTAATAACTCTTCATAAAATATTCGAACCAATTTATGCTTTCGTTAAGCTTTCTAAGGTATAGTGATTATATTATCAGGAAGAGCAATAAGAAGGAGGGATGGCAATGTACGCTGTAAAAGTATTACATGGATATATTAGTAAAGACGGACAACGTACAAGAGATAAAAATCGAGCACGAGTCTTTGTTGATAAAAATTATGCAGAAAAATTTGCCAATAAAATTGGTGGACGAGTCAAAGAATTTTCTAGATAAATAAACAGGAAAAAGATAGAGGCTGAAACAAAAGTGTTTAGTTCCGAGAATCGAGTAGGTACTGTGCAAGACTGTTTATCTGCGACGAGTCTTTGACGAGAAAGCATCAACTTGTTCCTCGCTGTGTTTTACAGCAATTTCGGCTTATTTCGAAGCCTCCAACTCTTAGGGCTTTAGCACTTGGAATTTTGCTAGTTTCACTTTGTTCTTTGAACGATAGTGAAACTTTATGCGTTAGCTGATGTGATCGAAGCATAGCGTAGTAGTTGCTTTTTTCACCGTTTATTCGATTTTAGAGAGCAAGACAAAACTGAAAATCAGTTTTGTCTTGCTCTCTACTTTTTTTAAATATACAAATCAAATACAGCAATTTCCGGTGGTACTCTAAAACGGGCAGGTATTTTCGTTGTTCCTAATCCTGTATTGACATATAGCGTTGTGTCACCTGTTAGATTGTAAAAACCGCTAAAATACTTTTCTGCCATAACATTTTTGATCGTTAGAAAAGGAATATTGATTTGTCCGCCATGACTGTGACCGGACAAAATCAGCTGGATATTTTGATCCACTAATTGATCAGCTACATCTGGTTCATGACTAAGTAAAATCGTGTAATCGCTTTGACGGTTGCTCAAAGCTTCTTCAATAGAAGAGTTTCCTAATAAAGAATCATCTAAACCACTGATAAAAATATTTTTTCCATCTGCATTAGCAACGTTGATCCCTGTATTTTCCAATAATTGAAAACCAGCTGCAGCTAATATTTCCGGGTAAACACGAGAGGCTCCGCCGCCATAATCATGATTGCCCCAAACAGCGAATTTTCCTAGCGGAGCAGTTAATCGACTTAAGGCAGCTGTGACTTCTTCAGCAGGTCCGTACGTTGCATAATTATCAAATAGATCACCAGTAAATAAAATGATATCCGGCTTTTCCTGATTCACCTTTGTAACAATTTTTTCAAGCTGAGTCGTTGGATAGTTTTTTTGAATATGTATATCCGAAAGTTGAACAACTTTGACTGGTTTTTGTCCTTGATTATTTCCGAGTGTATAGTTGTGAGTGACGATTCGTTTTGGTTCTATCAAAAAGGCATAGAAGATCATACCAATAATTGCTAAAAATAGGACGAGAAAGAATATAGATCGTTTTTTCATTGATTACCTCGCTTTCTGTACAAAGTGTATCAAAATTATCTTAAAGAATAGTAAAGAATGTAGTGTAGAGTGGAAGTTTTAGAATAACTTAGAGGTTAAATTTTCTTTTAGATAAATTAATTTTTCCGGATTAAAACTAAAATAAAAAGATTCCCTAAATTGAACCGAATAGGTAACAAACAAAGTGAAAATTTGCTACAATTGAAGAGGATGCTATAAAGAAAGAAGGAAAAACAATGATGAGCAGAGTAAATAAATTAAGAACTCTAATGAAGGAAAACAATCTAGATGCCTTTTTAATCACCAGCGCGTATAATCTACGGTATTTAACAAACTTTACAGGAACTACAGGATTAGCAGTGATCACATTAGACAAAGCATTTTTTGTCACAGATTTTCGTTATACAGAGCAAGCGGCAGCACAAGCACAAGGCTACGAAATCGTTCAAAATGCAGGGCCGATCTTTGATGAGGTTGTTGCGATTGCAGAAAAAGAACAGCTGAAAAATATCGCTTTTGAAGAGTTATTTGTCAGCTTTGCTGAATATAGTGTGCTGGAAGAAATCACCCCGTGTGAATTAGTTCCAGTAGCTGGTTTGATCGAAGAACTACGTGAAGTGAAGGATGAAGAAGAGATTGCGATCATTGAGAAAGCATGTAGCATTGCTGATCTTGGCTTCAAACATATTTTAACAGTCATCAAACCAGGGATGACAGAAATTGAGATCGCCAATCAATTGGATTTTTATATGCGTTCATTAGGAGCAACTGACGTTTCATTTGAAACGATCGTTGCCAGTGGGGTGCGTTCGGCTATGCCACATGGCGTTGCCAGTGAAAAAATCATTGAAAAGGGTGATTTGATCACGTTAGATTTTGGCTGCTACTACCAAGGCTATGTTTCTGATATGACAAGAACGTTTTCAATTGGTGAACCTGATCCTAAGTTGAAAGAGATCTATCAAATCGTTTTAGAAGCACAATTGAAAGTGTTAGATGAAGCAAGACCGGGATTGACAGGTATTCAACTGGATGCGATCGCTCGTGATCATATTGCTTCTTATGGTTATGGAGAAGCTTTTGGTCATAGTACAGGACACGGAATTGGTTTAGAGATCCACGAAGGACCTAATGTTTCATTTAGAGCAGAGAAACAATTCGTGGCAGGGAATGTGATCACAGATGAGCCTGGGATTTATTTACCAGGACTTGGCGGTGTCAGAATCGAAGATGATCTACTGATCACGAAAGACGGCAATCGTGTATTGACACATTCACCGAAAGAATTGATTATTTTATAATTTGTAGAACACGTTTTCCTGACTCTTTTTTTGGTAGCGAAAACGATCATTTAATGATAAACTAGGTGTGAATGTAAACTTAGATAGGTATATGGACGAAAGCTTGAAAATAGAAGGAAAGTTTCTCGAACATAACTATTGAGGAGGATAAAAATGACTGACGAAAAAAATCTAGTGATTAATACAAAAGATGCTTTAGGTGAAATCGTGATCGCACCAGAAGTAATTGAAGTCATTATTGGTATTGCAGCTTCTAAAGTTGATGGCGTATATGGCATGCGCGGAACATTTGCTAATAATGTAACAGAGTTCCTTGGTCGTGCTGCTCACGGCAAAGGTGTCTTTTTAAGAGCGGAAGAAGAAGGCTTGAAAGTCGATATTTATTGCTACTTGAATTACGGGATCTCTGTACCGAAAGTTGCCTTAGAGATGCAGGATCGTGTAAAACAGCAAGTATTGTTTATGACTGATATCGATTTAGTCGAAGTAAATATCCATGTAGTGGCAGTCGTTCCTGAAAAGCTTCCTGAGCCAGATTTCGATGAATTATTCCCAGAGGAAGAGGGAGAAAATGAGTAAGCCGAGCTTTACTCGTCATGAGATTCGTGAAAAAGCACTACAAGCTTTATTTCCTTTGGATTTTAATATCGATTTGACGAAACAAGATGCGATTTATTATGCTTTAGAATTAGATAACCGTGATATCATCAGCGAAGATGGGGAAGAATTTGTTCCAACTTATCTAGATTTATTGGTTGGTGGCGTCTGTGACCGTAAATCAGAGTTAGATGAGGTCATTAAGAAACATTTAGGTACGAATTGGACGATCAATAGGATCGCTAAAATGGACTTGATCATTCTACGTATGGCTATTTTTGAAATGATCTATGCAGGAGATGTGCCTAATACAGTAGCATTGAATGAAGCAATTGAATTAACCAAAAAATTTAGTGATGACCGCTCAAGAAAATTTGTCAATGGCGTACTGTCAAATGTCATGAAGGATCTTGAAGAGTAAGAAGCGTTCGTTTCCTTTAACGAATAAAATTTAAAATGACTAAGGATGGCTCAGAGAGTTGCTCTTAGTCATTTTTTTTGTACATAAATCAGATAACAGACAAGATTATACAGTGTAAAGACTCCCTAATCTATGCTAAAATGAAACAATACAAACAAAAAAAGAGGAGTGATCTCATGGGAGAGTTAATCAACGGTCGTGAATTAGCAGACAAAATGCAGGCGCAAATCAAAGAAGAAGTAACAGAACTTGAAAAAAAGGGCATTAAACCGGGTTTAGTCGTGTTGTTGGTCGGTGAAAATCCAGCGAGTCAAACGTATGTGAAGAACAAAGATTTAGCAGCAGCTAAAATCGGGATTCGTTCAAAAATCGAACGTTTGCCTGAAACGATTTCAGAAGCTGAGTTACTTGAGGTGATCGAACGCTACAATCAAGATCCCGAATTTCATGGTATTTTGGTTCAGTTACCGTTACCAAAACATATCGATGAAGAAAAAGTCTTACTTGCTGTTGATTCGAACAAAGATGTTGATGGCTTTCATCCAATGAACATGGGACACTTATTTATCGGTGAGCCGACAATGGTTCCATGTACGCCTTACGGCATCATGAAAATGTTTGAAGCCTATAATATCGACTTAGAAGGGAAACGAGCAGTAGTGATCGGACGGAGTAATATCGTTGGTAAACCGATGGCTCAGTTAATGATGATGAAAAATGCGACTGTGACGATCGCTCATTCTAGAACTGTAGATTTACCGGCTGTTACCAGAGAAGCAGATATTCTTGTTGTTGCGATCGGTCGCGGCCATTTCGTGACAAAAGAGTTCGTGAAGCCTGGTGCAGTCGTCATTGATGTGGGCATGAACCGCGATGAAAACGGGAAGCTGATCGGTGATGTGAAATTTGATGAAGTCTCAGAGATCGCCAGCTATATCACGCCTGTACCAAAAGGTGTTGGTCCGATGACGATCACGATGCTGATGTATCAAACAGTCGAGGCTGCTAAAAAACAAAAGTAAGGTGAGAAGATGGAACAGCAATATTTAACAGTCACAGCTTTAACCAAATATTTAAAACGTAAATTCGATGCTGATCCATACTTGGAACGAGTATATTTAACAGGAGAAATTTCTAACTTTCGCTTACGGCCAAACGCCCATCAATATTTTAGCTTAAAAGATGATGGTGCAAAAATTTCTGCAATTATGTTTAAATCAGCCTTTCAAAAGCTGAAGTTTCAACCTAAAGAAGGAATGAAGGTCTTAGTTGTCGGTCGCGTATCTCTATATGAAAATGGCGGCTCGTATCAAATTTATGTTGAACATATGGAGCCCGATGGTGTTGGCGCGCTGTATCAGGCATTAGCCGAATTACGTGAAAAACTAGGAAAAGAAGGCTTATTTGAAGGACCTAAAAAAATGCTGCCTCGTTATCCTAAACGAATTGCAGTGATCACTAGTCCTAGCGGGGCAGTTATTCGAGATATTATTACAACGGTGAAAAGAAGATATCCGATTGCTCAGCTGGTTCTTTTTCCTACGTTAGTCCAAGGAGACCAAGCAGCAGATGATATTGTACGGAATATTCAACGAGTGGAAGAATTAGGTACTTTTGATACAATGATCATGGGTCGAGGCGGTGGTTCTATTGAGGATCTGTGGCCTTTTAATGAAGAACGGGTGGCCAGGGCGATTTATCAGGCGAAAACGCCGATCATTTCTTCTGTCGGGCATGAAACGGACGTGACGATCGCGGATATGGTTGCAGACGTTCGTGCTGCGACACCAACTGCGGCGGCAGAATTAGCGGTTCCGGTTTTAAATGAAGAATTATTGAAAATCAACGATCGCCAAACACGTTTAGAACAAAGCTTTATTTACCAATTGAAGCAAAAGACTGATCGCTATCAGCGTTTAAAAAATTCGTATGTCTTCAAACAGCCGGATCGTTTATATGAAGGACAAACCATCAAGTTAGACCGAATCACGCAACGTTTGATTCAGTCGATGGAAACTGTTTATCATCAAAAACAACGGACAGCGCAAGAAATCATAGGTCAGTTCAGACAACAAAGTCCTCAAAGTCAGATCAGAGAAGGACAGCAGCAATTAAAATTTTTGGACGAATCCTTGCATAATCGCATGGAACAGTACATGAAAGACAAACAAAAGCAATTTAGCTCTGCTGTGCAACAGCTAGATCTATTAAGTCCTTTAAAAATCATGGGTCGTGGCTATAGCTATACAACGAAAGAACAGCAAGTGATCAAATCGGTCACTGAACTAAAACCAAAAGAAAAAATCCAGATCCATTATGTTGATGGAGTCGTAGATACGGTGGTAGAAAAGGTTTTACCCGTGGAAGAGGAGCAATAAAATGGCGAAAGAAAAAACAGTCGAAAAAACTTTTGAAGAATCATTAACCGAATTAGAAGAAATCGTTCAGCGCTTAGAGCGCGGTGATGTTCCCTTGGAAGAAGCTTTAGCAGCTTTCCAAGAAGGAATGGCATTGAGTAAACAGTGTCAGGATACCTTGCAAAAGGCTGAAAAGACCTTAACAAAAGTGATGACAGAAAATAATGAAGAAGTTCCATTCGAAGAAGGCGGGGAAGCTTGATGGAAGATTTCACCAGTTTCCGTAAGCAAAGTTTACCGCTTATCGAAAAGGAAATGGAAGATTTTATCAATCAGTACACGTCGAATGAACAATTGAAAGAAGCGATGCTATATTCGATTCATGCTGGCGGGAAACGATTCCGTCCACTATTAGTTTTAGCTGTACTTCATTCATTTGATCGTTACCCGAAAACATACGATTATCAAATTGCTGCGGCATTAGAAATGATTCATACGTATTCGTTGATTCATGATGATTTGCCTGCAATGGATGATGATGATTTGCGTCGTGGAAAGCCGACGAATCATAAAGTATTTGGTGAAGCGCATGCTATTCTAGCGGGGGATGGATTGTTGACAGCTGCTTTTCAGCTTGTATCACTCAGTCAGATCCAGTCAGATCAAAAAGTACTATTGATCCAGCTTTTGAGCAAAGCTGCTGGAACACAAGGCATGGTTGCTGGTCAGGCTGGGGATCTTCAAGGAGAAAAACGTTCTTTGACTTTGGCTGAACTAGCGAATGTTCACGAAAAGAAAACAGGAGCGTTGATCGAATTTGCTCTTTTAGCTGGCGGGATTTTAGCTGAACAGCCGGAAGAAGTCGTTGATTTATTAGGCATTTTCGCTAAGCATCTAGGGTTAGCTTTTCAGATCAAAGATGATTTACTTGATGCGACAAGTTCGGAAGCTGAGTTAGGCAAACAAGTTGGACGTGATGAAGCTTTAAATAAAAGTACTTACCCAAGTCTGCTTGGTCTAGAAGGTGCAAAAGCTGCATTAGTAGAACAGCTGACATTAGGAACGAAAACTTTAGAATCTGTAAAAGAAATCAGCAGTGAATTTCAACCAGCATTCTTACAAGAATTTTTAAATCAACTGCATTTATCATAGAAAGAAGGCACTTATGAAAAAAGAGCGCGTAGACAGCTTAGCGTTTAACCAAGGATTATTTGAAACAAGAGAAAAAGCCAAACGTGCGGTGATGGCTGGTTTAGTTTATAACGATAAGAATGAACGGCTAGATAAACCTGGCGAAAAAATTTCAGTGGAAACTCCGCTTCAAGTCAAAGGCCAAACGTTACCTTACGTATCACGCGGAGGATTGAAATTAGAAAAAGCTCTAAAAGTTTTCGACATTGACGTAGCCGGTCAGACAATGCTGGATATTGGAGCATCGACTGGCGGTTTTACAGATGTCGGGTTACAAAACGGTGCTCGTTTAAGCTATGCTTTGGATGTAGGGTATAATCAGCTTGCCTGGAAAATTCGTCAAGACGAGCGAGTGGTGGTGATGGAGCGGACCAACTTCCGTTATAGTACGCCTGATGATTTTAAAGAAGGGGTTCCGGATCTTGCAACGATCGATGTTTCGTTTATCTCACTCAAGCTGATATTACCGCCATTGCATGCAATTTTAAAACCAGGGGGTCAGGTCGTGGCGTTGATCAAACCTCAATTCGAAGCAGGGAAAGAATTGGTCGGTAAAAAAGGGATCGTACGTGAGCCGGAGACACATAAGCTTGTTCTGAACGATATTTTATCGTTCGCTCAAGAGCATGGCTATACGATCAGTGGCTTAGACTATTCGCCGATTACAGGCGGCGAAGGAAATATCGAATTTTTAGCTTACTTGACATCTGTTGAAGGAGAAGGTGGCATAGTAGACTCGGTCGATATCGATGAAACAGTTGCAGCTGCCCATAATAAGCTAAAGAAATAAGCAAAAAATAGAATATTTATGATTGATTGCGGTTTAACTGAAATAGTTAAAACCGCAGTTTTTGGTTGTAGTCTTTTACTAAGCCGGTAATTCTACGGATTGGAACAACTGCTTTTAGACTTTCAAAATGCCTGAAAATACGCTATGATAAAATGGAAATGGATTTGTAAAGGAGCCTATTATTATGAGGAAAAAAGATCGGCATCGTCTGATTACTCGTTTATTAGCAGATAAAAATATTCAAAAGCAAGAGGATTTTGTGAATTTATTGCAGGAAAAAGGAGTCGAAGTGACTCAAGCGACGATTTCCCGTGATATCAAAGAAATGAAATTGATCAAAGTCCCTTCAGCAGAAGGCGGCTATCGTTATAGTGTCCCGATCCAAACCCAAGAAGATATGGCTCAAAAATTAGAGAAATTGATGAAAGATGCGTTTATTTCTGTCGATCAGATGGATAAGCAGGTTATTTTGCGTACTATACCAGGGAATGCTGCGGCAGTTTCTAACTTGATCGAAAAGCACTACAAGGACATTGTTTTTGCTGCAATCAATGATGATGATAGTGTATTGATCATTGCACGGACTGAAAAAAATGCCGAGTATTTAAAAGCTGAATTTTTCCAATATATTTAAACGTGAGGTGAACGAATATGCTGCAGGAGCTTTCTGTACAGAATTTTGCGATCATTTCTTCTCTACAACTGGAATTTCAAATGGGAATGACCGTTTTAACAGGTGAAACAGGCGCAGGTAAATCGATTATTATTGATGCGATGGGCTTATTGACTGGTGGCCGCGGATCAAGTGACTATATTCGTCAAGGGGCATCAAAATGTGTGCTTGAAGGACTCTTTACGATGCCGAAAAATCAAGAGCTGATCAACCTATTAGAAGAATTAGGAATCGAAACGGATGAAGATTCGCTGGTGATTCAACGAGATATTTCCGCTTCTGGAAAAAATGTTTGCCGCGTCAATGGCCGTATCGTCAATATCGCTAATTTACGTAAAGTGGGTGAATTTCTAGTAGATATCCATGGGCAAAACGAGCATCAGGAATTGATGCAAAGTGAAAAGCATCTAGGGATGTTGGATGATTTCGGTGATAAAGAATTGTTGAAAATCAAAGAGCAGTATGAGGAAATCTATTCTGAGTATCGGATGATCGAAAAGAAAGTGCGAAGCCGTCAGAAAAATGAAAAAGAATTTGCTCAGCGCATGGATATGCTGCAGTTTCAAAGCGATGAGATCGAAGCAGCTCAATTTGTAGTAGGCGAAGAAGAGCTACTGATGGAAGAACGGAACAAGCTGGGGAATTTTCAAAAGATAGCAGATGCTTTAGCAGCTAGCCACGAAGCGATCAACGGTGAAGGAGACAGCAGTCTAGATAAAATCGGGTATGCCATGAATGAACTTTCTTCTATTGAAACGCTCGATTCGGAATACAAAGCATTATCAGAAACCGTCCAAAATAGTTATTATCTATTACAGGAAGCTAGCGGTGATTTGGCACGGCATATCGATAGTTTAGAACTTGATGAAGATCGCTTGAATGAAGTAGAAATGCGCCTTGAACTGATTCGTCAAATGAAAAGGAAATATGGGGAATCGATTGAATCGATCCTTGAGTATTACCATGAAATTACTCGCGAGCTGGCGGATGCGGATTTTCTTGAAGGACGAACTGGTGAATTAGAGAGTCTTTTAGTGGAAAAGAAAGCCCAAGTGATCGAAAATGGCTTGAAGCTTCGTGAGATCCGAAAACAAGTTGCGAAAAAACTAGAAAAAGATATCTTAAAAGAATTAAAAGAATTATATATGGAAAGAACAGAATTTGATATTCGCTTTTTTGAGTTACCGGATGAACAGTTTACAGAAGAAGGGTTGGATCAGGTTGAATTTTATATTACAACAAACCCAGGTGAACCACTAAAACCTTTGGTCAGAGTTGCTTCTGGAGGAGAACTTTCTCGTGTGATGCTCGCTTTAAAAACGATTTTTTCAAAATCACAAGGGATCACGAGTATTGTTTTTGATGAAGTAGACACAGGAGTTAGTGGACGTGTAGCCCAAGCGATCGCAGATAAAATCCATCAAATCTCTGAAAATTCTCAAGTATTATGTATCACGCATCTGCCTCAAGTTGCAGCAGTTGCCGACTATCAATATTTTATCGAAAAAGAAATCATCGGTGAACGGACGGAGACAAAGGTACGACGTTTAGCTCAAAAAGAACGTGTAACTGAGATTGCTCGTATGCTTTCAGGTAGTGAAATCACGAAGCTTACAGTGGAACATGCGAAAGAATTGCTGAATATGGCTGGAAAAGAACGTAGCAATTAGTATCGATAAAGAAAAAAACTCTTTAGTTATCTATGAAAAATAGATAAACAAAGAGTTTTTTCTTTATTAAAATCAAAAAAAGGGAGACAAGCACGAATAGTTCAGTGGCCACATGTCTCCATAATTGTTTATATAGTCGATTATTTTAAGCTCATGATAGCCGTCAAAATAGTTGATCCGGCAATGGCAATCAGCATCAACCAAACAACGATTTTAGTTACTTTAGAAAAAGTACTGGTTTTTTTATTGTTCACTGATTATACACATCCTTATAGTTTGCTTTCTATAGTGTACAACCTTTTCATAAAATCAGCAACAGGAAATTTTACAAAAGGTTTCGTTTTTTCAGCCTGTAAATGACAAAAATACACGTTGCGGTAGTTACAACAGCAATCCAGAAAAAAGCATCCTCCCGATTGGCGAAAGGTAATTTAACATTCATTCCGAAGACACCGCCAATGATCGTTGGGATCGTTAAGACGATCGTAAGAGAAGTGAGTATTTTCATTACATTATTCAGGTTATTTGAAACGATAGCTGAAAACGTATCGCTGATTTTATCAACAAGTTTCAACTGGATCTTCGTCGTTGTAGCTGCCTGTTTTGTTTCCACGAGAATGTCATGCAGATGAGGTAAATGCGCTCTCGGATCATTGAAAATTCTAGCTGTATAAAGTCTATTTAACACTTCTAAGTTAGAATCGATCGCAGATTCAAAATAAACGAGACTTTTTTGTATATCCATAATTTGATAGAGTTGACTGTTCTCCGTAGAAACCTTCAATTCTCCTTCTAATTTGTTTGTCTCTTGAATTAAGTCTTTTAAGCAACGATTATAGTAAGTTGAAATGTGCCAAGATAAATATAGAATCAGTGATTCTTGAATCGGTAAGGTACTATCAGGCAAAGTTGTAGACAGTGCCTTTTGAAGAAAGTCAGCTGATTTATTGATGACCGTGATTATCTTTCCACTTGTTGTCAAAATCACAGCAAAAGGAAAAGTATCTAGCTGTGTGTAGCCGCTGGGACTGATTGTTGCATGCGGGTATTGGAGTAACATAAGCGCAGGTTCTTCTAATTTGTTTTGATGAAGACCCTCAAAACGAGAATTTTCATCATCATCCAGCACTCCTGTGATATAATCTTTAGGAAGCTTGTAGGTCGTTGTTAAATAATTGACTTCCTCTTCGGTCGGCCGTTCAACCGCTAACCAAACGGTATCTTCTGTATCTGTATGTGATGGGGCAAAATGTCCATCTTTCAAAGTTAAATAGTTGATCAAAAGCTCACCTCATTCTTTCGAGAGTTCGTTAGCTCCATTATAATCGAGTTTGTCTATTTTTGGGGAATAAAACCCTTGTCATTTAGTATTATTTAGGCATGAATTTTTAAACGAAATGAAACATCAATGTA
Organism: Enterococcus wangshanyuanii; assembly: GCF_002197645.1. Lineage (NCBI taxonomy): Bacteria > Bacillati > Bacillota > Bacilli > Lactobacillales > Enterococcaceae > Enterococcus > Enterococcus wangshanyuanii. Next base: position 1,652,575 of record NZ_CP021874.1, on the reverse strand, counting down.
AAGAAGATGAAGTATAGTTAACTAAGTGTGTTACGAAAGGAATTGTGTAGGAAATGGTGTCGTTTTCAGTCATTATGCTTTTTTGGTATGTATTTCCAGTAATTGTTTTATTTGCGTGTAATTTTATTATTTCAACGTTCTCATTGACGGAGCGCTATAAAGTAAAAGCACCAGATATTTCAATTCCATTTTTATTCATAGGATTAAACGAGCTGTCAAAAGACAGCTATGGGCAATCGATTGTGCCATATATGGTCATTTCTGTATTACTTTTGGGGATATGTGTTGCTGTTTTTCAGGCATACTATTATGGAGAGATTTTATACGGCAGATATTTTAAAATGTTTTGGCGTTTAGTCTTTCTTTTAAGCTTGATTTTGTATGCATTATTGATTCTGTTGAATATCGTTCATTATCTTGCATAAATCCTTTTTGATGAAAATGGATGGTATGTCATTGCGTGGGGGAAATGAACATTTCCCTCCACTTTCCACCACTAACAATTTCTGTAATAATTTTATGAGAACGAAGAGTGGTGGAAATGTGTAAACTGATCTTTGAAATACTGTTTTATAGGCGATGAGAGCGTTTTTTGAAAAATTCTTCTTCATTTTGTAATATTACAAAACTTTTAAATAACAATTAAATGGAAGAAGATTCTACGTTTTTGGTGGTAGAAAGTGGTAGGATGTGGTAGACTGTTTCTATCAAGTGGAAAAGTGGGGAATATTGGCTATGTTTATGGGTGAATTTCAACATAATATAGATGCCAAAGGCCGACTCATCGTACCTGCTAAATTTCGCGACCAACTCGGCGAGAAATTTGTAGTCACAAGAGGGATGGATGGCTGTTTATTTGGTTATCCAATGTCCGAATGGGAGCAACTAGAGGAAAAGTTGAAAGAAATGCCTCTGGCTAAAAAAGATGCCCGTACATTTGTCCGCTTTTTTTATTCGGCTGCAACAGAATGTGAGATCGATAAGCAGGGAAGGATAAATATTCCTGCTGCACTCAGAACACATGGCAGTTTAGAAAAAGCTTGTGTCATCATCGGTGTTTCAAATCGAATCGAGATTTGGGATGAAGCCCGCTGGCAAGAATTTTCTACAAAAGCTGAAGAGAATTTTGATGAAATTGCAGAAACAATGATTGATTTTGGTTTTTAGGAAGAGGAGCATTATGACGAAAGACTTTCAGCATTATACTGTTTTATTAAAAGAGACAGTAGACGGTTTACAAGTGAAAGAAGACGGCATCTATGTCGATTGTACATTAGGTGGCGCAGGTCATAGCGAATACTTACTTTCTAAGTTGAGTGAACAAGGTCACTTGTATGCATTCGATCAAGATCAAAATGCGTTGGATTTTGCAGCACAACGATTAAGACAATATGTTGATAAAGGTATGGTGACTTTTATCAAGTCGAATTTTCGACATTTGAAAGAAAAATTAGCTGAACAAGGTATTGACCACGTTGACGGGATTTTATACGACTTAGGTGTTTCATCACCTCAGTTAGATGAAGCCGAACGAGGATTCAGCTATCACCAAGATGCACCTCTCGATATGAGGATGGATCAAGAAGCGGAATTATCTGCATATAATGTAGTTAATGAATATAGTTATAATGAATTAGTGAAAATCTTCTTCCGTTACGGCGAAGAAAAATTTTCAAAACAAGTAGCCAGAGAAATTGAACGTGTTCGTGCAAAAGAACCGATCCAAACAACTGGTGAGTTGGTAGAAATCATCAAGGCAGCCATTCCGGCACCAGCCAGAAGAAAAGGCGGTCATCCTGCAAAACGGATTTTTCAAGCGATTCGAATTGCTGTGAATGATGAATTGAGTGTTGTAGAAGAGTCATTGGAGCAAGCAATTGCTTTATTAAATAAAAATGGTCGAATCAGTGTGATTACGTTTCACTCTTTAGAAGACCGCATCGTTAAGACGATGTTTAAAGAGTACAGCACGATACAAGATCTACCTCCGGGAATCCCAGTCGTGCCGGAAGAGTTTCAACCAGAACTAAAAGTAATCACAAGAAAGCCAATTTTACCAGGTGAGACTGAATTGGCGGAAAATAATCGCTCAAGAAGTGCAAAACTAAGAATTGCCGAAAAGGCAAAATCAAACAATTAGAGGAAGGGGTACCGAGATGGCTGAGTTAAAAAGACTGGATGATTTTCAATACGATGTTCCAGTAATGGATGAGCCAATCGTAGAGGTTGAACATGAACCAAAAATTCAAAAAAATCCAAACTTGCCCCAATCTCCGAAAAGGAAGCTGAGAAATATCTCACTCTTAGAAAAGACCATCGGCTTTTTGTTGTTAGTAGCGATTATTGGTATAGCAGTTCTCACCATTCAAGTACGTACATCTATTACACAAATGACGAATGAAATCACTGAAACGCAAGCGACGATCCAAGAAAAAGAAGAGTCTGCTTTGAAATTAGAGCAACAAAAAAATGAATTATCAAAAGCAGATCGGATCAAGGATGTCGCAAAGAGCAAAGGACTTTCAGATAACCTTGATAATATAAGGAACGTGAAATAATGAGTATGAAAAATAAAATAAAGAATTTTGTCAAAAAGAAGAACTTAAATCCAATGAACAATCGTAAAAAAGTAGGCATTATTTTATTTGCTACGAGTATTGGATTGTTCTTTTTATTTGCCTTTAGATTGACGTATATCGTCGCTGTGGGAAAAGTAGCGGGTGTTTCGCTGCCTGAAAAAACAGCTGACCTCTACCAAGGAAGTAGTGTAGTGAAAGCCAAAAGAGGGGCTATTTTAGATCGGAATGGTGAAGTGATCGCAGAAGATGCTACATCATACTCGGTTTATGCTATTTTATCTGAAACATATTTAGGTGAAGAAAACAAAAAGCTATATGCCCAAAAGAAAGATTTTGATGCACTAGCTGATATTTTGGATAGAAACACGGAGCTTAGTAAAGATGAAGCATTGAAATATTTGAATGCAGGTGTTAATGAAGATGGCACGGTGAAATTCCAAGTCGAATTCGGTTCCAAAGGGAAAAACATCACATTAGAAACAAGACAAAAAATTGAAGATGAATTAAAAGAGAAAAAACTCGCGGGTCTTTATTTTGAAGGTCACCCAGCTCGGATTTATCCTAATGGCGTATTTGCCTCTCATTTTATCGGATATACGGATGCAGCAGATGCAGACGACGATGCGAAGGGTCTGATTGGAAAAATGGGGTTAGAAGAATCATATAATGATATTTTAAGCGGGAAAGACGGCAAAATCGATTATAAAAAAGACGTCTATGGCAATCCACTTCCAGGAACGATCGCCAGTGAGAAAAAAGCAGTTGATGGAAAAGATATCTACACAACCTTAGATATGCGGATCCAAAGTCAATTGGAAACACTTATGGATCCCGTTTTAGAAGAATATAAACCTGAGGAAATGACTGCAATGTTGATGAAAGCTAAGACTGGCGAAATCATTGCTATGTCACAACGACCATCATTCAATCCTGAAACCAAAGAAGGTTTAGGCAAGGATGCTATCTGGCGTAACCTTTTAGTTGAGGATAAATTTGAACCTGGATCTACGATGAAACTATTTACTGCAGCAGCAGCGATTCAAGATGGGAAATTTAATCCAAATGCAACGTTTGCTTATCCGGCTGGTGGCTATAAGCTGGATGACCGTACGGTAAACGATCATGATTTTGGTGCGATCGGTACATTAACTTTCCGTCAGGCTATCTCTTGGTCAAGTAATGTTGGGATGTTGACGCTAGAACAAAGTATGGGCGGCGAAAAGTGGAAATCATATTTAGAAAAATTTGGGTTTGGAAAGTCAACAAATTCTGGTTTGGCGGGTGAATCTGCCGGAAGCCTTCCAGGAGATAACTGGGTCGATCAGGCGATGTCTTCATTTGGTCAAGCAGTTGACGTAACTAATTTTCAAATGATGCAGGCTTTTACTGCTATTGCTAATGATGGTTCAATGTTAAAACCTCAATATATAAGTAAAATCGTTGATAAAAACACTGGTGATGAAAAAGTCACACAGCCGGAAAAAGTTGGACAACAAGTTGTCACACCTCAGGCGGCAAGCGATATTCGGACATATATGGTAGATACAGTGGAAGATCCAACGTATGGAATTGCCTATGATGTTTATACTGTACCAGGCTATCATGTTGCTGCTAAAACAGGAACGGCTCAAATCACTGGTGAAAATGGCTATATGGCTGGTTTGACTGACTACACCTATTCTGTTGTCGAAATGGTCCCTGCTGACAATCCGGAATACATTTTATATTTAACGATGAAAAAACCTCAAACATATACAAGAGAAGCACTTGCAAAAATTGCTAATCCATTGATGAAAGTTGTGATGGATTCTGCAGATAGTCAATCAACTGGAACAGTTGAAACTGAAAAATAATTAGTTAAAAATGCTGGGTAACATAAAAAGAGTGGAATAATTAGGAGAGATATCATGGAGTGGACGCAAATTTTTATCCCGATCGCCTTTAGCTTTGCTATTACAGTGGCAGTGATGCCAGTGTTTATCGGATATTTTCAAATGAAAAAACAAGGTCAGACAACACGAGAAGATGGACCGACCTGGCATAATGTGAAAACAGGTACACCGACTATGGGCGGTTTGGTTTTCTTAGTTGCTAGCTTTATCACATCGCTGTTAGTGGGATTGTGGAAACAAGAGTTCACTCCTTCTTTACTTATTATTTTGTTTATTTTGGTTCTTTACGGGCTATTAGGATTTCTTGATGATTTCATCAAGGTGTTCAAAAAAAGAAATATGGGCTTGAACTCACGTCAGAAATTAGTTGGACAAATTATCGGTGGAGTCGTTTTTTATGCAGTGTATCGTTCAGAGGGCTTGCCGGATTCATTAGATCTTTTTGGGATCACGACACTGCCGTTAGGCATTTTTTATGGCGTATTTGTGATTTTTTGGCTGGTTGGTTTTTCGAATGCAGTAAATCTAACTGACGGAATCGATGGGTTAGTTGCTGGATTAGGAACGATTTCATTCGGAACTTACGCAATCATCGCATGGAAGCAACAACAGTTTGATGTAGTGATCATTTGTCTAAGTGTGATCGGTGGTTTGCTTGGTTTCTTCCCTTATAATAAAAAGCCAGCTAAAATATTTATGGGTGATGTTGGTTCGCTTGCCCTTGGCGGTTTACTTGCTGCAATTTCAATTATTTTGCGACAAGAATGGACATTGTTATTGATTGGTTTAGTTTATGTCTGTGAGACGGCAAGCGTGATTTTGCAAGTGACTTCATTTAAACTATTTGGTAAAAGAATCTTTAAGATGTCACCTATCCATCATCACTTTGAAATGTGCGGCTGGTCAGAATGGAAGATCGATATTGTCTTTTGGTTCACAGCCTTGATTTGTTCAGGAATTACTTTGTGGATTATTTTCTAACGATTATTCATTGATGTATCTAGAAGCGATTTTTAGGAAAATAGACAATCTTCGACAGAAATGAAGAGGTTCCAATCAAAGATTTCTAATTTTCTATAGAGTTGTCCGCTTCTTTCAGCTTTTAAGTGTCTAGCTTCAAGAAGCAGTCTTTAGGAAAATAGACAAATTATGATAGGAAACAAAGAACGTTTCATATCAAATTTCCTAACTTTCTACAAGACTACCCGCTTCTTTCAGCTTTTAAGTGTCTAGCTTCAAGAAGCAGTCTTTAGGAAAATAGACAAATTATGATAGGAAACAAAGAACGTTTCATATCAAATTTCCTAACTTTCTACAAGACTACCCGCTTCTTTCAGCTTTTAAGTGTCTAGCTTCAAGAAGCAGTCTTTAGGAAAATAGACAAATTATGATAGGAAACAAAGAACGTTTCATATCAAATTTCCTAACTTTCTACAAGACTACCCGCTTTTTTCAGCTTTTAAGTGTCTAGCTTCAAGAAGCAACTCTTAGGAAAATAGATAATCCTCGACTGGAACGAAGAGCGTTCCAATCAAGGATTCCTAATTTTTCTACAGAGTTATCCGCTTCTTTCAGCTTTTCTAAGATAAGGAGAATAGATTATGAAAAAAATTACTGATTATGAAAACAAAAAAGTCCTTGTTCTTGGGCTGGCAAAGAGTGGTGTTAGTGCAGCGAAGTTGCTTCATGAGCTAGGTGCATTCGTGACAGTGAATGATTTTAAACAATTTGATCAAAACCCGGAAGCCCAAGATTTATTAACCTTGGGTATTCGTGTTGTTACGGGTGGTCATCCAATTGAGTTATTAGATGAAGATTTTTCTTTGATCGTTAAAAATCCGGGGATTCCGTACACAAACCCATTGGTAGAAAAAGCGCTGGAAATGAAGCTGCCGATCATTACAGAGGTTGAACTAGCGTATCAAATTTCTGAGTGTCCAATCATTGGTATCACGGGAACGAATGGAAAAACGACAACAACAACAATGATCGGATTACTTTTAAATGCCGAACGAACCAAAGGTACAGCTAGATTAGCTGGGAATATCGGGTATCCTGCAAGTGAAGTAGCAGAGGAAGCAAAAGAAGTAGATGATATCGTCATGGAATTATCAAGCTTTCAATTGATGGGGATTCAAACATTTTGTCCGCACATTGCGGTCATAACGAACATTTATGAAGCGCACATCGATTATCACGGATCAAGAGAAGAATATGTCAAAGCTAAGTGGGCAATGCAGGAAAATATGCAAGAAACAGATTTTCTTGTTTTAAATTGGAATCAAGAAGAATTACAGGAATTAAGTAAAACGACCAAAGCAACAATTATTCCATTTTCAACAAAAGAAAAAGTTGCTGGCGCCTATCTTTCAGAAGAGAAAATTTATTACAAAGATGAATATATCATGGATGCTGCAGAATTAGGCGTTCCCGGTAGTCATAATGTTGAGAATGCACTTGCTGCGATTGCGGTTGCGAAATTAAAAAATGTTTCGACTGCTGCGATTAAGCAGACATTGATGGTATTTACCGGTGTTCCACACCGCACACAATATGTCGGAGAAGTAGCTGGCCGTAAATTTTACAATGATTCGAAAGCTACTAATATTTTGGCAACAGAAATGGCTTTAAGCGGATTCGATCACTCTACGCTTATTTTGTTAGCAGGCGGATTGGATCGAGGAAATGAGTTTGATGAGCTGATTCCTTCATTAAATGGGGTCAAAGCGATTTATTTATTCGGAGAAACAAAAGAGAAACTGAAGCGGGCTGCACTTGCTGCTGGTGTGAAAGAGATTCATCTGACTGAAAATGTCCAAACAGCCGTACAAGATGCCTATGATTTTTCTGAAAAAAATGATACTATTCTATTATCGCCTGCATGTGCTAGCTGGGATCAATATCCTAATTTTGAATTGCGTGGAGAAGCGTTTATTCAAGCAATGCAGCAGCTAAAAGACAAAGAAAAGTGAGAGAACTATGAAGATATTGATAACCGGAGGCGGAACAGGCGGACATATTTATCCGGCATTGGCTTTTGTTGATCACGTTAGAGCATTAGATCCTAATACAGAGTTTATGTATGTAGGAACAGAAAATGGTCTAGAAAGCCAAATCGTTCCGAACTATGATATTCCATTCAAAACAATTGAGATCCAAGGATTTCGACGCTCATTGAGTCCGCAAAACTTTAAAACGATTTATCTTTTCCTCAATAGTATTGGAAAAGCTAAAAAAATCATTAAAGAGTTTCAGCCGGATGTCGTAATTGGAACTGGGGGTTATGTTTCGGGTTCTGTCGTATATGCAGCGAAACAACTAAAAATACCTACGATTATCCATGAGCAAAACAGTATACCAGGAATAACAAATAAATTTTTAAGTAGATATGCAACAAAAGTAGCTATCTGTTTCCCAGACGTGGCTGAATATTTTCCTAAAGAAAAAGTTGTTTTAACGGGAAACCCTCGTGCGCAAGAAGTTGTGATGACTGAAAAAACAGAGGTTCTAAGAGAGTTTGGGTTACTTCCTGATAAAAAAACTGTGGTCATCTTTGGCGGCAGTCGTGGTGCTTTGAAAATCAATCAGGCATTTATCGAGGCGTTCCCTTTATTCGAAGAAAAAGAATATCAGGTATTGTATGCTTCCGGAGAGCGATACTACAAAGAATTAAAAGAAACCTTAAAGCTTTCCGAAAAGAAATTGACGAATATCAGTATTCAGCCGTATATTAATAAAATGGCTCAAGTACTGGCAGCTGTCGATTTAATGGTCGGTCGAGCTGGTGCAACATCTATAGCAGAATTTACAGCTCTGGGATTGCCTGCGATCTTAGTTCCAAGTCCCTATGTGACAAATGATCACCAAACCAAAAATGCACAAAGTTTGGTTAAATCAGGAGCTGTTGAAATGATTTCTGATCAAGAACTGACTGGTGAAAAATTAGTCGCAGAGATCGATGCCATTTTATTGAATGATGAGCGCCATCAAACAATGGCCCAGGCTTCTAAAAAAGAAGGGATCCCGGATGCTAGTGATCGTTTATACGCAGTGGTGAAAGAAATTACTTGATGGGGGGTGTAAAAGATTAGTAAGAAGAAAGAAGATCCAGGGGGAACAAAAGATTCATCGGAAGAGACAGCTGAATCGATCGAGGAACAATCATTGACCCCATGGCAAAAAGAAAACTTGGAATATTTGAAAACACAAGGAGATCAGCCTAGCTGGAATCCCTCTGTAGTCTCTGAGGAGACGGAAGAAAGCGATGATAAAAAAGAGTCAGAGTCAAAAGAGGAAGCATCGTCAGAAGCTTCTGAACCTGAGGAAAAACAGCAAAAAACTTACGAATCTTTTGCAGACCGCTTACCAAATATAAAAAAAGTACGCAATACGAGATTGTATCGTCGATTGACATTGATCGTCTCTGTTTTTCTGATTGCAATTTTGATTGTACTTTATTTTGTTTCACCGTTGAGTAAATTGGGTAATATTGGTGTTACTGGAAATAAATCTGTGGACAGTCAGAGCGTGATCACTCAATCAAAGCTTGAGAAGGGGACCAGTCTTTGGGAGCAGTTTGGCGATAGAAAAATTTATGAAGAAAAAATCAAGCGCCAATTGCCGCGTGTGAAAAAAGCAACGATCTCATTAAATGGCATCAACTCTTTCAACATCAAGATTGAAGAATATAAAGTAGTTGCTTTAGAATCAGTTGATGGTATCTATCATCCTATTTTAGAAAATGGGAAGATTTTACCAGAAGAAATGAAAGCTCCTGCCAGTGGAATGCCGGTTTTTCAGAATTTTGAAGATCAGGAAATCATTCGTAACTTAATAAATTCTTATAATAAGCTGCCAGAAGAAATCAAACAAAATATTTCTGAAATTCGTTATGCGCCTTCTAATGCAAATAAGGAATTGATCAATCTTCATATGAAAGATGCGAATGAAGTGATCGTAAATATTTCCCAATTAGAGCAGAAAATGGCGTATTACGGGAAAGTAGCTAGTCAAATGGAAGACCCAGGAATTATCGATATGGAGGTTGGGATCTTCTCATATCCTTTTAATAATGGGGAGACTGAAGACAGTACAGAGCAAACATCTGAGGTGCTGGAATAAAATTAAGAAAATAAAAAGAAAAAATAGTAGAATCTGCTTTCTAAAAAGCCCCTGTTTATGGTAAAATTGAAAGAAGTGAGTATTCATAAAAAATATATATGTCAGCAGGTCTTTTTAACCCTGCAGCATATTGGAATTAATAGGAGGAGGAACCCCATTCATGGCAAAGACAGGAATGTATGTAGGCCTTGATATTGGTACAACATCAGTAAAAGTTGTAGTGGCTGAATTTATTGAAGGTCAAATGAATATCATTGGCGTAGGAAATGCAAAATCTGATGGATTAAATCGAGGCATCATTGTCGATATTGATAAAACAGTGAATGCAATACAAAGAGCAGTAAGACAAGCAGAAGAAAAAGCGGGAATTCAAATTAAAAGTGTGAATGTGGGGTTACCAGCAAACTTACTTGAAGTGGAAAATTGCCAAGGAATGATCGCTGTAAGTAGTGAGTCAAAAGAAATCACTGATGAAGATGTACGTAATGTAGCATCTGCAGCTCTGGTTCGTTCAACTCCTCCTGAACGTCAAATCGTTGCAATCTTACCTCAAGAATTCACAGTAGATGGATTTGAAGGGATCAAAGATCCTAGAGGAATGATTGGCGTTCGTTTAGAAATGTTCGGCGTGGTCTTTACAGGACCAAAAACAATTATCCACAATACAAGAAAATGCGTTGAAAAAGCTGGCTTAACAGTAAACGAACTAGTAATCATGCCATTAGCATTGACTGAAACAGTTCTTTCAGATGGAGAAAAAGATTTCGGTACGATTGTTATCGATATGGGCGGAGGTCAAACAACGACGTCTGTAATGCATGATAAACAACTGAAATTTACACATGTCAATCAAGAAGGCGGCGAATTCGTCACTAAAGATGTTTCGATCGTTTTGAACACATCGTTCAATAATGCAGAAGCATTGAAGATCAACTACGGTGATGCTTATCCAGAAAGAACGTCTGTCAGTGAAGAATTTCCTGTGGATGTGATCGGTAAATCAGAACCTATCAAAGTTGATGAGCGTTACCTTTCAGAAGTCATCGAAGCTCGAGTGGAACAAATTTTCAAAAAATCAAAAGAAGTATTAGACGAAATCGATGCACTTGAATTACCAGGTGGTGTCATTTTAACTGGCGGCGGCGCAAGTCTTCCAGGTGTGGTTGATTTAGCACAAGAAATTTTCGATGCTAGTGTGAAATTGTATGTCCCTAATCATATGGGCTTACGTAACCCAGTCTTTACAAATGTGATCAGCATTGTAGAATATTCAGCTCAGCTTAGTGATATTTATCATATCGCTAAAGGCGCGATTCCAGGTGAAAAGGTAAAAGCTTCACCGTCCGTTGCCGTTCAGCAAGAGGTTCAGTATGATACATACGCTGACAGCGTACAAGAAGATTACGATGATTCAGAAATCCATGAATCTGGTGAAAAAGTTACTGGTAAAATCAAAGACTTCTTCTCAAACATTTTTGACTAACAACTAAAACAGGAGGAAACGATACTATGGAATTTTCTTTAGATAATAACATTAACAATGGCGCTGTCATCAAAGTTATCGGTGTGGGCGGCGGCGGCGGCAATGCTGTTAACCGCATGATTGAAGAAAACGTTAAAGGCGTAGAATTCATCGCTGCCAATACGGATGTACAAGCCCTTAAAAACTCAAAAGCCGAGACAGTGATTCAACTTGGACCTAAATATACACGCGGTTTAGGTGCAGGTTCTCAACCAGAAGTTGGCCAAAAAGCTGCAGAAGAAAGTGAACAAGTGATCTCAGATGCTCTACAAGGAGCAGATATGATTTTTATCACTGCTGGTATGGGCGGTGGAACAGGGACAGGAGCTGCTCCTGTTGTTGCTAAAATTGCTAAAGAATTAGGCGCTCTAACAGTAGGTGTTGTCACACGACCATTTAGCTTTGAAGGACCAAAACGCGGACGCTTTGCAGCAGAAGGTATCGCTCTTCTAAAAGAAAACGTTGATACGTTATTGATCATCTCAAACAACCGTCTATTAGAAGTTGTTGATAAAAAGACACCGATGCTTGAAGCCTTCCGTGAAGCTGACAATGTATTACGTCAAGGTGTTCAAGGAATATCAGATTTGATCACAGCACCAGGCTATGTCAACTTGGACTTTGCTGATGTGAAAACAGTGATGGAAAATCAAGGAACAGCCTTGATGGGAATCGGTGTTGCCAACGGTGAAGACCGTGTCATTGAAGCAACTAAAAAAGCTATTTCATCACCGCTATTGGAAACATCTATCGATGGCGCTGAGCAAGTCCTATTAAACATTACAGGCGGACTTGACATGACTCTATTCGAAGCGCAAGATGCTTCTGATATCGTCACAAGTGCAGCAACTGGTGATGTAAATATTATTCTTGGAACATCGATCAATGAAGATCTAGGTGATGAAATCCGTGTAACAGTTATTGCAACAGGAATCGATCCTTCAAAAAAAGATCGTAAGTCACCACGTCAAAATAGACCAACACAAATCCAAACAGTTCAACAAGCACCAGTGCTTGATATGGAACAGTCAAAACCATCACAGCCTCAACCACAAGAAGAGACTAGTGCATTTGGTGACTGGGATATCCGTCGTGAACAAAACGTAAGACCAAAAGTTGATGATTCAGCATTCGATAATGCTGAAAAGAAAGACTTTGAAACATTTCATCGTGATGAACCAACACAAAATAATGACGATGAATTAAACACACCACCATTTTTCCGCAGAAAAAGATAGGAGCGATTTTTGACCATGCTGGCTGATAACTTAGAACAAATAAACCAAAAGATTCAGCTGGCGTGCCAAAGGTCATCACGAGCAGTCGACGACGTAACAATGATTGCTGTGACCAAATCAGTGGAAAGTGACTGTGCCAAGGAACTTGCAGAACTTGGTATTGAGAATATGGCTGAGAACCGAGCAGATAAATTACTCGAAAAAAAAATGGCACTTAGTGATTTTTCAACAATTAAGTGGCATTTGATTGGTAATTTACAGCGTAGGAAGGTAAAATTAATAATCAACGAGATAGATTATTTTCATGCGTTAGACAGCTTGAAATTAGCTGAAGAAATACAAAAACGAGCAGAGAAGCCAATTGCTTGTTTTGTTGAAGTGAATATTACTGGTGAAGAAAGTAAACACGGCTTTCGATCAGATGAAGTACTTGATTTTATTCATCAATTAGCTTCATTTGATAAGATAAGAGTTATAGGGCTAATGACTATGGCGCCGCTGGATGCTTCTGAACAAGAGCTTCATGAGGTTTTTTCTAAGTTAAAAAAATTGCAGTCAACAATAAATAATCAGCATCTGTCACATGCACCATGTACAGAGCTCAGTATGGGAATGAGTAATGATTTCCCAATTGCTATCGAAGAAGGTGCAACTTTTGTACGAATCGGAACAGCAATATTCAGAGGTGCGTAAAGGAGGGGAATCTATGTCAATTTTTAGTAAAAATGCGTTATCGAGCTTTTTTGGATTATCTGGTGAAGATGATTATGATAATTATGATGAATACGAAGAGCAAAAGGTTGTCAATGAAAGACCTAGACAGACGGTTCGACAAACATCAGCACAGGTACAAAGACCAACTGGACCAACTGAGCCTTTAACTGAGAAGCCATCTGCTCGCTATCGTTCAACAGAGACACATCAAGATAAGAAGGAAAGCCGTCAGGAAACAGCATTTAATGAGAAAAAGGTTGTCTCCATGCGTAGTTCAAATAATTCAAATACTAAACGTTCGCAAGAGGCACATAGCTCAAGCAGAGCTGGCAAAATAACAATTATTGAGCCGCGTGTTTATTCTGAAGCAATGAATATTGCTAAACATATTATTGCTAGTGACGCTGTGTTGATCAATTTTCATTTAGTGGAAGAACATCAGGCTAGACGAATCGTTGATTTTTTAACTGGAACTGTCTATGCATTGGATGGAGACATTCAACGTGTCGGTGATGAAATTTTTCTATGTACACCATCAAACATTGAAATCGATAGTGCGACAGCACAGTCTTTAGCTAAGAAACAAATGTTTGATTTTTAGTTAGGAGGTCATTCGTATCGTTCTATTTATATACTTATTATATAAAGCTGTTCAAATTTATTCAGGACTTTTAATCATTTATGCATTACTATCTTGGTTTCCAGGCGCATATGAATCTACATTCGGCCGTCTGATTGCAAGGATCTGTGAACCTTACTTAAGTTTATTCGATCGTTTAAATTTAAGAATCGGTATGATCGGATTTAATGTAATGATAGCAATTATTGTGCTGAATTTAGCAGCAGGCGGATTAGGCAAGATTTTACAATCATTGTTGTATTAATATAAGAAAGGATGATTTATCTATGAACGCAAATGTATACCAACATTTTCGCAAAGATGAGCATCCTTTTATTGATTCTGTTGGTGATTGGTTAGAACAAGTCGAAAGCCAGTATGCTCCTTATCTGACTGATTTTCTAGATCCCAGACAAGCGTATATTTTAGAAACATTGATCAGACAAAATAGTGAGCTTGAATTTCAGTTTTATGGCGGTTATGAACAAGCAGAACGAACGAGATGCTTGATTTATCCTGATTACTATCAGCCAAAACAAGAAGATTTCGAGATCGATTTGGTTGAAATCGTTTATCCAGTCAAATTTTCCACACTATCTCATGGCAAGGTGTTGGGTACCCTTGTCAATACGGGGATCAAGCGTGAGTATTTTGGAGATATCATTTCTGATGGTGAGCGCTGGCAAGTCTTTCTTGCGAATGAAATCGCCAACTTTGTTTCTGTTCAGGTGGAAAAAATCGGGAAAATTTCTGTTCGGCTGGAACCAAGGAAATATACGGAACTGATTCTTCCAAAAGATGACTGGTCACATGAGCGGACAACAATCAGCTCTTTACGTCTGGATAATTTAATCTCCAGCGTATATAATATATCTAGACAGAGATCGAAACAGCTGATCGAGTCTGGCAAAGTAAAAGTGAATTGGACGGAAAATACTAGACCGGATTTTTTAGTAGACTTATTGGATATCGTCTCTATCAGAGGGTTTGGCCGGATTCAAATTCAAGAGTTAGAAGGTAAGACGAAAAAGGACAAGTTTCGTTTGTTATTGGGAGTTTTACGAAAATAATCCAAAGAGGTGAAGGAATATGGCATTAACTCCATTAGATATTCAAAACAAAAACTTCTCTACAAAAATGAGAGGATACAATCAAGACGACGTCGATGATTTTTTAGATCAAGTAACGAAAGATTATGAAGATGCGCTTCAAAAAAACCGTGAGCTTGAAAAATCACTAAAACATGCAGAAGAAAAACTACAATACTTCAATGAATTGAAAGATGCGTTGAATCAATCGATCATTGTAGCGCAAGATACTGCGGATAAAGTCAAAACAAGTGCGAACAAAGAATCAGAAGTGATTGTGACATCTGCTGAAAATACAGCGAATGAAATGATTTCATCTGCAGAAAAACGTTCAACAAATCTAGTGGCATCTGCGGAAGAAAAAGCCAAAGAAATTTTAACGGATGCAACGGATCGTGCCCGTCAATTAGCTGCTGAGACAGATGACTTGAAGAAAAAGACCCGCGTTTTCCATCAACGTTTAAGCTTGATGCTTGAAGCACAATTAGAGCAAGTGAAAAGTGAGGAATGGAATGAACTATTGAAACCATTCTCAAGCTACGTTAGCGATTCTCATACTGTGATCAAAGAAGTCCTAGCAGGCGAACTTGATAAAGAGGATGAAACGACAACAGCACCTGTCACAGAACCTGTTGTAGATGAACAACCAACATTAGAACAAGCTGCCATTGATCCAAAAGCAATGCTTGATCTATTAAACAAAGAACCTAAATAATCCAGTAAAGAAATAGAACAGAAAAGTCAATAACCATTCTTTTAGCGAGTCAATGATAGTGAAAGATTGACAGACCCTGGTGTTGAAAAGATCCTCTATTTTACTCAAGTTTGAATATAGTAAAACTTGACGAGTGATTTCGTTACCAATCACAGAGGAAATAATCACGTATTTTGATTATTTTAAATTTGGGTGGTAACACGAGTACTTTCGTCCCTAGGGATGAAGGTACTTTTTTGTTGTGAATCACTACGACTGGCTACGTCAGAGTAGATGATGAACAATACTTGGCGATCAAAGTGAGCGAAGTGTCCTTCGTACTGAATCACTGCGACTAGCTACGCCAGAGTAGATGATGAACAATACTTGGCGATCAAAGTGAGCGAAGTGTCCTTCGTACTGAATCACTACGACTAGCTATGCCAAAGCAGATGTTGAAAAGTACTAGGCGATCAAAGTGAGCGAAGTGTCCTTCATACTGAATCACTACGACTAGCTATGCCAGAGCAGATGTTGAAAAGTACTAGGCGATCAAAGCGAGCGAAGTGCCCTTCGTACTGAATCACTGCGACGGGCTACGCCAGAGTAGATGATGAACAATACTAGGCGATCAAAGTGAGCGAAAGTGTCCTTCATACTGAATCACCAAATTGCCAAGGTCAATCAAAAACGTTCGATCCAAAAGGATGTTCAAGCACAAAAGCAACTGACAAGAAGAGCTGAAAGCCTAAGCTTGTATCTCTTTGATCTATATATCAAACTGTAACAAAAGAAAGTGAGGAATAAAAATGAAAATGAAAGAAACATTGCAATTGGGAAAAACAGCTTTTCCAATGCGAGGAAATTTACCAAATCGGGAAATTGAATGGCAAAAAGATTGGGAAGAACAAAAAATTTATGAAAAGCGTCAAAAATTAAATGAAGGCAAACCGACATTTATTCTTCATGATGGACCTCCATATGCGAATGGGAATATCCATTTAGGCCATTCTTTAAATAAAATCAGTAAAGATATTATCGTACGTTCGAAATCAATGTCAGGCTTCCGCTCCCCTTATGTTCCGGGTTGGGATACACATGGGTTACCAATTGAGCAAGTATTGACAAATAAAGGAATCAAGAGAAAAGAAATGTCACTAGCTGAGTATCGTGAAAAATGTGAAGAGTATGCTCGTTCACAAGTTGATACACAACGCAATGATTTCAAACGTTTAGGTGTCGCTGGTGACTGGGATCATCCTTATATCACACTAGATCCATCTTATGAAGCAGCTGAAATTCGAGTGTTCGGTAAAATGGCTGAAAAAGGCTATATTTATAAAGGACTAAAACCTATTTACTGGTCGCCATCAAGTGAATCTTCATTAGCAGAAGCAGAAATTGAATACAAAGATGTCAAATCACCATCGATCTATGTTGCGTTTAAGGTAGCTGATGGCAAAGGAATTTTAGATACGGATACGTCATTGATTATCTGGACAACGACACCATGGACACTTCCGGCGAACCTTGGAATTTCTGTAAATCCAACATATCAGTATGTGGTAGTGAAAGCTTACGGCAAAAAATATGTTGTGGCAAAAGATCTTTTAGACACAGTCAAAGAAGCGATCGGTTGGGATGATGTAGAGATTCTTGATACGATTTCAGGACAAGATATGGAATATATGACCGCCCAACACCCTTTTTATGACCGCACATCATTAGTCATGTTAGGCGACCACGTTACTTTGGATGCAGGTACTGGTTTGGTTCATACAGCGCCTGGCCATGGTGAAGATGACTATATCGTTAGCAAAAAATATAATTTAGATGTTCTTTCACCAGTTGATAATCGTGGTGTATTCACGGATGAAGCCCCTGGTTTTGAAGGAGTATTCTATGATAAAGCTAATCCAATGATCACAGCATTATTGGATGAAAAAGATGCATTACTGAAATTAGACTTCTTTACACATAGTTATCCACATGACTGGCGTACGAAAAAACCAGTTATCTATCGTGCAACACCACAATGGTTTGCTTCGATCGATAAATTCCGTCAGAATATCTTGGATGAAGTTGAAAAAGTTGACTGGATCTTACCATGGGGTAAAACACGTTTGTACAATATGATCCGTGACCGCGGAGATTGGGTGATTTCTCGTCAACGTGCTTGGGGCGTTCCATTACCAATTTTTTACGCTGAAAATGGCGAAGCGATCATCACACCAGAAACCATCGATCATGTTGCAAATTTATTTGCAGAACATGGATCAAATATTTGGTTCAAACGTGAAGCTAAGGAATTATTGCCAGAAGGCTTTACACACCCAGGCTCACCAAATGGCGTATTCACCAAGGAAAATGATATTATGGATGTTTGGTTTGACTCAGGTTCATCTCATGAAGCTGTTTTACGTCAACGCCCAGAATTGACATTCCCGGCAGATATGTATTTAGAAGGTTCTGACCAATACCGTGGCTGGTTTAACTCAAGTATTACGACAAGTGTAGCGATCAACGGTGTGGCGCCATATAAAGCTGTGTTATCACAAGGCTTTACTTTAGATGGTGAAGGACGGAAGATGAGCAAGTCACTAGGGAATACGATCTTACCGGATAAAGTGATCAAACAAATGGGAGCAGATATTCTGCGTCTGTGGGTAAGTAGTGTGGATTACGAAGCGGATGTTCGTGTATCGATGGACATTTTGAATCAAGTATCAGAAGTGTACCGTAAAATTCGTAACACTATGCGTTTCTTATTAGCCAATACAAGCGATTTTGAGCCTACAGAGCATACGGTTGCTTATGAAGAGTTACGTTCTGTGGATAAATATATGGTTGTTCGCCTAAATCAAGTGATCGAAGAAATTCGTGAAAAAGGCTATGAAAAATATAACTTCATGCAAATCTATCGTTCTGTGATGAATTTCTTAACAGTAGATTTATCTGCCTTCTATTTAGATTTTGCGAAGGATGTTGTTTATATCGAAGCAGAAAATGATTACCAACGTCGTTGCATGCAGACTGTATTTTATCAGATCGCTGTTTCACTAACAAAACTATTAACACCGATCATTCCGCATACATCAGAAGAAATCTGGAGCTTCCTGAAGGAAGAGGAGGATTATGTTCAGCTAGCTGAGTTTCCTGGTTACGAAACATTTGCAAATCAGCAAGAGCTATTAGATTTGTGGGCAGCATTCATGGACTTTAGAGATAATGTCTTAAAAGCATTGGAAGAAGCACGTAACTCTAAACTGATCGGTAAATCATTAGAGGCTAAAGTGACGGTCTATCCTAATGAACAAATCCGTGAGTTATTAACGGCTGTAGATGCTGATATTGCTCAATTATTGATCGTATCTGATTTTGAAGTAGCGGATAAAGCTGCAGCAGTACCGGATGGTGTTGAGAAATTCGAAGATATGTCGATTCTTGTGGAAAAAGCAGAAGGTGAGACTTGTGATCGTTGTCGTGCCGTTCGTACAGATGTAGGCTTAGATGAAAAACTACCTCATTTATGTGGTCGTTGTGCAACGATTGTGGAAGAAAATTATCCTGAAGCAGTGGCAGAAGGATTTGAAGAATAAAAAACGAATTAAATCATCTGTGGAAATAGCTAGCTATTTTCTACAGATGATTCTTAAAAAGGGAACTAAAACGATGATATTTCGTTTTAGTTCCCTTTTTAGTTTACTTAGTAACGAGCGTTGCGTTTGTATTTAAATAGCCGATCCATTTTCCACTAGTGTTATCGTAAAGAGAGTAGTAAGCAGCACCAGAGAAGTGATAGTAAATCCCTTTTGCATGATAGGTTTTACCGTAGATCTCGGTGGTATTTCCCTTTTTAGTAGAAAATTTATCAATATCAGACCAAATCGTATAGTCTTTCTTATTGATTTTTACTTGTTCGTCATTTTTGATCCAAATCCCTTGAGAACCTGGTGCAACAGTTGCTGCACTTGAATTTAGATAGCCGATCCATTTTCCGTTGTTATCATAAAGAGAGTAGTAGGTAACGTTAGCAATATGATTGTATTTTCCTTTGGCGTGGAACGTTTGTTGGTAAATATCAGTTGTATTTCCTTTTTTACTTGAGAAATTATTGATATCCCCCCAAAGAGTTGTCCCTTTTTTTGTGATCGTTACATAGTCGTTATTACTTAGCCAAGTCCCTTGAGGCCCTGTAGCGACAGTAGGTCCATTGGCATTGATATAACCGACCCACTTGTTGTCATTATCATATAAAGAATAGTAGACGGCTCCTGCAATATGATTGTATTTTCCAGTGACTTTGTATGTTTTTTGGTAAAGATCAGTTGTGTTGCCTTTTTTACTGGAGAATGTGTTGATATCCCCCCAGATTGTTTGACCTTTTGTAGTGAGTGTAACATACTTATTCTCACTTAACCAAGTCCCTTGAGGTCCTGATGCAGAGCTTGCAAAATCCGCATTGATATAGCCGATCCATTTGTTATTATTGTCATATAAAGAATAATAAACAGCGCCATTCGCATGGTTATATTTTCCAGAAACTTTGTATGTTTTTTGATAAAGATCAGTTGTGTTGCTCTTCTTACTAGAGAAGGTGTTGATGTCGCCCCAAATTGTTTGCGATTTTTTGGTTAGTGTTACGTATTTATTTTCACTTAACCACAGACCTTGAGCGCCATTCGCTTTTGTTGTTGCTTCGGCATTGACATAACCCTTCCAGTTTCCATTGTTGTCATAAAGAGAATAGTAAGTACTACCGTTCATATGCTGGTATTTTCCGGTAACCTTGTAGGTCTTATTGAAAACATTCGTGGTATTTGTCAAAGCAGAATTAAAGTTGAAGTTTGACCAAATAGAGTAATTCTTCTTAGTGACTGTTACGTATTGATTTGCACTCAGCCATTTTCCTTGTGCACCATTTTCCAGATACCCCGTGTAATCCATTGAAATATCAAAAGGATGGGCGATCCCCGGAATATAATATTGAGAAGACCACTGCCATGAAGAAAATTCATTGTTCCAGTTCATACCAGCAGTTGGCGTATAAGGATATTGAGCAACCCACATATTTTTTGCACCAAAGGTACTTACAGAAAAATGTCCGCTTGTTGCGTAAGTTCGGTTCATATAATACATGATATTTGAAAAACCGTTGGCCTTTAAAACATTTACAAAGCTAGTTGTATTTGGTGTTAACGAACCATTCAGCATTTTCCCTTCCTCGATGTCGATGACCATGACAGTCGACTTAGGTAATTTAAAGGTATTCGCTAACGAAGCGAAATAATTTGCTTCACTAGAAGCAATCGCGCTGGACGTATAATGGGCGTAATGATAAGCAGAAACTTTCAAACCAGCAGCCGTTGCGTTATTGATTTGCTCTTGCGCATAAGGATTAACGTAGCTAGTACTTTCAGTTAGCTTAACTACAACACCTTTGATTCCATAGTTCTTCATCTTTTGAAAGTTTGCTACTGAGATCGAACCGTTATGAGAAGAAATATCGATAAAGTGTGAGCTTGGTCGATTGGCTTCTCCAGCATTGACCACATCCATTGAAAGAGCAGGCATGATACTGCGACTTTGGATCGTAGGATTCAAGTCTGACCGATTTGATGGAAGATAGTAGTCATCAAAGTAAAGAGAGCTATTTACTGCTTCTGTTTCTGTACTTTTTTCTGTTGATTCAGACGCAGCTGTACTTGACGGTGTTTCTTTCTCAATTGTAGTCGTTGTGCTTTCGTCCGTTGGATTTTGAACGGATGAAAGCACACTACTTGTTGTTGTTTCAGTATCTGAGCTGCTGATAGTTGTGTTTTCTTCGGCATAGGAAAGAGTAGTCAATCCGAGAGTCAAAAGAGCAGCTGTACAAAAAAGTGGGATTTTAATCGTTAGTTTATTCATTTATTCCTCCATAAATATTAAAGTTTGCCTCGTTCACGGTACCAGTTATCCGGCTGCCATTCCCAAGAAAAATGATCACGAGCAAGTAATTCAAAGGCGGCATCCGGCCCCATTGAACCTGCTGCGTAATTAGGGAAATCAACCGATGTTTTATCCCAAGCCTGACGTATGATATCAACGATCCGCCAAGATTGAGCCACTTCATCCCAATGAGAGAAGTTTGTGCCGTCACCATTTAAACTATCTAACAGTAGTTTTTCGTATGCTTCAGGGCTGTTTCCTGTTGTTTCCGCGCTATGACGATAGTCTAGCTTGACAGGAGTCGTAGAGAATCCTTGACCGATTTCTTTGCCATTCAATGTCAGAGAGAATCCTTCTGTCGGCTGAATATAAATCGTTAAAACATTTGGCGGTAAATCTGTTTTTTCTCCGCAATGGTCAACGTCATCTTTAAAGACATTGATCGGAACTTGTTTAAAGACGATATTGATACGTGTGCCTTTTTCAGTTAGACGTTTTCCTGTGCGGATATAAAATGGAACGCCTGACCAACGGAAGTTGTCGATCAAAAACTTACCTGCGACAAAGGTTTCTGTTTGAGAGTTTTCATCGACATTCGGTTCATCACGATAGCTGACGAAGTCTTGATCTTCAAGCTTACCAGCACCATATTGACCGCGAACAAAGTTCTCCAATGCTTCTTTTTCAGAATAGAGACGAATGGCTTGTAAAGCTTTAACCTTTTCTGATCTGATTTCAGCTTCTGAAAAGGCAACAGGCGGTTCCATCGCTAATAAAGCAACGACTTGTAAAATATGGTTTTGTACCATATCTTTCAGTGCTCCGCTATGATCGTAATAGCCGCCGCGATCTTCAACGCCAAGACCTTCAGCAAAAGTGATTTGTACATTATCGATGTAGCGGTTATTCCATTGAGATTCAAAAATATTATTAGCAAAACGGATCGCAGAAATATTCTGGATCATTTCTTTTCCTAAATAGTGATCGATTCTAAAAATATCTTTTTCAGGGAACACTGCACGGATTTCTTCATTAAGCTGATAAGCAGACTCGTAATCAGAGCCAAAGGGTTTTTCAATGATCAAACGATCAAAGCCCTTTTCAGTTAAGATTTCTTGGGATTTTAAGTGTTGAACGATCGTGCCGAAGAATTGAGGTGCCATAGCCAGATAATAAATGTGGTTGCCACCCAAATCATATTTTTCATTTAACGTATCTGACAATTTTTTTAATGTATCATAGTGCTCTGAATCGTTCACATTATGGGACTGGTAGTAAAAATGGCTTGAAAAAGCTTGTGCTTCTTCTGCCGTAGGGTTTAGATCTTTGATCGTTTCACGAACGATTTCACGGTAGTGTTCATCCGTCCATTCTCTTCTTGCTGTACCGATCACAGCAAAATGCTCGGCTAAGTTTCCTTTACGGTACAATCTGAATAAAGAAGGATATAATTTCCGTTTTGCTAAATCGCCAGTACCGCCAAAAATTGTGAACAATGCTATTTTTTCATTCATTTCAATTCCCCGCTTTCATTTATTGGATCAACAAAAATCGTACTCGCAGCCTTGTAACTGACCGCCAATCGTTTTTGTTTATTGCTGATGCTGATAGGTCCTTCATACGCTGCAATTTCATCTATTTGATATTCTTCATGGATGTTTAGATCGATCGAGACTAAATAGTCTAGCAATTCTTTTTCATCTAATACACGTGCAATACGGATCGTTGTTCCAACGGGATAATCGATCAATGTTTGACGCTTTTCTTCATGAACTGGCTGATCATCTTCCGGGATTACTCCGCCATGAGGACAAAATTTTGGCTTATTTAAATACTCAGATAAGCGATTGGCCAATGTTTGGGAAGTCACATGCTCCAGAACTTCTGCATCGTCATGAACTTCATTCCAGGAATAATTCAAATGTTCAACTAAAAACACTTCCCACAATCGATGCTTGCGAATCAATGTGCTGGCTTTTTTCAGTCCTGATTCTGTAAGCTGAACACCTTGGTATGGTGAATGTTCGACTAGCTGTTCTTTTACCAATTTTGAAATCATCTCGCTAACAGATGCTGCAGAAACATCCAGACCTGAAACGATTTGTTTGTTGTTGATTTTTGTTTCATCGCCGCCTAATTCAAAGATTAATTTTAGGTAGTCTTCACGATTCGGGGTCATATATTTCATCCTTTCAAAAAAGCCATCACGATAAGTTTATCAGAAAAAGCTTTTTTTGACCATTTAATAATATATTAATCTTTAAAAAAACGACTGTTTCGTTTATAAAATGGAAATTGGTAAAACAAACATAGAAATGATAACGTTTTCTCTTTTGTAAAACAATTTTTGTTCTATTGAACAAAAATAAAAAAATCTGTTTTATAGAGGAATATTAAAATTTGATTAGGGTGATTTAGGTAGATGCATTTAAGCGTTAGTCTGATTGATGTTATAATAATAAAAAAGATATCGATAAGGAAATGCGAATGTTTTGATCAAAGGAGGATAGTACATGACAGAATATATTCCTAAAGTTTGGCAGGAGCTGACAAATCACTATCAAGAAATCCAGCCTGATCTGCGCTTGAGTGCATATATTCAATCCTATTGGTTTAGTTATACTCGACCAAATCAGGAGCCAGCTCGTATTATTCCGGATTTATGTTCGGATTTGATTGTTCAGTTGACTCCAGCATTAGAGATTTTATCGGTCGAACTTTGTGGTCCGAGTACTACCTTTTTTTATTCGTATGCTGAAAGAGAATTACTTCATTTAGGCATTCGCTTTCATTTAGGTGGGATGTATCCATTTATAAATCAGTCATTCAAAGAATTGAAAAATCAGCTTAGACCATTAATAGAAGTAGAAAAAGCTTTGGCAAAAGAACTGGCAGCTCAGCTTTCAGGCAAGGCGACTGTTGCTGAGCTGATCAGAGTTTTGAATCAATATTTCCTAAAGCAGCTTAATCGTATGGATAGGCAGATCTCTGCAGCGATACCACTTTTTATCCATGAATATTCTGCTTATAAGTCTTATGAATCGCTCACTGCTAAGACATTGATTTCTGAACGAAGTCTACAACGCTTATTCAAGGAAGAAATTGGGCTCACCCCTTATGAAGTATTTGATGTGCTTCGCTTTCAGAACGTCTATCAGGAAATTACCAAGAATCCACAAATAAAACAGTTGGATTTAGTCGAGAAGTATGGGTTTGCTGATCAGTCTCATTATAGTAAGAAAATGAAAAGAATGACTGGTTTAACACCGCAAGAAATGACCAAGCATGTCGGAATAATACAAGACAAAAACAAACTGGCTGAGTATACTGAAGAATAGCTAAGAAAGGAGTGCATACGATGAAGCTTGATATGGTAGGAATCATTGTAGAGTCGATGGAAGAAGCAGTTTTATTTTACGAACGACTGGGTTTTCAAGCAGTGGGGGAAAAACAGGGAGACTACGTTGAACTAGAGCATGCGGGGATCAGGATCTCTCTAAATACAAAAACGATGATCACAGGAATTTATGGTTATCCGCCAAAAAGCACCGGTGACAAAATCGAGTTGGCCTTTTTATGCGCTTCTCCTGAAGAAGTAGATCAAGTTTGTGAGCGAATGAAAGGCTATGGCTACGATATTTTTAAAGAGCCCTGGCAGGCATTTTGGGGACAGTATTATGCGATCATCAAAGACGTAGATGGCAATCTATTAAGTCTTTTTTGTAATGAGTAGGAGGTGTTTTGATGAATAAAAGAAGTGACTATTTAAAAGCCGTTGCAAAGGAATGGCCAGGCGCATCTGTCTATTATCGTGAGGATTGGGACTGCGATTATTTTGAAATCGAGAAAAAAGGCTTCTGCATGCTTGGCACAAATAATCAGGGTGAGTTGGTTATGACAGTCAAAGGTCCTCCGGAAGAAAATGACGTATTACGAGAACAGTATTCAGATGTTGTTCCAGGCTATTATGCGAATAAAACGCATTGGAATTCTTTTAAGCTGGAAAATTCCTCTTTTACAGATGAACAGCTAGCTTCGTTTTTAAAACAGTCTTATACACTGGTGCTGAGTAAACTGCCTAAAAAAATGCAAGAGAAATATCAATAAAAGCGAATCCACAGGACAAGTACGGATTGTCCTGTGGATTCGCTTTTTAACTCACTGATTCAAAGTAGAAGCAATCAACGTGATCAACCATAAATGTGCGGGATAAAAAACATAAAAAAGATATTTGAAAAAAGGATTGTTACTGCCTTTTTTTCCATTATACAAATGAATGAAAGGAATCACAGTAATAAATAGGAATTCTGGATTTAACATCAGAGTCGTTTTGAGTGTTTCGATTGAATAGCTTGGTAGGCCAATCAGGTTCATCAGCAATAGACAGGCTGAAAAAATCAAATAGCCAAAATCTCTTTTTTTAGGACTCGTTCTGAAAAAATAACTGATCAGCATGAACGGAATAATGATTAAACCGCCTTCAACTAAGCCGACCACTGCAACGATGATCAAAAGGAATGCTAGTAAACCTGCAGAAATTCTAAAAAAAGGCTCTTTGATTCGGAGAGCGAAATCAATTGCCCATAGAATACTGACACCGACCGCTAAAGTTAGAAAAATATTGTTGTGTGCTTGCCAGATGGACTGTTTTAAAACTGTCATATTCAATAGCGTGTTACCAGCAAACATGAAAAGAGCCCAACCATATAAACGGAGTAAATAATTTTTACGATTACGAGTATAGTGAAAGCCTTCAACAGCCATAAAACCGAAAAACACACCGACACAGCGGGTCGCTATATTAAAGGGGACAACAAATTGCGGGGGTAATAACGGAGCTAAGTGATCTAAGACCATCAAGCTCATCATAAATAATTTTAATTGGTTTGCGTTCATTTTTATTCTCCTAAAGTGATTTTTCATTACGTGTATTAGTATAAAAAAAATAACCAGTTTTAGCGTGGGATTTAACGAACAGTTATCTTACAAAAATGTGCGTAGACGAGCAAGTAAATGCAAGGTAAGTAGCTATGTCAGCCATTCAATGATGTTTATTTTCATTGCAGGGTATGATAAGCTTGATATAGGTTGGTTGATTGGATTAAAGGAGAATATATAATGAAAAAGACGATCGTCGTTTGTGGGTTGATGCTGTTATTTATCAGCGGCTGCGGACCCAAAAAAGAAATAGAAACAGAGAATACAACAAAAGAAGTAACGATTTCAAGCAGTACGGTTGGAAGCACGACGAAAGAAACAAAGTACAGCACGAAAGAAAAAGAATCTTCAAGTACAAAGGAAAGCAGCAAAGAGAATACAAAAGGCAATGAAGCGCTAAATGACTCGCTATTTGTTCCGAATCCGGAAGATGATGATGAAGAGGTAAGTTATGAATCGTCAGGTGATGGAAATATTTCTGCGTTTGTGCCGGATTATTCACAATATACGAAAGCCGAAGTTATCAGTAAACTAGGTGAGCCAAGTCAAATCATTACAGATACAGCGGTGATCAGTGAGCGACTTGAGGGCGGAGAGTGGGAGTTGATCAAAGCTCAATTTGACGAAGGCAAGCTAACTGAAAATCAAGCTAAAGCGTTTATGTTTCAAACGAAAGACTTATCTTTGGCCGCATCGTTCAGTATGGAACTTGAATTACTTGTATATGAGGATCAAAATAAGCCAAATGTTTATCTGTCGGAAGACAGTGTTCAATTTATCACACCAATGACAGACTATATCCACTTTAATGGAAAGATCGAGACACTTTAAAAATATAAGAATGATCCAACACTACCTGTTCTAAAAAATTGCACTGAATCGCCTGCAGTTTTTTAGAACTTTTTTAGAATAAATAAAAATCAAAAGGAAAGAAGGAAGCAAGATGAGACCGGAAATCCAGTGTACGTATCAAACAATAGGAGAAGCTGCAGCAGAAAGAAAAAGTCAAACAACCCTTAAAATCATGCAATTATTCATCGAAAACGGTCAAATCAATATCGGTGAAAAGAGCTATCCGATCGTCTATGGAGATCTTTATTTTATCGCTGAAAAACAAAGTTACTCAATCACTGAGACCAATGAAGAGCTTATTCAAAGTACGATAGAAATTTCAGCTGAACATTTAAAAAAAGTAGCGAAATTGCTTGATTTTGAATCAGAATATAAGCAGATTTTCGAAGAACGAGGTAGCTTTCAAGTTGCTTCTCCCAGATATAAAGCGATCGATCAACGATTCAAAGAGGCTGCTAGTGTATTCAAAAAGGACCAACCTTTTGCCGAAGCATTATTTTTTTCACGAGTGATCGAATTAATGAATTATGCGGTAGTGACGATCAAAAAAACAATATAAAAAAGTTTATGATTTATAGTTGACCTTCCCCTTACTGGAAGCGATATGCTAAGAATGTCTCGAGGCAAAAATAAAAATTCAGGAGGTAACCATGCTATCGATCGGTGATTTTTCAAAGGTTTCCCAAGTGTCAAAAAAAGCATTGCGTTATTACGATGAAATCAATCTATTAAAACCAAGTTATACAGACATAGCCAGTGGCTATCGTTATTATGATGTCGATCAGCTGGAGACGATTCTACTGATCAAACGGCTAAAGGAATACACGTTTTCTTTAGAAGAAATCAAACAAGTATTGAATAGTGGACAAGATCAAGTGCTGCTGCAGCAAACGATCACTCAAAAGAGACTAGAAATCACACAAAAGATGCAGAATTACTCCTTGTTGCTGGATCGTTTAGCTAATGATCTACTCACACTGGAAAAGGGGAAAAAGCTAATGGATTATTTAAATAAAATCGAAGTGAAATTAACGGAAGTACCAGAAAAAAATATTTTTTCTATTAGAAAGCGAATGAATGTGAATGAATACGGAAAACATTTAGCCGAATTGTTTGAAAAACTGTCTACAGAAAAACTAACCCCAACAGGCCCACCGTTGACGATTTATCACAGTTCAGACTTTGATCCGGAAGATGCTGATATGGAACTTGCTGTTCCAGTCGCTGAGCAAACAAAAGAGACGCGAAGTGTTCCTTCTTGCTTATGTGCGTTTTCTACCTATGTCGGACCCTATGCCGAATTAGATTCAGTTTATAGTAAGTTAGTAAAATGGATCGAGGAAAAAGGCTATAAGATGGCCGGCGCGCCTTTTGAGATTTATCAAACCGATCCGAATACGACAGAACCAGATAAAAATGTTGTGGATGTTTATTTTCCAGTAGAAATTTAAATAACTATTGACTAAATTCAAAATTCGTGATAAATTGTTTAGAAATATATGAGAATTAAATGAAAAAACGGTGATCAGAATAGTAAATGAATCGATTCGTTTCAGAGAGTTTCCGGATGCTGCAAGGAAATAGCGATTCCTCATTGAACACGCCTGTCAGTTGTTTTTCTGAAAATCATTCGGATATTTATTATGAATCAGTAGGAAAAATCGGAGAGCCCGTTATCGCTTTTTAGTTATTGAACTAACAGAGGTTTTTGTCGTGAGATAAAGACAAATCTGAGGTGGGACCACGTGAAAATTTCTCGTCCTCTTGGCTTATTTGCCAAGGGGACGATTTTTTTATTTAATAAACAGCTTTTGAGGAGGGAAAAAAATGAAATGGAACCGCAGTTTACCGTCAGGAACGAGAGATAAATTATTTCGAGAAGCTAATGGTGCTTATCAATTAGAGAAAAAGGTCAATGATGTTGTGACACATAGAGGGTATCAACGGGTAGATACACCGATCATCGAGTTTGAGGAAGTTTTTTTGAATAAAGACAGCAATCTGCAGGATTGCTACCGCTTTTTTGATAAAAATGGACGATTGTTAGTTTTACGTCCTGACATGACTAAGCCGATCGGTCGGGTAATTGCTACAGATGGGATCCAGCCGCCATTGAAATTATCGTATAGCGGGAAAATTTTTCGAGCGAATGATGAAATGTTAGGTGAACAAAATGAGCTGACACAAGCGGGTATCGAATTGATTGGCTATTCTTCGTTGAAAGCAGAAGTGGAGTGTTTGGCTTGTGCAGTAGACATTTTAAATACATTGGCTATTCCCAACTTTCACATCGAGTTAGGACATGCCCAAATTTTTCGTTTGATCGTTTCGTCATTGAATTTAAACACAAAAGAAAAAAGTGACTTACAAAGCTGTTTTGAAAATAAGAATTTGACTGATCTATCACGATTCACGGTAAAACATCCAAGTAAACTAGATGCGTTTATCCGCGCTATCCCTGAATTGTTCGGTGAAGCAACAGAAGTTATAGAGAAAGCAAGAGCGATACTGCCAAAGCAATCAGAGATTATGCAGGTGATCGAGGAATTAGAAGAATTGACAACAGTGATGAACAGACAATATCCAGACTTATCATTGACGCTTGATTTAGGCCATGTGGCGCTAATGGATTATTATACAGGTGTTTTATTCAGCGGCTATGCAGATCTTGCAGCAGATATCTTTTTACGGGGCGGTCGTTATGATCATTTAGCTGAACAATTTGGCACGAAGATGATTCCGGCTGTTGGTTTGGGCATCAATTTAGATACTTTAGTAGCGATCCAGTATCAATGCGGGGAACTGGCTACTTTGAATCAACCAACCACTTTAGTTCATAGTTCACTAGCTTCCTTGCCGCAAGCAGAAACTTTAGTCAAGGAAAATACGGGGTATCAATTATCTCTATTTGACTCGTTGGAAGAAGCCCTGAACTACGGGAAAAAATGGCACTATAAGCAAATTATTGAAATCGATGAACTGGGAATCCAGACGAAAAAGGCGGTGAATGAATATGACTAAACTAACGATTGCCTTGACCAAAGGACGATTAGAGAAGCAAACGCTGGCACTTTTTGAAAAAGCCGGGATCGATATTTCATTTATGATGGACAAACAACGGAAATTGATTTTCGACAGTCCTGATCGACGCTTTACTTTTTTATTAGTGAAAGCAGCGGATGTGACGACCTATGTTCGTCATGGGGTGGCAGATATTGGGATCGTCGGGAAAGACGTCTTGCTGGAAAATCCCTTTGGGTATTATGAAATGCTGGATCTTGGGATCGGAAAATGCAAATTTTCTGTTGCTTCAATACCAGATTATCAGCCGAATGATTATAAAAGAAAACGGATCGCTACAAAATATCCAACTGTTGCTTCTGAACATTTTCGAGCGAAGGGCGAAGATGTTGAAATCATCAAAATCGAAGGTTCTGTCGAAATCGCGCCTGTTTTAGGGTTGGCGGATGCAATCGTTGATATCGTTGAAACAGGGACAACACTAAAGGAAAATGGGTTGGAAATTTTTGAAGATATTTGCCCTGTTTCTGCACGTGTAATCGTCAATAAAGCAAAGTTAAAACGAAAACGTCAAGCAATTTTTCAATTATTTACAGAGCTGGAAACGGTTATTGAAAGAGAGGAGCAATGAGGATGAAAAGATTAAAAGGAGAAGGATCTGACATTTTAACAGCATTGCAACGTGAGCATACGCAAGTGCAAAATGATACACTGGATGTAGAAGCACAAGTTGAAACGATCATTAAAGAAGTTGCACAATATGGGGATCAGGCACTTAGACGTTATTCTAGCCAATTTGACCACGTCGAACTAACGGAGCTGGAGGTTAGTAAAGATACGATCGAACAAGGCTATATTCGTGTAGAAAAAGAAGTGATCGACAGCTTAAAAAAGGCTAAAGAAAATATCATCAGCTACCATGAAAAGCAAAAACAACATGATTTTATGGATACTGAGAAGTCTGGTGTGATACGCGGACAATTGGTTTTACCTTTAGAACGGGTAGGCGTTTATGTACCTGGTGGAACAGCGGCGTATCCTTCTTCTGTATTAATGAATGTGCTGCCGGCAAAAATCGCTGGAGTAAAGGAAATCGTCATGGTCACGCCGCCGACAAGCTCGGGTATTCCGGATGTGATCTTAGCAGCAGCGAAGATCGCAGGAGTCGATCGGATTTTTCAAGTTGGGGGCGCACAAGCCGTAGCTGCATTAGCTCATGGAACAACAAGTATTCCTAAAGTAGATAAAATCGTCGGACCGGGAAATATCTATGTGGCGACCGCTAAAAAACAAGTATTTGGCTTAGTCGGTATCGATATGATCGCAGGTCCTTCTGAAATCGGAATTTTGGCAGATGAAACAGCGAATCCAGTGTATATAGCAGCCGATCTACTTTCTCAAGCAGAACACGATGTTTTAGCGAGAGCGATTTTGGTGACGACTTCTGAACGATTGGCAGATCAAGTAGAAAAAGAAGTTTATAAACAATTACAAACACTCCCTCGTAGAAAGATTGCCGAGCAGTCTATTGAAAACAAGGGTCAAATTATTATCGTTCCTACAATTGAAGCAATGTTTACCGTCATGAACGAGATCGCTCCAGAGCATTTGGAAGTTCAGCTTCCTGATCCGATGAGCTATTTACATGAAATAAAAAATGCAGGCTCAATCTTTTTAGGTGCGTATGCCTGTGAACCGGTGGGTGACTATTTTTCCGGCACTAATCATGTGTTGCCGACAAGCGGAACAGCAAAATTTTATTCGCCTTTAGGGGTCTATGATTTCGTAAAATATAGTCAGGTGACATACTATACAAAAGAGGCGTTAGCGAATGCGAAAGATGCAGTGACTATTTTAGCTAGAAAAGAAGGACTGGAAGCTCATGCCCGCGCCATTGATTATCGTTTTGAATAAAGGTAAGGAGGAAAGAATATGAGAACAGCAGCATTAAACAGAAGCACTGCAGAAACAAAGATCGAATTAAGCTTGAATTTGGATCAGCAAGAACCCGTAAATATTCAAACGGGTGTTGGTTTTTTTGATCACATGCTGACATTGTTTGCTCGTCACAGTAGAATCTCTTTAGAAGTTAACGTGAATGGTGATTTGGAGGTAGACAGCCATCATACTGTAGAAGATGTAGGGATTGTTTTGGGTCAATGTATAAAGGATGCGTTAGGAGATAAAAGAGGGATAAATCGTTATGGAACAAGCTTTGTACCGATGGACGAAACATTGGGAATGGCTTCACTGGATTTGAGCGGCCGTTCATTTTTAGTGTTTGATGCAGACTTTGATAATCCTAAATTAGGCGCATTCGATACAGAATTGACTGAAGAATTTTTTCAGGCGCTGGCTTTCAACACACAAATGAATCTACATTTAAAAATTCTGCATGGGAAAAATACACATCATAAAATCGAAGCATTGTTCAAAGCAACGGGTCGCGCGTTACGAGAAGCGATAACAGAAAATCCGGAGATCCAGGGAGTCAACTCCACGAAAGGAATTTTGTAGATGATCATTATCATTGATTACGATACGGGAAATACACGAAATGTTCAAAAAGCCTTAAATCATGTAGGACTTGAAAATAAAATTTCTGCAGATCCACAAGAAATTTTAGCTGCAGAAGGACTGATTTTACCGGGTGTGGGTGCTTTTTCTTTAGCGATGAAGGAATTAACAGAGCGCGGATTGGTAGACGTGATCAAAGAAGCTGCTCAACGGGGAACGCCAATCTTAGGTGTATGTTTAGGGATGCAGCTATTATTAGAGGGCAGTATGGAAAATGGGTTTACAGAAGGCTTAGGATTGATCGAAGGCATCTGTGAGCGACTGCCGGAAGATCCTGCAATGCCAGTTCCGCATATGGGATGGAATGAATTGGTCGTGATAAATGACACACCACTCACAAAAGAAGTACATGGGAAATATGTTTATTTTGTTCACTCTTATTATGCTGATTGTGAACCGGATGTCATTGATGCGTTTGTACAATACTCAATCAAAGTACCTGCGATGATTTCAAAAGGAAATATTTTTGGCACACAGTTTCATCCGGAAAAAAGTAGTGATGAAGGATTGACCATTTTACAAGGGTTTAAGGAGGTTATTATTGATGCACGTATTACCAGCGATTGATATTCGTGAAGGAAAAGCAGTTCGGTTAGTCCAGGGAGATTTTTCAAAGAAAACGATCGTAAATGAAGACCCATTAGCTCAAGTCAACGAATTTCACAAGGCTGGTATCCCGATGATCCACGTCGTGGATTTGGACGGGGCATTATTGGGACAGGCTGCAAATGCTTCATTGATTCAGCAAATGAAAGAAAGCACAGGGATCAAAATTGAAGTTGGCGGAGGTATTCGGACATTACAGCAAATTGATGAGTATGCAGCGCTAGGGATCGATCGAATGATCATTGGATCTGCTGCATTGACTGATCCAGACTTAGTCAAATCAGCGGTTGAAAAGTATGGCGATAAAATTGCAGTAGGGATCGATGCGAAAGAAGGGCGAGTTGCAGTCAGCGGCTGGCTGGATGTCAGTGAAACAGACTATTTACAATTAGCAAAAGAAATGGCTGCAATCGGTGTTCAGACGATCATTTACACCGACATCGCAAAAGATGGCACCTTGACAGGACCAACGCTCGAACACTACCAAGAACTAAAAAAAGCAGTGCCGCAGATGAAGCTTATTGCTTCCGGCGGTGTGAGTTGTAAAAAAGATTTGACTGATTTAGCAGAGTTGGATCTTTACGGAGCAATTGTGGGAAAAGCATTTTATAATGGGGCGATCACATTGACAGACATGCTGGAGGTGGAAAATAGTGCTGACTAAACGAATCATCCCTTGCTTGGATGTAACTGACGGACGAGTGGTAAAAGGGATCAATTTTGTTGATCTTAAAGATGTTGGCGATCCAGTTGATATTGCCAGAGTATACAATGACCAAGGGGCAGATGAACTTGTCTTTTTAGATATCACGGCTACTAGTGATGAACGGAAAACGATGGTCGATGTTGTGGAAAGAACAGCAGCCGAAGTATTTATCCCTTTAACAGTTGGCGGGGGAATTCGCTCCGTTTCAGACATGAAACAGCTACTACAAGCAGGTGCTGATAAAATATCTCTTAATTCAGCAGCGATCAGTCGGCCTGCTTTGATTCAAGAAGGGGCTGAAAAATTCGGCTCTCAGTGCATCGTAGTGGCGATCGATGCGAAAAAAAACGGAGATGCTTGGCATGTTTTTGTAAAGGGTGGTCGTGAGGATACTGGATTGGATGCGGTAGACTGGGCTAAAAAGGCAGTTGCTTTAGGTGCCGGAGAAATTTTACTGACAAGTATGGATGCGGATGGTACTAAAAAAGGCTATGATCTTGCTTTAAATCAAGCGATTTGTGAAGCTGTTAATGTTCCTGTCATCGCTTCTGGCGGCTGTGGAGATGCTGAAGATATTGTAGAAGTCTTTAAAGAGACTACAGTTTCAGCAGCTTTAGCTGCAAGTATTTTCCATTACGGTGAGGTCAAAATACCAACCTTAAAAGAAACACTAAGAGACAATGGAGTGGAGGTGCGCCGATGAAGCCGGATTTTTCTAAAGGATTAGTCCCAGCAATCATTGTTGAAGAAAGCAGCAAGGATATTTTAATGCTGGCCTACATGAATGAAGAAAGTTACCAGAAAACACTTGAAACCAGAACGACTTGGTTCTATTCTCGTTCGCGGCAAAAGCTATGGAACAAAGGTGAGACAAGCGGACATCAGCAAAAGGTCAAAGGAATCGTACTGGATTGCGATCAAGATACATTGTTGATCACTGTAGAACAGACCGGACCTGCTTGTCATACAGGCGCTCATAGCTGTTTTTATAATGTGATTCGTTGAAAGGAGCATAATGATGATCGAACAATTATATGAAGAAATTCTTTTACGAAAAAAAGAACCCAAAACTGGCTCATATACAAATTATTTATTTGATCAAGGTTTAGATAAGATTCTCAAAAAAGTTGGAGAAGAAGCAACTGAGGTGGTCATTGCAGCAAAAAATGATCAAGCAGAATTAATTGCAGAAACCTCAGATTTGATTTATCACATGCTAGTCTTACTGGCAGAAAAGGAAATTCCATTAAAAGCCATTGAACAAGAATTAAAAAGCCGAGAGGGTCTGTTAAGTAAGACTGAAGAGAGAAAACCAATCGACAGGCTTTAAGAATAATTACTCATATAGCAGAATTTTTTTGAGTGTATGCTATTAAAAAAAGATGAAAGAAAAGAGTGTAGTACTAATGCCAGAAAAGCAAATAGTTGATTACTTTAATGAACCTAAACAATATGAAAAAAGTGAACGAGAATTTTGGCTAGATCCCTATATTTCCAAGCAGCTATTAAAAGCTCATTTAGATCAGACGAATGATGGCGCAAGCAGAAAACTTTCGGTGATTAATCGATCAGTTGACTGGCTAAATGAAGTTGTTCCAGTTGCTGAGTTTAAGAGAGTCATTGATTTAAGTTGTGGACCTGGACTTTATCCAGAACGTTTAGCAAAAAAGAAGTACGATGTGACTGCGATCGATTTCTCTAAAAATTCAATTGATTATGCAAGATCAGCTGCTGAAGAGCAGGGCTTGACCATCGATTATAGATGTGAAAGTTATCTTTCGTGGAAAGAACAGGAGCAGTATGATTTAGCTTTACTTATTTATTGTGATTATGGTGCGTTATCGCCAGAGGACCGAAAATTATTGTTTGAAAATATCTATACTTCTTTAAAACGTGGAGGAAAGTTGATTTTAGATGTTTTTTCACTACAAAAACTAACTAATTTTCAATCTGAAAACAGTTGGACACTTCATGATAGTGATGGTTTTTGGTCAACGGGTAAACATGTTGTGGTAACAAGAAATAAAAAATACGATCATGGTGTTACTTTGGAACAGACGATTCTGTTGAAAGAAGACGACACGATAATGAACTTTAATATTTGGCATCAATATTTTGATTTACAAAAAATCACAAGTGAATTAGAAGAAGCCTCTTTTGAAATCGTTACTTATTATGCCGATGTCTGTGGAAATAAATATACAGAACAAAGCGAGACGATCTGTGTGATTGCAGAGAAAAAGAGATAGAGAAAAAAAGTAGTTCTCTCTTTTTGCGTAATGCTAATCTGGGGTTAGATAACCAGAAGTGAAATAGAAATAAATCATCAGGTGCTCTTTTTTCTGTTTTTGGGATCTTATTCTGTCAGTAACAAATAAAAAGCCTCACAACGTTGTCATTTTGATGTACAACGTTATGAGGCTTTTACAATCAAAGTAGCAATGCTGTACTGATTTTGTTTCCACCTAAGATGCTGACTCTAAAACATACGTCGCATCATCCGCTTCATCATACAAAGACGCAGGCTCATCATTGATGCATTGGACGATCAAATGATACCCATATTCATCTTGGGCAACTAAGCGCTTACTTGTTAATTCGATCAAGCTATAATTTACATTTTTTCCATCAATGCTGATTTGTAAATCTTCTTCGATACTCAATGTATGCTGTATTGCTTTTTGTTTGTTGACGAACCACCATCTACCGATATAACTTTTATATAAATTAGGAATACTAGTGCTAGTTTGTTGTTTTTCTTGTTGCTTTTTCAAAAACAACGAGCCTGCGATTCCAGTAATAAGTGATGCGCCTAAAAATAATGACCAGTGTTTTTTCATAGTATCAATCTCCTCTAAGTCAATCATAGCACGAAAAACAAGAACAAACTATTGGAAAATCTTTTCCTATAAAAAAACTTAATGAAGTCTTGTCCTCAGGGATTGAATGAAAAGTTTGACAATGCTTTTTCGTTCAAAATATGGTATTGTTTTGAGGAAAGGGTGTTACAATGATTACATATCCTAACGTGCATCTAGCACATTTTATTGACAGACCAAACCGCTTCATTGCAACTTGCAGAATACAGGCGACAGGGGAGATAGTCACTGTTCATGTCAAGAATACAGGTCGCTGTAAAGAGTTGTTTTATCCAGAGGTGGAAGTTGCCTTGTCTTATCAGCCATCTCCTAAAAGAAAAACAGCCTATGATCTGATTGCAGTCAAGAAAAAAGAGGCATGGTTTAATATCGATAGTCAGGTTCCTAACGCTTTAGCAAGCCAGGCGATTCTAGATGGAACGATTATTTTGCCTGAGCTTAAAGGAAAGATCATTTCTGTCAAGCGAGAAAAACGCTTCGCTCATTCACAGTTTGATATATTAATAGAGACAGATACAGGCAATCAAGCATTTGTCGAGGTCAAAGGAATGACGTTAGAAAATCAAGAAATCGGTGCTTTTCCTGATGCACCAACGCTTCGCGGCTTAAAGCACGTGACGGAGCTGATCGAGGCACACAAAGAAGGCTATCAAAGCTATGTTTTGTTTATCGTTCAGTTTGAAAAAGTTCAAGAAGCAACGATCCATACAGCGATGCAGCCGGCATTAGCAGAAATGATTTTATTAGGGCAAACACAAGGTCTAAGCGTCATTGCTTACAATTGTCGTGTTACTCCTGATACAATAGCAGTAGCGCATCAAGTTCCATTTGATGTAACGAAAAAGTTTGAAGATCCAAATTCAGAAAGGTGAGGGTAAAGATGATTCACTTAGGTATTATTGGAACAAACTGGATAAGCCATCAATTTGTCAAAGCAGCATTGGAAACAAACCGTTACGATTTAACAGCGGTTTATTCACGCAAATTAGAAACGGCACAAAAATTTGGAGAAGAGTACGGTGATGTAGAGTACGCGACTGATCTGAAAACGTTCTTCGGTATCGCACACATGGATACCGTCTATATTGCTTCACCAAATTCCCTACATTTTGAACAAGCAAAACAAGGAATTTTAGCAGGGAAAAATGTGATCGTCGAAAAACCAGCCTTTTCTACACCAGAAGAAATGGCTGAAATCATTGAATTAGCGAATCAACAAAAGGTCTTTTTCTTTGAAGCTGCTCGAAATGTTCATGAAAAAAGCTTCAAGAAAATTGCAGACCTATTACCGCTTAAAAACCAAATCATGGGTGCAAACTTTACCTATATGAAATACTCTTCCCGTTATGACCAAGTATTGGCTGGACAAGAACCAAATATCTTTTCTCCGCATTTTTCTGGCGGAGCAATCGCTGATTTAGGCGTGTATCTTGTTTATGCGGCAGTTGGCTGGTTTGGTTTACCGAATGAAAGTCATTATTTTGCTCGTAAGCTGCCGACAGGAGTTGACGGTATGGGTACAGCGATTCTACGTTACGATTTGTTTGATGTGACGCTGCAAACAGGGAAGAATGCTGATGCCTTCTTAGATTCTGAAATTTATTTTGAAGGCGGCACATTGATCTTAGATAGTGTGAATGCAATCAGTAAAGCTGAATTTCATGATCGTAACCACCAAGAAAGAGACATCCTCTCGATTACGACAGAAGAAAATCCAATGATCGAAGAAGCACACGATTTTGCAGATGTTCTCGAAAATCCCAACGATCCAGTTCAAGGCGTCCGTTATGAAGAATGGGTCGAATTATCCCGCAATGTCAATAAAGTATTAACAACCTTAAGAAAAAGTGCCGGCATCGTTTTTGATGCAGATAAAGAATAAATTAGTTTAAAGAAGAAAGGATCATTATGACATTTATCCAGAATACACCAGAAGCTTGGCAAGAACATTGGCAAGCTTCTGGTTTTAGCGAGCCGTCGATCATTCAAGAAAGAAGCTTTGAGCCGCTAAAAGAAAAGCAAAATGTGTTAGGCATTTCGCCAACAGGCTCAGGTAAAACATTAGCTTATGTGTTACCGCTCCTTTTAAATGTAGAAAAAGATCAAGGCAGTCAATTATTGATTTTAGCTCCATCTCAGGAATTAGCAATGCAAATCAGCCAAGTCGCACGTGATTGGGCCTCCTTGCTCCAATTGAAAACACAACTGCTGATCGGTGGTGCCAACGTCAGCCGACAAGTTGAAAAACTAAAAAAGAAACCAGAAATTTTGGTAGGAACACCAGGCCGAGTGCTGGAGCTGATCAAAGCTAAAAAAATCAAAAGCCATTTACTACAAACAATCGTAATGGATGAGGTCGATCAGCTTTTTCATGAAAAAGAATTGAATTTGACTAAACAGATTTTGACGAGTGCACCGACTGATTTTCAGCTTGTCTTTTATTCTGCGACAGCGGATCGAGTAACTGAAGAAGCACAGAAACTAGCAGAGCAGCTGACGATCATCGATGTGACGGACGAAGATCATTCTGCTGGAACAGTCAATCATTATTACATGAACCTATCTCCGCGAAAGAAAAGTGCATATTTGAGAAGTTTGTCTTATACATCAGATTTTCGTGGTATGGTCTTCTTTAATCAAGTGGCCGATTTAGGCGTTGTAGAAGAAAAATTGATCTATGAAGGGCTACCTGTTGTTAGTTTAGCTTCTGATCAAAATAAAGCCTTACGCAAATTAGCGATCGACCAGTTTGCAGGTAAAAAAGCGGTCATGCTTTTAACCACAGATATTGCTGCCAGAGGGTTAGACTTTGAAGCAGTACCGTATGTTGTTAACACCGATGTTCCCTTATCTGAGGAAAGTTATATTCACAGATCTGGTCGCGTAGGAAGAATGGGTGCATCTGGCACAGTCATTACATTCGTCAATGATGCAACGAAGAGAGATTATCAACGGATATTGAAGAAAATTGGTTTGACAACACAAGAAATTTTCCTCTATGAAGGTGCCTTACACCTGACTAGAAAAGAAAAAAATGTGACTGAAGAAAAACCAACGCCTAATGAACGCCCTAAAAAAGCGCTGGTCGAACAACGAAAAGAAAAACCGAAAGAAAAATCAAAAAAAAGACCTAAAAATTCTAAGAATAAAGGGGCTAGACGTAAACCTTCCCCAGAGAAAAAATAGCACGTTCGTAAAGGTCCTGATTTAAGGAGGATATCCATGAAGTCTAGAAAAGATGAAATTCTTTCAGTATTAGAATCAAAAAAACAGGGAATGACAGCAGCGGATGTTGCTGAAGAATTGATGATCGATCGCAGTAATGCCAGCCGTTATTTGAGTGAATTATACAAAGAACGTAAAATCATTAAAAGTGACGGACGTCCAGTCATCTATTCCATTGCTGTAGAAGAAGAGAAAGTTCATGTCGATAGTTCCAGTGAAGTGACCTTTGACAATTTAGTTGGTGCCAATGATTCATTAAAAGTCAGTATCCAACAAGCCAAAGCCGCCATTTTGTACCCGCCACGCGGATTGCATACCATTATTTTCGGAGAAACCGGTACAGGGAAGTCCTTATTTGCTGAGTGTATGTACCATTTCGCCGTGGATTCTAACACGCTATCACCTGGTGCACCGTTTGTTTCCTTCAATTGTGCCGATTATGCTCAAAACCCTCAACTACTCTTCGGACATATCTTTGGGGTAAAAAAAGGAGCGTATACCGGCGCCAATGAAGATAGTCCCGGCTTGATGTCTGAAGCCGATGGCGGGATTTTGTTTCTCGATGAGATTCACCGCTTGCCGCCTGAAGGTCAAGAGATGCTGTTTACTTTTATTGATAAAGGCATTTACCGCCCGTTAGGTGAAAGTGGGCAAACCTATGAAGCATCGGTTCAAATTATCGGTGCAACAACGGAATCTTCAGAAAGCTTCCTAACAACGTTCAACCGGCGAATTCCAATGGCGATCACCTTGCCTTCATTAGACGCTCGTTCACTTGATGAGCGATATGAAATTATTTCTCTTTTTATCAAACAAGAAGCGAACCGTTTAAATCAACGAATCGATATCAAACGCGATGCGATCCTCGCCTTCATGTTGTATGATGCGG
Organism: Enterococcus wangshanyuanii; assembly: GCF_002197645.1. Lineage (NCBI taxonomy): Bacteria > Bacillati > Bacillota > Bacilli > Lactobacillales > Enterococcaceae > Enterococcus > Enterococcus wangshanyuanii. Next base: position 1,611,487 of record NZ_CP021874.1, on the reverse strand, counting down.
AGGGAAATATCGGTCAGGTAAAACGTGATTTGAAATTAGTTTGTGCCAAATCTTTTCTCCATTATCGAACACATAATGAAGAAAGCTTAGTCATTAGAAAAAGTGACCTGCCGCTGCAAGTTCAAAAAGGGTTACTGAAAATCAAAGAAGTCTCTGATCGTTTGGATCGATTTGTAGACAGTAAAAGTAATTATCTTTCATTTGAGCCTGGTACAAACGAAGTCGTCTGGTCCCAAGATCCAGCGCGTGATATGCAAGTGTATAATGAAATAGAAGAAAAAGTGGCGAAACTATCGGCTAATGAACTGGAAAACGTTGACTTAGAACAATTGATTTCCAGTGATATGGATGCCTATTTCCAAACCTACGTGGATGAATTGACCCAAAATCCTGTGCACAAAGAATTATTGCCGGAGCCTATTTGGAAATTGACCGATCGACTGTATGATATTGCCGAAAAAAGATTAGAGCGTACCTATAACGAAAAAGCACGTTTTGCCTTTGCACTGCATTTACAAAGTACGATCGAGCGTGTGCGTGAAGGGCATGTTATCGTGCATCCTAATTTAAATAATGTACGTAAAAACATGAAAAAAGAATTTCAAGTCGCGATGGATCTTTCTGCGATCATTGAAGAAGAGAACAATATTGAGATTCCCTTTGATGAAATTGGCTTTATCAGTATGTTCCTATCGATCAATCTTGGCAATAAAGAAAAGGTCCATGTCAATAATGTCGGTGTAGTCGTACTGATGCATGGCGATTCAACTGCTTCAAGTATGCTGAAAACGGCGCAGGAACTTCTGGGAACTGAAACGGGCGTGGCGATGAACATGCCATTGACGATGGAAGTCCAAACGATGTATGAACAGCTGAAAAACTTTGTGTTGTCTCATCGGGACGAACTGGCAAATGGTATGCTGCTGTTAACGGATATGGGTTCATTGAATTCTTTTGGAAACTTGATTTTCGAAGAAACTGGGATTCGTACAAAAGCCATTACGATGACGAGTACGATGATCGTTTTAGAAGCGATTCGGATGGCAAGTGTGGGCAGAAGTTTGGAAGATATTTATCAAAATATCCAAATGTCCTTTGAAAGTATCATTAGAGAACAATTCCGAACGAGTCCGCAGAATCAAAAAGAAATCAAAAAAGCAGTGGTCGTGACTTGTTTTACCGGCGAAGGTGTCGCTGCAAAACTATACCAGCGAATTTTACCTGTGATCGATGAAAATAAAGTTGAGATCATTCAAATGCAATTTTTAGAACGTGAAGCCTTTAAAAAACATATCGATAGTTTGATGGAAGAATACGAAATCAAAGCGATTGCTGGCACAGTAGACGTTGAATATCAAAATATTCCATTCTTCTCTGCCTTCGATATTTTCGACGATGAAAAATTGAATGTGCTAAAACGCATTGCAGGCGACGAGGTTCCAACAGAAAAAATCGTGAAATCATTAAGTGGTACGATTACTGCAGTGGATTCATTACAAAAGCTAATCGTCCTGCTGCAAAAGACGGTCCATCAAATCCAGACAGATATGCATATTATTGTAGAACCTGGTGTGGATGCAGGGATCGTGATTCATCTAGCCTTTCTAGTAGATGCTAGTTTAAAAGGAGAACCGACCAAAGAATTTGATAATTTGGCAGAGTTCATGAAGAAAAATCGCTTAGAAGCAGATGTTACGAGAACCAACTTAATGGTGATCGAAAAAGCGTATCGGGTTTCTTTCACAGAATCCGATGTCGCTCATGTAACAAGAATGTTTTTAGAAAATAAAATAAAAACGACGACAGCATACACACACAATTAACGAGTGTGTATGCTAAAAAATAACAGTGTGTACACAAAAATATATAGCTGAAATCCTGATTATTGCTGGGTTTTTAGCTATATATTTTTTTGGCACGCTTCTTGCTTATATAAGAGTATAACCAAATAAAAATGAAGGAGTGTCAGAAAATGGCTCAAAAAACAATTATGTTAGTTTGCTCAGCAGGAATGAGCACAAGTTTACTAGTAACAAAAATGCAAAAAGCAGCAGAAGAACGTGGGATGGAAGCGGATATCTTTGCGGTTTCAGCATCAGATGCAGATAACAATTTAGAAGCAAAAGATGTGAACGTCTTATTATTAGGCCCGCAAGTTCGTTTCATGAAATCACAATTTGAACAAAAATTAGAACCAAAAGGAATTCCGTTAGATGTGATCAACATGTCAGATTACGGTATGATGAATGGCGAAAAAGTGTTAGACCAAGCAATTTCTTTAATGGAAAAATAATCACGAAAAAATAAAAAGCGGATAGGAGTTTTACAAATGGAACAACAAAATTTAGAAGCAGTTATGGGTTTGATCATGTTTGGTGGAAATGCTAAAAGCGATGCAATGGAAGCGATCGCAGCAGCGAAAGCTGGTGACTTCGAGTTAGCAGATCAAAAAGTGAAGGATGCAGAAGAATCTTTAGTACAAGCTCACCATGCGCAAACAGGAATGCTGACACAAGAAGCACAAGGAAACCACATGGAAGTTACATTATTAACAGTTCACAGCCAAGATCACTTGATGACATCGATTGCGTTCACTGACTTGGCAAAAGAAATCATCGACTTATATCGTCGTATGGACAACAAATAGGATCCAAAAGATACACAACGTTTTTGAACGGGACGTTGTCAACACGATTTGAAAAGCATTTTGCTTTTTAGATAAATATTGTTTAGGGGGAAACACAAAATGAACAAATTTGTTCAATGGATGGAAAAATACTTTATGCCCAAAGCATCTGTGATTGCGGCACAACGTCATCTAGTGGCTATTCGTGACGCATTTGTCGTAACGATGCCGTTAATGATTTTAGGAGCACTTGCGGTGCTGATCAATAACCTACCGATTCCGGGATTTTCAGATTTAATGGACAAACTATTCCCAATGATCGCCAATGATGCGCCGATCTGGAAGAGTTTTGGCGGAAATATCTGGAATGGTACATTTGCTATTTTTTCAGTTTTGATTGCCTTTTTAGTTGCTTATAATTTAGTAAAATCTTACGGTAAAGACGGTATTGCTGCCGGTACTGTATCTGTCGCTTCATTCTTCGCAGTTGGCGGACTTAGCGGCATGGATGCAACAGGATTATTTATTGCTTTAGTTATTGCACTTATTTCAGGAGAAATCTTCCAAAGATTAGTTGGAAACGAAAAATTAGTCATCAAAATGCCAGACGGCGTACCGCCAGCAGTGGCTAAATCATTCGCTGCATTACTGCCAGCAATGATCACGATCAGCTTATTCAGCTTGATTACATCTATCTTCTTAGGATTCGGCGTTGAAAACATCGTTATATCATTCTATGAAGCAGTTCAAAAACCATTTATGGGCTTAGCAAACAGCTATCCTTCAGCATTATTGTTAGCATTTATTACACCATTCTTATGGTTCTTCGGTTTACACGGTGCAAACATGGTCGATCCATTGATGCAAACAATCAACGTACCAGCGATCGATGCAAACATCAAAGCACTTGAAGCGGGCGAAAAAATCCCGTATATCGTAAACAAACCTTTCTTTGATTCATTTGTAAACTTAGGAGGAACAGGTGCTACATTAGGTCTGTTGATCGCAATCTTTATCGTAGGGCGCAAAAACAAACCTTACAAAGTCATCACAAACTTAAGTTTAGCGCCGGGACTTTTCAATATCAATGAGCCTGTGATGTTCGGACTTCCGATCGTTTTAAATCCGATCATGTTCATTCCATTTATCATCACGCCAATGGTTCTTGTAACAACCGCTTACGTTGCTACAGCGAGCGGATTGGTACCAGGTGCGACATTCATGCCACCTTGGGTAACACCACCGATCATCGGCGGATTCTTGGCAACGAAGAGTATTGCCGGCGGAGTTTTAGCCGCAGTCAACTTATTGATCTCAGTTTTGATCTACATCCCATTTGTTAAAGTGGCAACAGATCAATTCTTGAAACAAGAACAAGCAGAAGCAGCGAAGTAATAAGTAAAAAACGCTCGATCATTTCTTAATGATCGAGCGTTTTTGTATGATATAAAAGTTATTTGATAGGATGTATGGTAGTTTTATTAAAAAATCACACATCGAAAATGGAAATCAATGTGTGGTTCGATTATTGAATTCTAACGTGGGCTTATTGACCTTGTATTTGCTACAATAACTAGCTGTATATATATATTAGGTGTTGATTTTATTTATATTGAATAATGAGGCAGTAACTATAGGATAAAACTATTATTTTAAAAAGGATATGGCTAAAATATTATGAGTATAAGTAGAAATCAGCCTTTTTTGATTAGATGCGGAAGGATCGTTTTCTTTGAGTGGGGACTAAGTGTAAAAAATACCTATACCAAAACCATTCGTTCTTAATACAAACTAACAGCTCGATAATAAGCTAGACAAAGAATAAATGCACTGCTAATAGAAAATCAAGCATTCGATCCATTTTTGTGTTATACTACATAAGTAATCGATTTTGAAACGTAAATTATAGTGTTATACATAAATAATATAATTCTTACTTTTGCTTATCAAATATTTATTGCAACAATTAGCATACTAGATATGCATCAGGAGGAATATATATGAACAACGGTACAGTAAAATGGTTTAATGCAGACAAAGGTTTTGGTTTTATCACAGGAGAAGATGGTCAAGACGTGTTTGCTCATTTTTCAGCTATTCAAACAGATGGTTTTAAAACACTAGACGAAGGCCAAGCAGTAACATTTGATACTGAAGAAGGTCAACGTGGAATGCAAGCTGTTAATATCCATAAAGCATAAATAATTAAAGCCACCTCGTGTGGCTTTTTTTTATTGGAACTGATAGGATCCTATTGTGGATAAATTAGGGCGCACTTCAAACTAAAAATCTGTTTTGTTTCGCACTCTAATTCTTAATAAATAATGGTCAAAAGTCAGGTTCTTTGGCAATTTCCTTAAAATCGAACCTAAATGACTATTGGCTCAACCCTTTTTGTATGTAACGATCTTTGAAAAAATAGTATTTCGTATTGCATAAATAAATTTATCTATTAATTTATGAAAAGAATAGTAAAATCTATTTTCAAGATAAATGAGAATAGATTATTGATCCACATACTCTCTCTTTTTTTGATCATCGTGAGTTGTTATTAATCAGTGGTTATGAGATAAAGTAAATGTAACAGCTGGTTTAAAAAGGTATAGTAAAGGAAAGGTGGCAATCTATTTGCGTAAAGATAATTGTTTTAAAATGAAAAAAATGATCGTAATTCTTATTGGGTTCGTTTTCTTGATGGGGTGTAGTTCGGAAAGTAATCTCAATACAAAAGAAGTAGAATCAACTGAAGAAAGTAATATATTTGCCCATATGTCTAATTTGGGAGAAGGGAAATTTAATATTTCAAGTGATCAGGGAAATTCTAAAGAGGGAACTGAAGTAGTTATTAGATATGATAAAGACACAGAACAAACGCCAATAAAAATAGAAACAGAAGGCATAGATGGAAGTATGATTTCATATATATATGCAGATGGTCAATTGTTGGACAAGCTAAATTTAACTGATTCCAAAGAAACTCTTAATTTGCAAAAAGTACCTAATGCAGTTACAGAAGGCATACATGAACTTGTATTAGTTCAATATAGTGATGAACGAACAAAAAGCAGTATACCGACTTTAAAAAAACAAAAATATACAGTTGCCAAAAGAGCCGTAGGTCAGTAGTTTAGAAGAAAATTTAGCAAATTAAAAAGATAATATCAAAAACAATAGCAAGGAGGTAACTAATGAAGAACAATATAAATGCTGCTCTACAGTTTAGAGAAGAAGGAAAACTAGAAAAATCTAACCAGTTGTTATTGGAATTATTAAAAAATGAAGAGGATGATCCTTATTTAAACTATCAGATTGCTTGGAGTTTTGATCTCTTAGAAAAAGAGTCCGAAGCAGTGTATTATTACGAAAAATCAATCAAGAATGGTTTAGAAGGTACCGATTTAGAAGGGGCATTTCTTGGTCTAGGTAGTACATATAGAACATTGGGCAATTATGATTTAGCCGCAAAAACATTAAAGAGTGGGATCGAAAAGTTTCCAAATAATAATGCTCTTAAAGTTTTTTATTCAATGGCGTTATATAACTTGAATCAGTATTCAGAAGGCATGGAAATTTTGTTGCGTTTGATTGCCACAACTTCTGGAGACAAAGAAATCAAAGCTTATCAAAAAGCGATAATGTATTATTCAGATAAATTGGATAGAACTTGGTGAGAAGAGTTCTATTGAGATACGCATAGAGAATCTAGTTTTTTTTACAAAAAGAATTAAATGGAGAGATTCAAAGATGAAGGGAAAACATAAATTAGGCGACTATCTGTATAAAAATGGAAATATTTATAAACTCGTTCCACATCAGGAGAACCATTTTATTTCAGAGTTCTATTCGATTTTCTTAGAAGAAACGACAGGCAAGATGTTCTGTAGTCCTTATTTAATAAAAAATAATGATTCTAGTTATAGCGATGCAACGGAAGAACAAATAAAAAAATTTGATTTGACTGAAAAAACTATGTCAATAGTTTTCAAAAAGGACTAGAAAAGATAAGAATTAGAATGAAGAGGTTTTGTGTATGAAAAAGAATATAAGTATCAATTAAGCTAAATATGTTAATTGATGGTGAAAACTTTTTTCACACGAATGAACAATTTAGATACTACAAACAATGGTTAGTAAAAGAAATCAAGCAGTTTTAGAGTAGCTTATCAAAAAAGATCATAATGGAGAGCGGAAAAAAAGAACATTGTATATTACTAGTTACCATGTGACTATTTTTTGAATGAGTGGATGTTTTAATAGAGGTGCAAATAGGAGTGATGAAAGTCAAAAAGGATACATTGAGAATAAAACGATCATTTTCAATAGGTCAAAATATTTCCAGTTCTGCTTTGAAGAGATGATCAGTCTCAGCATTCATTAAAGCGTCAAAATTACGATCTGAATTTATTAGGAGACACATAAGTAGTGATACAATCTAAACAACAAATATAAGTGCAAATATTGAAATCGCTTCAAACGCCTTAGATACAACAAAGAAAACGCACACATTTTATACAGTGTAACCGAAAAGAATTAGTGTGTACACAAAACGTATAGACCAAAACCTTGATATTACTGGTTTTGGTCTATACAATTTTTGGCACGCTTTTTGCTTTATATAAAAGTGTAAGTACAACAAACAACTTAGAAGGAGTGTCAGAAAATGGCTAAAAAAACAATCATGTTAGTATGTTCAGCAGGAATGAGCACAAGCTTATTAGTAACAAAAATGCAAAAGGCAGCAGAAGAACGTGGAATGGAAGCTGATATCTTTGCGGTTTCAGCGTCAGATGCAGACAATAATTTAGAGGCGAAAGATGTAAACGTATTACTTTTAGGCCCGCAAGTTCGTTTCATGAAATCACAATTTGAACAAAAATTAGAACCAAAAGGAATTCCATTAGATGTGATCAACATGTCAGACTACGGTATGATGAACGGTGAAAAGGTATTGGATCAAGCAATCGCTTTAATGGATAAATAAGCAAGAAAAAATAATCGATGAACGGAGTTAATAAAAAGTGGAAGATCAACAAAATTTAGAAGCTGTTATGGGCTTGATCATGTATGGCGGTAATGCTAAGAGTGATGCAATGGAAGCAATTGCCGCAGCGAAAGCTGGAAATTTTGAGTTGGCAGATCAAAAAATCGCGGATGCAGAGGAATCTTTGGTGCAAGCCCATCATTCTCAAACAGGAATGCTGACGCAAGAAGCGCAAGGAAATCATATTCAAGTCACATTATTAACGGTTCATAGTCAAGATCACTTGATGACATCGATTGCGTTTACAGATTTAGCGAAAGAGATCATCGATTTGTATCGTCGTATGGACAACGAATAAACTGTTTTATTTTCTTTTTTGAACGGGAGAAAGTAGACATTGGAGTTTTTTGAACGGGACTTCAGTCAAACGGGTTTGAAGAGTAGTTTACTCTTTAAATAAATATTATTTATAGGAGGAACAAAAAATGGATGGATTAACAGCCTGGATGGAGAAGTACATTCTGCCGGTAGCTGGTAAAATCGGTGCACAAAAACACTTAGTTGCGTTACGTGATGCTTTTATCGGTACAATGCCAGCAACAATGGCCGGCTCGATCGCCGTTATGATCAACGCGATCATTCGTGATCTGCCGCAGCAATTCTTCTCAGACTATGCAGCAAACCTTGCTGCAGACAAAGGATTCTTCGCAGTTATTAATGTCATTATTGGGATCAACGGATTTGTTTGGAATGGGACGTTGGCGATTGCCGGTTTGATTTTTGCCTTTTCTTGGGGCTATAATTTAGCTAGAGCATACAAAGTAAACGACCTAGCGGGTGGTATCGTTGGTTTAGCTACATTGATTCAAGGGATTGCTTTTGCTTATTCTAATACATTAGAAACAGCTATTCCTAAAGAGTTGATGAACACGATCAATGAAAACTCAGCAACAACTGGTTGGTCAGCAACAGCTGAAGGCTTAACAGCAGGCGGCTGGGGTTGGTTGAAACTTGACCACTTAAACGGAAATGCATACTTCACAGTAATGATCATGGGAGCAATTTCAGTTATCATTTTCTGTAAATTAATGTTGGCGAACATCACGATCAAAATGCCTGATTCAGTACCGCCGGCAGTATCAAAAGCGTTCGCTGCGATTTTACCAGCAACGATCGCATTATATGTTATCGCAATTATTAACTTTGTCGTAGGTAAATTAACAGATGGACAATTGATCATCGATCTAGTTCAAAAATATATTGCAGAACCGTTCTTGGGCCTATCTCAAGGAATCGGCGCAGTGTTGATCGTAACGATCTTTGTACAAATTTTCTGGTTCTTCGGTATCCATGGTCCAAACGTATTGGCACCAGTATTAGAAGGTATCTGGGGACAAGCACAATTGATCAATATCGATATTTTCCAAAAAGGCTACAAAGGCTTAACTGGTACACCAGCGGTCTTGAAAGCCATTGATGATGGAAAAGCGTATATGTGGGTACGTGGTTCATTTGACGCATTTGCATGGTTCGGCGGATCTGGCGGAACGATCGTTCTGATCATTGCGATCCTGTTATTCTCTAAACGTGCAGACTACTTAACTGTAGGTAAACTGTCATTAGGACCTGGTATCTTCAACATCAATGAACCAATCATGTTTGGTTTACCGATCGTATTGAATGCAATCATGTTTGTACCATTCTTGGTTGCGCCAGTAGTAGCAACTACAATCGGTTGGTTAGCAACATACTTCGGTTTAGTAGCACCTGTATCACAACAAGTAACATGGGTTGTACCGCCGCTATTGCTTTCATTCTTAGCAACAGGAGCAGACTGGCGTGCACCAGTAGTTACCCTTGTGTGTATGGTCGTAACATTCTTGATCTGGACACCATTCGTTATTGCAGCGAATAAGATGGAACCAACAGATCTGTAAGAAGAAAAATTAAATAGCATGTTGCTTTCACTTTTACTAAGTGAAAGCAGCTGCTTCATTGTTTAAAAGGGAGAGGTTAACATGATTACAATCGCAAGCGCAATGCAGCAAGAAGAAATCAAAGCATTATTAGAAAGTTATGATGGTGGAGATTTCACGTATAAGTTTAGTCAAAAACAAGGAATCAAATTAGTGTTTGAAGTAACTGGAGACAAAGAAGAAGCAGCTAAGAAAGCGAAAGAATTGATCAAAGCGCAACCTTGGGGCGGTGTCTTATACTTCCAGGCAGCAGCAGTTTAAAAAAGATTGGATGGATGTAAAATGGTAAGGAATGGCTTATTTGTATGCAGTATCGGTTCATTGATCATCTTATATGCGCTAAATCCTGCATCGATGACGTATGATTTGTTAAGTATGACGACAGGAATTTTCTTAGTCGCAGTCGGAGGATACTTTTTCTTTAAAGGAAAAAAGAAAGAAGAGCAAAATAAGAAAGAGAATAACGAGGTGAAACGATAATGGAAATCGTAAAAACATTAAATATTCCAGCATCTGTTTTTTATGGCCAAGTCATGGATTCTGTTTTGTTTGACGTACGCAAACATACTGGTAAAAGCCTAACAAGAAAACAACTAAACAATTTTGAATATGTCAAACAATTCTCAAAGAATAGTCGGGCACGCATCAAAGTCGAAAAAGTAGTTGAGAATACAGCTTACCATTTTAGAACGTCTACAACCAAAAATGACTTTTTAGTTCAATATGATATCAAGCCGCTGGATGACAAATCTTGTGAGATTCACTATATTGAGAAAATGGAATCCTACGGGTTTTTACAAAAAATCAATGATGCAGCAGTTGGAACGATCATGATGTTCTTTAAAAAACGTCAGTTCAATAAAATGTTAAAAATGATGGAACAATCATATTGAGTAAGAGTGTCATAGAGACGCTCTTTTTTTTGTGCACTTTTTACACACAAAAAATACACTGTGCATTATTATTTTACACAGTGTAAAAAGAAAGCGCTTTATATATAGAGCGATTTTATAGGTTGTTTTGGTCTAGATCACTTTGGCATACTAATTGCTTATTATAAGAATGTAAAGTTATATTGTTGTTATCTTTCGTTGAGTATTTTGAGGTTGGGGATTTGTTTTAAAAAGTAGTTACTTTTTAAATAAATAATGTTTAGGAGGAAGAAAAGAATGAATGGATTAACAGCTTGGATGGAGAGGTATATTTTACCGGTAGCTGCGAAGATCGGTTCGCAGAAGCATTTAGTTGCACTGAGAGATGCCTTTATTGGGATGATGCCAGTGACGATGGCGGGGGCAATTGCAGTGTTGCTAAATGCGTTCATGCGTGATTTTCCAAACACATATTTGGGTGAAGGGAATGGGATTACAACATTTTTTACACCTGTAATCGCAGTCAACGGGTTAGTTTGGACGGGAACATTAGCCATTATGGCGGTTGTTTTTGCGGCTTCGTTGGGATGTAATGTTGCAAGAGCCTATGATGTTGATGTTTTATCAGGAATGTTAGTTTCGTTAGCAGCTTTCTTTATTGGCTTGCCGCAAAGTGCAACAACGACCGTTACTTTAGCTGAGAAATTGCCAAAAAATATTACACAACTTTTCACAGATGCCGGAGCAACTGTCAATACAGTTGATGGCGTATCGGCGATCGAAGCTGGCGCTTGGGGGTATTTCCCTTTTGGTAAGTATATGGGCGGAACAGGTTTGTTTACAGCAATGATTTTTGGGTTTATCTCTGTTATTATTTTTGCGAAATTGATGAAGAAAAACATTATTATCAAAATGCCTGATTCAGTACCGCCGGCAGTATCAAAGGCGTTTGCTGCTATTATTCCAGGAATCGTTGCGTTGTATGTATCTGCAATGATTTATCATATCTTTGAAAAAATCACTGGGAAACTATTGATCGACTGGATCTCTGAATCCATTCAGACGCCATTGATCGGCTTGTCTCAAGGGTATGGAGCAGTCTTCTTGATCGTACTGCTTGTCCATGTACTGTGGTTCTTTGGTTTACACGGTACAAACATCATGTCACCTGTTTTACAATCGATCTATGGTGTAGCGATGGTCGATAATACCAATGCGTACCAGCAAGGACAAGAAATTCCGTACAAGTGGGTTGCTGGTTCATTTGAAGCGTTTGTTTGGCCGGGTGGAGCTGGTGTTACGTTGGTCTTGATCATTTCGATTTTACTTCTATCTAAGCGTGCGGACTACAAAACGGTCGGAAAGCTTGGCGTCGGCCCAGGGCTGTTCAATATCAATGAGCCTGTAATGTTTGGGATGCCAGTCGTGCTGAATCCGATCATGCTGATTCCGTTTATCGTCGCACCATTAGCAACAGCTACAATTGCTTATTTTGCAACGATGGCCGGCTTGGTCAATCCAGTGGTCGTAAATGTGATCTGGGTGATGCCGACGATCATCAGCGGCTTCTTAGCAACCGCAGGTGACTGGCGTGCGATCGTTCTGACTATCGTCAATCTAGCTGTGGCATTTGTGATTTGGGCGCCGTTTGTTATTGCTGCGAATAAAATGGACCCAAGTTTAGGCGAACCGGAAGAATAAAACAATTAGATGTGAAGCAAACGGTTGATCCGTTTTGCTTCACATCTATTTTCTTTTTTTCTGGTGCCTAGATTTAACTTGGAGTACAATGAAAATGAAGTTTACTTTAGTTGGGGTGAAATGATGTGGAAAAAGAAATTCGTCAAATCGGTATAAAAGAATTAAATGAAATGTTTGACTTAGCAGCTTATGCATTCAATGCAGAGACAACAGAAAAACGAAAAGAACATTTTAAACAAATCGTTGCACATTCACAAAATTATGGTTGTTTTTCAGAAGAAAAATTAATGAGTCAGGTGATTTCGACACCTTTCACTGTTGATTTCCATGGAACGGTTCATCAAATGGCGGGAATTGGCTGTGTGTCTTCTTATCCTGAATATCGGGGGCAAGGTGGTATTTCAGCAATCATGTCCAAATTATTAGCTGATTTAGCGGATCAGGGAGTGTCATTGGCCTATTTGGCACCATTTTCATATCCTTTTTATCGTAAGTACGGGTTCGAGCAGCTATTTGAACAAATTAGCTACACAGTCAAAGCGGAAAACTGGCCAAACGTAAAAGTCGGCTCAGGAAAGATGAAGCGAGTAAATTTTGAAGAGATCAAACCTATTTGCCAAACTATTTATGCGGGCTTAGAGAAAAATCAGCGTGGAGGCATGGTTCGGGAAGATTGGTGGCTGGACTATAGTTTAGGCTCTGATGAAAAAAATTTATTTGCAGTCTATGAAGATGAGCAGGGAACACCTACTGGTTATTTGGTGTATCAATCTAGCGCAGCTCGTTTTACGATTAAAGAATGGGGCTATTTGTCCTATCAGGCATGCCAAGCACTTGTCGGCTTTATTGGTTCTCATAGTGGTTCTTCTCAAGAATTTTATTTTGAAACAGGACAAACAGGACAAGATGTAAGTCATTTGATGCCAGCTCCTCTCGTTGATATGAAGCTTACGCCTTTTATGATGGGAAGAATCGTCTCGATCGACGCCTTTTTAAGCAAGTATCCTTTTAAGTCGGGAGAAAAAGAGACTTATTATTTTGAGATAGAAGATCGTTATGGAGCTTGGAATGAAGGAATATGGAAGCTAGTGATCGATGAAACCGGTCAAGGAACGGCAAAAAAATGTACGGAGAAAAAAGGTGCATTAGCAGGATTTAGAGGTTCGATTCAAGCGTGGACTCAGTTGTTTATGGGCTATCGTACTAGTGAGGATTTATTGTTTTACGAAAAAGTGAGTGGCGATAGAGAGCAACTACAAGCATTAGAGAACCGTTTAGTGAAAGGGAAACCAGTTTTAGAAGAATATTTCTAAGCATAAATTGATTAACTTAACTGGAATGTTCTAGGTGTTGACATCGATTGGAAAGACTTTTAAAATAAAAACAGGTGTTTTCGTTGAAGGATGAGAACATCTGTTAGATTTCTATAGTCTAGCAGCTTAAATAGTAGCTTATTCAATTTTTAAGAGACTGGATATTGAATGTTTATTAATTGAAGTTTGCCCTTGTAATTAAATGGGGATAACAGACCCCTCTTAAGGGGAATGTGACATTCTCCCTAGAGGGGTAAAATTGAATATTTGCTAATGATAGGTCCACGTAGCTCAGCTGGATAGAGCACATGCCTCCTAAGCGTGGGGTCGGAGGTTCAAATCCTCTCGTGGACGTCATAAGTTATGATTAAACCCTTTATTTATAAAGGGTTTTAGGCTTTTTATATAGTTTTAGTGAGTTGTCTTTCTAGGAATATTCAATAGAGGATAAAAATTTATTCTGTTATTAAAAAGTAGGTTAATTCTAATAAATGTTATTGCGGTCGAATTAAACTATATATAAGGCAATCAATCATGTTTTTATTCTTTATTATGGAATTGTGACAGTATCCTTCAATCTTAAAACCACATTTTTCCAATACTTTACTTGACCCTCTATTGTAGGAATATACATTAGCATGAATTTTGTTAAGATTGTATTTTTCAAAGGCAATTTTGCATATTTCTTTTACTGCATTTGTTGTTATCCCTTTGCCCCAATAGTTCCTAGCAAGCCAGTAACCTAATTCAGCATTTTTATTAATAGAGGTACCTTCTTCAAAAGTTAGGCTGATACTTCCAATAGCCCTTTCTTGATAAAAAATAGCGTAGCTAAGTTGTTTAACATCTGGAGTTGCCAAACAAAAACGAATAAAATCTCTAGCGTTTTGCTCTGTATAAGGGTGGGGGAAGTTGTCACGAAGATTCTTTGCAATTTCTTTATCATTCGCAAACTCAACTAAATCGGTAATATAAGCATAATTCCACTCTATAAGTTCCATTTTTCTCCTCCTTTTATGAAATAGCTACAAGAAATCTTTCTAAGCCGATACCACTTATCAAACAGCGTTCTTTTTTATTTCCAAGCATTTGATAAGTCCAGTCAACAAATCCACCGTCAACTATTTCAACGGTTTCATTTCCTTGTTTGACCGATAATTTGAAATTGATACCTTGATAATAATTATTATCAACATCATCATTATGAATGGATAACTCTATATTAGGAAAAATAAGTTTGATAGTTTCAACCATTCTGTCGAGAAATCCGTCATTATCTTTGTATCCGTTTCTTTTTCGTAGAATAATAGAGAAACGAACATTTTCTATTTCACTTAATAGATCTTTATAATAGTTTAAGTGCTTTTCTAACAACATTTTTTCACAAGTGTAAGACCCTGTATCTATACCAGATGAAACCATACAATATAAGCCAAAATGTGAATATATACCTTTACCTACAAAATTTTGTGCTCTTACTGCCCTAGCAGTAGTAGCTATGTGGATAGGTATGCTATTATTTTCTTCTTTTCTTTTTAATTTATCAGCAATAATTATTGCCAACATATTTGAGGGGTCTGAAAGTGTTTCTGTCCCTCGTAGAGCACTTACTACGTTATATTGATCTACGGAGCCAAAAACGCTGCAGCTACCTAATGGAGCAGAGGGAGAAAGCATAGTCGTCTTGATATCCATATTGCGTGCTTTTCTTAATAATTTTGATTCCAAAGTATGAAATTCTTCTGGGTCTATACTGCTAGGGATAGTAAATCTATTTAGCTGGTATGACTTTAGGATATCAGTTACAGTCAAAGTATTTGCTTGTCTATCAAACACTTCTAATAGAAGTGAGTTTAAATCTGATTTTGATAGAGCTGATAACTTATCAACTATATTCTTATCCCCAATTTTATTTGAAATTCTACTTAAAATATCATTCATAGTTAACCTCCTTACTGTTACTTTCAAAATAATTATAGAAGGGTTACACCAACTAATCTAGGTCGTTTGACCCAAAATAAAAAAGAGGCTGAGACAAAAGTGTTTAGCTCCGAGAAATAAGAAGGAATTCACGAAAATTGCTCTTCAAATTTTTGTGAGTTTCGGCTTATTTCCGAAGGATTTGCTTTTTTCTCGCCGTTTATTCGGGTTTAGAGAGCGAATCAAAACTAATTTTTAGTTTTGTCCCGCTCTCTTTTTTGAAATTATCCTTATGTTGTAGGAAGATTCTTTAATACCTCTCGCTGATTAATTACACTAAATCTTTTGTTTTCATAAGCAATTAGATGTTCTTGGACACATTCATTTATAGCACGATTAATGCTTCTAATTGGAGCGTTTACTTCGCTAACAAGCTGTTTTTTTGTAAGCAAATTTAATTCACTTCTATAATAGTGTAAGGATATACACCTCAGAAGTCGTTCTTTAACACTTAAAGATGATAATTCTTCAATTAATTCAGCATTTACAACTAATTTACTAGTTATTTCTCGAATCAGAAATTTTGTAGCTTCAAAATCTCCCTTTAACCAGTTTAAAAAATCATCTCTATGAAGTTTATATACATTACAATCTGTGAAAGCGACAATTTCAACGGGTTTTTTCCCATCATTAAATTGTTCCATTTCTCCAAAAAAACTACCACTTCTATAAAGATGAATAGTTGAGATGTTTCCTTTCAGATTTAAGATGAATGCTTCTGCAATACCGTCAATCATAAGAATGACATATTCATTTTCTTGCTCAGCAAAAAGAATAGTCTCTTTCTTTTTATACGTTTTTTTAATAAGCTTCTTTTTAATATCTTCATTCATAAAATCAATTAAATGCATATTCATCCCTCCTTAGAAAATTTTTGGTTAAATTATATCATCTTTCAATTCGTTAGTTAAGATAGTAAAAATAATTTTATATAGAAACTATGCCATTATTATTTCCCAGTTGTCATTTTTCTGCAAAGTAAGCTCAAACTGGGAAAGCTGTGTAACTTTGGTTTCCTTATCAAGGGCATTTTCATTGATCTATGTCACACTCCATACTTGAAAGCTGTTGACAATAGAACTAGTAGGAATATCCGAGCGAACCATTTCAGTATTCAACTGTTACAGGTTTTCAGTCAGATAATTCTTCAAGCGTTCAATAAATACATATAGAAAGAGACGCTCAAATTAATGTGAACGCCTTTCTCAATAGATTTTTTCCACAAATGAATATTTCAAATCCAAAGATAATTGAGTACATTGTTAAGAATTTGCTAATTGGATATCATAAAACAGGGGAGTTAGACATAAAACCAGAAGATATCAAATGCGACTTGAATCGCTCGAACCCCCTGTAATAGACAGTATTTCTTAACATTTAATGATAGTGTGAGGTATTATGTAAAAATCGGTTAGTTTTGCTTCTAAGGGTCAATTTTTGGTCAGGGGTATCTTTGGGATTTTGTCGAGATACTTTATTAATAAGGTATCTCGACTTTTTGTATGTTTACTGATTCGAAGGTTATTTCTCAAACTTATGTGTTTATTTTTTTATTTTATTCATTTTACACAAAATAAATATGAGAAATTGGATAATTTGTGTTAAATGACTATTGTAATATAATGAGTAACTATTATATAATTATGATGTTACAAAGAAAGGAATGTGAGAAAATGAAAAAGGTAAGTCTATTGTTGTTAGGTTTAGTTGGAGCTGCTATTTTTGGTACATCTTCTGCTCATGCGGAAGAGGAAATCAGCATTACTCCGTATGGTAACTTTGAAAGTGAGAGCGTTTTAGAGGATTCTGTAGCGCCAGCTGCGGCACCAGCTACTGCTCGTGCTGCTGGGGTACCAGAAGTTACGTATCGCACGCATGTACAAGATATCGGCTGGCAAGGATGGAAGAAAAACGCACAAGTTTCTGGTACATCTGGACAGAAAAAACGATTAGAAGCAATTCAGTTAAAGGTAAACTCTGGTTATACGGGTGACATCCAATATCGTACACACGTACAAGATATTGGTTGGCAAGCTTGGAAAAAGAACGGCCAAACATCAGGAACTTCTGGTCAAAAGAAACGTCTAGAAGCGATCCAAATTAAATTGACTGGTCAATTAGATCAAGTTTATGATGTATTTTATCGTGTCCATGCGCAAGAATTTGGCTGGATGGGCTGGGAAAAAGGCGGACTTCCTGCTGGAACATCAAAATATTCTTATCGCTTAGAAGCAATCGAAGTCAAATTAGTACCTAAGAAAAATTATTTAACCATCAATACTTCTGGGAAGACATCTTATAGAGAAAATAAAAAATACGCTGGTGAACTAGATCCTAAAAAATTAGGTGTACCAAATTCCTACTTAAAAAATGGAATGAAACTATTTAAAGATGCTAAATCAATTGAAGCGTACGCAGTATCAGTATTTAATGACAAAAACCGTAAAGCTATTTCTTGTGATATTTATAAAATTACACAAGGGTTGAAAACGATCGGTTATACAGTAGAATTTTATTTCCCATATTAAACTAAAAAAACCTGTGAAGCCAATGTGCGCTTCACAGGTTTTTTTTAGTATCGATTTGTTAGTAGTATTAAAAGTCAAATGACTTCTTATGCCCAATCACCATTACGGAAAATCGGAACTTTCGTGCCGTCTGCCCGAATACCATCAATATTCATCTGATCTGAACCGATCATGAAATCAACGTGTGTTTGGCTACGGTTTAGTCCTACTTTTTCTAATTCTTCTTCAGTCATTTCAGTACCGCCTTTAACATTGAATGCATAAGCGGAGCCGAAGGCTAAATGGTTAGAAGCATTTTCATCAAACAAAGTATTATAAAAAGTGATACCAGATTGAGAAATAGGAGATGGATCAGGAACTAAAGCGACTTCACCTAAATGACGAGCGCCTTCATCTGTGTTGAGTAATGACTCTAAAACTTCTTGTCCTTGTTCAGCAGAAAAATCGATGACTTTGCCATCTTTAAAGGTAAAGGTCATACCAGAAATGGTCGTTCCAGCATAACTTAATGGTTTTGTACTAGAAACAACGCCGTCCACACGGTGACAATCAGGTGCAGTAAAGACTTCTTCTGTCGGCATATTTGCCATGAATTTTTCCCCACGCACATTATCACTGCCGGCGCCTTCCCATAAATGATTTTTAGGTAATCCGATCACTAAATCAGTGCCAGGGGCTGTATAATGCAGTGCATCAAATTGCTCTTCATTTAATTCAGCCGCTTTTGTTGCTAACTTAGTGTCATGTGCTTGCCAAGCCGCTACTGGATCTTCTTCATATACGCGAGTTGTTTTGAAAATCTCATTCCAAAGTGCATCAACTTGCTGTTCATTGTCTGCTAAGTCTGGGAAAACTTTCGCTGCCCATTCTTTACCAGCAGCAGCGACAACACTCCAGCTGACTTTATTTGCTTGTGTTGCTTTTCTTAAATTCATCAAAGCTTTGCCTGAGGCCGCTTGGAAAATAGCCACGCGCTCCGTATCCACACCAGATAAAGCGTCAGGATTAGCAGAAACAACACTGATTCTGCTAGCACCTTTATTGACCCAGTCGTCTGTTTGGTCGATTTTATATTGTGGAATATTTTCTAAATATTTTTCATCGGCATGCAGCAAGAATTGACGTTGAACCTGATCATCGGTCCATTGAACGATCACTTCTCCTGCTCCTAGTTTGTATGCTTCTTCAGTGATTAGTCGAGCTAAGGGTGCTTGATCCACACTGATTTGTAGAACAACGCTTTGGCCTTTTTGAACGTTCACGCCTGTTTCAGCAATTAAACGGGCATATTTTTTTAACGTTTCATCAAAATTCGGTAATGTCATGGTGTAACCTCCTAATTTTCATTCATCTGACTGTGAATATCATAACATGGGGAACGTGTGAACTCAAACGATCGAGCATCGATTTTTGTTTATTTAATTCTAGAAAAAAGAGCTATAAAGGCACGTATAATTGAATAAATAAAATAATATGAAATAAAGGACTAGTATTTTGCAGAAAACTTAAATCGTGTTACAATAACTATAGTATTTATATGGAAGCGTTGTAAAGGATAGGTAGAGGGGATTGAAGAATTATGGCAAGAAAAAAAACAATTACTAAAGATCAGATTTTAAATGCTGCATACGAAGTAGTGGCCAACGAAGGCTTTTCAAAATTCACCGCACGTAACATTGCAACCCAAATGAAATGCTCAACACAACCTATTTATTTAGAATTTAAAAATATGGATGATTTAAAAGAAGAACTCTTCGAAAAAATCCATCAATATTTAGCAAACGAAGTATTCCCTGTCGCTCACACAGGAAATACGATTGTCGATCTAGCGTTGAATTATATCCACTTTGCTAAAAATGAAAGTAAATTGTATCGCGCGTTATATTTGGAAGAATATGGCGGCGGAAAGAGAATGCAGGAATTTTCGTACAATTATTTTTCAAATGCAGTCAAACAAGATCCAGATTACGAAAAACTGAATGATACTGAGATCAATTCTTTGCATATGGGCACATGGATCGTGGCGACAGGGATCGCAGCTTTGATGACATCTGGGATTATTCATCCAAGTGATGAACAAATCGAACGCTTGATGCTGGAAGCTATTGAACAGATTCTTGAACGGGATACACCAATCGATATCGACAACTAAAAAAATAGACGAGAAAAAAATCATGAATAATGTTTTTTTCTCGTCTATTTTCTTGATTATTTAACAGCTTCTGCTAATTTTTTAGCAAACGCTTCTAAATTTTGGATATCCTCTTCTTCTGCCGCTAAATCAACTTTTACATTATCTGCGCCTTTAGTTGCACCGATTTTTGCGAAAACTGCATCAAAATCATCTACAGATTTACAAAAATCATCATAGAAAGTATCCCCAGAACCACAAACACCATATGTTTTTCCAGAAAGATCGATTTCTTGAAGTTCTTCATAGAAGTCAACGATCTCGTCAGGCAACTCACCGTCTCCATAAGTGTATGTAGCAACAACGCAAATATCTGCATCTTCAAAATCTTCAGGATCCACCTGAGTACATTCGTTGATTTCAACTTCAATATCTAAGTTCTCGAAAGCTTCTGCAACGATATCAGCGATTTCTTCTGTATTTCCAGTCATACTTGCATAAACAATTTTAGCTAAGGTCATTAGAATTTCCTCCTTCAAGTAATACAATCATGATTATAGCAGAAGAAGGAAGGTCGTGTAAATTACAAAATGAGGCATTTCTGAGAAGTAGTCTATTATGTGAATAACCCTTTGATACCAAGTAATTATCTGCCTTTATTCAGTATAAATATGGGTTGTGCAGGATTTCGAAACGACTTTTCAGTGAAATTTTCACAAATTATGATAAAATACTCTTAGTATAAAGATTATCTTAGTCTCTAAAGATATGAAAAAGGCTAAAATATATCGCTGACCAAAAGCGTCACCTGGGGCTATTTTTCTACCAGAGTTGAACGAGCCCGATACGCTTTTAAATTTTAGGAGGAAGAGATTGAATGATTACACTAAAATCACCAAGAGAAATTGAAATGATGGATGAATCTGGAGAATTATTGGCAGATGTTCACCGTCATCTACGTACATTTATCAAACCAGGGATCACAAGCTGGGATATCGAAGTTTTTGTTCGTGACTTTATCGAAAGTCATGGCGGGATTGCTGCCCAAATCGGCTTTGAAGATTATAAATATGCGACCTGCTGCAGTATCAATGATGAAATCTGCCATGGTTTTCCGCGCAAGAAACCACTGAAAGACGGAGATTTGATCAAAGTGGATATGTGTATTGATCTTAAAGGGGCTGTTTCTGATTCTTGCTGGGCATATGTCGTTGGTAACTCAACACCAGAATTAGATCACTTAATGGAAGTGACAAGAAAAGCGTTGTATTTAGGAATTGAACAAGCCAAAGTTGGGAATCGTATCGGCGATATCGGTCATGCGATCCAAACATATGTTGAAAGTGAAAACTTATCTGTTGTCAGAGATTTTGTAGGTCACGGCGTTGGTCCGACTATTCATGAAAGTCCTGTGATCCCGCATTATGGAGAAGCTGGGAAAGGCTTGCGTTTGAAAGAAGGGATGGTCATTACGATCGAACCGATGGTCAACACAGGGACTTGGCGTATGAAAATGGATCCGAATGGCTGGACAGCCTATACGCTAGACGGCGGCCTTAGCTGTCAATTTGAACACACATTAGCAATCACCAAAGAAGGTCCTAAAATTTTGACTTCTCAAGGTGAAGAATTAACATATTAATAAGAATGAGTAGAGGAGAGTATGCATGAAACTAGTGGACAAAGTAAAAAACAATGAAAACTTAATGCGTTTCATTGAGACGACACAACGCCGTATGGTTGATTCTGAGATTGGCAATACTTCGGTAGTGGTGGCTTATTATTTACTTTTGTCTCTCTTTCCTCTATTGATTGCGGTGGGGAATATTCTGCCGTATTTACATATTGATCCAAACGAGGTGCTTCCGTACATCGCAGAAGCGATACCAGAAACGATTTTCAATGATTTACAATCAGCGATCAAATCGCTTTTGACTCAGAGATCGGGGAGTTTGTTGTCTATTTCAGCGTTAACTGCTTTATGGAGTGCGAGTCAAAGTATCAATGCGTTACAAATCGCCATGAATAAAGCTTTTGGTGTGGAGCAACGGAAAAACTTCATTATTGTCCGTTTGATGTCCCTGTTTGTGATCGTTTTATTATTGACAGCAGTGGTCGGTGTAGTTGGTGTGTTAGGTCTTGGGAAAACGATTTTAGATCTTTTGCAGCCAATCTTCCATTTTTCAACTGACGTTATCGATACATTTCAAACGCTGAAATGGCCAATAACTACGCTCGTTTTGATGGTCATCATGTGTTTGATTTATCGTGTAGTGCCAAATGCCCGCTTGAATTTCCGGTCGATCATCCCCGGCGCGGTCTTTTCAACGATCGGCTGGATGCTTTTGTCACAAGTATTTGGGTTGTACATTAAATATTTTAGTTCAAAAATTGCCAGTTACCAAATCATCGGAAGCTTTATTATTTTGATGTTGTGGCTGAATTTTGCTGCAACGATCATTATTTTAGGCGGGATCATCAATGCCGTGGTCAAAGAATATACATCTAATGAAGAAATCGAGCATCGTTATGGCGTGATCAATCGATTAATGGATAAAATAAAAGAAAAAATCAAGAAATAGCTTAAACGCATTTGGATGAGTGGCTGTTCACCAGAGTCTTTTCTCTGCCTTGACCGAAACACTTGTTCCAACTTGTAAATGTGAAATGATTCGGTATAATATACGATGTACATTAAGAAAGTAGGTTCCTTCATGTCAATGTTTATTTACGAAATTTTTATTCGTCTTTTTTTGACGTTTATTTTATCCTTGATTGTTACGCCGATCGTTAAGTTATTGGCTTTTAGAATAGGCGCATATGATGCACCTGGGGAAAGAAGAGTAAATACAAAGAATATGCCGACAGCAGGTGGGTTAGGCATTTATTTTGTCTTTTCATTTTCTTGTTTAGTTTTGTTTCAATCGATCATTCCGACAGATTATATTTTGCCGATCATACTAGGGGCAGGAATCGTTGTCGCTACAGGGCTGATCGATGATATTTATGAATTATCACCAAAGAAAAAAACGTTAGGCATCTTACTAGGAGCACTAGTCATATATTTTGTTGCAGGTATTCGTATCGATATGGTTACCTTACCGTTTTTCGGTCATATTGATTTACGTTGGTTGAGCTTACCGCTGACTTTATTTTGGATATTAGCGATCACAAATGCGATTAATCTAATCGATGGTCTGGATGGCTTAGCTTCTGGAGTATCGATCATCAGTTTAGCTACGATCGGTGTCATTGGTTATTTTTTTCTTCATGCAAAAACGGTTTATATTCCTATTGTTATCTTTGTATTGGTTGCAAGTATTGCAGGTTTTTTCCCATATAATTTTTATCCCGCGAAGATTTTTTTAGGGGATACAGGTGCGCTGTTTTTAGGATTTATGATTGCTGTCATGTCTTTGCAGGGATTGAAAAATGCCACGTTTATCACCGTAATTACACCAATGATCATTTTAGGTGTGCCGATCACAGATACGGTTTACGCAATTATTCGACGTTTAATGAACAAGCGGCCGATTTCATCTGCAGATAAGATGCATTTACACCATCGGCTGCTATCTTTAGGTTTTACTCACAAAGGGGCAGTGATGACTATTTACGGCTTAGCGTTGGTTTTTTCGTTTGTGGCGCTGCTTTTTAGTTATGCCAGCCATTTAGCGTCGATTCTGTTGATTGTATTTAGTGCGATCGGGTTAGAACTGTTCATTGAAATGATTGGATTGGTCGGTGAGAATCATCAACCATTGATGTTTATTTTACGCATGTTTGGAAATCGAGAATTTCGCCATCAACAACTTGAAAAGCGGCTAGGCAAACATTCTAAAAAAAAGTAAAAGTGTTTAGAAGAATCTTTGCTGACTTTTTCAGCTATGTTATAATTTAGTCATTAAGTAAAGTAAGAGAGCGGGACAAAACAAATCAAGTTTTGCTCCGCTCTCATAAGATTCACTTGATTATAAAAAAACGAGTCACATTAAGAGAGTTATCAATAGAAAGTACTGCTGAGAAAAACGTGATAAATGAACGAGTTAGTAAGGGATAATGAACGAAACCTAAAGACTCATCAGACTGTTACTTTTAATGAGGGGCAAAAATATGAATGATAGAATAACGATTTCCATTGTTACTCACAATAGCCGTCATATTTTTGACGTGCTTGATAATTTAAAGAATGAGCTAGGTTCAAAGTCAAAATACGATATACATATATTCGATAATGCATCAGAGCAAAACTACATAGAACGTTTAAAAAGTTATGGTTCGTTTATTTCACTCCATTTGTCGGAGGAAAATAGTGGATTTGGTCATGGGCATAATCAAGTATTGAAGCAAGTCGACACTCGGTTTGGCGTGATTTTTAACCCGGATGTTCTGATTACAAAAGCAGTTTTGGATCAGCTAGTTCAACGCTTGAAAGAAGAAGAGCAGCTGGCTGCGGTTTGTCCCAAAGTGCTGAATACAGATGGAACGACGCAGTATTTAGTCCGTCAAAAATTAGATGTGTTTGATTATATGCTTCGCTTTGTACCTTTTCAGTTTGTCAAAAAGCTGTTTGATAAACGATTAAGCTACTATGAGTGTCGTGATTTGCCTGAGGATCGCACAACGTATATCAAGATGGGCTCTGGCTGTTTGATGCTGGTCGATATAGATAAGTTTAAAGAAATAGGCGGCTTTGATGAACGCTTCTTCATGTATTTTGAAGACAATGATCTGTGTATGAGTTTTGGTAAGGCCGGCTATAAAATTTTGTATACACCCTTTGAAACAGTGGTTCATTTATATGAAAAAGGTGCGCATAAAAACAAAAAGCTCTTTAAAATCTTTTTACAATCGATGGTTAAATTTTTTAATAAATGGGGCTGGAGGTTTTTCTGATGTCAAATAGTCTGGTCATTGCGATTGTTTTATACCAAACTGAATTTGCACAGACTCCAAGTTATTCTTTGTTACGGAAGTTTTTAGCGACAGAGAAATCAATGCACTTATTTGTTTATGATAATAGTCCTAAAGCCCAAGAAGATATGTTGTTTCATGAACATAATGTCCATTACTTCCATGATGAAACTAATCTTGGTCTTGCTGTAGCTTACAATGCTGCAAAAGACTTCTGTATAGAAGTTCAGGGAGACTTATTATTATTATTGGATCAAGATACAACGATCAAGGCTTCTTATATCGAAAAGCTCCTTGGACTAACTGTTACTATAGATATTGGGGCATATGTTCCGATCGTCCAATCACATGGTAGACAAATCTCGCCTGTGTTGTCAGAACACTATATCGGTCGATCATCCACTTTTCCAGAGGCAGGGATTTATACAGAGAAAATCATGAGCATCAACTCTGGCACGGCACTTCCTAAGGAAACATTGCGGCTTTTAAGGACATTCAATTTAGAATTTCCACTGGATTTTTTAGATCATTGGTTATTCTGGCAGCTTCATCGATTGCAGAAAAAGATTTGTGTGTTAGATGAACATGTCGATCATGAGTTGTCTGTGTTAGATTATTCAGCTGTTAGTCTTAAACGCTATGAATCGATCATTCAGGCGGAATCACTTTTTTACCAAAAATACGAGCATGATAAATTTACTGAACATAAAAAGCATTTGTTGCTTAGAACCATCAAACAGTTTTTACGGGTAAAAAATCGAGCGATTTGGCGCCGTACATTTTCAGAATATCGCAAATTGTCGAAAGGAAAATAAATGATCTCAGTTTGTATTGCCACGTATAATGGCGAAAAATATTTACAGGAACAATTAAATAGTATTTTGATACAGCTGTCAGAGGAAGATGAAGTGATCGTTTCTGACGATGGGTCGAAAGATGAAACGTACACTATACTAAAAGAATATGCAGCAAGTGATCCACGGGTCAAGTTGTTCAAAGGGCCTGGAAAAGGTGTGATCGCAAATTTTGAATTTGCTATTGAGCAAAGCTGTGGGGAGTATATTTTTTTAGCAGATCAAGATGACGTTTGGCTTCCAGAAAAAGTTCAAACAACGTTGGCTTTTTTTGAGAACCATCCAAAAATCGACTTGGTCATCAGTGATTTAGTGATTGTGGATGAGCGGTTGGATACGATCGAGCCTTCTTATTTTACATACCGCAAGGTCAAACTGGGCTTTTTCCACAATATAGTGAAAAACAAATATATTGGCGCAGGGATGGCTTTTAGGAGCGGATTGAAGGCAAAGATCTTACCAGTTCCAGCAGAAGTTCCGATGCATGATATGTGGATAGGCTTGATTGCAGCGTATAAGAAAAAAAGCGCCTTGATCACACAACCACTGACTTTATATAGAAGACATGATGCGAATGCGAGTGAGATAAACACTAAAGCGAGTTTTTATCAACAGCTGAAATGGCGATTCGCCATCAGTTATGCACTGTTGAAACGCCTTCTCTTTAATGTCTAATAAGTGACTATTTTACAGTTGTGTAAAATATCGTTAAAATGAATGACAATTAAAGGTAATAATGCAATAATAACTAGTGATGCGAATGAAAAAGAAATAAAATAAAATTAGTAGTAAGGAGTTTTTTCATGAAAGGGATCATCTTAGCTGGAGGAAGTGGAACCAGACTATATCCATTAACGAAAGCCACATCAAAACAACTAATGCCGGTCTATGACAAACCAATGATCTATTATCCAATGTCAACACTAATGCTGGCAGGAATCAAAGAAATTTTGATCATTTCAACGCCGGATGACACACCAAGATTTGAAAGTCTTTTTGGAGACGGAAAAGATTTGGGGATTCATATTGAATATGCGGTTCAAGAAAGCCCGGACGGACTGGCTCAAGCCTTTATTATTGGCGAAGAGTTTATCGGTGATGATAGTGTTTGTCTTGTATTAGGAGATAACATTTATTATGGCGGAGGCTTATCTAGCATGCTTCAACGAGCGGCTTCAAAAGAAAGCGGGGCGACTGTTTTCGGCTATCACGTGAATGATCCGGAACGCTTCGGTGTTGTTGAATTTGATGGGGAGATGCAGGCTCTTTCGATTGAAGAAAAACCAGAAAAACCTAAGTCAAACTATGCTGTTACAGGTCTTTATTTCTATGATAACGATGTGGTGGAAATCGCCAAAAATATCAAACCATCTGATCGTGGCGAATTAGAGATCACAGATGTGAATAAAGTCTATTTAGAAAAAAATAAATTATCTGTAGAAGTCATGGGTAGAGGCTACGCTTGGCTAGATACAGGAACCCATGAGTCATTATTAGAGGCATCGACATTTATCGAAACGATCGAAAAACGCCAAAACTTGAAGGTCGCTTGTTTAGAGGAAATCGCTTATAGAATGGGCTACATCACAAAAGACGCATTGATCGAACTAGCACAGCCGCTGAAGAAAAACGGTTATGGACAATACTTGTTACGATTAGCAGAAGCAGAGTAGGGGCGAGAAATAGATGAAAGTTATTGATACAAAATTACAAGATGTAAAAATCATTGAGATGGACGTGTTTGGCGACCACCGTGGTTTTTTCACTGAAAGCTATTCAAAGGAAAAATTTTTGGCGCACGGACTAGACTTTGACTTTGTCCAAGATAACCATTCTCTATCAAGTGAAGCAGGCGTGTTACGCGGGCTGCACTTCCAAAAAGGAGAAGCCGCTCAAACCAAATTGATTCGTGTGGTGACTGGTGCAGTTCTGGATGTTATTGTAGATATCCGTAAAGGCAGTCCAACGTATGGTCAATGGGAAGGGTACATTTTATCTGAACATAACCATCGTCAATTGTTAGTACCTAAAGGCTATGCACATGGTTTTGTGACGTTGACGCCAAATGTCAACTTCATGTATAAATGCGACAATTACTATAATGCTCCTGCTGATGGCGGAATCGCATTTGACGATCCAGATTTATCGATCGACTGGCCGATCGATATTCAAAAAGCAATTACGTCTGAAAAGGATAAAAATCACCCGACATTAAAAGAATTTGAAGCAGAAAATCCATTTGTCTATGGTGAAATCTAAAAAAGTTTAGGAGAGATCTTAAAAATGAAAAAGATCATTGTTACTGGTGGAGCAGGCTTCATCGGATCAAACTTTGTTCATTATGTGGTGAACAATCATCCGGAAGTACATGTTACTGTCTTAGATAAATTAACCTACGCAGGAAATGAAAAGAACCTTGAAGGACTACCGAAAGACCGTGTGGAACTGGTTGTCGGCGATATCGCTGATGCTGAACTAGTCGATCGCTTAGTCAAAGAAACAGACGCAGTCGTTCACTATGCTGCAGAATCGCATAATGATAATTCATTGAACGATCCATTTCCATTCGTTCAAACAAATATCATTGGGACATATACGTTGATCGAAGCATGCCGTAAACATGATGTTCGTTATCACCATGTATCGACAGATGAAGTGTATGGTGACTTACCATTACGTGAAGATTTACCGGGACATGGAGAAGGAGCTGGAGAGAAGTTTACTGCGGAAACACCTTATAATCCATCAAGTCCATATTCTTCCACAAAAGCTGGATCAGATTTATTAGTGAAGGCTTGGGGGCGTTCGTTTGGCTTAAAAGCAACGATTTCAAACTGTTCAAATAACTATGGTCCATATCAGCATATCGAAAAATTCATTCCGCGTCAGATCACTAATATTCTAAGCGGAATCACACCAAAATTATACGGTGCTGGAAAAAATGTTAGAGACTGGATCCATACAAACGATCACTCTTCTGCAGTTTGGGCCATTTTAACGAAAGGTCGCCTTGGCGAAACCTATTTGATCGGTGCTGACGGAGAAGAAGACAATAAAACTGTGATCGAAATGATCTTAGAATTGATGGGACAACCTAAAGATGCTTATGAGCATGTGAATGATCGTGCGGGTCACGATTTACGTTATGCGATCGATTCAACAAAACTACGTGAAGAATTAGGCTGGTCACCAGAATTTACGAATTTCCGTGACGGTTTAGCTGACACGATCAAGTGGTATACAGAGAATGAAGACTGGTGGAAAGCAGATAAAGATGCTGTAGAAGCCAACTATGCGAAAAGCGGTCAATAATCGATATCATTTTACCGATGTCATGTACCTGATTTTAACCAAGTAAGATTAAAATAGTGACTTATTGAGCGTGGGACAAAACTAAGCATTGGTTTTGCTCCACGCTCTAAATACGAAATGACAAAGGAATGCAATCATTAGGTGAATGTCACTTGGTGGTCCCTTTGTTTCTGAGAGGAGCAATTACGAATGATACTTTTAACTGGCGGAAATGGACAACTAGGAACAGAATTACGTCATTTACTTGATGAACAAGGTTTAGAGTATGTGTCAACAGATTCAAAAGAGATGGATATCACTGATGCAGAACAAACGATGGCCTTTATTACAGATTTAAAGCCCGAGGTGATCTACCATTGTGCAGCCTATACAGCAGTTGATAAGGCTGAAGACGAGGGTAAAGAACTAGATGAAAAAATCAATGTAGATGGCACGCGTAATGTGGCTCTTGCGGCACAAAAAGTCGGTGCAACCTTGGTTTATGTAAGTACAGATTACGTATTTGATGGAACGAAAAAAGAAGACACCTACAAGACGGACGATCAAACAAACCCTCAAAATGAGTATGGGCGTACAAAACTATTAGGGGAACAAATCGTACAAGAAATCATGGAAGACTATTATATCATTCGGACATCTTGGGTGTTTGGGCAATATGGACATAATTTTGTCTTCACGATGCAGCGCTTAGCAGAAACAAACAAACAATTGACTGTGGTAGATGATCAATTTGGTCGTCCGACATGGACAAGAACATTAGCTGAATTTATGACTTTTGCTATTAAAGAGAAAGTACCTTATGGCGTCTATCATTTATCGAATGACAACAGTTGCAGTTGGTATGAATTTGCCAAAGAAATTTTAAAAGACAAGGATGTTGACGTTTTGCCTGTGGATTCAAGTAAGTTCCCACAAAAAGCGACTCGACCTAAATACTCTGTGATGGATCTTGATAAAACAAAAGCCTTAGGGTTTAAGATTCCGACTTGGCAAGAAGCCTTAGCAGCGATGTTGACACAAGTCACAAAATAAACTAGCAATAGACAAACAGACAATAGAAGCAGTTATTTGATTCTATTGTTCTGTCTGTTGTTGATGTGAACTAGAGATACAATAAAAGAAAGTGAATATTACTGGATGGAGGGCTTATCTTGCGGATTCTTTTGATTATTCCTGCGTATAATGAAGAAGAGACGATCTTGAAGACGATTCGCTCAGTCGAACAATTCAAAGAAGTCCATAAAAATGATTATTCTTATACGATCGATTATGTTGTGATCAACGACGGATCGACGGATAAAACGCAAGTGATCTTAAATGAACATCAGATCAATTCGATTCATTTGGTCATGAATCTGGGGATCGGTGGAGCGGTGCAAACAGGCTACCGTTATGCTGAGAAAAACAAGTATGACATTGCTGTACAATTTGACGGAGATGGGCAGCACGATATTCGCAGCCTAGATGCGGTGGTGCAGCCGATCATAAAGCAACAAGCGGACTTTGTTATTGGTTCGAGGTTTTTACCAAATGAAAAGACAGCCTTTCAAACAACCTTTATGCGGCGTGTCGGCATCAGGATCCTTTCATTTTTGATTTATCTGTCTTCAGGAAAAAAAATCTATGATGTAACATCTGGTTATCGGGCGTGCAATCGAGAAATCATTGCTTACTTTGCAAAGAAATATCCTACGAGTTATCCTGAACCTGAATCAACGGTTCATTTGCTGAAAAAGAAATTTACGATCAAAGAAGTTGCAGCGAATATGAGAGAACGTTCTGGCGGTCAATCTTCGATTCGCGCATTTACATCAGTCCGTTACATGTTTGAAGTTAGTTTGGCGATTCTTGTATCAAGCTTTATGAGGGAGGGAGATTAATGAGCGGCATTTTACGTGTTGAGATGGTTTTGTTCTCATTGATTTTCTTTATTTACATTATTCGTTCCATTAATAAAAATGTGTTTTTGTTAAAAAATGCGATTCGCTGGCTGATCATTTCCGTTGGCTTGGTCGTAGTTGCGATATTTCCTGAATTACCAGAATGGTTAAGCAAGAAGTTGGGGTTTGAAACCACATCGAATTTTTTGTTGATCATGGCGATCTTTGTATTGCTTTTTATTGAAATCAAGAATTCTGCCCTACTATCAAAGCAGCAAAACCAAATTAAATTATTGACTCAGGAACTATCTATTTTAAAAGATAAAAAGGAGAAAAAATAATGCTACTATTTTTAATCTATGTTGTTTTATCTACATCGGGTCTGATCTTAGTGAAATTAGGATCACAAGCGACAGCGATCCATTTTACGAATGCTGTTTTTTCTTTTTCGATGTCTCTAACGACGATCATTGGTTTTTTATGCTACATGTTTAGCTTTGTGCTATGGATGGTCATCATCAGTAAATCGGAAGTTTCTTACATCGTCCCATTAGGTGTTGCATGTACGAATATTGCTGTATTATTAGGTTCAAAACTGATTTTGCATGAGCAAGTGACCTTGGGAACTGTGATCGGTACAGCGGTGATCATCCTTGGGATCGTGATCATTCAATTAGCGAAATAACTGTACTTAAAAAGAGTACCGCTTTCGTAAATCTTAAGAAAATACTTACATAACTTGAAAAAAGAGTACATATTCTTTAAACTAGTAATGTTATGCAGCTTATTTTTAACGAAGAATATCAAGCAACGGAAACAAGAAAGGAAAAGAGTCAATGATACGAGCGACACTATCGATTTTTAAAAATATCTTTGAGAATAGAAAACTGCTGGTCCAGTTTTCATTTAACGATTTTAAATCAAAATATGCAGGTTCTGCACTGGGGATCGTGTGGGCGTTCATTACACCTCTTGTGACCGTGTTGACATACTGGTTTGTATTTTCACAAATTCGTGCACGGGGAGCGGACGAAGCGTATCCGTTTATCGTTTACCTAGTAACGGGATTGATTCCGTGGTTCTTTTTCTCTGATTCATTATTATCCGCTACTAATGTTTTTAGAGAATACAGCTATCTTGTTAAAAAGGTAGTGTTCAATGTACAGATTTTACCAACGTCAAAAATTTTATCGAGCTTGTATACCCATCTATTCTTTATCTTGATCGGTTTCGGGATCACTTCATTGAGCGGAGTTTTCCCAACATTGAAAGCTTTGCAGTTAATCTATTACTTGTTCTGTCTGATCATTT
This sequence comes from Enterococcus wangshanyuanii, assembly GCF_002197645.1. Lineage (NCBI taxonomy): Bacteria > Bacillati > Bacillota > Bacilli > Lactobacillales > Enterococcaceae > Enterococcus > Enterococcus wangshanyuanii. The sequence goes on along the minus strand of NZ_CP021874.1, from coordinate 1,579,108 downwards.
TTTTAACAGGCGTGACGTGGTTAACGGCCTCAACACAGCCTTTCTTACCAGATATCATGCAGTTTATCAATGTGGCGATGCAAACGATCATGTGGACTTTGCCGATTCTTTGGTCACCAAGCGGCTGGATTGAAAAACTATTAAAAATCAATCCGCTGTACTATGTTATTCAGGGCTATCGAGATTCCTTTACAAATGGTCCTTGGTTCTGGGAACGCTGGCAATACGGCTTATATTTCTGGGGCTTTACGATCATTCTTTTATTAGCAGGTTCAGTTGTATTTAGACGCCTAAAACCGCATTTTTCAGACGTATTATAATCAGTACGGAGACAGAAAATACGGGACAGGTAAGTACAAGGAGAGTAAATCATGGCAGAGTATGCAATCGATATACAAAATATTACAAAAACTTATAATATGTACAAAAAACCGTCAGATCGGTTTAAAGAAGCACTTAATCCGCTCAAAAAGAGCTATCATGATCTTTTTTATGCATTAAAAGATGTAACGCTTCAAATTGAAAAAGGTGAAATGATCGGTTTTGTTGGTGAAAATGGTTCAGGAAAATCAACGATCTTGAAAATCATTACAGGGGTTTTGACGCCGACTGCAGGAACGATGAAAATCGATGGCAAGATTTCGGCTTTATTGGAATTAGGATCAGGCTTTAACCCAGAATATTCAGGATATGAAAATATCTTTTTAAACGGAATGGTCCTTGGTTTTTCTAGAGAAGAGATGGAAGAACGTGTGGATGATGTGATCCAATTCGCAGATATCGGTGATCATTTGTATCAGCCGGTCAAAACCTATTCTAGCGGGATGTTTGTGCGCTTAGCTTTTGCTGTAGCAATCAATGTCGATCCGGATATTTTGATCGTTGATGAAGCATTAGCTGTTGGAGATTTAGAGTTCCAACTGAAGTGTATGGAGAAATTTACTGAAATCAAAAATTCAGGAAAAACGATTTTATTCGTCTCCCATGATGTCAATTCGATTCGTCGTTTTTGTGACCGAACGTTTTGGTTGAAAAATGGTGAAGTTGTTGAGTCTGGTGATACGATGGATGTCACGACGAATTACGAAAACTTTTTAAAGAAAAAATCGATCAAAACAGTGGATCGAGAAAAAACGATCCAAAATCAAGAGACAGTTCCAGATATCATCGATATCGAAAAAGCGACATTATTGAATGCAGCATTGGAACCTTTAGAGATCGTAACACAAGATGAAAAAGTGATACTTAAAATTGAATATACAGTGAAGAATGAGTCGATCAAATCACCGGTCTGCGGTGTTGCGATTCGAACGGTAGATAACAATTATGTCTGTGGACTAAATACATTGCTTGATGAAATCAAGATCCCTTGGAAAAAAGGGAAAAATGTTTTTTATTTAGAATACGGCAAAATGTCACTTTTAACGGGAGAATATTATTTTGATATTGCTTTCTTTGAAGAACACGCTACAGTACCTTTAGTTTATAAAACGAAATACCTGAACATGTTTATTAGCGGTCGCTATGCAGGCGAAGGCATTGTCATTTTAGATCATGAATGGAAGGATACTATTAAAGATGAAGTATGATTTTGAGATGGAAGTTGACGAGAGTACCAGTGTTGGTAAAATCGTCGCTCAAATAAAAGAAAATAGCAATGTGTTGGAGTTTGGCCCAGGTAATGGTCGAATGACCAGCTATTTAATGGAGGAAAAGCACTGTTCAGTTTCTATTGTGGAACTGGACAAGGAGCTTTTTGACTATGTCAGTGAGTTTTCTACAGATGCTTTTTACGGAAATATCGATGAAGAAGCATGGACGAAGTATTTTGAAGGGCAAACCTTTGATTATATTATTTTTGCGGATGTTCTTGAACATCTGATGGACCCGAAAAGTGCGTTGAAGAAAGTGAAACCTTTCTTGAGCGAGGGAGGACAAATTCTGATTACCTTCCCTAACTTGGCGCATAATTCTGTCTTGATCGATCTATTCAATAATAAATTAGATTGGCGTGAAACAGGTCTATTGGACGCCACCCATAAGTCTTTCTTTGTTCAAAGCGGCTTTGAAAAAGTCTTTGAAGAGGTAGGCTTATTTATCGTTAAAGAGGACTTTACGATCAATCAAGTCGGTTATAATGAACTTGAATCAACGTATGAGGATTTGCCTGTAGAAGCGCGCGCTGCTTTTAAAGCTCGCCCATTCGGAGAAGTGTATCAATATTTTTATGCGCTTAGTGCGACAGCAGTCGATGATCCTGTTCGGGTCATTCCAGAAAACTCAAGCTATAGTAAAAATATTCACTTTTTGTATGACTGTGGCGAAGAAGAGCAAATAGAATTTGATATTCAAATAAATAATGTTACAGGTGAGAATAAAACATTTACGATCGATATTCCTGACAACATCAAGCTACTAAAAATTTTCCCGAGCATGACGGGTGCAGTAGTCGATATTTCGATGACTTCCTCTGATACGGAAGTCAAGCCAAGTGCAACAAATGCGGTTTATGCTAAAGAGAATCGTTACTTCTTTTCAGATAATCAAGTACCTGTAATGGAGATCAATGACAAAAAGATCGCAGGTAAGCCAATGACGCTTAGCTTTGATTACCAATATGAAGGTGAATTTTCTGAGATCGTTCATGAGTTGATCGATTACGCAATTGAAAAAAGAGATGAACAGAATGAATTAAAAAATAAAAATTCGATGGTGCGTGGAAAACAAATGAGTAAATATAAAAAAGTGTCGATCAGTAAATTTGATTCGTTCGTTTCATTGAACATCGATGATATCGTTCGTCATGTTGAAGAGAAAAAGACGGTCATTCGCGGCTGGGCTTATTCTAGAGAAGATAAACTTCCTGTTACTTTTGAAGTGACGGCTGAATCAGCGGTTGAGTATGCTGTGACAACAGAATATCGTCGTGATGTGATCGATATGTTTGAACTAAAAGGGGATCAGGATTACGGTTTTGAGATCGAGGTCAAAGATCCAGAAGATCAGCCAACCTATATTTTGAATGTTGCTGCCAACAATGGTCGGAAATTACAATATCGCTTAGAAAAACCAAACATGGTACAACCGGGCGGAAAAGTTCAACGTGCATTACGTTCGATCCAAACAAGAGGGTTAGTTGGATCAATGAAATGGTACTTCAAACGTCAAGAACAATTAGAAACACCTGTCGATGCAACGGCTATTTTAGAAGAAATCAAAACATTTACTTATCAGCCAAAAATCTCAGTGGCAGTACCCGTTTATAATGTAGAAGAAAAATGGTTGGATGCCTGTGTTTCTTCTCTTCAAAACCAATATTATGAAAACTGGGAACTTTGTTTAGCTGATGATGCGTCCCCAAGTGCTTATATCAAGCCATTACTTAAAAAATATGCGGATGCAGATGATCGAATCAAAGTGATCTATCGTGAAGAAAATGGCCATATCTCTGAAGCGACCAATTCAGCATTGACGATCGCAACGGGTGAATATATCGGCTTTATGGATAATGATGATGAGCTTGCGCCGCAAGCATTATATGAAGTGGTCAAAGCGCTGAATGAAGATCAAACGATCGATTTCATTTACACTGATGAAGACAAAGTCACTGAAAGCGGCAAACGCTTCAACGCTTTTTACAAATCTAAATGGAATCCTGAATTGATTTTGAATCATAATTACATTACTCATTTTGTTGTAGTCAAACGTTCAGTTTTAGAAAAAACGGGTGGATTGAATACAGAATTTAATGGTGCACAAGATTATGATTTCGTGTTACGGGCAACAGAAAATGCAGAGAATATCGCACATATTCCAGGGATGATGTACCATTGGCGTGCGATCGAATCGTCAACGGCCTTGAATCCTGAAAGCAAAGGCTACGCGTATGTCGCTGGTCAAAAAGCGTTGCAAGCGGCGATGGATCGCCGTGGGATCAAAGCCAACGTTGAGATCGCCGAGTTTTATGGCTCATATAAGGTCAATTATACGTATGAAACTGTACCAAAAGTTTCAGTGATCATTACAAATGACACAGCAGATATCAATGATTATCTGAAAAAAATTCTTGAAAAAACAATTTACGAGAATTACGAGATCGTCTTACCGGAAGCTTTGAAACAAACCGTACAGTCGACCAGTAATAAACTTGTTTATCATGAAGGACAAACAAGAGACGCATTGATCAAAGCAAGCTCAGGGGAATATATCGTTCTTTTAGATGCAGGTCTTGTTCCAACTAAAAGTAACTGGCTGCTTGAGATGATGAATATGGCGCAACAACCGTCAGCCGGCATCGTCATGGGTCGAATCGTCGATTATCGTTATCGCATCGAAAATGTAGGGATGTCGATCGATTTAGAGAAAAAACGTCTTCAGTATCCAGAAGAAGGAACACCTGGCAAGAGCTTAGGGTATTACTACCGAATTGCATTACCAAGAAATATCCAGGCGGCAACAGAAAGATGTATGGTGTTTAGAAAGGCCGATTACCTTGCAGTTTCAGGAATCGATGAAGGATTAGGTAAAGATCTGATGGGAACAGACTTATCCTTGCAGTTTGCTAATACATTAGATAAAACGATCATTTACTGTTCGTATGCTATTTTCAAGGCAGATGAAAAAATCAAAAATCTTGATAAAAAAGGCAACTTCAAAGAGTTATCAAGCAAATGGTCTGAAGCAGAAATGACTGATAAATATAGAAATCCTAAGCGATTATAGAATTGTATTTCAAGTATAAAGATAACGACAGCTATTATTTATTTTAAGGGCGCCAGCCCGAAAAATAATAGCTGTCAAACCTTTAAATTATAAGGAGAACAAATCATGAACGATGAGATCAAAGTCATTATTGATAGTATCTATCGAGAGAAACAAACCAATAATTTAACGATCACCGGTTGGGCATTGGATACGGAATCAAATACCAGCCCGGAAATTTCGGTTATCAATCAAGAGCAAGTGACTTCATATGACGTTAAGCGTGTATTGAGAGAAGATGTGAACCAGATTTACGAAACGGATGCTTCTGTTTTGGCTGGATTTGAGATTAAACTAGAGGGCTTATTAAAGAAAGATAAGCTGGAGATTCGTTTTACATCAAATGAAGGCAAAATAAACGATTCACAATGGATCGATTTAGGTAAAAAACATCCCTTGATTCCCGGAACAGAAGACAAGATGGCTCGATTGATGATCAATGTACATAAAGGAATCAGTTACCTAAAAAGAAATGGTCTAAAAGGCACGATTCAGCGTGTCAAGATCGAAAAAATCCGCAGACAGTCCTCGTATCCTAGTTGGTTGGAACGAAATGAGCAGTTTGATTTTGAACAAATCAAGTCAGAAATCTCAGCCTTTGATTATCAGCCAAAAATTTCGATTGCGATGCCCGTGTACAATGTTGAGGAAAAATGGCTGCGTCGTTGTATTGATTCGATTTTGATTCAAGATTATACGAATTGGGAATTGTGTATGGCAGATGATGCTTCTACTGATCCTAAAGTTAAAGAGCTTTTGACAGAATATCAGGAATCTGATGAACGGATCAAAGTCATTTTTAGACAAAAAAACGGACATATTTCAGAAGCAACGAATTCTGCACTTGAGCTTGCGACAGGTGAGTTTGTCGCTCTTTTAGATAATGATGATGAGTTACCTAGAATTGCTTTTTATGAAGTGGTCAAAGCACTGAACGAAAATCCAGCGCTTGATTTACTTTACAGTGATGAAGACAAGATCGATATGGAAGGCAACCGATCAGATCCGTCATTTAAACCAGATTGGTCACCAGATCTACTGTTAGGAACAAATTATATTTCTCATTTAGGTGTATACCGTAGAACGATACTCGAAGAAATTGGCGGCTTCAGAAAAGGCTATGAAGGATCTCAGGATTATGATTTAGTCCTTCGTTTTACCGAAAAAACATCAGCTGACCGAATCAAACATATTCCAAAAGTTCTTTATCATTGGCGGATGCTGCCGACATCAACTGCAGTCGATCAATCAACAAAAGGCTATGCTTTTGAGGCTGGATTAAAGGCTGTTCAGGATGCTCTAATACGACGCGGCATCAAAGGACATGCGAAACATGGTCGTGCCAACGGGTTATACGATGTCTATTATGATATCGAAATACAAGAGCTAGTTTCGATCATTATCCCGACTAAAAATGGCTATAAAGATGTGAAACGTTGTGTCACTTCGATCATCGAAAAGACGACCTATAAAAATTATGAGATCATTATTGCAGATAATGGCAGCACAGATGAGAAGATGAAAGAACTTTATCGGTCATTTGAAGAAATGCTTCAAGAACGGTTTCGAGTGACGACGATCGATATTCCATTCAATTTCTCTAAGATCAATAATATTGCTGCTAAGGATGCAAATGGCAAGTACCTGTTATTCCTAAATAACGATACAGAAGTGATCAATGCAGACTGGCTGAGTTTGATGGTTTCATTTGCACAATTGGAACGAGTTGGTTGTGTTGGCGCAAAACTGCTATATCCTAATAATACGATCCAGCATGCAGGAGTCATTTTAGGACTTGGCGGAATCGCAGGGCATGGGCATTATGGATATCCTCACGGAGACCTAGGTTATTTTGGAAAATTAGCGTTGAATGTTGACTATTTAGCAGTGACGGCAGCTTGCTTATTAATGAAAAAAAGCGATTTTGATGCCGTTTCAGGTTTTGACGAAGATTTCACCGTTGCATTCAATGATGTGGACTTATGTTTAAAAGTCAAAGAGCTTGGCCGTGATAATGTTTGGCTTCATGAAGCGGAACTCTATCATTTTGAATCTCAAACTAGAGGCTATGACGATAAAGGGAAAAAGAAAAAACGGTTTGAACAGGAAAAAGCGATGATGGAGCAAAAATGGGCAGGCTTGATCGACAATGATCCATTTTATAATCCGAATTTGACTAGAGAGATTCCGAATTTTTCTTATCGAAATTAGTGTATAAAAAGTGAGTATGACTAGGAAATGGAGTTAGAAAATGGAGATACATCAAGCAAAACATAAGCAAAATAGTGCGATCAAACAAGGGATTCAGGCCTTGCTTGATCAAATCATCAGAGCGCGATTCATTATTGCTTTAGTGGTATTTATTTTAATGCTGGTTTTCAAAATTCATGGCAGTTCTTTAGCCATGTGGGATCAATATGTTTCTGATTACGCTAAAGACGGCAATAATGAAAGTGTGATTTTAGGAGAACCGAGACCGATAAGATCAGATGAGTGGATGGTTCAAACACCTTACAGCCTGTCACAAACACAAACAGGCTTAAAAAATCATAACGAAGTGATCACAGTAGATGGCCAGGATATGGTCATTGGCTATAATTCACCTGCATTAAATTTAGCTACATTGGCAAAACCGTTTACTTGGGGCTATGTTCTTTTAGGGAAAGAGCGTGGGCTGTCTTGGTATTGGGGGCTAAAATTAATTGGGCTGATGTTGCTGTCTTTTGAAATGGGTCTGATTTTGACTAAGCGCAATAAGTATTTGGCGTTATTGACCAGTGTTTGGATTCCATTTTCAGCAGCGATCCAATGGTGGTTTGTTTCTCCAGTTGGAGATTTAGTCTTCTTTACCTTTGGATTTTTAGTAGGTATGTATAATTATTTCTATGCACATGAGAAAAAATGGGCGCGTTTAATGTGTGCTGTACTAGCTGCATTATGTGCCTCCGGATTTATTTTAGTCTTGTATCCGGCTCTTCAAGTGCCTTTCGGTTATTTGATCTTATTATTTTTACTTGGCTTTTTCTTCGAATTTCGTAAGAAAGTAAAATTAGATAAATTTGATGGTCTGTTTATTGGTTTAGCTGTATTGATGACAGGAATCATCGTAGGTGTCTCACTTGTTACGTCATGGGATTCACTGATTCGAGTAATGCATACGATCTACCCGGGAAATCGAGTAAGTCTTGGCGGTGATTTTGCTAAAAAGGATCTATTTAACTTTTTAGTCAATTGGAAAATGTCATTTAAAGATGTCGTTTATGAGAACAACTCTGAACTAAGTAGTTTCTATCACTTCTTCTTTGTGATTTTGTTCGTGTCACCTTGGCTATTCTACAAAAAAATCAAAGAAAATTTATACGGCTTTTTGCTATTCGTTTTTTGTTTATTTAATATTGTTTGGATGAGTTTACGTTTTCCAACAATCCTTGCTAAAATCACGATGTATTCTTATGTTCCAGAAGAAAGAGCGAATCTAGCGTTTGGCTTTGCAGCGATTTTATTGAGTATTTGGTTTATTCAATATGTGTGGGAACAGAAAAGACTAGTATTTAAATGGCAAGTACCGATCATTATAATTAATCTGGTTTTATATTTCTTTGCGCTTTATAAAGGAAATCTAGGCTTGTATTTAAGTCGGATGGATATTATTTGGACACTTCTAGTTGCAGGTTTATTGATCGTTTTATTATTGAATCAGCGGAAATATCTGTTTTCCTTAGTGTTGCTTGCTGCAGTATTAGTTGGAGGGACGACAGTCAATCCAGTCAGCAAAGGGGTTAGTCCTGTTTATGATAAACAAATTGCTCAGAAAGTGATGGCGATCGAAAAAGAGGATCCAGGGCAGTTGTGGGCTGGAGAGCGAATGATGCATGCTTTCTTACCGATGCTAGGTGTTCATAATTTTAATGGAACAGCTTTTACTCCGAATTTAGATTCTTGGAAACCTCTCGATCCTATGGGAAAATATGAGAAAATCTATAATCGTTACTCTCACATTTACGTTGAAATCAGCACAGAGAAACCGCAATTTGAATTACTTCATGCAGATGCGTTCAAAGTGCGATTGAGCTTGGAAGATTTGATGAAATACAATATTCATTATCTAGTCACCTATGAAACGATCGATGAGTTGGCTACAGAAGAAATCCAAGTCAAACAATTATACGGACCAGATACAAATAATGCGTATATCTATAAAGTGAGTTATTGATCACATACGCTTATTGAAAGGATGTCAAGATGGATAAAATCTTAAATAGAATAAGTAACCTGATTTTACTGGTTACGATTGCTGGTTCATATTTAATGTGGGTCGTTGGGATCAGCACGCCTACAACTGGCTGGATTTATACAAATAGCGTCTATCTTTTATCAGCAGCCATTGCGCTGGTTCTTTTATTGAAAATAAAATCATTGACCAAAGCAGACTGGATACTGATTATACTAGCTGTAGCGATTTTTGTATTTTATACACTAACCTCTTCTATGAGGCATAGTAATCGGTTTATCAATGCATCAATTCCATTGATTATTCTACTACTGCTTTGCTTTAAAAATACGAAGTTTACTAAGGTCGATTTAGGTCTGTTGGCCGGTATTTCCGGGACAGCACTGTTTGTGACGATTTATAGAATGTATGTCGAGCTGCCTAAATTGATCGATCCTGCATTGATTTGGAAAAATGACAATAAGCTAGAAGCGATTTGGATCAATACAAATACGATCGGTATGACGATTTTCTTGTCAGTGATGATGTTGACGATCATTATCAAGTCATTTAACATCGGCTATTTTAAATTATTGGTCATTCCTGTCTATGCTGCCGGACTTTTAGGTGTTTGGGTATGTCAGTCGAAAGCATCTCTGGGTGCGTTGATTTTCTTTATTTTAGTCGACAACATCGTTCCTAAGAAACTATTAAAAAATAATTATCTACTGCTTGCCGGTTTTGCACTATTCTTTATAGCTGGTCCATTTATTTTTTATCAGTTTGCCAAATCAGATGCGATCAATTTATTCACTGGTAGAGAAACTATCTGGGCGGAATTTTTTGAAAAATGGTTTTCTAACACTCAAAATATGCTGATAGGAATGGAACCCTTTACGGCTTCTTGGAAATCATTGGGTACACATAATAGCTTTATTTATACGTTAAGCAATTACGGTATTATCGGTTATACGCTGATTTTTAGCGTGCTGCTTTACCTATTAGCGACTAATGTATTCACGAAAACAAAACTTTCTCCGCTTCAAGTGAGTTTACTTTTAGCCTTTTTAGCGATTTGTATTCAAGCAACGATGGAAGACACGTTACTTGCGAATTACTGGTTGCCGATCGTGTACTCCTTTGTTGGACTTGCACTGCAAAAAAGTGAAGAAAAAGCAGTAAAATGATGGAATCATTTAGATAAATCTCCTCTGGATGAGGGAGAGGTTATTGTTTTTTTTAGTCTCATTGTGGTAACATGAAACGGAAAGTTTTTATCAGAAAAACAGGCTAAACGTTTATTCAGGAAGGAAGGTAAAAATGACAACTAAAAGTGAATGGAATAATGCAAAGCGAATTGCGATTATTATTATTGACGTACTTGTCTTTAATTTTTCGGTATTGGTTGGATTTTGGATTAAATTTGGATTTAACATTCCTTCATATAATTTTGTATCCTATGAGAAATCTGCTATCTATATTTCGCTGTTTTTTATCTTTTTAAATATGCTGTTGGGTGCGTATGTGTTCTATAATCGAACGATCAATGATATTGTTTTTGTCACTGTGATCGGTCAATTTTTGACGATCTTGTTTATCATGACGATCACATTTGCAGGTAGATGGTTTACGTTTCCTCGATCAGTACTTGTGTATACCTTTATCGTGGGTATCATATTGTTGAGTTTATGGCGGATTTTGGTTTACTTCTTATATTTAAAAGTCAGCTCGATCAAAAAAGTCGTGATTATAGGAACCGAGGAAAGTGTTGTCTCTGCAGCACAAAACTTTATCAGTCATAAAAATAAAAAACATCAGGTGACTAAAGTGATCGTGGATCATTACTATGAAAATTTAGTCAAGCTACTTGATGAGATCGACATTGTATATATATCTAGTCATATTGATGAAAACGAAAAATTTAAAATCTATAAACTTGTAACAAAAGCTGAGAAGAAACTATTTTTAAACACCAGCTTTGAAAATCTAATTATGTTAAAACCGAACATGATGAATTTTGAAGACGAAAGTATCATTGAGGTGTCTGATTTTAGAATCAAAGGAGAAGACAACTTCATTAAGCGTTTGTTTGATATCATGCTGTCATTTGTATTGTTAGTTATCGCTTCGCCTTTGATGCTGATTGCAGCGATCTTAGTGAAAGTAACATCTCCTGGTCCTGTGATTTATAAACAAACAAGAATCACATTAGATCAAAAAGAATTTCCAATTTTAAAATTTAGAACAATGTCTGCAACTGCAGAAGCTAAATCTGGTCCAGTTCTATCAACCAGTAATGATGCTCGTGTCACGGCTGTCGGTAAATACTTACGCGCTTTAAGAATCGACGAATTACCTCAATTGATCAATGTGATCAGAGGAGATATGGCGATTGTTGGTCCACGGCCGGAAAGACCCTTTTTCGTAGACCAGTTCAATAGTGAAAATCCTCAGTACTACTTGAGACATAACGTAAGAGCAGGAATCACTGGCTATGCACAGGTTTATGGGAAATATGCGTCAGATTACAACAGTAAATTGAACTTTGATTTATTGTACATCAAAAATTATTCATTGTTATTAGACTTAAAAATCTTATTGCAGACGATCAAGATTCTTTTTGATAAGGTGTCGTCTCAGGGTGTAGAAGAGGTTGAACGCAGTACAAAAGATCTGTCATTCTTAAGTGACAACAAAATTGAGCTATTTAAATAAAGTGAGTGAATAAAATGCAAACAATACCTGTTAGTGTGCTGATGTCTGTCTACATGAAAGAAAAGCCAGAATATTTTACCCAAACAATGGAAAGTACGCTTGCGCAATCAGTGCAGCCGGATGAAATTCTTCTTGTTGAAGACGGCCCTCTGACAGAGGAGTTGTATGAAAAGATTCAGTATTATCGCGATCGTCTAGAGGATCGTTTGACTGTGATCTCTTTAAAAGAGAATCAAGGATTAGGCACTGCATTAGCAATTGGCGTCAAGAATTGCCGCAACGAGTTGATCGCTCGAATGGATACGGATGATATTATGGCTGATGATCGTTTAGAGAAGCAATATCACGCTTTTCTCGAAAACAGCGATTTAGCAATCATCGGTTCAAATATTATTGAGTTTGAGGGAACGATCGACAATGTGTTGGCAACCAAGAAAATGCCGCTAACGAATGAAGAAATTCGTCAGTTTTCTAAAAAAAGAAATCCGTTCAATCATATGACTGTTATGTACAAAAAAGAGGCGGTCATAGCTGTTGGGAATTATCTTCCTTTACAGGGATTTGAAGATTACTATTTGTGGGTCAGATTATTGAAGGCGGGCTACGAGGGTCGGAATTTACCAGAGTTTTTAGTATACGCGCGCGCAGGTACAGAGATGTACAATCGACGCGGCGGACTGAACTATTTGATGCCTGGTTTGAAGGCAAGAAAGAAAATCTATCAAGAGGGATTGGGGAGTTTTACTGATTTCTTTTCTGTATCAGTGATTCATGTTGGCATTTGTCTGATGCCTACCCAACTACGGGGGAAGTTTTATAAACGAATGCTTAGAAAATAGCATGTTATTTCTGTATCAAAAAGAGTACATCATATAACGATTGGTTATATGATGTTTTTTTGATTTTTCCTACATTCAGAGTACTCCGACTTGTTTACAGTTGTATTAAGAACACTGGTAAGTTGTTGAAAGTTTTTATCAGATGTGAGAAAATAGACCAGATGTATTCTGAAAACAGGTACTTTGAGGAGTTTAGTATTGAACGATGAATAAGATAGAAGACACAGAACAAATCAAAAGAATTCAAAGAGTCAATTTAGAAATGGCAAACTATTTCGTCAGCTTCTGTAATGAACACGATTTGTTGTGTTATTTTTGTGGCGGCGGCTGTATTGGAACAGTCAGAAATCAAGGCTTTATACCTTGGGATGACGATTTGGATTTTTTCATGCCGCGTAAGGATTATGAAAAATTATCTGACTTATGGCAAGTACATGCGGATGTAGAAAAATATCCATTGATGAAGCCCTCTAAAACCTTCATTGATCATAATTCCTTTACAACGATCCGAGCTGCGGACACGACATTTATCAAACCCTATCAGCAGGATTTGGATATGCCTCACGGCTTGCCAATCGATATTTTTCCACTGGACGGCGCGCCGGACGGAAAATTTAAGAGAAAGATACAAAAGCTTTGGGCATTGGTTTATGCGTTATTCTGCTCACAAGTGGTTCCAGAAAAACACGGTGGAATCATGGCGTTCGGTAGTAAAGTCCTCCTAAAACTGATTCCTACCAAAAAAGGTCGTTATCGAATCTGGTCATTTGCCAGTAAGCAGATGTCAAAATATGATTTTTCTACATCTGAATACGTGACTGAACTTTGTGTAGGCCCACGTTACATGGGCAATTTGTATAAGAGAACAGACTTTGAAAAGGCAGTATACTTGCCTTTTGAAGATACAACGATGCCTGTACCGATCGGGTATGATCATTATTTGACTCAAGTATTCGGTAATTATATGGAGTTGCCAGATGAAAAAGATCGTATTTCTCATCATGATGCAGTGTTTATTGATACAGAGAACACATATAAAAAATATAAAGGAATCTACTATTGTGTGGATCAATCGAAGGAGGAATAATTAATGATTACAGCGTTGATTATTGCCGGCGGTGTCGGCAAAAGAATGGGACAGGATATACCAAAACAATTTATTATGGTTGAGGATAAACCGATTATTATTTATACATTGGAATCTTTCCAAAAGCATCCAATGATCGATAGAATTTTAGTAGTATGTAAAAAAGGTTGGGAAGATACGTTATCTGCTTATGCAAAAGAATACCACATTGATAAACTTGAATGGATCATTGAAGGCGGCAATAGTGGCCAAGAATCTATTCGAAATGGTGTGGACTTTTTAAAAGCTCATTCTGATAAAGACGATACAGTCGTGATCCATGATGGTATTCGCCCATTAGTGGACGAAATCGTTTTATCTGATGTGATCGTAAAATGTAGAGAATTCGGTAATGCTGTTACTTCAATACCATACAACGAACAAATTTTTGTTAAAGAAACAGAAGAAACAACGAAACAATATATCAATAGAGAAACATTGAGAAGAGTATCTACCCCTCAAGCATATCAATTCGATAAGCTCGCTTGGGCTTATGAGAAAGCCTTCAAAGAAGGCATTGGTATCTCGGAATCATCATACGCAAATACAATGATGGTCGATTTAGGAGAAACTCTTTATTTTGCTGTGGGTTCTGATAAGAATATCAAACTAACGACACAAGATGACCTGCAATTATTCAAAGGCTATCTTCGAATGAAAGAAGAATAGGAGAACATGATGTTTTCAAATAATCTTGATTATCAAAAAGATATCGAAAAAGTTGTTCAGGAACAATTGGCTTGGGATAAATTAAAAAATAAATCGATCTTGATTATCGGGGCTTCAGGTATGATCGGAACTTTTTTGATCGACTGCTTAATGGCTTTGAATGAGAAACAAGCTCTTAATATCTCAGTTTATGCGATGGGAAGAAATCTAGGCAAACTTGAGTCACGGTTTGCTAAATATCTAGAGGATCGACAGTTTCATTTAGTAGCAGGAGATATTTTAGAACCACTAGCTTCTGATCGTACGTATGATTTCATTGTTCATGGTGCAAGTAATACCCATCCCAAAGCATATGTAGAAGATCCAATCAATACGATCATGACGAATATCAAAGGAACCGAACAAGTACTGGAATATGCAGCGAAGCATTCTGTTGAACGGGTATTGTTTCTTTCTACTGTTGAGATATACGGAGAAAATAGAGGCGATGTAGAGAAATTTGATGAGCAGTATTGTGGGTATATAGACAGTAATACATTAAGAGCTGGTTATCCAGAAGGAAAACGGGCAAGTGAAGCGTTATGCCAAGCGTATATCCAGCAGTACGGTGTGGATGTCGTGATTCCTAGATTATGCAGAATCTTTGGACCAACGATGCTGAAAGAAGATTCTAAAGCTTCTTCTCAATTTATTCGAAATGCTGTGAATGACGAGGATATCGTCTTAAAGAGTGCAGGAACACAATATTATTCTTACTGTTATGTTGCTGATGCAGCTTACGGATTATTGTATTTGCTTCTTGAAGGTAAATCTGGCGAGGCGTACAATATTGCCAATAGCCAATTTGACTTAACGCTAAAAGAGTTGGCAGAAAAGCTAGCTGCGATCGTTGGTAGAAAAGTGATCTTTGAAATTCCAGATCAAACAGAAGCTGCGGGTTATTCTAAAGCAACGCAGGCGATTCTAGCCACTGATAAGATCGAACAATTGGGGTGGCAGCCGATTTATTCCTTAGAAGAAGGCTTAGAACAAGTCATAAGAATTATGAAAACCGAGGAGTGAAAAAGTAGTGCCTGAGATAAGTATTATTGTTCCGGTATATAAAGTAGAGCAATATTTAGATAAGTGTGTAAAATCCATTTTAGCGCAAACCTTTCAGGATTTTGAACTGATTTTAGTGGATGATGGTTCGCCGGATAATAGTGGGAAAATGTGTGATGAGTATGCGAAAGAAGATCAGCGGATCACTGTTATCCATCAAGAAAATGGTGGTTTAAGTGCAGCAAGAAATGCTGGAATCGAAGTAGCTAAAGGTCGTTATTTTGGCTTTGTTGACAGTGATGATTACATCATTGAAGATATGTATGAACTTTTATATAACAATCTAAAAAGAGAAGATGCTGATTTAGCGACTGTCGGATTTTTAGATGTTTATGCGGGGAAAGAACCTGTAATCAAAGAGAAAAAATATATCGTAACAGATATGGTCGGCGCAGCAAAAATAATGTTTGAAGGAAAGCTAAGTACGATCAGTGCGACAAACAAGCTATACAAAAGAGAAATATTTGATCATGTTCGTTATCCAGTCGGTATGATCACAGAAGATGCAGCAGTCATTTTAGACGTACTTGAAGAAACTAAAAAAGTAGTCATCGACACTAGTCAAAAATATTGTTACTTTCATCGTGAAAATAGTATCTCCAGCAACCACTTTACACACAAAGACTTGGATATGATCAAAGCATGGGAAAATAATGAAACACGTGTTGTCGCTAAATATCCTGAATTAGTTAATGTTGCTCACACTAGAGTCTGCTGGGCTTATTTTACTGTCTTGGATAAAATGATGGATAGTCCTCTGACAAACGAAGATCAGGAGACACAAAGACAAATCATCAAGTTTTTACGTAGCAATTTTACTTTTGTACTTAAAAATCAATATTTTACTAAATCAAGAAAAATAGCGATGTTCGCTTTAAAAATACATCCATACTTTTATAAGCTTTTATCACGTTTTGAGAGTAGAATGGTAAGGAAAATAAATAAGTAGATTTTAATTGAGTTAAGGAGATAGGGTTAATGATAAAAAAAGCTAATGAAGTTCTTGATAAGGTAGAAATACCTTTTATTCTCGTTTGGGAAATTATGTTAATCATGCGTATGATCAGTACTTATAGTCTGATTCCATCAAAATTTGACAGTATTATTTTTTCTGTTATTTCATTAGCTGGGGGATTATTATTCATTCGTAACGGGTTTGATTGGATCAAAAGACGTGAGAAGCCAAGTTTCTTGTTGCTGATCTTTACTTTTGCGTTGGTCATTTCTTCTATCGCAAATGCACCAACAGGGTTAGTTGCTAATTTTAAATTGATTATATGGGAGGTACTTCTTTTCTTCGTAGCATACGAACTTGGGAAGAAAAACCGCAAAGATTTATTTTCATTAGTAGAAAAAGTTTTAGTGTTCACATGGTTTGTTTTGTTAGTCATTTCATTAGGAATGTTTTTTGTACAATTCCAATATACAATGCCTTTAGATAAATTGTATTATGGGATTCGGATGGGCTTTTTTGAAAATCGTTTGTATGGTGTATTTGTAGATCCAAACTATGCTGCAACCATTTCTGTTGTTTCTTTTTGTTTTTCTATACATCTTTTCAAGAAGGCACAGTCAAAACTATACAGAGGGTTCTTGATTACTAATTTAATCGTTGCTTTCTTTTTCGTGGTCCTTTCAGGTTCAAGAACAGCAATGATCGAAAGTATGGCGATTACGGTTGTCTGGGTCTTTTTCTATTTCTATTATAATAAAAAAGCGATGGCACTTTTCAAACGCCTCTTACTTTCAACAGGTCTTGCATTAGTTGCTGTTGTGGTTCTTTCTTTGACTATGACGGTCACTCAAAAAGTCTCTGTTGTTACTGCTGAAGCTGTCAGCAAAGTGATCGTGATCAAAACAAACGATGGAAAAGATGATATCTCTTTATATCGTCCAGATACAGGTGAGGATTCAGATATTTCTAATAGCCGCTTTAAACTATGGAAAAGTGCGGTTGAAATATTTGAGACTAAACCATTGATCGGGCCATCTCCAAAAGGATTACTTCACTATGCTCAGAAAAATTTACCAAATACTTG
Source organism: Enterococcus wangshanyuanii (assembly GCF_002197645.1). Taxonomy (NCBI): domain Bacteria; kingdom Bacillati; phylum Bacillota; class Bacilli; order Lactobacillales; family Enterococcaceae; genus Enterococcus; species Enterococcus wangshanyuanii. The sequence goes on along the minus strand of NZ_CP021874.1, from coordinate 1,561,648 downwards.
GATTGCAATAAAAGAGCAAACACCGCATAATTTTCTATTTTTCTTATTGGCGACGACAGGGCTTTTAGGAACAATTCCATTTACGCTGTTCGTTTTATATAATATGATCAAAGCATTGATTACTCTTTTCAAAATGAACAGAAGTAATTATCTTGAATATTTATTCTACAGCTTGATCGTCTTGACGGTTTTGATATCTGCATGCTTGATCCCGGATATTGTATTAGTGAATCGATTAGGTGCATTAGTATTCTTCCTTTATATTGGTAGATTGAACTCCAAAAATGAGCTGGAAACGAGTGAATTAGAGCTATGAAAGAATTGAGTATTAATGAAATACAGGAAATTGGTGTCGAAATGCTTGTGTATATCGATCAGATTTGCCGAAAGAATGACATTGAGTATTCTGTTTATTACGGGAGCTTGATTGGCGCAGAAAGACATCAAGGCTATATTCCTTGGGATGATGATTTAGATATTGTGCTGACGCGTCCTAATTATGACCGTTTGATAAAGCTTTTAGCGAAAGACGAAACGTATTTGTTGTTGAGTTTAGAGACACGTACTGAATATCGTTATCCATTTGCAAAGTTGATCGACAAGAGAACATGTATGAAAACAAAGCAATTTTATCATAGTGAAGATCCAGAATTAGGCGTTTTTGTAGATATTTTTCCAATAGATGGTTTTCCATCGGACCAAGCTGAAAGAAAAGCTTTTGGAGATCGTTGTATGTTTTATTTAGATAATATGCTAGCAACGTTGAATGCTTCTTATGCAATCTCCAAAACTAGATGGAAAGCTTACGGAAAAAGAGTCTTATATTATCCAAAGTATCGTAAATTGTTGAAGCAAGGAAATTATGCTCATTGGAGAAACTTGCTTATGAAAGAAATAAATAAGTATCCTTTTGAGAAAGCTGAAATTTGTGGCTATATCGAGTTTATTGATGAAGAATGGGGAATTTTCCCAGCAGATTGGTTTAAAGAGTACGAAGACATTACCTTTGCTGGTCAAACGGTTCGTGCAATCAAAGATCGCAAAAAGTTTTTAACACTGCGTTATGGTGATTACATGGAGTTACCGCCTGAATCAGAGCGAGTGACCCATCACCCTTATACTTTTTATTGGAAATAAGTGAAACGAAGGAGTCTAAGATCAATGGACTATAGCCGCATGATGATCATTACGTTGGATGAAAAATCTGTTTTATTTTCAACGGATGCACAGAAATTGGGCATCCATGTGGAGAAATATTTTGAACGACGGACATTTATAATCAAACTGCTCAATTATCTAGATAAAAAATTGAATTTACAATTGGCGTCTTTCTTTTATGGAAACTGGAAAAAAAAACTGAAAGAGATTGATTTCATCTTATTAAATTCACATTTTTTTTCTCGTCCATTGATTAAGTATTTGAACCGGCATTATCCTGACATTCGGATTGTGGTTTGGTACAGCAACCCTGTTGTTAGAGATACACCCGTTTCTTTTTATTCGGGATTGAATTGTGAACTATGGTCATTTGATGAAAAAGACTGTGAAAAATATGGGATGCATCCGAATAATCAATTTATTGATCGAACAAAGCTAATCGTTACAAAAACAGATGATAAGTATCATTCAGATGTTTGTTTTATTGGTGTGGATAAGGATCGGTTACCGCTTTTATTGGAACTGGAGCAATACTTTATCAGCAAACAAATAAAACCGCTGATTTATGTTGTCGATTCATCTAAAAATTCTCGAACAGACTATGCATATAAAGAAGCATTGTCATACAGCGAGCTAATTAATTATGAGGGGAATACAGGAGCTATTTTAGATATCGTTCAAAGTAATCAGCAAGGGATTTCCCTTAGACCATTAGAAGCATTGTTTCTTAATAAAAAGCTGATCACGAATAACCCAAGTGTACAGAAGCTAGATTTTTATCGATGGGAGAATATGTTTATTTTGACTGAAACAAATCAAGAAGAGCTAGCTGCTTTCCTTGAAGTTCCTATGGTTCCACTTCCAGAAAGTGTCACACGAAACTATCAGTTTAGTGGCTGGTTTGCTAATTTTTTTAAGAAATAAGGTAGAAGTTTAGATGTGTAATGCAGAATAAGAACGATAGTTGATTTTACGTATCGTTTGGACTAATTGAGAGAAAATAAGAGGAATGTATTATGAATGAAAAGGCTAAATCAGTCATAAAAAATCTATATTATACAGTTGCAGCTAACTTTGCTACGTTAGGGATCTCTGTTCTGTTAAATTTGTTTGTTCCAAAATTATTAGGTGTCAGAGAATATAGCTATTGGCAACTGTATGTTTTTTATTCATCTTATGTTGGTTTTTTTCATTTAGGCTGGATCGATGGCATTTATTTGAAAATTGGCGGAGAAGAATACGAAGATCTGGACAAGAGAAATTTAGGCTCTCAATTTTGGTACTTAGCAATATTTGAAGTCATTCTTTCATCCTTGGTGATTATATGGGCCTTTTTCTTTTTACCACCAAGCAACAAATCACTTATTTTAATATTAACGGCTGTCGTCTCTTTGATTACTATTTCAAAAACATTTATTCTTTTTATTTTTCAATCAACAAATCGTATCAAAGAATATGCGCAATTATCTAGAACCGATCGGTATTTGTATGTTATGTTCATTGGTGTTTACCTACTTATGGGCGGGCGAAACTTTTTCTGGTTGATCACGATGGATATTTTTTCTAGACTGATCATGACAGTTTGGGGGATGTATCGAATTAGAGATATGCTCAGCTTAAAAATGATTCGTTTAAAAAACGTCTTGCCTGAAATCATGGATAATATCAACATTGGAAGTAAATTGATGATCAGTAGTATTGCTAGTATGTTGATCATAGGGACGATTCGTTTTTTTGTTGAAAAAAAATGGACGATCGAAACATTTGGGAAATTGTCTTTCACGTTGAGTATTTCTAATATGTTTTTGACCTTCGTCAATGCAGTTGGTGTTGTTATGTTTCCACTCCTTAGAAGAACGAACCAAGAAAAATTACCGAACCTCTTTGTTACGCTGAGAAATTTATTTGTTCCTATTACGTACGGGATTTTATTATTCTATGTTCCAGCAAAATATATTTTGGCTGCGTGGTTGCCAGAATATGCTGAGAGCTTGAAGTTCATGGGGATCTTATTCCCGATCATTATTTATGAAGGTCGAATGTCATTATTGATCAATACGTACCTAAAAGCGTTGAGAAAAGAAAAGACGATCTTATTCGTTAATTTAACGACATTGTCATTATCGCTTATTTTGTCGATCATCATTATTTTTGGTTTCGGCAATCTAACTTGGGCGGTAGGCCTTATTTTGATCAGTTTGGCCTTTAGATGTAACTTTGCAGAATTGTTTTTGTGCAAGTCGATGAATATTCCTATAGTCAACTCTCTAGTTCTAGAGACTTCGATGACTATTTTGTTTATTTTAAGTAATCTATTTTTCGGCGGTAGTTTTATTAGTACGGCTGTGTATGGAGTATGTTATTTACTTTATCTTTTAGTAAATCATAAAAAAATGCTTCAAAGCTTCAATGAGTTCCACGGATTATTAAAGGGAACGTAAAAAACGTTATTTATTCTTATCGAATGGCAGAGAACTGATATGAAAAAATCAGTATCGCTGCCATTTTTATTATGATCAAAAGAATGTAAAATAAGATTTAAAGTTAGTTTTAAATAACTAAAAGTATTAATTAAGTTTGTGGACAAAAAGAGTTAACTTTGTTACAATTATTTTATTGAAAGATGAGGGGTGGAAAAGTTGAAAAAGAAGCTAGGGTATTTGTTCATCGGTATGATAACTTCTGTTATTTTTATGCCGTCTATGGTTTTTTCGCAAGAAGAGACGAGTTCGATGAGTACGGTGGAAGAATCACAAGTTATATCAACTAGTAGTACAGAGCAAACGATGGAGACGACAGTTACAGAGACAACTCAAATGAACAGCGTTGAAGAAAGTCTTGATTCAGTAGAGGGAAGCAGTCAATTAGAAAAAAGCACAGCTCCTCTTACAGTTAACTATTCAATCTACAATGAAAAACTAGGCTGGCAGTCAGAACAAACAAATGGTGCACAAGCTGTTATTTCAGATGGTCGAATCGAAGCGCTAAAAGTGACAGTTGTCGGAGGCGAACCAGAACAAGGCAGCATCCAATATCGTGCACATGTAGCAGACATTGGCTGGCAAACTTTTACAGATGCTGATAGTATCAGCGGTGTTTCAGGCAAACGAATGGAAGCGATTCAAATCCAACTGACAGGAACGCTTAAGGAAACGTATGATGTTTACTACAGAGTCCAGGCACAAAATTTTGGCTGGCTGGATTGGGCAGTCAATGGTCAAAATTCCGGAACAACAGGTTTTTCGTATGAGATCAAAGGTATCCAGATCCAACTAGTAGAAAAAGGCCAATCTGCACCTGGGAAAACAACACGTTCTTTTGTTCAATATAAAAAGCCGAATATAAAATACCAAAGCCATATTCAGGACATCGGTTGGCAAGGTGTGAAGTCCAATGGACAATTGAGCGGAACAACTGGTCAGTCGAAACGGATGGAAGCAATGAAACTCACAGTCGATAATCTTCCTGTGTCAGGCGGAATTGAATATCGAAGTCATGTTCAGGATGTTGGCTGGCAGGACTATGTAGCAAATAATGCGGTGACTGGAACAGTGAAACAATCTAAGCGGATGGAAGCATTAAGCATTCGTTTGACGGGTGAGTTAGCTCAGCACTTTGATGTTTATTACCGTGTGCATGCGAGAAACTTTGGCTGGCTGGATTGGGCAAGCAATGGTCAAAACTCAGGGACAGCAGGATTCAGTTATCAATTAGAATCAGTTGCAGTCCAATTGGTGAAAAAAGGAGCGGTTGCACCTGGTTCCGTGACACGCTATTTCGTTCAATATAAACAACCGAATATTATTTACCAAAGTCATGTACAAGATAAAGGCTGGCAAACACCAAGCAAAAATGGACAAACAAATGGCTCGATGGGCCAAAGCAAACGAGTAGAAGCAATCAAAGTCAAAATTGAAAACGCCCCAGTTTCAGGCGGTGTTGAATATAGAACACATGTACAGGACAAAGGGTGGCAAAGCTATGTCTCCAACAACCAATTAAGCGGAACGACTGGGGAATCTAAACGTGTAGAAGCTTATGACATTCGCTTGACGGGTGAGCTAGCAAAACATTTCGATGTGTATTATCGAACACATGCTGAGTATTTTGGCTGGCTAGGCTGGAATAAAAACGGGGGAATTAGCGGGACATCAGGTTATCGTTTCCGAATGGAAGCCTTTGATATCGTTCTAGTCAGAAAGATGTTGAATGGTCCGGCAGTTTCAAACAACTATAAGAAGGCGCCAGCTGGTATGGGCAACTATTACATGGATGCGCCTAAACGAATCGAGTTAAAAACGAAACACTACTATACAGACCGTTCATTAAATAGAGGAAATGATATTTCTGCTGGTACAGTCATCGATGTGAAAAAACGAGTGCTTGATAAAAATGGTTACCCGATTTTAGAGACACCTTATGGCTATGTGACAGCACATAAAAACATTGTTGCTGCAACAAGTAAAAACCAAAAGACATTTATGGATGTTCCTTACTATAACCAAATGGCAATGGGCTATCCAAATGGGTGTGAAGAATTTTCGCTTTACATGGCATTAGCCTATTTGGGAGCGACCCGTGGCCAAAATATTCATCAGGTCACAGAGGCAGTACCGAAAGTCCCTTCTTGGGGCAATCCGCATGAAGGATTTAACGGACATCCAACGGATAAATACGGCTTCCACACGATATACCCAAGAGCATTTACACCGTATGCAAAAAGATATGCACCAAATTCAAGAGATATCAGTGGTGTTGGTACCGCTCAATTCAAAGAAGAGTTGATGAAAGGAAACCCGTTAGTTGTTTGGGGAACCTATCCATATTTAGCAGCACCGATCATTGACGGAACCTATTATGGTTCATTAAAAGTTGCTAATTTACACGTTTGGTTGATCACTGGGTTTGATGGAAATAGTTTCCATGTGACTGATCCTATCTACGGAACAATGTGGGTCAGTGAAGGAACGGTAGCTCTTTCATACAGTCCGAATAAAATGGCTGTTGCAATCGATAAATAGAATAGAGGGGCATCTATGAAAAATAAGAAAGTTCTCTTTTTAATTTCTGCGCTCATCCTTTTGGTAGGTATCATTTTTGTTATACAGCTGAATAACAAAAATGATACTGAGACTAAAGCCTCTACAACGAAATCAACTGAAACAACGGATGTGTATAGTAAATCAAGCGTGATCGATCATTCTGATGAAACAGATATCTCATATAGCTATGAAAAAGTTACGATGAGCATGGAAGAGCTGGGAAAATATCGCTCAGAAATCGAACAGGCAGGATTTGATAGTACGCAGTTTACAGATCAAGATGTACAGACCATGGCAGAGAAAATCAAAAAAAGCGGACAGTCTCTTAAGGACTATCTAAAAGATCTAGATATTGAAAAAATTGATGATGATGAGATCGAAAATGCTCGTGAATCACTTAGAGATGCAGGAATCGATCCAGATAAAATGCATAATAATGAGATCGTTGAGTTGCTTAAACAAGCGAAAAAAGAAAAGAAGTCAGTCGTAGATGTGGCAAAAGAAAAGCAATAAGTTTTTAGAATAGGTATCCTTTTAGGACTAGCGGAAGAATCATTGATCTTTCGCTAGTCTTTTTTAATTAAAGTAGACCACACTCAAAAAGAATGATAAACTAAGTACATCAAGAGTATCGTTTAATGATATTCTATATAAAAGCTAGGAGTTACGGATAAATGAATAATATATTGATTACAGGTGGTGCGGGATTTATTGGCTCGACCTTAGCAAATTTCTATTCTAAAAATCATCAGGTGGTCGTTGTGGACGATTTATCGATGGGAAATAAAAATAATTTAGATCATTCTGATAATATTCGTTTTATTGAAGGCTCTGTTACAGATTTTTCATTGATGGAAGAGTTGTTAAAGACAAACCAATTTGACTACATTTTTCATTTAGCAGCAGTTGCTAGTGTCGCTGATTCTGTCGAACGGCCAGTTGAGACACATCAGGTCAATTTTGACAGTGTCTTCCAATTGTTGGAATTGATCAGAGCCCACCAAGCTGGTTTGAAGCGTCTAGTTTTTACTTCTTCAGCCGCAGTGTATGGAGATGAACCTACTTTACCTAAAGCAGAAGAGTCAGTGATTCGTCCATTGACGCCTTACGCAATCGATAAGTTTGCAGCAGAAAAATATGTGGTAGACTATTATCATTTGTATCAAATCCCAACAAGTGCAGTTCGTTTCTTTAATGTTTACGGTCCAAAACAAAATCCTGAATCACCTTATTCTGGGGTAATATCAATTATCATGGATCGCTACAAAAAGCTACTCAACAAAGAAGAAACATCATTTACTATGTTTGGCGATGGCTCACAATCAAGAGATTTTGTTTTCATCGAGGATGTTGTTCAGGCATTGGATTTAGTTGCAACGTCAAATGCTTCTTTAGGGGAAGTATATAATGTTGGTACAGGTACAGCAATCAATCTTAATGATTTAGTCGCAACGTTAGATGAACTTTTAGCTAGCGAGTTGCCCGTTCAAAATCAACCGGAACGTTCTGGAGATATAAAGTACTCTTTAGCAGATATTTCAAAAATAGAAGCGATTGGTTATGAACCAAAGCATACGATCAAAGCTGGGCTTGAAAAATATGTTTCTTATGAATTAGCTCAAGAGAAAAACGATTAATAGGAAGAATTACGACGAATAAGCAAGCAAATGAAGACAGGCGGCTAGAATGCTCGTCTGTCTTTTTTTATTGTTTGATACTGATTAATAGGAATGATACAATGAGTGCGACTGGAGGGGATCGTTGTGACCAAGATAATTGCTCACCGAGGGAGTAAAGGAACACATCCAGAAAATACATTGATTGCATTCAAAGAAGCGGTTCGTGTGGGAGCGGACGGTATAGAGCTTGATGTTCATTTATCAAAAGACAAACAGCTAGTCGTGATCCATGATGAAACGGTTGATCGTACAACGAACGGTTCAGGTCTCATAGCTGATCTAACTGTTGCGGAGCTAAAACAGCTGGATGCTGGTCTATGGTTTACGCCATTTCCAGTTGAACAGAAGATTCCAATGCTAGAGGAAGTCTTACAGCTGCTTGAAGAGGAAAATTTTAACGGTTTATTGAATATCGAAATAAAAACAGATCAGATCCAGTATGAAGGAATTGAATCGCTGCTTATTCAGTTGATGCAAAGACGATCATGGTCGTTTGATTATATGTATTCAAGTTTTCATTATCCTAGCCTGGAAAAGGTTTGGGCGCTTGAAAAAAAGCGACCGGTTGCATTGATATTCAAGGCTTCGGAGCATAAAAAAGATCAAGCGGTGAAGTCGTCATTTATCGAGGGGATTCATCCAAATATTGAATGGGTACTTGAGCATATAAAAGAATTGAGCGATTTTCCTAAAGCGATCCGCCCTTGGACTGTGAATGATAAAGAGAAAATTAGGCGATGTATCGATTCGCAATTGGCAGGAATCCATACAGATTTTCCAGAAATTGCACTGCAGGTGCGTAAAGAAGTACAGACTAAAGGATGAAAAAATTGAAAAAAGTATTAGTTATTGCAGGTCCAACAGCAGTTGGCAAAACAGCGCTGAGTATTCAGCTAGCAAAACAGCTAGATGGTGAAATTATCAGTGGAGATTCAATGCAAGTTTATAAAGGTTTAGACATAGGAACAGCGAAAGCCACAAAGGAAGAGCAGGCTGGTGTCCCTCATTACTTGATCGATTGCCGTGAATTGTCAGAAACCTATTCGGTTGCTGATTTTCAAAAAGAAGGACGTCAAATGATCGATGAGATCATCAAAAAAGGCAAGTTACCGATCGTTGTGGGAGGAACAGGTTTGTATATCCAAGCGTTGCTATATGATTTTGAATTAGGTGCTAAAGATGAGTCAACTGACATTCGAGAAAAATATGAACGATTCGCTAAAGAAAATGGAAACGAAAAATTATGGGCATTGCTTCAAAAAAAAGACCCTAAAGCAGCTGAGACTATCCATCACAATAATCAAAAAAAGATCATTCGGGCACTCGAAGTATTTGATAAAACAGGATACAGTATCTTGACTCCAAGAGAAACACCTAAACCTTTATATGACTATTTTTTAGTGGGCTTAGAAACGGATCGTACATTGTTATACGAGCGTATCAATCAGCGAGTAGAACTCATGCTTGATTCTGGTCTTTTAAAAGAAGCCGCTCTACTTTATGAGGAACAACCGCAGCAATCGATCCAAGGAATTGGTTACAAAGAATTTTTCCCTTATTTTGAGGGAAAGGAAGACTTAGAAGACGCAGTTGCCCAAGTGAAACAAAACTCAAGAAGATATGCGAAAAGGCAGTTGACATGGTTTAAAAATCGTATGAATGCTAACTGGTGGGATTTAGTTCAGCATCCAGAAACACAGACGGAGCTGGAACAAGCGATAGTTGACTGGCTAGGCTCTTCGGAAGGATAAGAAATGGAAAAAAATATCGAAAAAGTTATATTAGTTGGTGTAGAAACCGAAGAAAATTATACTCGTTTTGAAGGTTCAATGCAGGAATTGAAAAACTTAACAAAAACGGCAGAAGGTGAAGTTGTCTTTTCTTTGACCCAAAAACGCCCTAAAATCGATCAAAAGACAGTCATTGGAAAGGGGAAAATAGAAGAATTACTTCAGCTGGTTGATGCTTATGAAGCTGATTTGGTTATTTTCAACCATGAATTAACGCCGAGACAGAATCAACTGATTGTTGAAGCGCTTGGTGTAAAAGTGATCGATCGTGTACAGCTGATTCTTGACATCTTTGCGATGCGGGCCCGTTCAAAAGAAGGCAAGTTGCAAGTTGAGCTTGCTCAATTAAACTACTTGCTGCCAAGGTTGATTGGTCAAGGAAAACAGTTATCTCGTTTAGGCGGAGGAATCGGAACAAGAGGACCTGGAGAAACCAAATTAGAATCAGATCGACGACATATCCGTAACAAGATCACTGCAATCAAGCGTGAGTTGAAAGAAGTGACCGCTCATCGTGAAAGAAGTAGGCAAAAGCGTCAATCTTCAGATTTGTTTCAAATTGGTTTGATCGGCTATACGAATGCTGGCAAGTCGACGATTTTGAACTTATTAACGACAGCTGGTACTTACTCAGAAGATCAATTATTTGCAACGCTGGATCCATTGACTAAAAAATGGCAGCTTCCGCAAGGGATGATCGTGACAATGACTGATACGGTAGGGTTCATTCAAGATTTGCCCACACAGTTGATCGAAGCGTTTCAATCAACACTAGAAGAAAGCCGTACCATGGATCTTTTGCTACACGTAGTTGACGCGAGTGCAGAAGATCGTCTGCAGCATGAACAAACGGTTGTTGAATTATTAAATGATCTTGACCTGGAACAAATTCCTGTTTTGACGGTCTATAATAAAAGTGACCAAATCGATCCGAATGACTTCACGCCGACCTTATTTCCTAACGTACTGATTTCTGCTAAAAGTACACGCGGCAAAGAAGATTTAACACGTGTTGTCAGAGAAAAAATGATGGAATTATTGGTACCTTATGAGTTTGACATACGCTCTGATCAAGGACAGCAATTAAGTGAAGTGACACGACATACATTGTTGCTATCAGAGAATTTTGATGAAGAAAAAAATGTCTATCATGTCAAAGGTTTTGCTAAAAAGGCTTCAAAGTGGCTAAGGGCTGAAGAGGAATAAATGGGAAAAGTTACATACAAAACGCTTTCTGTTTTGTATGTAACTTTTTTTGAACTGGTATAGTTATTTTGGAAGTGAAATGATATACTAGTTAAAAGTTTTGGTTAAGGTGGTATAGTATGTTGGTTGATTTTATCAAGAAAAATAAAAAGAATCTATTTTTTTATGGTGGCTTGTTCCTTTTGGTTTTTTTGTACCTCACAAATTTTAAGATCGATGTAAAAACGGATGATGGTTGGTTTATGACTGCTCCTAGAGAGTATAGTTTGTCCAGCTATCTTCAGTGGCGATATGAAGAGTGGTCGGCACGATTATTTCCGGAAACATCCCTCTACTTTATTTTCTTAGTGCCGCTATTTGTGCACCATTTCATTAGTGCTTGTGCCTGGTTCTTATACAGTTATTCACTCGTTCGGTTGTTCAGTGAGAAAATCTCGCAACAGAACTTTTTAGTAGCGTTCTTTTCCTTGGGATTTATGAATGTTTTTGTGTTAAAGGATGCATTATTTTGGCTCACTGGTGCGACTAATTATTTATGGCCGTTGTCTCTAGGCTTATTTGCATTGATTCCTTATGCAGATAACTTCTTTAGAAAGAAACAAACAGCTGTGTGGCCTTATTTACTACCAGCTTTTCTGTTTTCTTTATCGAATGAACAGCTGATTGCCTGTGTTATTGGTGTGGTTCTGATTTATCATGTAGCGATTTTTTTACGGAAACAACGAGAGAATCACTTTCTTTTGATTCCAACATCGTTTTTTATTGGTGGTGCCATTTTCATGCTTTCTGCACCAGGAAATGAATTACGTTTGCAGCAAGAAGTGAAAATGTGGATGCCGGATTATCATGACTTATCTATTTTTACAAAAGTTCTCAGAGGAAGTTCATGGCTGTTTGAGGGCTGGCAAACCAAGTTGTTATTGCTATTTATTGTTCTGTTTATTCTTTCTGCTCTTATTGATTTTACAAAGATGTTAACTAAAGTTACAGGAGCATATACAGCATTTTTATTATTGTTAATATATACGTTTCCTAATCGATTTACGAATTTTCAAGCGATAACCAAAATCGATTTGCTTTTAGAGATAAAGCAAGGTCACTTGGGGCATGGAGCTGTATTAGGGGCTATAGCGCCCTTTGTTTTATGGGGGCTGTTTTTCCTGTTGGTTATGGGGTGCTCAATTGCCGTATCCGAGCAAAAAATTTTTCTTGGGTTAAGTTATTGTGCGGCAGTTTTTTCTTCAATGATCATGTGGTTTTCGCCCACGATGTATGCGTCTGGTGCTAGAGTCTTTATGTGTGCATCTATTTTTTTGATCATCAATTTATATTTACTATATCAACAGCTTGTAAAAACGAAAAACAATGAAGCTGAATGGAAGATATCTGCTTATGTGTGGTTTTTGCCAGCTATTAACCTTCTTTTTGTTCTTTATTTACCCTAGTTTCAACCATGATCGATGCAAGAAAGGTATCCTCGCGGAGCCTTTTTTTATTTTATGTCAGAAAACCTTACATAAATCATTGACAAGAGAAAAAAGTATTGATATTCTATACCTATCTAAGAGAGGGGGGTGGATATGAGAGAGAAGGAACTGAGAAGATCGATGTCGGTTTTTCCAATTGGTACAGTTATGAAGCTGACCGATTTATCAGCACGTCAAATCCGTTATTATGAAGAGCAAGATTTGATTCATCCAGAAAGAAGCGAAGGAAATCGCCGTATGTATTCACTGAATGATATTGATGTTTTGCTTGAAATCAAAGATTACTTGTCTGACGGTCTAAATATGGCAGGGATCAAACGTGTCTATGAAATGAAGCTGGAAGAGCAAATGCACGCTCAAGAGTCGAACAGACCTTTGACAGATGAGGATGTTCGGAAGATTTTATACGATGAGCTTATTTCTCAAGGAGGGCTTACTCAACAAAATCCATTCCAATCCAGAGGACCAAAGTTATAATTGCAAGTAGGCTATAAAAAAATGAAGGACGTGAAGGAAGACAATGACGAAAAAACAAAACACAGTAGAAGATATCAAACGTATCGCCGATGAAGAAAATGTTCGATTTTTACGATTAATGTTCACAGACATTATGGGAACGATCAAAAATGTGGAAGTTCCAGTGAGTCAGTTAGACAAAGTATTAAGTAATAAAATGATGTTTGATGGCTCTTCTATTGAAGGTTTTGTACGAATTGAAGAAAGTGATATGTATTTATATCCGGATTTATCTACATGGCTGATTTTTCCATGGGAAAGCAATCATGGGAAGGTTGCTCGTTTGATTTGTGATATTTATAACCCGGATGGTCAACCATTTGCAGGAGATCCTCGCGGGAATTTGAAGCGTGCGCTGGAAGACATGAAGGAACTTGGATTTACTTCATTCAACTTAGGACCTGAACCGGAATTCTTCTTATTCAAATTGGACGAAGAAGGGAAAATCACGACAGATTTAAATGATCGCGGAGGCTATTTTGATTTTGCTCCGACTGATTTAGGCGAAAATTGCCGTAGAGATATTGTTCTCGAGCTGGAAAGCCTAGGTTTTGAAGTGGAGGCATCTCATCATGAGGTGGCGCCGGGGCAACATGAGATCGATTTTAAATATGCAGACGTGATCGAAGCGTGTGATAATATTCAAACGTTCAAATTAGTCGTAAAAACAATTGCCCGCAAGCATGGGCTGCATGCGACGTTTATGCCAAAACCACTTTATGGAATCAGCGGTTCGGGGATGCATTGCAATATGTCATTGTTTAAAGGCGATGAGAATGTCTTTTATGATGAAAATGGACCGATGCAGCTTAGTCAAACAGCCTATCACTTTCTTGGTGGATTGCTGAAACATGCACGTGCATACACGGCAGTCTGCAATCCGACTGTTAATTCATATAAACGTCTTGTACCTGGTTACGAAGCGCCTGTGTATGTCGCTTGGAGTGGTAGAAATCGCTCGCCACTTGTGCGTGTACCGGAATCGCGCGGCCTATCTACTCGTTTAGAATTGCGTTCGGTTGATCCTTCTGCAAATCCGTACCTATCAATGGCCGTTCTTTTGCAAGCTGGATTAAATGGAATCAAAAATGAAATTACGCCGCCTGAAGCCGTCGATCGTAACATCTACGTGATGAATGAGGAAGAGCGTAATGAAGCACAAATTCATGATTTACCGTCAACCTTGCATAATGCAATCAAAGAATTGCGTAAAGATGAAGTGATGATCAATGCTTTAGGCAATCACATTTATGCGAATTTTGTTGAAGCCAAACGTATGGAGTGGGCTGCGTTTCGTCAAACGGTCTCTGAATGGGAAAGAGAGCAATATTTAGAGCTATATTAATGTGGAGATGGATACTTTTTAACAGATTGAGTAGTTAGGTCAAAAATGCTTAATTCTGAGAACCAAGTCCTTCAAGTTCTAGTATTATTTTTGATACTCAGATTTTGATGTGGTCGAAGCGAAGGATTTGTTTCGATCACATCATTTGTTGCGTTTAAGAGTACAGACAAAACTGATTTTCAGTTTTGTCTGTACTCTTATTTTTTTGTTTTTGAAAAGAATTTATGGAGATGGATCTGGGATTTTGCGAGATAGCTAAAAATGAAAGTCTGAAATCACACTTTTATTTTCAAAATAACTTCGATATCTAATTTAAATTAGTTGTTATTTAATATAGATATTTAGTTTTCTTAAAAAAGAGGGTAGATTTATAATTATATAATATAAATATTATTTACGTAGAATTTCTATGTATGTTTTTTAGATAAAAACCATTTGATTCAATATTTAATGCTATTTTTGTAGAGTGTATATAGTTATGGTTTTGGAGGTCTTGGGAAAATCCGTTTCGGTTATAGTTATTTTAAAAGGTTTTCAATACAGTTTATATTTTTACGCAACGTTATTTTATATTGAAACGTCGTTATTTTTGTAGTATAGTAACTTCGAGCATTTCTTATTTTGGATGAAATCTAAATAATTTAGCGAAAAATTTTTGATAAAGGAGGAGTAATTGATGCTGGAAAATGAAGAAGGGCTGACTCTTGCGGAAGTTCTAGTCTCAGTAGTCATATTAGGAACGACTTTTATGCTGTTGGCATCAATGCTCATCAGAAATCAGCAATTGATAGAGCTGAATGAAAAAAAGAAAGAAGCTCAGTATGTTCGGGATGAGATAAAAGAATGGATGGGGTATCGTGGTCAAACACAAGATTTAGCTGGCTTGAATCCCTATGTTTTCAGTATAAGAGAGGATAGTCGTTTGACCGATCAACAAAAATCAAGGAGAGCGTATTTGATTCTCGATAATTCAGGCATTCAAATGAAAAATACTGGAAGTGAACAGATACCATTATATGGTGAAGAAAAAATCGATTATACGGGGAGAGTTAAAGATGGAAAAGAAAATATAGAAAGAAAAATAGAGTATCAATATTCTAAAAAGGAAGCAGAGCTGCCTGACCGTTGGAAAAATTCTGATGGGTCGATCAAAGAAGAAGCACTTTATTTGGGCAAGTACATAGGAGATCAGACGAAACATTTTTTTGTAGTCCTTTGCAGAGTAAATTACAAGGAAGGGACAAAGGATTTTCGTAAAGAGGGGATCGAGTTGAATTTAGAGATTTATGATGAAAAAACAGGGGCGTTTATGACAGATACTGTTTTTAATTGGGTCGTTGATTATTGATGGGAGATGACATGTGCATGAAAGAGCTTCTCAAAGATGAAAAAGGGTTGAGCTTGGTTGAGATGATTGCAACATTGGCGATCTTTTCGCTCGTGATTCTTTTTTTCGGTATGATCATCAGTAGTCTCGGCAAAGCCTTCACGATACAAGGACAGCAAGTTGAATTTCAACAAATGGCTAACGATATGGTCGTACAAATGAATGGAATCATAAATAAAAAAGGGCTTTACGAAAAAGCTGGTTATCTTGGTAAGTTTACTACAAATGGCACGACTGGGAAAAGCTCTTGGCTGGATCAGCAAGTCATTACTGTATTTGATCCTGAACGAGCTGATTTAAAAACGATCGATTGGATAGATGATGGAAAAAATAGAATAGGAATCACTGATGTTTTAGATGCTGAAAAAAGTTTGGGCAAAACCTATCAACTAAAAAATAAAGACTACAAAATCAAAGTGTTTCAAAAAAAGAATAAAAACGAATCATTAAAAACGCAATTTGAAACACCAAATTATCGTGATACATTTACGATTCAAACGAGTGTGACGATTCTTTTTTATAAAGGACAGATCGATTTTGGTGATTATCTTGATGCAGATGGAGAGGATATCGATCTTTCAGGAGAACATGGGATCGAGGAAAAAGAGGCTTCTAAGATTTTGTATGTAAGAAAAGCAGAGTTGACCTATCGAGATGAGATGAAAGCGAGAGGAGAGATTCCTGGTGAAGGACGCTGGTAAACAAATAAAACATGATGAAACAGGATATGCGTTGCTTTATACATTGGGAGCGATCATTTTGGTCAGCCTCGTGATGATGGGGATTTTTGTTCATGCGCGGAACAATTTTTTGCAAATCAATGCCGTCGATCAATTGACAAAAACGAAGGATATTAAAGAGTATGCGCTACAGGAAGCTTCATTTAAAGTAAATCAGTTGATCCAAGCCAAGGTTTCTGAAAATGCAAATCTTGGAAAAGGTCTTAGTAAACAAGAAGATGCGGCGAATTTAAGGGTGACGATGTTGGATGTCGCTGATGCGTTGGAAAATCAGATAAAACAAGAAAACATTGGTAAAAATCAGGATTTTTCTTATGAAGTAATAGTTGATAAGAGGCCAACTGTGACGGCAACAAATGAGGTATATCAATTTATCTCTGATGACGATACTGGTGAAAATGGCTGGGTAAAAACTCAAGCTTCTACTGATACAAAGGAGATCACGAATACTAAAACCACTTTTTCTTTGGAAGTAAAAGTGAAACAGGCGGGGAAGAATGGCCAGGAAAAAACGGCAGTATCAAGCGCTGATTACGTTTATGAGTTTCAGTGGGAGAAAAAACGTCAAGTTGATGAAGAGCAACGATTAGATTCATGGCGGTATGTTTATTATGAAGCTCCGTTGACAAGTGGCGATAAATACCTTTCAGCAGATACTTGGATTCGTAAGATGGATCGGATCTATCGTTACCAAAAACAACCGTTGGATTTTCCCTATGATGATTTTAATCATAGAACAGCTTCGACTTTTGGACGCGCAAATAATTTTCTGGTGGATTATCAGGATCATCAGCTACTGGATTTTTTAAATGCAAAGCCGGTCTCTAATGAAGTCACTTTTGATGGCTCATTCTTCTTAAATCAAGGAGTGCTCTTACGGGGCAAATCGAATGCTCAACTTAGCACAAATAACTTACTGTATCTAGGAAGCGAAACTGATCCCTCTGCTGGAAAAAATTTGATCAAAGAGCTCGATATTACCGCTGATACAGGTATTTATATTCACATGCCGGTGGAAAATGAGGAAGCAGGGCTTTACATAGATAATGATCGTCAGGAAATCAAAACACCAAACCTCTTGATCAATCATACAGGGAAAAATGAAAAAACGAATGGGTTCTTTTTGACGAAGGGAACCATTCTATTAGATAAAAGTACAACGAACAGTAACTTTGCTGAATACGCTGGAGACTCGAAAAAAAACAATCCGCAAGATAAATATTGGTCAGAATTTATGAACGGTGGACTAGTGATTGCTGGTTCACAGGTACACTTAACGCCTACTAATAACACGATAAAAATAGATGGTGTGTCTGTAAACTCCGGATCAAATGATACAAGAAAAATCCAAGTGAAAAATGGTCACTTCATGCTGACCAGTGCTGCGATGAAAGACGGAGGGGAATCTGATTTTGCTTACGCTGACCAGGGAGATTACACATCTAAGCCACGTCAGCCTGCGTTATTGGAATTGTCTGGAAGCAAAACAGCGCTAACCGTTGAAAATGGGGTAAGTTTCATTGATGCGCCTAAGATGAGACGAAGGTCTGATGGACAGAAAAAAGGCTCCTATTATAACGATAAAAAGTGGTGGAATACGATTCGTTTAAACGATAAAAGCAGACTGGATCTTGGAACAGTGGGTGTAGAGCCGTTCAATTTAGAGATGGACGAAGATACGGTGGTGACGATGGAACTATTACCGGATTTAACCCTTTTTGATCCGACGTTTATTGAAAAAGGGTTTGATAAAACAAAACCCTCGATCAAGGGAAAATTGATTTTAAAAACAGCTACAGCGGATGATACAACCAAGTTAAAAAGCTTGTTGGAAGGGCTTGGAGATATTCTGTTGAATGTAAAATCAGATGAACAAGATGCTGCCAACGGAGAAGTCACGATTATTTCGCCGACTGTACCTAAGAATTCCGACGCGGATTGGGTCGCACAACGTGTGTTTGACTATAGTGAACTAAAATAAACGAACGAATCAAAAGGAGGCTAGGAAAATGGACGAACGAAAGAAACGTAGAAGAAAAGTTCGAACAGTAGAACAAGCTGATCGCCATTCTAATGCAGCAGTAAGCAGTCTTGATAAAGCTGAACTTTTAGTCCTAGCAGTCCAATATAAAATGCTGACAAAAAAGCAAGCCAATGAAGTCTCAGCACAACTATCTCCCAAAATGACAGTAGAACGTCTTTTGATCGAGGGACATTATTTGAGCGAAGAGCAGTTGATGACATTGAAAAGTCGACAAACTGGGATTCGCATCATGGACTTGTTTAGTGTGGAACGAGATTCTGCTGTACTTGATTTAGTATCGAAAAAATTTGCTCAAAAAAATCAGTTATTTCCAGTTAAAAAGAAAAAAGGCCGCTTAGTAGTTGCTATGGTCAATCCCATGGATTATGACGTGATCAATGAATTACGTTTGCTGACGGGATTGTCGATTTTACCTTATTTTTCTTTAAGTGCAGATATCGATCAGATGATCACCGAGCATTATCCAGAAGATATGATGCTGGAAGAGTGGCTGCAGGATGCGTCAGACGATTTGCCTGGAGAAGTAGCCCAAGCGAATTCAGTTCTAGAGGATGATTCTCCCATTATAAAGCTGGTCAATTCTTTGCTGCAAACGGCTGTTGATAAAAAGGCTAGTGATATTCATTTTGATCCTCAGAAAAAAAGCTTGAATGTTCGGATTCGCGTAGATGGAGAATTATTGGATCTAAATCAATTACCGAAGAATGTTCAGTCAGCAGTGACTTCTAGAATAAAGATCATGTCTTCTTTAGATATCACGGAGACGAGGCTGCCTCAAGATGGACGAGCACGTATTCCAAATGGCAGACGGATGGTCGATTTGCGTGTATCTGTTTTACCAACGATCTATGGTGAAAAAATTGTTATTCGGATTATTGATATGTCTTCGGGGCTAAGGGGATTGGATGAGTTTAATTTCGATCCAGATGTTTTAAAAGGAATCAAACAGTTACTGAAACAGCCTCATGGGATTTTTTTAGTGACAGGTCCAACTGGTTCTGGGAAATCCTCTACATTGTACGCTGCCTTGAATGAACTGAATACGCCGAATGTCAACATTATTACTGTGGAAGATCCAGTGGAGTATCAGCTGGACGGCGTGAACCAAGTTTTAGTCAACAGCGATATCGGATTAGATTTTGCAGCTGGCTTACGTTCGATTTTACGTCAAGATCCAAATGTCGTCATGGTTGGAGAAATTCGGGATGGTGAAACAGCAGAAATCGCCATCCGAGCATCGATGACAGGACACCTAGTTTTAAGTACATTGCATACGAATGACTCGATCGCTACAGTTAGTCGTCTAATCGACATGGGAGTTGATTCTTTTTTAGTAGCGAATGCTTTGACAGGTGTTTTGTCTCAGCGACTTGTACGAACACTTTGCTCAAGCTGTAAAGTAGCTGAACCAGCCAGTCTAGAGGAAATCGAATTTTTAGAGAAGCACCATCTGTACACAGATACACTTTACAGTAGTACAGGATGTAAAAAGTGTAACATGACAGGATTTAAAGGCCGTATGGCTATTCAGGAATTATTTATTGTAACGCCGGATGCTCGACTGGTGATTTCTAGAAATGGAGAAGCCAATGAGTTAGAAAAAGTAGCAAAGAAAAATGGCATGAAAAAGCTTTTAGATGATGGGCTGGATAAAGTTGTTAGAGGATATACGACGATTGCAGAAGTCTTGAAAGCAACATCCAGTGAGTAAAATACTGGAATAAGGAGGAAATAATGAGTCAGGAAGTGGAAATAGAATTGCCGCTGCATTCAGCGATGAAAAAAGAAAAAGGCGGACGAGGAATAAATCCTAAGTTGAGACCATTCAAAGAACAGTTTGATGAGTTGTTACGTGAATCTGTTCGCCAGAAAGTATCTGATGTTCATTTAACGGTTGGGCTACCTCCGATTTTTAGATTGAATGGTGAATTGAATGAAGTAGCTTCAGAGGAAGTTTTAACGAATAAAACAATTTCTATGTATGGACGTGTGATGTGCAATTCAGATCAATGGGCTGAATTTAAAGAAAATGGAGAAGTCGATTTAGCTTATGAGGTGAAAAATGCCAGTCGTTTTCGTGTCAATATCTTCAAGCAAAAAGGGAATGTTTCGATTGCTTTACGGATCATTGCTACAAAGATCCCAGAATTAAGTTCTTTAGGTGTTCCCTCCGTTTTAAAAAGTATGATCCAAAAAAAGCAAGGGCTATTCTTAGTAACAGGTCCGACTGGTTCGGGAAAATCAACAACTCTTGCTTCAATGATCGACTATCTGAATCGAACGAAGAAGACCCACATCATCACGTTAGAAGATCCGATCGAGTATGTACACAATCACAATATGAGTGTCATCGATCAACGTGAAGTCGGTGTAGACACAGAGTCATTTTCAAACGGATTGAGAGCCTCCTTACGGCAAGATCCAGACATTATTCTCGTTGGTGAGTTGCGTGATTTTGATACGATCTCGATCGCACTGACAGCTGCTGAAACGGGTCACTTGGTTTTAGGTACTCTTCATACGACCAGTGCCGCAGCAACCATTGAACGGATCGTTGATGTATTTTCGCCTGAACAGCAGTCACAAATTCGGACACAGTTAGCCGGAGCCTTAGTTGGAATCTTAGCACAACGACTGTTGCCGACACGAGCTAACGATGGTCGAGTAGCGGCAACAGAAATGCTGGTAAACAATAAATCGATCGCTAATTTGATCCGTGGAAATAAAACTCATCAAATCGGCAATATGCTGCAAATCGGTAAAAGTGACGGTATGTATACGATGGAAAGTTGTATCAACCGCCTGGTGTCTGCCGGCAAAGTCGATGTTGATGCTGCTGAAGCGTTACTAGGCGAGGAGGAATAAGCAATGGCGATTTTTTCCTACGAAGCACAAACAATGTATGGCGGTATCAAAAAAGGTCGCTTAAGAGCAGAAAGCTCTTATGAAGCGAGTCAAGCTTTAAAGAAAAAAGGTCTGCGTTCTACGATTTTAGTGGAGCAGGAAGAAACCTTTGCGACAAAAGAAATTGAGCTATTTAATCGAGTCAGCGTAAAGTTGCTGGCGGAATATTTGCAAAAATTTGCGACGCTGATCGATTGTGGCATTTCGATCACTGCTGCTTGTGAAATGTTAGCAGAGCAAGAACAAAATAAAACCTTGAAAAAGATTTTGCTGCAGATTTGTGAAGATATTCGTGGCGGAGATTCTCTTTCTAATTGTTATAGCAAGCATCCAAATGCCTTTCCTTCTATGCTGATCAGCATTGTACGAGCAGCTGAAATGTCGGGAACGTTAGATGCAACACTCGTTCGGATGAGTACTTATTATGAGAAGAAAGCAAAAGCAAGAGGCGGAGTGATCACAGCGATGATCTATCCAATCATTATGCTGGTCCTTTCCTTATGTGTGGGGATTTTCCTGATCGTAAGTATCGTGCCGATGTTTGTGACTGTTTTTGAAAGCTTGGATGCAGAGCTACCGGCAATTACCAAAGTAACGATTGGTTTAAGTAAGTTTTTAACAAGTAAAGGCTGGCTGTTACTAGTCATGATCGTATCAGGTTTTGTCGGTTTTAAGCTGGCGATGAGAAATAATGAAATAAAGTTCAAATGGCATAGTTTTCTTTTACGCATGCCGATTTTTGGTGAGCTTGTTCAAAAAAGTAATTTGAATGTGATGCTCAGTACATTATCGACCCTATTAGAAAGCTCCGTTTCTATCTCTAAAGCATTAGAAATGTCAGCGGATGCGGTGGATAATTTATATATCAAACAGTTGATTTTCAGATGTCAGGCAGAAGTTGAACGAGGCGGCTCGATGAGTGGTGTATTCAGCCAAGATAAAATCATTCCGCCATTAGTTACACAAATGACAATTGTCGGAGAATCAACAGGTTCTTTAGAAAGCATGCTGAAAAAGCTAAGCAATATGTTTGAAGAAGAAGTAGAAATGCTAGGGGAACGAATCAAGCTGATCATGGAGCCGATCACGATCATTATTATTTGTGTGATCGTTGGATTGATCGTTGCAGCCATCATGCTGCCGATGTTCTCGATGTATGACGCCGTTCAAGGCTAATCAAAGGATTACACATAGATAACACCGGTGATCTATGTTGATCATATAAAAAACAACCGTACATATAGAATGTACAAAGAAAGGAGCACTAAAAATGTTTAAAAATGTAATGAAGGATGAGCGAGGACTTTCGTTAGTAGAGTTACTTGCAGTTGTGGTAATCATGGCGATTATTGCGGGGATTGGCGCGGTAGCGATTTCTAGCGTTATCCAGAAAAATAGAGAGGACGCTGGAATTTCAAATGTGCAGTCACTAGTAAGTGCTGCTAATTTATATCAAATGTCAGAAACTGGAGATGCGGCTATAGGTGGAGGAGCAGCTGCGGTAACTGCCGCAGATCTTGTAACAAAAAATTATATCTCCCAAGCTGGATTCCTGGCAACGCCAGCGAATGTAACGTTTGATGCCACTACAACAGGTAAAATTCTAATTACTGTACCAGCAAATATGTTAACCGCTGGCTCAAGAAAAAATAAAGAAATAAAATATTATAATGAAAAAGAAGTTGCAGATTTGACTAGAGAAATTCTTTGGGAAAGTGGAGCGACAGGAACAGATACACCAGCCCCATAATTTTAAGCATGTCAAGCGAAGTACTATTGATATGGTACTTTGCTTGATTAATAAAGGAGATCTTATGAACAATCAAGTACTATCTTCACCATCCACATACGAATACCTATTCTTTTACATATTCATCTTCATCCTAGGGGCTTGTCTAGGGTCTTTTTTTCTACTGATCGGTCAACGGATACCTCGAGGAGAAGACATTGTCAAAAAGCGCTCGCACTGTGAGCATTGCGATCATTCGTTGACTTTTCTAGAATTGGTTCCCATTTTTTCTTATGTTTTTTTACGAGGAAAATGTCGTCATTGCCACCAGAAAATCGGTGCTGTCTATCTTGGTTTTGAATTGCTGTCAGGAACCTTATTTTCTTTAGCTGCTTTTTTACTGCGGACGACGAATGAGACATTCGTTGCTTGGACCTTACTATCATTATTACTGATCATCACAGTCACAGATATCACAGCTCAAAAAATACCAAACAAAGTGTTATTGCCCTTTTTTATTCTTGCCATTATTGAACGAGTATTTCTGCAGCAGTTGAATCCTTGGTGGTTTCCGATTGCTGGCTTTGTTGCTGGTTTTGGCTGTTTATATCTGCTTGCTCTTTTTAGTAAAGGCGGGATGGCTGGTGGAGATATTAAATTGTTTGCTGTTTTAGGGGTATTTATTGGTCCGATCTATGTCATGATCACCTTGGTTTTAGCAAGTGTATTCGCATTGATCTACGCAATTGGTGAGATGATCGTTCGAAAAAAATTAAGAAGACATATCCCGTTTGGTCCGTTTATCGCTTTAGGAACATGGGTCGTCTACTCCTATGCAACGGGGCAGCTTCAATATCTCTGGTCAACAGTTTTCGGTTAGATTTTAGGAGTAGGATAAATAGATTGAAATGGAGGGAAAGATCATTTTAAAAAAAGGGTTAAAAACGATTGTCGGTTTAGATATTAAGAAGAATGTGATCCGTTTTGTAGTTTTAAAAAGTACAAATCCAGTCGTGATCCATAAAAAAGGAGAGTTGGTTTTAAAAGCCAGTATCTTCAAAAATGGAAAGTTTACAAACAAAAATTTGTTATATGAAGGATTGAAGAAGCTATTTAAAGAGCATCATATCAAAAATCCTCATGTGATATTTTCGGCGTTCAATCATGAGCTATTGATTCGTAGTATTCCCGATAATGGGATGCGTAATGAAAAAGAGGTCAAACAATTTTTGTTCTTGGAACTAGGTGAATCAATTTCTGTCCCTTTTGAACAGCCCATCTTTGATTTATTGATATTTGAAAAGCAAAATGCCAGACAAAAAAAGCAAGTCAAAAAAAAGGCTGCCAAAAAGAATACAAAAACAGTAAAACGCGATCGCATGGTCGTTGATGGAGAAATTTATTTTGTCGCAACATCAGAGAAAACCTTGACGGAAGTCGGTGATGAAATCCAGCGTGCTGGCGGTATTCCAAGTGCTGTAGATCTGAATTCTGTTGCTTATGCTAGAGCAATCAATCGAAATATCAAGTGGACAGACGTTCTACTTTTGATCGAGGTAGATTGTGGTGTGGCAACATTTACTATTTTTGAAAACCATATCCCGATTTATAGTCAATATGAAGATTACAATAGCGCAAACTGGAAGTACATTGCAAATGACGATGACACTTACCAAGCTGAGTTTAATAAGCCGAAGGAAATTGAGGAACTTGGGGAGTTGGCAGACATCACAAAAAATATTTTGTATTACTACACAAGTACCCTATCCAACGGTAAAAAATTAGACAAAATTTACCTAGTAGGAGAAAATCCGCTTTTATTTAAAAATGTACTTTCCTCTATCGAAAAGAGAGTGGAAATTCCTGTGATCGCAGTCAACACAGAAAAAAGATTTAGCATTCCTTCGCCTTATTTATTAGCTGCCGGACTTGCGATGAAAGGAGTGTAAGAAGCGATGAATATTAATCTATTGCCTGATAAATTTTATAAAAATCAAGCAACATTACTGATACTCTTTGTTTTTCTTTTATTGCTCTTAGTTGCAGGAGGTGGGTTGACGACGGTATATCTCGTTTCTCAACAGCAAGTAAAGACGCTGCAGCAGGCTGCTCAAAGTAAACAGGTAGAAAAAGCGAAGCTGACGGGGATGATCTCTAAGCAAAAGAAGGAACAATCAGAAGAGGTACAGACGTATTTGACGGAACTAAAAGGAGCACAGGTTCAATTTGCTGAAATGGCCAAACGCTTGGATGAAACTGTCATCAAGCATCAACAAGTGATCGAAAACTATCAGATCATTGTTCCGCTCAATGAGGGCATGGAAGAAGAGGAAGCAGCGCAAGCAAATGTCATGAAAACAGATGATGGACAAGAAGTGATTCAAATTGATTTATCGATCAAAGGTCAAAAATTAGCGAATATTGGTGCATTGACAGAAGCCTTAAATCAGATCGATTGGGTGTATCAAGCGATTTTTATTTCTTCATCTGCTGAGGAAGAGACATCTCAAGAATATAAATCAGTGATTCAGATTCAAGCATTGAAAGAAAAGTTACCAGCAATCAAACGTGGAGGAGAGCAGGAATGAAAACAATCATTTTTACTAAAAAGCATATTGTAATCACTATTGTTTTGATTTTTCTTCTAGCGCTCATGATCATAACTGTTTGGTTTACTGGTATTTCAGCAAAACAAGCTGAAGTAGGTAAAATTCAAAAAGATATTCATGGGCTGGAAAGTGAAGTTGCTGAACTTCGACAGACAAGTCAAACCTTGTCAGGTAAGAAAAACCTACTTGATTCAGCAATCGTTAATGAGCTTCCTCGTTTTTCTAAAGGTATTCAAATTCAAGAATATTTAAGCAGCCTTGAGCAAAAAGTGGCAAAGAATAAAATTCAGCTGAAACAAATCACTGCAGAAGATACTCTGTTGTTTTCTTCGCCAAGTGATCCCACGAAAAAAGTTTATTCCAGTAAAATCGTTTTGGATTATAGTGCAGCTGGCAAGAATGAGTTGTTTGCCTTTATCCAAGCGTTGGAGAATGATCAACGGTTCATTAAAGTAACGGATTATAGTTACACGTTTGGTTCAGGAGAAGGCGATCAAAGTATGTTTGAATCAACACTATTGTTCAATTTATATTATCTGAATGTCGCAGAAGAACAGGAATGAGCTAGAGCGTTCAAGGAGGACTCGATCAATGAAAAAGGGAGCAAGAAAAAATAAACTAGTTTTGAGTATTGGAAGTATTATTTTTCTGATGCTTATTTCTTTTTTAGTGTATCAAGGCTATTGGTTTATTAGAGATTTTGGGAAAAATAACTATCATTTAACGGTTGAAGAATACATTCAGCCGGAACTAAAAGAGCAGATCGGAGTACTGCTGGAAGTAGAGATAAAAAAGCCGAAGAAAGAAACAATAGTGCTCAAGTCAAAACTGGATCAAGTGATTTCACCAGAATCACTGGAGGGGCTGGATATCAAGGGGCTAAAGATACTTTCGGGAGAAAATGCCGCATCTGATGGTGTAAAAATCGAGATCGAAAAATCCGATAAAACAAGAACCTTTAAACTTCCGATTCCGATCGCACAGGATAGTCAGGATACCATTGAAATTTATCGAGAAGGTCGTAAAATAAAATCGACGAAAATCAACTATTCTTTGCCAAAAGAAAAGCAAGAAAAGAGCCGAAATACAGCGTTGGCATCAAAAGATACCCTTTATGCAACAACAGGAGCTATTACAAAAGCTAGTTCAAGCTATGATATGTTCCACTTGCCGCTAATGACACAGCTGCAAAATTTCAATCCAAGTAAAAAAAAGATCGTCTATAATTATCAGCAGTTGATCGATGCACTGAAAGATTCTTCGATCGATGCTATTGAATTTGGTGCAAATATATCTGGCACAGCTGAACTGCCTAAAGTCAATCGATCATTACGAATCGATGGTAAAAATTTTACATTTTCTTCTACAGCGACTTCAAATGCTAACAGAACCTTCCGCTTAGAACGCACAAAAACACCACAAACGTTTGCTTTCGTTAATGTGAAAGTCGACATTCGAAATTCAAGTGGACTCATACAAAGTGATAATTTGCTCTCAAATGATAATGAATGGGTAGTTTTGATTGAAAATGTCTCGAATACTTATCGAGGAGAAATCGGTTCTTTTATCAATATACCACGGGCTTCTTTGGTTATGAAGGGTGTCGTAAACTGGGTATCAGGGACGAGAACGGATGATGTGATCAATGCAACAGAAATCTTGATCACAGATGGTGCGAAGGTCGATCTTACAGGTGAACGAACAACGATTCGCCTCTATCCTCAAAACAATAGCATCACCACAACTTTTGTGGCTGAAAAAGGCTCAGTCTTGAATATCCATAGTAGAAAGCGTCAGGCGATCTATGCGAATGTAGAGGGCAGCCGTAATCGAGTCTATTTTGAAGCGCGAGGTCAAGATACTATAATCAATGCGACTTCTAATGGCAATGAAACCGGTGCGATTGGCGCAACCATTTCCTTATGCGGAAGTTCTGACAATAGCTCAGATGCGACAAAATCACTTACACAAGTAACGGCTGGGGCAAAAATCAATGTTCATAGCTTAGGATTGACTAATAACAAACAAAGAGCACAGCCAGCAATGATCAATCAAATCACAAATAGTAATTTTCACGTGGATGGTGAAGGCTCAGAATTAAACTTGATTTCAGAAGGTGAAGGGAACAACATTGGTGCTGTTTTACGTTTTCGTCTAGTTGGCGGTCAAACATTTCTAATCAAGAATAAAGGGAAAGTATCTATTGATAAAAAGTATGGTGAAGCTTCTGGTGTTCGATTATATGGACAGAATAATCAATTTCTGGTGCAAGCCGGCGGTAATATAACAATCAATAATCAAGCGGATAAATCGAATGGCGGCCGTCCAACAAACGGCGGTGATCTAGCAGGGAAACAAGGCGTGCAATTTCCTGTAGATGGAAGTGGACGAACCTCGGTTTTTGCTTTAGAGGGCAAAGGCAGCGAGGTCTATATCAAGGCAGATTTAGGTCCAGCGCTCTGGACACAATATGGAAATTTGCGCTTTTTAATTGGAAAAGATACGATTTTTAGAGCAGAAGGTACTACAAATAGTCAAACGAGCGGAATCGTTCAATCAGCAGGTACAGCTAGCTTTGAGATCGATCAGCCACGTTTCTATGATTTACGGAATAACCGTTCAAATGGAGGACAAGTATTTTCCAGCGGCTCAAATTCAGGAACTTTTGAAGCAACAAAATCCTATCTTTCAGTGTGGGAAATCAAAAATAATGTTGATTTAGATAAAGACCCAGATGCCTATTGGGCGCCGATCTCCTATAAATTGACCGGCTCGCATTTTGAAAGAATCGTGAGTACGGATTATCCTAATGAGTTTAATACATCGACTTATAAAGGAGCGAATCGCTATAGTCGGATGAGTGGAAACGGCTCAGCTCCAACAGTGGATGAACTTAGAGTTCCGACAAATGCAGACAAAAAAATCTATGGACATGTGAGTGTAAAAGTAGGTTATGGGGATGAGATGCGCGATGCTTGGGAAAATGAAGTTTGGGTCACTGTGCAGGTGAAAAGGGATGGAAAGATCATCTCAGAAGAAGTTTTGCCTACGAAAGGAATCAACAATAATTTACCAGGGGTCAAGCAATGGGACGAAGATAAAGCGAGAGGCGGCATTTTTGTGATGGACCGCGACGAATTTTTACGTACAGGCGATACTGTTGAAGTAATCGGCGCTCATCGTGGGAGAAAAAATCAAGTCGGTGAAGCCAGTGAAGAAAAAGAGACGATTTTGGTTAAACCAGTCACGACAGTCGATGTAACTCCACCTCAAAAATTAACTGTTACCAAAGATCCATTAGCAGAAAGTTCGAGCAAAATCACAAACGCAACAAAACAAATCAAAGGCACGATCGATCTGTATGACGAGCAGGAAGAAAAAATAATGGATGAAGTTTATCTTTTTCCTAAAATCAATGATCAGTTCGTAAAAGAAAGTATCACAAAAATAACGAGTAATGGAAAACAAAAAGGTGATTCGATCGTTGACTGGACGATCAATTTACCGAGCTATTTAACAGCTGGAAGTCAAATTGAAATATATGTAAAAGATCACAGTGACATTGGTGAGCTGCAAGACAAAGATAAGCTTTTGACTCATGATAAAGAACCAAATGATCTGTGGGGAAATCTAATGCCGACAGCACGCGGATATGAAAGCTATAAAGGCTATCATGATGCAGTGAAAACGAGTAAGAAGGATGAACGTTTTAAGCCGGCGACACTTTTGACTGTGGAAGATATTATTCCGGAAGGATTGCTTATTTTGCCTGATTCTGTAAAATCAAGTACGAAAGTGAAAGATTCTGTAACCAATCAAGAGATCGATATTACTAGAGTTGGCAGCCGTTTGACTTATACAGGGAAAATTAGAAGTGAAGACAATCTGTCAAATTCCAGAAAGGTTGTTCAGAACGTTTTTGCCCAAATAGTGATTCCAGAAGATCTAGCTGAGGAGGAACTAAATTTTACCTTCAAGAAAAAGAAAATCTCAGATTCAGAAGAGAAAGCAGTAGAAATCAATGCAGCATATGATCCGGGAACCAGAATGCTCACGACGGAGGCAGATAAAGTCAATCTATCGATAGATGACGAAATTCTTTTTTCATTCAGCAGTATCGTCACCAGGATTCCAGAAGGTTCTCCATCGTTTAGCTTATCGGTCAAAGCACAAGGCCGTTCACCAGAGGAAATTCCTTTCGTACCAGGAGACTTTATTCCTGAAAATCAGCGTGTTTTAAGCGCAGAAGTGACCATGGTCAGCCCGATGCCGGAAAATACGATGCCGACAGATCCTGATCCTATTATCGAAGACGGCAATGCGTATGTTCGACTTTCAGTGGTGAACAAACGACTGACCGCTTACTACCGCAATGTCAATAAAATCATCATCAAAATAGATGGGGACAAGTATAAAACATATACACCTCAACTAGCGACTGCAGAAAAATCTATTTTATTGGATATTCCGATCGATCAGCACCGTAGAAACATTACAGCAGAATATTATTACCCTGATCCAAATAATGCAGGGAATGTCGTTAAAAAAATTGCCAGCTGGAATAAAGATAAGTGGAATGATGCAGTAAATGATGCGTTGGATTAACAAAATGATTGACATAAAAAGGATTTTAGCTCTGCCAACTAGTGTGAATGAACCTTTGGTTGGTGGGGCATTTTTTTAATAGCTAAAAATAGTTGAGGAGTGTGGGGAATGAAAAATATAGTTAGATTGTTGGGATGTGTCTTTTTTATTTTTCTTTTGAATGGTTGTTCTCAAGCAGATCGAACATCAAATTTCAACGATACTGATGGAAATAGTCAGGTGACAGAGAATAGTAACAGTAAAAAGAATAGTCAAAAAGATACTGCAAAACAGACAGAATTAAATAAGCTGACGTTTGCTGGACAGGCGATCAAAGAGAATACGGAAAGTTTAAACGATCAAAAATTAGAGCTACACATTGGCGATAAGCTAATAGAATCTTTCAAAACAGATAAAGATGGATATTTGTTTACTCATTTAATTGTTGATCAAACGTATCGTTTGTCGGGGAAAGATTTTGAAGTAACAGTGACCGCTAAATCTGATGATGATATTCAAGTGAAAGAAACAAAAGGTAGTCTTCTTTTAGGAAGAACTATAAAGTCGAAGCAGGGAGAAATCGAGCTACTAAGCTCAACGATTTATTTCGACAAGAAAAAAGACTCTTACACACTTTCAGAGGATAAAAAAACACTTATAGTAGATGAGACACTCAATATCGAAGCTGGTGATAAAATTCTTTTATCACCAGATACAGAAAACCTTGGAGGTTTAGGTGTTGAAGTTGTTGAAAAAGAAGAAAAAAAAGAGCAAACAGTTTTAACTGTGGATCAGGTTCAAGCCAATCAAGTGCTGGAAAATACGCAATACAATGGTACAGTCAATGTTTCAGAAGGAAAATTTACCCCGGCAGAAGGCGTGGAGCTTGTGAAACAAAAAGCACGCAATGCTACTTTGAATGTTAAAACAAAAATAGGTTCTGAAAAATCTCCAATAAAAGGAGAAATTGAGTTAAAGCTGGATGGTGTAGTTGAGACGGATGTCGATGTCGATTTTTTAAATCTTGAAGCCTCCACGATTGTTGTTAAGCCGAAACTTAAAACTGAGATTAGTACGGGAATAGTTGTTAAGGGGAAGATAGAGACTGACAAAAATCAGTTTCCTTTGGGAACGCTGGAAATACCAACAGGTGGACCAACAACGATCAAATTTGTGATTTATGTTCATGCAGAGTTAGATGGAAAATTAGAAATAAGATATAAGCTAGTCAATTCTTTTGAAGCTGAAGCAGGATATAGAGACGGAAACTTGGTTCATACGGCATCCGCTAAAGTACTTGATAAAGAGGAAGTATTTGATGTGAAAGGTGAACTTACTGCTAAAGTTGGACCAAAATTGGCTACCACGGTGAATGGGCTCCTATGTCAATACTCCGAACAAAAAAAGGCGAAAGAATTGCTTAATGCTCATTAAAAATAATAAATAAAAGAGACGTGTGAACCAATGCCTCTAAATTAGACGGCACATTTCTCTACTGATCAAAAGAAGACGCACTTAAATAACCCCTTCAATCGTCTTTTTTTGAAAAAAGGGGACGTTACTAAGCAACAAGAGAAATTCGATCTGTATTGTACCAACGAATGTAACTGTCAATGCCAACGATGGCTTCCTCAAGTGTTTTAAAGGATTGGAAATTCACATATTCGCGTTTCAAAATAGAGTGGAAGCTCTCTATTCTTGCGTTGTCCCCTGGACAACCTTTTCTTGAATAAGAATGCTTTATTTTTTTATTCGTTAATGTCTGATTAAATAAGTCGCTTGTGTATTGGCTTCCCATGTCGCTGTGTACTATTTCTATTCCTTGTGCCTGTAAATTTACTTTTTCTAGCACGCTTGTTGCTAATTCTTTCGTCATGTGGGCACCAACTTTATGAGCAATAACCCGACGGGTTTCTGGATGATAGAGACTGGCTAAATACGCCCACTTTCCTCTCACTGGAATATACGTGATATCCGTTAAAAGAACCTTAGACCAATCACTCTTTTTTCTGATTAGATTAGGTAATTGAGCGACTTCAGTATAAGATTTAGGTTTTTTCATTTTCTTTATCATCCGAGAGTGAATCCCTAATTCACGCATTAAACGATAAATTAGGTAACGACTGACAGGGATATTCAGTTCTTCTTTAAAATATTTTGTCATTCTTGGATATCCATACATCGGATAGGCTAACCAGGATTTCAATACCTTTTCTTTTATCTGTTGGCGTCTGCGCATTCGATCGCTAGGCATCCAGTTTAAATACGCATAATAGGTGGTTCTTGGGATTTTAAGAACCCTTAAAATACGAGTAATGCGGTGCTTTGCTTCTAAATTGACACGAACGACTCGTAAGACAGTCGCTCGTCCTTTGGCCATCAACTCTTTGCCAAAAGCACCGCCGCTCGCTTTAAAATAGCATTTTCTTCTTTCAAGCGTTTATTTTCTTTTAGCAATTCTTGCTCTTTTATTGAAAGAACATTTCGATCCAATGGATCTGCCTGCCGTATCCATTTCGTAAGTGTAGAGACACTTACATTGTATTCTTTCGATAGTGAGTTCGCAGACCGACCGGTCTGACTTAATGAAATCATGGATTCTCTAAACTCTTTTGAATATCTTGTAGCTGTGTTTTTTGTCTGCATAATAAAAACTCCTTTAATAGATTATAGCGAACAACTTGTCCGTATTTCTAGTATAGGAGCCGTATCTAAAGCTAAAGAAGAGGAAAGATATGGAAGCAAGAACTATGTTTCAGGATTGAAGGTGTCAAAAGAAAGAAAAGATAACCCAGACGTGCTACTACCTCCAAAGATGAATGGGTATTCTTATTTTGATACGTTCAATAAGTATTATGTCATAGAAAAAACAAAGAACGGTGAATACCGCTATGCAAGTACTGGTTCATTAGCATTGCACAAAAGAGAGAACGAATATGAATTAGAATGGTGGTCAGGTAGAACGAATATTCCTAATCAATCAATAGAAGTTAAACCCGAGTATAATGAGTATTACCAAGATAGTATTGAGCACCCTTGGAAAGATAAAGACGCAAATTACATCATGCGTTGGCTGAACTATTGGACAACAGGTGAATTCAGTATCGTCTATTCAGAAAATATCAAAGAGTACGTGGATTCTTTGAATCAAGCAGGGATTTTTTAAAAAAGACTGGATTAGTAGAGTAGTCAGAAATGTTTCTGATTACTCTATTTTTTGATAAAATGGGAGTGTCAAAAAGAAAAATAGAAAGTCGGTGAGTTTCTATGCGAACGATGAAAGAGTTAGAACAAAGTCATTGCTTTGAAACTAAGCTGGAGAAACCGAAAAAGCTTTCAAAGGAAGAATTTCATACCTATAAAAAGAAAGTATTGAAACAAACCAACAATCTTCAATCAATGAACTGGGATAGTAAAGCTATTTTTGCATATATTGTTTATATAAAAAGCATGGTTGACTTGGCAGATGATCATTATACTGAAATTCTCAACAGTTCTAAAAAGAAACTTTCCCTTATTGGCTCTCCTTTGTATGAACAATTATTTATTCATAGCAACTTACCTGACAAAGAAAAGATCCACTTAGTCATACAACAATTAGGGGGCTTTCTGAATGAACAGAACGATCTGGAAATGGCTCATTCTGATCATTGCTTCGACCCTGAGATGGCTCCAGGCTCTTCTTTTTTAGATATTTTTGCAAAAACTGTTCAAAGAGCGTATCCGAATGGATTGGAAATCAAAGACTCAGATAAAAAGATAGACCGATCAACTCTCAAAAAAAATTATCCTGATGAAACCATGCTGCATCAATTTCGCCATCAATTAGACAAACATAATGTATTATACGTAAAAAAATACCGTGCAAAGCATAATCTTCCCACTGATGAAGCAGCAATCAAAAAGATCCTAAAAAACAAGTGGTTTTACGCAGACCCTCAGTATCACAATCGAGCCCTTTTAGGTATAGATGTGACTGCAGATGATATTCGTAGTGGGCAACGAGTGTTAACAAAAAGAGGATTGCTCAAAAAAATCAGAAAGCGCGGCTTCTATCGAAAAATTTTA
Source organism: Enterococcus wangshanyuanii (assembly GCF_002197645.1). NCBI lineage: Bacteria > Bacillati > Bacillota > Bacilli > Lactobacillales > Enterococcaceae > Enterococcus > Enterococcus wangshanyuanii. Next base: position 1,527,360 of record NZ_CP021874.1, on the reverse strand, counting down.
TCTGCTGATTATCATAGTGAATTTATTATTGATGAAGCAGGAGAGCTGATCAGCCAGTGGACGACGAAAACACAAGAAACAGTCTACCAGAAAATGCCGATCGCCAACGGTGAATCTTTCAATTACGGCGAACGCCCTCGGTATGATGCGACCAAGAGCCATAATCGATTAGATGGTACGCCACCTCATTATTTTGATCCAACTCAGCGGATGCAGATCAAAAAGAATTGGATTTCGCCAAAAGATGACTGGTTTTATCAAGTGATCCGCCGCTTAGCTGAAAAAGGTTGTCGATTTAAGAAAAAAGTAAAGTAATTATTTTTGAAGGATCTTCCCAAATTTTACTTACGCAAAAAGTAGAGTTTGTGAAGTCCTTTTTCTGTTTTTAGCTAAATATAGTCAAATCTTTCCATGTGAAAAGTAAGAAATGTGTAAAAGTTTGTGAAAAAGTTCGACAAACCGTTTCAAAATCAATTCGTTTCCGTTATAATAAACAAGAATATGCGTGCAACTATTCTACTTATATAATAGAAGGATGATGACGATCATAATGCGAAAAATGAAGACGATGGATGGAAATACAGCAGCTGCTTACATATCGTATGCTTTTACAGAACTAGCAGCTATTTACCCAATCACACCCAGCTCAACAATGGCTGAATTAGTTGATCAATGGTCAGCAGAAGGCAAAGAAAATATCTTTGGTCAACCGGTCAAAATTGTTGAAATGCAGTCAGAAGCTGGAGCAGCAGGAGTCGTACACGGCTCATTGAAAACAGGCGCTTTGACAACGACATATACAGCTTCACAAGGTTTATTATTGATGATCCCGAATATGTACAAAATCGCTGGGGAATTACTGCCATCAGTATTCCACGTTGCCAGTCGGGCTGTAACCACAAATGCGCTGAATATTTTTGGCGATCATGGGGATGTGATGGCTGCCCGCCAAACTGGATTTGCCATGTTGTGTGAGAGCAGTGTGCAGGAAGTGATGGATTTATCGGCCGTTGCTCATTTGGCTTCAGTCGAATCAAGCGTACCATTTATTAACTTTTTCGATGGCTTCAGAACAAGTCATGAAATTCAAAAAATCGAAGTACTTGAATATGAAGAGCTAGCACCATTATTAAATCAAGAAAAAGTCAAAGAATTCCGTAGCAGAAGCATGAACCCAAATCATCCTTCCGTTAGCGGAACGAATCAAAATCCAGATATCCATTTTCAACAACGTGAAACGATCAACCGTTACTATGAAGAAATTCCAACGATCGTGAAACATTATATGGATGAAATCAATGCTTTAAGAGGAACAGACTATGACTTAGTCACTTATTATGGTGCAGAAGATGCTGAAGAAGTGATCGTTTCAATGGGCTCTGCCGCTCAAGCAATCGAGCAGACGATCGATTATTTGGCAAAGCAAGGACGAAAAGTTGGATTCTTAAATATTCATCTATATCGTCCATTTCCAGTTGAAACCTTTTTAGAAAAAATGCCAAAAACAGTTAAGGCCATTGCGGTGATGGATCGTACCAAAGAGCCAGGTGCCGGTGGAGAACCGTTATTATTAGATGTTCAAAGTGCGATGTATGAATCAGAATTACGTCCAATGATCATCGGCGGACGTTACGGATTAGGTTCAAAAGATGTCTTACCAAATCAAATCGTCGCGATTTATGACGAACTAAAAAAAGAAAAGAAAGCAGCAAAATCACGCTTTACGATCGGGATCGTTGACGATGTCACTTATACTTCACTTGATTGTGGAGAGGCCCTTGATCTAACGAATCCCAAAACCTATCAGGCAAAATTCTGGGGCTTCGGTTCAGATGGTACAGTTGGTGCAAATAAATCAGCAATCAAAATCATTGGTGATCATACAGATAAATACGCACAAGGCTTCTTTTACTATGATTCAAAAAAATCAGGCGGTTTAACTGTCTCTCATTTACGTTTTGGTGAGACACCGATCCGCTCAACTTACTTGATCGAACATGCTGATTTTGTTGCTTGTCATACAGCTGCCTATTTGCATACGTATGATTTAGTGAAGGGCTTGAAAAAAGGTGGTACGTTTTTACTGAATACCGTTTGGAATGATGAACAATTAGAACGCTTCTTACCAAACAAACTGAAAAAATACCTTGCTGAAAATGAAATCAATTTCTACACGATCAATGCAGTTAAATTAGCGAGCGAAGTTGGCTTAGGCGGTCGCATCAATACGGCGATGGAAACAGCTTTCTTCAAACTTGCTGACATCATGCCATTTGACGAAGTGCTGCCGATCTTAAAAGAAGAAGCCCACAAAAGTTATGCTAGAAAGTCGATGGCTGTCGTAGAAAAAAATGTGCAGGCGATCGAACGTACAGTAGAGCTACTGCATAAAGTAGAAGTACCTGAGGCATGGAAGACAATAGAAGTTAAACCGAAAGTCCGCAAAGCGAACGTAACGGATTATGTTCATGAAATTGTCGAACCAATCAATCGTCAGGAAGGAAATGAACTTCCTGTTGGAGCGTTTATCAAAAACGATATGACTGATGGTCGGATGCCGCTTGGAACAACGGCTGTTGAAAAACGCGGCATTGCGGTTGAAGTTCCAGAATGGATCAGCGACCGTTGCACCATGTGTAATGAATGTGCATTCGTATGCCCCCATGCAGCGATTCGTCCGTTCCTCGCAGATGATGAGGAGATGGAAGAAGCCCCAGAAGGATATATCGTAAGAGAAATGCGCGGCAAAGACGGCTTGAAGTATCGTATTCAAGTTTCCGTTGAGGATTGTACAGGCTGTGGTTTGTGTGTCGATGCATGTCCAGCTAAAGGCAAAGCTTTAGTGATGAAACCATACGAAGAGCAAAAAGAACAAGCGATGAACTGGGCCTTTTCAATGACCTTGAAACAAAAAGAAAACCCTGCTAAACCAAATACGGTTTTAGGAACACAATTCAATAAACCATTACTGGAATTTTCTGGCGCTTGTTCCGGCTGTGGTGAAACACCGTACGTAAAATTACTAACGCAAATGTTTGGCGATCGTATGATGATTGCAAATGCCACAGGCTGCTCTTCCATTTGGGGCGGTGCCGCTCCTGTTTCACCTTATACGACAAATGATGAAGGTCAAGGACCTGCTTGGTCTAACTCTTTGTTGGAAGACAATGCTGAATTTGGCTATGGAATGCTATTGGCGAATCAAACACGCCGTGAACATTTAGCCTTGAAGATGACACAAGCGATGCCTTTTGCTTCTCCGGAATTAAAATTATTGATGGAAGACTGGATCGAGCATATGCATACTGGTGAGGGAACTCAGCAGCGTGCGGCGAAATTGAAAGCAGCATTATTGGATGAAAAAACGAACCAGCCTGCTTTAGAAACAGTATACGCTGATCATGATTTATTTGTGAAAAATAGTCAGTGGATGATCGGCGGTGACGGTTGGGCGTATGATATTGGGTACGGCGGGATCGATCACGTACTTGCCAGTGGGGCTGATGTAAATATGTTGGTTTTAGATAATGAGGTATACTCGAATACTGGCGGACAAACCTCAAAAGCAACACCCGCATCTGCAATTGCCAAGTTTTCTGCCAGCGGAAAATATGTTTCTAAAAAAGATTTGGGAATGATGGCGATGACCTACGGCAATGTCTATGTAGCGCAAATTGCATCTGGCGCCAATCAAATGCAAACGATCAAAGCATTTGAAGAAGCTGAACGCTTCCCTGGACCTTCGATCATCATTGCCTACACACCTTGTATCACTCATGGCTTAGCGGGCGGTATGAGCAAGACCTTACAGGAAGCGAAAGAAGCAGTCAATTCCGGCTATTGGTCGCTATATCGTTATAATCCTGAACTTAGAGAAGCAGGAAAAAATCCAATGACTTTGGATTATAAAAAACCGAATTTTGCTGAAATGAAAGACTTTATGCGTAAACAAGTTCGTTTCTCTTCTTTAGAATCCACTCAGCCGGAATTTGCTGGTAAGTTATTCGATAAGACAGTAGATGATGCGAAGAATCGTTTCTATAATTATGCGCGAATGGCTGGCCAAGAAGAAAAAATCAAGGCAAAACTGGAAAAAACAGATATAGACGTAGTTGCTGAAAAGGCTCCGCGTGTCAAAAAAGAACGTATGGTTGATCCAGAAGCGGAAGCTAGACGTGCAGAACGGGCAGCGAAACGAGCAAAAACAGAAGAATAATCAATGGAGTGGCTGGATGTAACTTTATGGTTCTATCCAGCCATTGCTGTGATTGCTTTAAAAATGGAGTGAGTATATGAAATTTTTTCAAGCGATGAATGCTTTGCTCGCTTTCTTTCTGGAGTTGCTGGCTATTTTCATTTTAGTCACGATCTGTCTAGTTCGTGTAAGCAATCTTTTGACTACCAGTATTTTTGCAGTTTTAGCAAGTATTCATTTAGCTGGCAGTGCATACTTAAAAAAACGCTGAACAAAAAAGCGTACGTTCATTTATTAATGTGTTATTTTACAATTCATTTCATAAATTTTTTCTATCTTTTATTCTCCTTTCTGTAACCGAATAAAAGAGTATGGTATACTAATAAAGAAATCTTCAGAGAGAAGTGAGGTTTATGATGTCTTTTCAACTTAGTCGATTATTCGACTTAAATTATTGGCAGCAATTGATATCATCAGATTTCTTATCCCGTGATTATATTATCAATATTATTGATATCTTAGTTGTTTGGTATCTGGTCTATAAGCTGATTATGCTCGTTCGAGGAACCAAAGCTGTTCAGTTGCTTAAAGGAGTCGCAGTTTTTATAGTCATTCGGATACTGAGTGAGATCATTGGACTACATACATTATCATGGTTGATGAATCAAGTAATCATGTATGGTGTGATTGCTGCTGTCGTTATTTTTCAACCAGAAGTCCGGCGCGGGCTGGAACATTTAGGTCGCAGTTCTTTTTTTAGAGCAACAAGATCTGAGCAGCAGGAAGATGAGAAGATGATCCTGGCTTTTGATAAAGCGATCCAGTATATGTCAAAACGGAAAATCGGTGCGCTGATCACCGTCGAGCGAAATACAGGATTAGACGAATATATCGAAACAGGGATCGATCTAGATGCAGATATATCAGGAGAATTGCTGATCAACATTTTTATTCCTAATACACCTTTACACGATGGTGCGGTGATCGTAAAGCAAGGAAAAATTGCTGTTGCAAGTGCCTACTTGCCATTGTCAGAAAGTAATTTGATCCCTAAGGAATTTGGGACCCGTCACAGAGCGGCGGTCGGAATCAGCGAAGTCAGTGATGCGATAACAATCATCGTGTCAGAAGAAACAGGCGATGTTAGCTTGACTTTGAATAATGATCTGATTCCGCGTTTGACTCAGGAAGAATATCTTAAAATTCTTCGAGCAGAACTAGTTCCAGAAGAAGGAAACAAAGATAAAAAGAATCTTTTGCAGCACTTTATCGATGGTGTAACGAAAGGGGCGAAAAAGAAATGAAACGACCCTCTCAAAGCAATTGGTTTTCTGCATTACTCGCATTATTATTTGCATTATTGCTATTTTTCAATGCAAATGCGTCAAACAATTCCTCTGTTTTAGTCAATACGAATCAAGTATATGATGAAATGCTCTACAATATTCCAGTTCAACTAGAATATGACCAAGATAAATACTTCGTTTCGGGGTATGAAGAAACAGTCAATGTTCATTTAAGTAGTGCAAACAGAATCCAGTTAAACCGCGAATCAAATGAAGATACTCGGAATTTTCAAGTAGTTGCCGATTTAACCAAGACCTCACTTGGCACTTCTGAGATCCAGTTGAGAGTCAAAGGATTGAGTACGGCAGTCACTGCTGAGATCGAGCCTAAAACAATCACTGTTACTGTCGAGAACAAAGTGACTCAAGCCTTTGATGTGCAGGTACAATTACCTGAATCCATTGAAGCAGAAGGATATACTGTAGAAAAAACGACGATCAGTCCTAAAAAAGTCGATATCACGACAGGTGAAGAAACAGCAAAAGCGATCGAACGAGTTGTTGCGCCGTTATCAAATGTTAAGCAATCCGTGGATACGATCAAACAAACGGTGAATGTCCAGGCACTTGACAATAAAGGGCAAGTATTAAGTATTGAAAACCCGGCGCCGCAGGTCAAAGTAGTAGTAGAATTGTCATTGCCATCAAAAGAAGTAGGATTGTCAGTAGTTCCTACAGGATCGCCGCCGTCAGGGGTAGCGAATTATACATTTAGTCTTTCGAAGTTGAAAGCAGAGATCAGAGGATCTAACTCTATTTTAGATTCGATCGATGCAATTGAAGTTCCCGTAGATATTAGCAATATAAGATCATCTACTAAGAAGAAAGTTAAGATACCAACGAGTTCAGATTATATTGTTTCACCTGAGGAAGTAGAAGTAACGATCAATCCGATTTTTACAGACAGTAGTGTTAATTATTCGGAAACGAATAGTAGCCAAGGAGCGACGGGAGTGGATCCAAGTCAGGAAACCCCGACTTCTACCCCTTCAAGTGGCTCTGTCAGTTCGTCGTCTAGTTCATCATCATCCAGTAGACCAGTCACAGAAACAACAACGAATGAAGCACCAAAAGAAAATGATACTACTGAATCAACAAGATAAATTGAGTGATTAAAGGATTTGTTTGGGCTTGTATCAAAAGAATAAACAAACCTTTATATAGTAGAAGGAGAGTTAAGATGGGTAAATATTTTGGAACAGATGGTGTTCGAGGAATTGCAAATAAGGAATTGACACCAGAATTAGCGTTTAAATTGGGCCGTTTTGGCGGATATGTACTTAGTCAACATGAAGATTCTACACGTCGTCCAAGAGTGCTGGTTGGTCGGGATACACGTATTTCCGGACAATTATTGGAGCAAGCGCTGATTGCCGGATTATTGTCAGTAGGAATTGAAGTATTCCAGTTAGGCGTTATCTCAACACCTGGTGTTGCTTATCTAACCAGACTGCAAAAAGCGTCTGCTGGGGTCATGATTTCTGCTTCTCATAATCCTGCTGAGGATAATGGGATCAAATTCTTTGGTTCAGATGGCTTTAAATTAGTCGACGATCAAGAGTTGGAAATCGAAGCATTACTTGATGCAAATGAAGATACATTGCCTCGTCCTTCTGCAGAAGGTTTAGGTTCATTAGATGAATTTCCGGAAGGCTTATTGAAATATTCACAATTCCTAGTTCAAACAATTCCAGGCGATTTATCAGGGATCACTGTTTGTATCGACGCTGCCAATGGAGCGACTGCAACTTCAGTTAACCGTTTATTTGCAGATTTAGAAACAGAGTTCTTTACTATGGGTACTAGTCCAAATGGACTGAATATCAATGATGGTGTTGGTTCAACACATCCCGAAAAACTAGCAGAAATGGTTGTCGAAAAAAATGCAGATGCAGGTTTAGCCTTTGATGGTGATGGTGACCGCATTATTGCAGTAGATGAACTTGGGAATATCATTGATGGGGATAAAATCATGTTTATCTGTGCGAAGTATTTGGCAGAAAAAAATCGTTTGAAAAAAGATACGATCGTAACCACTGTGATGAGTAATTTAGGTTTCCGTAAGGCTGTTGAAGCAGCTGGAATGAAAGATGTCATCACACAAGTAGGTGATCGCTATGTCGTAGAGGAAATGCGTAAAAACGACTATAATTTTGGTGGCGAACAATCAGGACATATGATCTTTTTAGATTACAATACAACAGGCGATGGGATGCTTTCCGGTATTCAATTGCTAAATGTCATGAAACAAACTGGAAAAAAATTATCAGAGTTAGCAGCAGAAGTGACCGTTTATCCGCAAAAACTTGTAAATATTCGCGTGACGGATAAACACGGTGCGATGGAGGTTCCTGCAATCAAAGCAATGGTTGAGCAGATGGAACAAGAAATGAACGGTGATGGACGTATTTTAGTTCGACCATCTGGAACTGAACCGCTACTACGTGTGATGGCTGAGGCACCAACACAAGAAAAAGTAGATTATTATGTGGATAAAATCGCCGATGTCGTGAAAGCTGAAATTGGTGTAGAATAGTTAAATAGAAACAACAAAAAAAGAGGCAAAGTGATAACAACTCAAGTTATTATTTTGTCTTTTTTTATGATTTAAAAACGAATGATTATTTATATTTCAGGCGGATCGTTCGATAATTTCGTTGACAGATTTGGGATAAAAAGGTAGTATTATTTGAGAATTGACAGATCTAGTTAGATCTATTGTTTCAATGCGACAATTTTTTGTGATTTTAGACATGAAAGGGGTAATGAGATGGGAAAATATTTAGTTTTACAAACAGATTTTGGTCTTGGTGATGGTGCAGTTAGTGCAATGTATGGCGTGGCACATATGGTCAGCGATGAAATCACCATTGAAGACTTGACCCACGAGATTCCCCCATATGATATTTGGGCAGCTTCTTATCGGTTGTATCAAACAGTCAAATATTGGCCGAAAGGAACTGTTTTTGTTTCAGTAGTCGATCCAGGTGTCGGTAGCGCCCGCAGAAGTATCGTTGCGAAAACAGGCTCAGGGCATTACATCATCACACCGGATAATGGCTCGTTAACACACATTTTACACTATCAAGGAATCGAAGAAATTCGGGCAATTGATGAAGTGACCAGCCGCTTACCACACTCAGAAGAAAGCCATACGTTTCATGGTAGAGATATCTATGCGTATAATGGTGCGCGTCTGGCTAGTAATGAGATTTCTTTTGAAGAATTAGGCAGTGTTGTTGATACAGCTTCGATTACAACGTTGCCGTTGATCGAAGCAACACAAAATGAGCATATATTAGAAGGCAGTATCGATGTATTGGACATTCGTTTTGGGTCACTATGGACGAATATTCCTTTAGCATTTCTAAAGGAAACAGCAATCAGTCATGGAGATCAGCTGCAAGTGACAATCTATCATAAAAAGAAAAAAGTATATCAAAATATTATGAAATTTGCAAAATCATTTGCAGATGTCAATATTGGGGAACCGTTGGTGTATGTCAACTCATTAGTTAATATCGGAGTGGCTGTTAACCAAGATTCATTCTCAAAATTATATCATATCGGAACAGGCACGGACTGGACGATCCAATTGAGAAAAGCACCAAAGATTATTTTTGAGTAGGAGTGGAGAAAATGAAAAAAGATTTTTCAGTAAAAACGATCGTAGCAATTGGCATTGGTTCAGCTGTTTTTGTTATTTTAGGACGATTTGTAGTGATTCCAACAGGATTTCCAAATACGAACCTTGAGACAGCGTATCCGTTTTTAGCATTGATTTCAGCTATTTTTGGACCAGTAGCAGGTGGACTGATCGGATTGATCGGACACACATTAAAGGATTTCACAACTTACGGCAGTGCTTGGTGGAGCTGGATCGTTTGTTCAGGAATCATTGGAGTTATCTATGGCTTTGCAGGAAGAAAGATCGATCTACAGCATGGCGAATTCACGAAAAGAGACATTATTCATTTTAATATATATCAAGTAGTTGGAAATGCTGTAGTTTGGGGATTGATCGCTCCGACATTAGATGTTTTGATTTACAGTGAGCCTGCCAGTAAAGTTTATACACAAGGTGTTATTGCAGTGGTCTTAAATATCATTGCTGTTGGAATTATCGGTACATTATTGATGGCAGCTTATGCTGCAACTCGAACGAAAAAAGGGAGTTTAACAAAAGATTAGTTATGTAGTAAAATAGAAATGAAGGACAAGAAAAAACGGCTGTTTTAGCTAATCGTCTTTTCTTGTCTTTTTTACATAGAAAAAAGGAGCGGCATCCATGAAAAAACCACTGATCACGTTTGATAAATTCAGCTTCCAGTATCATAGCCAAGCTGAACCGACATTACATACTATCGATTTAACAATCTATGAAGGGGAAAAAGTCTTGATTTTAGGGCCCAGCGGCAGTGGGAAATCGACATTTGCCCAGTGTATCAACGGCTTGATTCCATACTGTTACGAAGGCGAAATTACTGGAAGCGTGAAGATCAACGAGAAAGAGTTGACTCAAACCAGTTTATTTGACTTGTCATTTGACGTGGGAACTGTCCTTCAGGATACAGATGGTCAATTTATTGGTTTGACGGTGGGAGAAGATGTGGCTTTTGCACTAGAAAATGATGCGGTCGCGCAAGAAACGATGAAACAAGAAGTCAAAAAATGGACAGAAGTGGTCGAAATCAGTGATTTTTTACATCATCGGCCACAGGATTTATCAGGAGGACAAAAGCAACGTGTATCCATGGCAGGCGTTTTGATCAATGAAGCGCCTATCCTATTATTTGATGAGCCTTTGGCAAATCTCGATCCAAAAGCAGGAAAAGAAACGATTGCTTTGATTGACGACCTTCATCAGCAGGTGAAGACCACGGTTGTTATCATTGAGCATCGATTAGAAGATGTTTTATATCGTTCAGTAGATCGTGTCATCGTTTTTGATGATGGACGGATCGTCGCTGATTTGCCGGCAGATGAACTCTTAAAAACGAATATCCTTATAGAAAAAGGAATTCGTGAGCCGCTTTATGTAACTGCAATGAAATATGCTGGCGTGGATCTGACCACTGTCGAACATTTATCAGATAGTGAAAAGGTTCAAGCTCCTCAGTTAAAGGAACAAATGGAAAACTGGATGAAAGAGCAATCACAGGAATCTGAACAAAAGAAAATGGAACCGTTGTTGACGTTAGAAAAGATTACGTACCAGTATCAAAAAAATGGTCGATTAGTACTGAACGATGTGTCAGTGACGATCAATAAAGGTGAAATGCTTAGTATCGTTGGTAAAAATGGTGCCGGGAAATCCACATTGAGTAAAGCTATCTGCGGGTTTATTACACCTCAGAATGGAAAGATGAACTGGCAGAATGAAGACTTCACACAATTTTCGATCAAAGAACGGGCAGATAAAATTGGTTTTGTTATGCAAAATCCAAATCAGATGATTTCTAAAAAAATGGTTTTTGAAGAAGTAGCTTTAGGTTTAGTATTAAAAGGGCTGCCAGAGGATGAAATCAATCAGCAAGTTGAAAAAGTATTAAAAATCTGCGGCCTTTATTCATTTCGAAAATGGCCAATATCGGCACTTAGCTTTGGTCAGAAAAAACGAGTAACAATTGCATCAATTTTAGTATTAGAACCAGAAATGATTATTTTAGATGAACCAACAGCTGGACAAGATTTTAAGCATTACACAGAAATGATGAGCTTCTTGAAAAAGTTGAACAAGATGGGCATGACTATCGCGATGATTACGCATGATATGCACCTGATGCTGGAATATACTGAGCGTACATTAGTGTTGTCTGATGGGAAGATCCTCGCAGATACGACCCCTATCAACGTATTGACAAATGTTCAATTAGTAGAACAAGCATCATTGAAAGAAACGAGTTTATTCACATTTGCTAAGCATTTGAATTTAGCTGATCCATTTCTATTTACCAAAAACTTTATGACATATGATCAGGAGGTCCGTTTTACATGAATGAACATCAAATGCTAGGGTATATTCCTGATGATACAGTGGTTCATAAGATAAACGGTACGGCAAAATTGATCTTCTTGATTTTGTTGTCTGTAGCGTGCATGACAACTTATGATACGCGCTTTTTACTTGGGATGACGGTATTTTCACTCGTCTTATTCAAGTTCTCGCATATTAAATGGCACCAAATTTCGTTTGTCGTTACGTTTATTTTTGTTTTTTCATTGATGAATATTATTGCAGTCTATCTATTTTCTCCAGAATATGGCGTTGCGCTTTATGGCTCGAAAACATTGATCTGGCAAGGAATTGGACGTTTTACGATCACGCAGGAGCAATTATTTTATGAGTTCAATTTAGTCTTAAAATATTTTTGTACGATTCCGCTTGTTCTGATTTTTCTTTTGACGACAAATCCGAGTGAATTTGCCTCTAGTTTAAATCGAATCGGAGTTAGTTATAAAATTAGTTACGCAGTGGCCTTAGCGATTCGCTACATTCCAGATATCCAAGAAGATTTTATCAATATTTCATTGGCGCAACAGGCTCGTGGTTTTGAGATGTCTAAAAAAGGGAAATTGAACCAGCGATTGAAGGGGACTGCTCAAATTGTTTTTCCGTTGATTTTATCTAGTTTGGATCGAATTGAAACAATCAGTACAGCGATGGAATTACGACGCTTTGGTGAAAAGAAAAAACGAACTTGGTACGCACAACAACCGTTTCATTTAGCTGATCTTGTCGTAATTGGCTTGGCGCTGATCCTGACAATTTTAAGTTTTGCTTTATTTAAAGTGAATGGGGGAAGATTTTATAACCCTTTTTAATAGAATGGCTAACGGGAGAAAGGGCGTATTTCTTTTTCTAATAAGATCAAGCGGAAAGTACGTATATTTGAAACACACGAGATGATACGGAGGATAAAGTGTTAGTGTCCACTACTGGACGCCAGCAGATGCCTATGAACATTATTAAAAAAACAGTCTGAGCAGATACCGATCCAGCATATTTTAACCGTTGGTGCTGGCGAATAAATCATTATTTTTGTATATGATTGGTATACATAGATTCCTTTTTCTTAGAGGTTTCTATGTATACCAATTTTATTTTTATAATTAAAAGTTGACAGATATATTAGTTTAGTTATATTATTAATGCAGTTTCTATTGAAATTTATTTAAGGAGGATAGTTAGACCAATATAGGGATAGCGCCAGGCCTGTTGTTTCAGGTGACGAGGAAAGAGCTTATCGAAACATTCGGCGGATAGCTCTAGGGACTGCACTCTACAAGCTGGAAATAAAAAATAATTGCAAAATTATAACAAAGATTCAGCTAAGCAGAATAGAAACATATAATGATCGATCAAAAAAGACTCTGATGATTACAAAAATGAGATAAACAGGAACTCATTGATGTCCTCTTGACTGTTTTTTTGATCATGACCTAAGACAAATAAGAAAGTAGGAAATAGACATTATGTGTGGAATTGTAGGAATTGTCGGAAAAGAAAATGCAACGGATATTTTAGTTCAAGGGCTAGAGAAGTTAGAATATAGAGGATACGATTCAGCTGGGATTTTTGTGACAGGAGTAAATACGCAGGATTATCTAGTGAAATCACTCGGTCGAATCGCCGATCTTCAGGCTCAAATCGGTCAAGAAGTGCAAGGAACTGTCGGAATCGGACATACGCGCTGGGCGACTCACGGTAAACCGAGTGAGCGGAATGCTCATCCTCATACAGCAGGAAATCGCCAATTTATTTTGGTGCATAATGGTGTGATCGAAAATTTTGAAGAAATCAAACAGGAATATCTTCAAGGAGAACAGCTAGCTGGTGAAACGGATACCGAAATCGTTGTCCATTTGATTGCCCATTTTTCGAAAGAAACACAAAATACAAAAGAAGCGTTTAAAAAAGCATTGGCTGTTATTAAAGGATCTTATGCTTTTGCGCTGATCAATAAAGAGGATCCAGAGACGATTTATGTCGCAAAAAATAAAAGTCCGTTATTGATCGGTTTAGGAGAAGATTTTAACGTGATCTGTAGTGATGCGATGGCAATGCTTAGCCAAACCAATCGCTTTGTAGAAATCGCTGATGGCGAGTTAGTCACGGTCAAAGCAGATAAAATCGAGATCGAAGATGAAACAGGAATGCTCGTTTATCGTGATTCTTATGAAGCACAATTAGATTTGAGTGATATTGAAAAAGGAACCTATCCTTATTACATGTTAAAAGAAATCGATGATCAACCGGCTGTTATGCGCAGGATCATTCTGGAATATACTGATCAAGTCGGCAGAACAACGATCGATCAAACGATCATTGAAAAAATCAGGGAAAGCGACCGTGTCTATATCGTTGCTTGCGGGACTAGTTATCATGCTGGTTGGATCGGGAAAACGATCATTGAAAAGGTTGCGGGCATCCCAGTCGAAGTTCATTTGTCGAGCGAATTTAGTTATAATATGCCACTGCTTTCAGATAAGCCGTTCTTTATCTTTTTAAGTCAAAGTGGAGAAACAGCTGATAGTCGGCAAGTATTGGTTCAAATCAATGATTTAGGTTTTCCATCCTTAACACTCACAAATGTTCCAGGGTCTACGCTGTCTAGAGAGGCTATGTATACCTTACTGCTGCATGCAGGTCCTGAAATCGCTGTCGCATCTACTAAAGCTTATACAGCTCAAATCGCAGTTTTAGCGGTACTTGCTAAAGCAATCGGTGATAAGAATGCAAGTTCTGCCTCAAAAGCTTTTGATGTTGCACACGAGTTAAGTGTGATTGCATCAGTGATGGAAACGATCATTGATGATAAAATGACGATCAGTCAGTTAGTAGAAGATTATTTAGCTGTTACAAGAAATGCTTTTTATATTGGTCGTGGTACTGACTATTATGTTTCAATGGAAGCGGCACTAAAATTAAAAGAAATTTCTTATATTCAGGCAGAGGGATTTGCTGCGGGTGAATTAAAGCATGGTACGATCGCATTGATCGAAGAAGGGACGCCAGTTTTTGGTGTGATTACGGATGAAAAAACAGCTGCTCATACGAGAGGAAATTTGAAGGAAGTCGAAAGTCGCGGAGCACATAATTTTGTGATCTCTTTAGCTTCCTTAGCTAAAGAAACCGATCAAGTGATTTTACCGGATGTTCATCCATTACTGACTTCTTTGGTCAGCATTGTTCCAACTCAATTGATTGCTTATTTTGCTACGTTACAAAGAGGATATGATGTGGATAAACCGCGTAATTTGGCGAAAAGTGTAACTGTGGAATAAAGAGGATGAGATAAAAGTATTTAGCTCCGAAAAATAAGAAGAAACTAATTTTAGACCATCGCTTATTAAGAAGTAGAACCCTGAACAAAACTAAAGCTCCGTTTTGTTCAGGGTTCTTTATTTTAATGGAATCTTTAAATAAAAGGTTGTTCCTGCTTCTGTTGAGCTGTGAACACTTAGTTTAAATTGGTGACGGTCCGCGATTTCTTTGGCAATAGCTAAACCTAATCCAGTTCCATCTAACTGCTGCTTTGATTGTGAGCGGTGAAAACGGGTGAAAATCTGTGTTTGTTCTTTTTGAGGGATCGTTGGTCCCAAGTTATGAATACTAATGATCAATGAATCTTTTTTCAGTTCTGTGTCAATTGTGATCGCTGTTTGAACAGGTGCAAATTTAAGGGCATTTTCTATTAAAATAACCAAGAGCTGTCGAATACGACCATAGTCGCCCTGAATGATCACAGGTTGAGTTACAGTTGTTTTTAGTGTCAGAATCTGTTCTTTTTCAGCCGCTTTCAGTCGTAGGCTGCGTAAACTGTCTGATAATACATCGTTGATCGGCACCGGTTCTTTTGTGATCGAAAATTCGGGATTTTCTAAACGTGATAACTCAAGTAGATCATTGATCAATCGTTCCAAAACAATAGCTTCGTTCAATAATTGCTGATGGTACTCGTTTACTTTCTCTGGTTGTGTGACAAGACCATCAGTTAATGATTCAAGTGAGCCGCGAATGACAGTTACAGGGGTGCGTAATTCATGTGAAACAGTAGATAAAAAATCTTTTTGAGCTTGCTCTCTATTCTCCCGCTGATTTTTAGCAGTTAAGAGGCGCTCTCGTAAGATATTCAGTTTTTCTCCAAGTTGACCGATTTCATCTTTTTCTGAGATGAGCAATGGCTTTTGATAGTTTTCGATCACTAGGTCATCTGTAAAAGTACTCATCTTATTGATCGGTGCGATGAATTTTTTTGAAAGGATGACAGAAAGCAATAGACCGATGATCCATGCGATCAAGATACTAGCTAAAAGCAGCATATAGCCTTTTCTTTCTTCTTTGTGCACGCTTGATACAGCAGAATGGAGTAAGACAACGGCCAGTACATTACCATTTGTATCTTTGATTGGTTCGCCCACTGTTACGGTTGGTTCTCCAATAAAGTTACTAAAGGCATTACTAGTTGCTGTTTTTCCTGCATAGACCTGTTTGATGACTTTTTGCGCATCTTCAGGTAGTTCACTGTATTCTTTTTGATGCATCCCATGCCCCACAGTAATCGTTTGAGCATGTTCATCTACGATCCAAAGATCATCCATGGCTAATTGATCCATGAATTTGATAAACGAAGCGTAATGCATATCCATTTTCATAGAAGAACCAGAGCCCATCATGCCGTGCATGGATGAACTATTATCATTTTCTACAGAGTCTTGCTCAGAAAGATAGTCACTTAAGTTGTCTGCGATCACTGCTGCACGACGAGACATTTCTTCTGTATGGATCGTAATGGTCTGCTTTGAGAACAAGAAACGAAAGGCTAAACCGATCACCAGAGAAAACAGTAATAATGTCAAAGAAAAGTATAAAATGAGTTTTTTTGTTAGTTTATTTTTCATCTTTTTCCCTCGAATTTATAGCCTTGTCCCCAAACTGTCGCAATTTCCCACTGTGGATGAGCAACTTCATCCAACTTTGCTCTCAAACGTTTGATATGTGTATCGACCGTTCTGGCATCACCGTAATAATCAATGCCCCAAAGGCTATCCAACAAATTATCCCGTGAGAAAACTTTTTCCCGATGAGATAAAAGCAGCCAGAGCAGTTCTAATTCTCTTTTAGTCAATAGAATTTCTTTTTGGTCAATAGTGACTTTCTTTTCATCTAGATAAAGAGCGAGGTTATCATAAGTCAAATAGGCCATTGTATGCTGGTTTTCATCAGTCCGTTCAATCCGGCGTAAAATAGCTCGTATCCTGGCCATGACTTCACTTGGAGAAAAAGGTTTGACGATGTAATCATCTGCACCGATATCTAGACCCATGATGCGATGATAGTCTTCTCCTTTGGCAGTGATCATGATGATCGGGACATTAGATGTTTCGCGGATTTTTTTACAGACCTCAAACCCGTCAAGAATCGGAAGCATCACATCCAGTAAAATCAGTTCGATCGTATGTTCATAAAAGGCATTCAGTGCTTCTTGTCCATTAGAAACGACCACTGGTGTGAAACCTTCTTTTAAAACATATGCTTTTAAAACTTCAGTAATTTGCTGATGATCATCGACGATCAAAATCTTTTTCATAAGGGTTCCTCCTGCTTCTTCTTTCTATTATAGTCAATAAACAAAGAATTAGGGGAGTTTTTTTCGACACATATTCGACACAATTACTAGTTAGACTGAATAAAAATAGGAGGGATCAAACAATGAAAAAAAGCAGTCTATTATTATTTGGTATGATGATTTTGGGGTCGATCAGTTTTACACCGACAGTTGAAGCGATTGGACGTTTTGATGATGAAGCTATGTATTCAACTGAAATGAGAGAAAGACATATGTGGCAGCAAGAAAATAGTGAGCAGAGAAGGAAACGAAATACGCAAGATTCCCACATGAGAAGGGATGATCGAAGAGATTAAATGAGGCAAAAAAAGCAACAATATTCAACTCATCCTTGCTGGTCAGCTGAATAAAAAAAAGATTCCCCCATCGGGATCGATGGAGGGAACACAAATCAAATTACACACAACTATAAAATAGCATACTTTCTCATAATTCTCAAGAATTTAGCATTCTATCTAAAAAAATGAGAGAACAATCTGTTCAAATGTTTATTTTATTATTTAAATAAGGAATTTTTAGTGAAATAGGACAAAAAACTGCTTATCATGAACGTAAGCACCAAAAGTTAGAATGTTCAGGTCTAATTTTTGGTGCTCGCTACAATGACTGAGCAGTTTTTTATAGCACTCGTACAGCAAAATCTGGTGAATAAGAAGCAACAGTTGCGATCTGAACCACGTCTCCAGGAACGGGTGCATGAATATAGGAACCGTCTCCTGTTGAAATACCAACATGATACGTTCCGCCATGACTGCCCCAGAAAACTAAGTCTCCTGCTTGGGCTTCAGAAACGGCAATTGTAGTACCTGCTGTTTCTTGGTCAACAGTTGTTCGACCTAAAGAGCGACCGATCGAAGCAAAAGCAACTTGGACTAGACCGGAACAATCAAACGCATCAGGGCCGGCTGCGCCATAAACATATGGTTTACCTAAATGTGTTTTGGCTGCTGCTATGACTGCTGATCGTGTATCGATTTGCTTGTTTTGTTCCGCTTGTTGCTGTTTTGCTTGATCGATTTTTTTTGAGAGCTGATTTTCCTGATCGGTGAGATCTGACTGTTCTTTACTAAGCTCTTTGATAGTTGTTTGCAATTCTTTTTGTTGCTGGTTTAATTCAGCAAGACGTTCTTTTTTTTCGTCAAGTGGAGTACTGACCTCTCCTTTTGGAACTACAACAGAAGCAAAATCCAATGTCAAAGTAGGTGTACCTTTTTCTTTTGCAGATTCAGTAACCGTTCCGACCGTTTGAATGTCTTCCAATTGTTCAATCGCCGTTTGTGTTTTTTGGATTTTCATTCCTATGTATGATAATTGATCTGTCGTTTCATTTGTTTGCTCTACAGATTTCAGCTTTACTGTTTTTAATTGTGTCAACTTTTGTGAGGATTCACTAATGAGCTTTTCCACGGCAGTTTTGTTGTCGTCAGGAGTGGCAGCATGTGCCTGATCGCTGAGAAATAAACTAGTAGAAAAAGCAATGCCTGCAATCAATAATTTGGTCAAGGTAGTGGTTTTTTTCAAAAAAATTCTCCTTTAGTTTAAAGTTTTCTTATGTAGTAGATGGATCACCTAATCAAAGGCCATTAGTATTTAAACACACTCTAAAAAAATAGTCTGTAAAAGGGAGGTTAAATGTTTATTGCTTTTTTTACAAAAAATGCACTTTTATTGCACATTTTCTTTCTTATGTAATGTAACCGCTCTTAAATGTCAAAAACAAATCTATCTAAATTGTTTGACCATGGATTGTCATAAAAAAATAATCAAAGCTTATTAAATACTGTTACTCTCAGGGGTTCATTTTTCCTTACTATCTTTTTTCTTCAAATTGATTTAAAATAGTTTAGAAAGAAAAAAGGGTCAAAGCAGGATGAAATGGAGGGAAGAGGATGAAAAAAGAGACAGTATTTGATGTTACACATCAGTCGATTCTAGAAACGGCAAAAGAGCTTTTTTTAACGAACGGGTACAAAAATACATCCACTCGTGATATTGCTAAAGCTGCGAATATCACACAACCTGCTCTTTACTACCACTTCTCAACGAAGGAGCTTTTGTTTGTTGAGATCAACAAACAAATCGGCAGTCAGCTAAAAACGGAGATCGAACAAATCGTTCAAAAAAACGATTCTCTTGAAAATCAATTGATCGATTGTACACATGCATTGTTGAATGTTTATCATCGAGATATTTTTTCTTTTATCCATCAAAGTGCTGCAGAGATGGAGCCTGAGAATAAGCAGCAATTGTTTCATATTTTGAATGAGTATTACTTAGAACCACTTCAAAAAGTTTTTGAAACAAGTAAAGAACCGTTGAATAGTCATGTTTCTTCTCAAAAGGCAGCGCAGTTTTATCTGATGAGCTTGTCGTTATTATTTTCAACCGTTCATCAACTGAGAACAGAGAATGAACGATCAGAGCAAATCGCTGAATTGATGCAAATGGTCTTACATGGTGTTGTTGTATAAGGAATGGCCTTTTTTTATCGTTTGATAAAAAAGTTG
The DNA here is from genome assembly GCF_002197645.1 of Enterococcus wangshanyuanii. Classification (NCBI taxonomy): domain Bacteria; kingdom Bacillati; phylum Bacillota; class Bacilli; order Lactobacillales; family Enterococcaceae; genus Enterococcus; species Enterococcus wangshanyuanii. The sequence goes on along the minus strand of NZ_CP021874.1, from coordinate 1,507,679 downwards.
TGCTATTCTTTTTTTTGTGATAATATTTTTATCAACCGATAGAAAATGAGTTTATTTTTTTTAGATGATTTTTTATCAGCTGATAAAAAGAGGTGGATGAGATGTTTTTAGGATTAGAAGAAATGAAGTATTTTAAATTACGCTATGCACTGGTTGTCGGAGTCATTGTGCTAGTAGCCTATGTTGCTTTTATGTTATCCGGTTTAGCGAATGGATTAGCTCAAGGAGTTAGAAAGGGTGTGGATAATTGGGGTGCTACGAGTATCGTCTTGTCGGATGATGCAAATAAGAGCTTGAATGCGTCCAGCTTAGTAATTGCTGATCTTGCACAAGTAGATGCAAAAATAAAAGAACCTTTAGGGCAATATGCTGGTGCACTTAATAAGACAGGGCAAAATAAAGAAGCAGATAAAATCAATATTTCTCTTTTTGGTGTGACTGAGAAAAGTGCAATCAAACCGGAATTGACTGAAGGTCGCTATTTTAATAAGGAAGGAGAAATCATCGTTCCTCAAAATTTAGTAGACAAAGGGATCAAATTAGGTGATACCGTAAAAATAGGAAAGCTGGATAAGCCGCTAAAAGTCGTGGGAATAACGAAACAAAATACCTTTAGTATTGTTCCATTGATTTATACATCGATCGACCAATGGCAAGAAATCAAATTTGGCCGAATCATTGAAGGAGAGCAGACGCCGATCAATGGAATTGTCGTAAAATCAACGCCTACGAGTAAAATCGAATTACACGCAAGTGATGATCATTTGGCAAAATATAAAATAGAAGATTTTATTGAAAAATTACCTGGTTATAGTGAACAGAATCTGACATTGAATGCAATGATCTATTTTCTATTTGTCATTACTGCAGCCATTATTGGTATTTTTATTTATGTGATGACTCTTCAAAAAACGAGTCTGTTTGGCGTGATGAAAGCACAGGGGATTTCGAATGGTTATATTATTCAATCGATTATTGCTCAAACCTTTATTTTGGGTGTGATCGGTGTTGCAATTGGCGTGATCTTGACATTGTTGACCAACTTGATATTGCCAGCAGCAATGCCCTTTGAATTAGATACGACGAACTTGCTCATATACAGTGTCGTATTAGTAATTGTCGCTGTGTTTGGCGGCGTCTTTTCAATTCGAACAGTTACGAAAGTTGATCCAATGAAGGCGATAGGAGGATAGAAAAATGGCTGATATTTTAGTGATGAATGATATTAGAAAGACCTTTGGGAAAGGCCATGCTGCAGTAGAAGCATTAAAAGGAGTCAACCTGAATGTTGAATCAGGGGAATTTGTTAGTATTATTGGTCCTTCAGGTTCTGGTAAAAGTACTTTTTTAACGATCGCTGGCGGTTTGCAAACACCAAGTGCCGGTACTATTCAAATCAATGGCAAAGATTTTACCCACCTAAGTGAAAAGAAACGGTCTAAATTACGCTTTGAAGAGATTGGTTTCATTTTACAAGCGTCTAATTTGATTCCGTTTTTAACTGTGGAGAAGCAATTCACGTTGGTAGACAAAATTGAAAAGAAAAAGCCGGAAAAAGCTCGTGTCAAAGAGTTATTGACATCACTGGACATCGCAGATCTAATGCAGAAATTTCCTAAGGATTTATCTGGTGGGGAACGTCAGCGTGTTGCGATTGCCAGAGCACTTTTCAATGAGCCAAGTTTGATTTTGGCAGATGAACCAACAGCGAGTTTGGATACAGAACATGCGTATGAAGTTGTTAAACTTCTAGCAAAAGAAGCACATGAAAAAAAGAAAGCTACGATCATGGTAACTCACGATCCAAGAATGATCGAATGGAGCGACAATGTTTACCGGATTGAAGACGGTGAACTGACAAAAGAATAAGGAATGTTAAAAAGAAGGAAATAAACCAAAAGTTTATTTTCCTTCTTTTTAATTTTAAGTATAATAAAATTGGATTTTAGGTTATGATGGAGGAGAGAAGTGAAGTAGGTGTTGTTTGGAAAAATAGTCAATTAAAAGTTGAAAGTGAGGTAAAATAATGGATAACAGAGTAGAAGTAATGACCTTTTCACAGTTGAAAAAACTAGTGGAAGAACTAGAAAAAAATAAAACGGTCACTGATGATACCAAGGTATTTATCGATACGGGCTGGGATAGTGTACAAGAGGTTGAACCGAATGCTTTTTATGTGGAAGAAGTTGTAGAATTCAAAGTTCAGGATGAATTGACAAAAGAATTCTATATAGGTTATTCTTTGATCGAAAAAGCCGAACGAATGAATGCTGAAGGGCAGGCTGAAGCAGCGATCATTATCCGAAATTTATATTAAAATCACCGATTTTTTTCATGTATAAATGTCTTTAGGTACAATATCTTGTTTTAAATGTACAGACTATTTATTTTTTGATATTATTTAGACATAAAGAAACAGCTACATGAAGAATGAGCACTAGGAAGGTGGTGTTATTTTTGTCGAATAAGATTCCATTTCCCAAAAATTACGAACGATATATTGAGATGGGACAAGAAGCGATCCAACTCGGAAATCAAGAAGCCGCACTCTTATATTTTGAAAAGGCCTATGCAATTAAACAGGATTTTCCTTTGAATCTGATCTTAGTGAAAACCTATTTAGACACAGAAAATTATGAAAAAGCTTTGTATGTCGCTTCAGAAATGAGGGAGAGGTATTTTGAATATCTGGACTATTTAGAGATCTATCTTCAGGTGCTGACTAAGAATCAGTTATTCCTTCAAGCGCATAGTATTATCAATGAGCGGATTTTGATGGAACAAAGCGGCGAGATGAGAAAACTTATTTCTTTGAAAAAGAAGATCAAGCATGTTGAGCTAAAGTATCAACAATTTGAATCCGTAAAGATCTCGGAAGTGAAAAAAGAACTAAATCAGCTGAATTTGTATGATTATTATGAGCAGTTGTCTGTGATCAAAAAATCATTGAATTTACCTCAGGATGATTTTATTAGGCTTGGGAAAAACTTATTACTTGATGGGCGGGTACATATTTTAGTTCGGTCGTGGATTTTAGAGGAACTTGTCAAGTTACATGTCAAAGAAGAAGTAAAGTTTTTGTGGAGAGATAATCAAACATATACAGTTGTTCCAGCAGCGGTAGGAACCCCACTGGATTGTGCAGCATATCAGCGAATTTTGCTCTTTTTAGAAAAAGAATTGATCAATGTTGCTCCAATCTTACTAGTGGATATTACCGAAGAAATTCGTTTGCATTTTACATTATTATACCCGCTAGCAGATCAAATCATCAAAAATCCCAGATTGTGGGCGGTAAGCTATATCATCTCCTACAATCATTTGATCGCTCAAAAATATCACATAGAAGAAGAAAAAGAAGAAATCAAAAAAATTCAAAAATTACAACATGAAATTCGTTTAGATTTAGAAACGATGGTTCAGTGATAAAAGATCGAGCGGCAGGAATAATACCATCCTGACCGCTTTTTTTAGTAAAAAACCATTTATTTTTTTGAGGTCAACTTTAAATAAATCAACAATAGAAATGAAAGTAGAAAATAGAAAAAAATGCCACCTTGAATGAAGGCAATAATCAGATAAACTGATACTGTATCAATAATGGTGCTTTGAGCGAAGTAACGATGAGTAATAAATTCCATAAACACTAAAAAAAGAGAGATAACGAATAACCTTGTATGAAGCCTTCCCAATATAACCCCTACCCTAACAAATATATTTTGAAGATTTATCATAACATAAAAATAAACGGGCGTTTTATCAAATTTTGGCTATATCTATCAGAAATATGAGAAATTTATTGGGGAAATAGTGTAGAATTATTTTTAGGGGATAAAAAAACATCATCTTTATGATGATGCTTAGATACAGTCATATTATAAAAGATGAAAAGCTGAGCCGCCATCTAAGAATAAACTGTGCTATAATGCTATTTGTAGCAGAAAATATTGGTTAGCTAGACGCGCCCTGAGCGCAAATAACCTATAAGCTGTATCCCTTGTCACGTAAGGGATACAGCTTTCTTATTTTGTTTTCCACCTAAAACGCACCTATAAACCACCATCAATACTCTTCAAAAATTCCTCAGTAATCAGTTTATTTTTATCTCTGATATCTTGATTTAAAGTACTGTAATATTGCAAAGTAACTGAAGCATCTTTATGACCAAGCTGTTTTTGTGTGTAAATCATATCACTACCAGCAAGAACTAACAAATCAACTCTTGCATGTCTAAATGCATGAGAAGTAATCTTTTGGATTTTGGCCAACTTACATTTTTTAGCTAGATATTTATTAATAGCAGCATTAGTAATAGGTTCACCAAAGTCATTTGTAAATAGATAGTCATTAGTTGGAGCATGTAATTTAATTACTTTTTTCGACTGATCTAATTTGGCGATATAATCGCGTAGGATGATTTCTAAGTCTGTTGGTAAGTCTACCACTCTGACGGAGTTTACAGTCTTTGTTGTGGTGTTCTTTTTGGTCCTCTTGTAATCAAATGCTTTGTTTATTGACAAAGTATGATTCTTGAAATCAAAGTCCTTTTTTGTAAGCCCGGTAGTTTCTTGGAATCTAGTTCCTAAATACATCATAATCAACGAGATATATTTTGAAGCACTTTCTTCTGAAGAAAGTATAACTTCTTTTAGTTTCAACCATTCCTCAATTGACAAGGTCTTTTTTCTTTCTCCGGTTGTATCCCGTCCAATAATCTTAGCTTTGTTTGCAGGGTTTTGATATAGATATCCTGAATCAATTGCTTCTGTAAACATTGCTTTTGCAATTTTATGTTTATCTGAAACAGTCTTTTTAGCATGATTAAGATCAATACCCATGTGATTGATCCACCGCTGATACTTAATTCTATCAATGGATTTCAGTGTGATATCTTTACCGAAAAAATCTATAAGGGATTTTCTAGTTGCATTAATTTTTCCCAAATGATCTGGTCCGACAATTCCTTTTTTAAAAGTGTCAACCCAAAGATCAAAGAAGGGGATTAAGAGCATTCTCTCAGGTGATATGCCCATTAGAGCATCATTTTTTGCTTTTATTTCAGCATCATAACATTGTTGCGCAGTGAATTGTGTTGTGTATTTATCAATCCATTTACCACTAATAGGACTTTTTACTTTATATCTATAAGAATACATACCGTTTTTTAACTTCTTTGGTTTAGCCATTATATCTATTCGTTCCTTTCAATACGTTAGCCAAAACATTATGAGGGTAGATATAGGGCTTTAATCATCACTCCTTTCAAATATCAAATTATATTTTTCCTTATTCATAAAACTATCCTTCGGCAACATTGAAAATGATAATAATTTTTTGAATGTCAATTTCAAGGGAACACTTGAAAGACAAGTCTATTTTGATTTGAATACTTTACCACATTCTGTGCAATAGAACTCCTTACTCTTATTATCAGCTAATCCAGTGACCATCGTGGATGTTCCACCAGTCATTATAGCCATAGCAATTTTACCTTTAGATTTTTTCTTAACTTTTTTCTCTTTGTGATTAAAAACAGTAAAAGGTTTTAGAGGATTTAAATTCAAGGAACTGGACTTTTTCGTTTTCTTAATATTAGCCTCATTATCAATTAACTGAACTTTGGATGATTTGCAACTTGGACATTTTAATCTAGCCATTTTCTGATTCCTCACTTTATAATATTTTTGTATTTATCTGTAGATTACAAAGAGATAAACTCTTATCTATGCTCCAACATAGTTTGTAGCATCTTTCATTGATCTTTCATGAGGGTATTGGGATATATCTCTCCGTCAGAAATTTTTTTAGATTTTAGAGCAAAATTTGATACTTCTTCTTTTAAAAGATTAGCCATTGAGCTATCTCCAGCATCCTCAACTAGTGAAATAAAATTGTAGATTTTATTTAAATATACTAAATCTTCAGTTTCGATAAATAGTATCATATTTTTTAAGTACTGTATTGAAAATTTGAAGAAATAGTTTGAGGATTTTATATCTTCTTTTTCAGCCATTTCGATGTAGAGTTTGGCTTCATCATATTCTTTATTGTATATTCTAGCAGTAATAATGTTTATATAAGCGGTATAAGCGTATTTTTTTGTTTCATGATCACGAAAACTTTCCCAAGCTATTGGTAGCATTCTAGTAGTCACATCTAGCGTTTGCCTTCTATCAAAATAGACAATAGAATTGGAAAAAAGGACATAATCATAATATGTATAAAATGATTTTTCCGTTAGATAGTTAATAATGTGTTCTTTTTCAGTATTGGAAAATGATTTAATATTAGGCCATTTTCCCAAGAAGTGTGATTTGATTGAATAATATTGAGCTAAAATCTTACTATTTTTACTATATGCCATTTCAATCGAATAATAGTGTTTTAAGAGATTTTCTTTTCGCATATGATCTTCAGGGTGAATAGAGCAGTCTCTAAATAAGTTCACGAACTCGCCATCAAATCCATCATCAAAATAAAAGAAAAACTCCGATGTTGTTAATTCTAGTCTATTGAGAACATTATTCAACTCATTTATTTTTATCGATGATCTTCCATTTTCAAGTTTAGAGTAATAAGATTTTGAATGATCTGGAAACATTGAAGAACTAGGAATGTTTTTCATTGTTCTAAAAAATTTGATAGTATCATTTATTAGCATATTAAGCCTTTCTGTTTCCGAAATAGAAACAAACCACTAGTGAATTGTATTTTTTTGATAAACAATTCTAATAAAAATGAACAATTGCTGTTAAATGGTTTCCGTTTCAGAAACTGTAAAAAATATATTATTTACAGTGGGAATTTTCTTCGTTACAATTAGATTGTAAAAACATATTGAGGGGGTGGTACTTATGTCATTTATCGCTATTGTTGCAGCTATCTCAATTTATATTATTCAAACAGGTGTATAAAAAATAGGAGCCGTTAATATTCGAGGGAAAGTCGACATATTAACGATATACACTATTCGCGTTAGTGTACTGCTCCTTGTGTGTAGCTTTTGCTACAACAATAATAGTATAACATTCAATAATCAATATAACAGCTATTTTCATCAATATGATTTGAAATATTTAATTATTGTTAGTTATTACAAAAAAAGAGCAGTGCACTCCATAAAAAAGGAGTGTCATCAATATGGAAGAACAAAAAGAACTCATCTATCAACTGGTCAAAGCGATACAGGATCCTAAAGCACTGAGTTTTATCATAAAGATAATAAAAGAGGTTTTACCTTAAGAGCTATTTTAGCTCTTATTTTTTTTTGCAATCATCACATCGGCCATATTCTCTAGAGCTTGAATCTCGTCATCATCTAGCTGCTGCAACTTTTCTAACAGAGTTAAATAGTTGGTGTCTGTTCCCTCATATATTTTTTTTATTGAATTAATAGAAGCATCACTAAAATAATAGTCTTGCGGCTGATTAGTACGTCCAAGAAGATAGTCTACGGATACATCAAAGTAATCAGCCAATATCTCTAATCTCTCCTTTGTAGGATTATCAGATTGCTTCATACGATACAAAACATTTTTTGACAAGCCGAGGTCCTCCTCAACTTCATTTAGAGATTTTCCACGTTTTTTAGATAAAAATTTTATCCTCTCAAATACTGTCATATCAATATTCTCCTTAAATTTCACAAGAAGAAATAAACATTTGTGTTAAAATTCTTGATTTTGGTAAACATAAATGTTAATATAATTCTTGTAAACAAGTTCAGCGACCAAAAAGACAACAAAAACTATATTGATCTAAATACGCTATCCGCCAAGAAAGTGAATAAATCAAAGTTAGTTAGTCTTATTTCGCTATGTAAAGATTTTAACATTCAGGTTAAAAAAAGTCAACGTAGTTAATAAACTAGTTGCTGAATTTGTTTAATAAAAAGTGTAAGGAGTTGAGGTCATGGCTAATATTCAAGAAACGAAACAGAAAATCTTAAACCATTTTGCTAAAAACGGCTGGGATATTCCAGATGTTGCTAGTGCTTTAGGTATAACGGAACAGTATCTTAGAAAAATATTGAAAAATCCAGATAAGCATTTAAAGCAAATGACTGACATTATCGCATATTACAAAATTCGATAGGGGTGAAGGGAAATGGAACAAAATAAACAAGAGAAGTTAGAACAAGCATTACTTGAATTTGTAGAAAGAGCAAGCAAAGAAGGTGCCACACGAGAAGAAATAAGCGTTCTTCCAGATGTGGCAAGAGTTTTAATAAATATTATTTATCCGAATTTGTAAATGATTTTTTCACTTCTTTGTGAATAGCTAAGAACATTTTTCCGATATGTTCGCCAACTTCTTCGGTGCTACTAGCAACAGAGGCGTTACTTAGTTTCGCAACAGTGAGTTCTTTTGCAATTTGGATAGCTTGCCATTCAAAGTCAACTTGAGTGTTAGTGTTTTCTTTCATTTTTTTAACCTCGCTTATTTTATTTCAGCAGACCACTTGCTGATAAATAAAGTATATCAAAGTGAGAAATTATTAACAATTGAAGAAAAAGGATAAAGGAGGGCAGAAAGTGAACAATTTAATCAAAGTAACGACAAATGAGAATGATGAGCAGCTTGTCAGTGCTAGAGATTTACATCGAGCACTAGAAATAAAGACACGCTTTAGTCAATGGGTTACACAAAATTTCAAGCCATTCAGAGAAAACGTTGATTTTAGCTCTGTAGTTGTAACTACACAGCAAAATCAGTATGGCGGATTAAAGGAATTACAAGATTATGCAATGTCAGTTGAAATGGCAAAACATATTGCAATGATGACTGGCACATCTAAAGGATTTGAAGTGAGAGACTATTTTATATCAGTCGAAAAAGCTTGGAACAATCCAGACATGGTGGTAAAGCGTGCCATGCAAATTCAACAAAAGAAAATAGAATCACTTCAACTCGAAAATCAAGAGTTAAAACCTAAAGCAATCTTTGCAGATGCTGTTGCTACAAGTAAAACTTCAATTCTAGTTGGAGAACTTGCGAAGATATTGAAACAGAATGGTGTAGATATTGGTGCAAATCGGTTGTTTGAATGGTTAAGAGACAATGGTTACTTGATCAAGAGAAAAGGTGCGGATTGGAATATGCCTACACAATATTCTATGGAGCTGGGATTATTCGAAATAAAGGAAACAGCCATTCCTCATTCAGATGGAACTATTACGATAAGCAAAACTTCAAAAGTTTCTGGACGTGGACAAGTTTATTTTATAAATAAATTTTCAAGGGGAAAGTGATGAGAGATTTAACTAATCAACGTTTTGGGCGACACATAGCAATAAAGCAAGTAGGTGTAAACAAATGGCGTAATTGCTTGTGGCTTTGCAGATGTGATTGTGGGAAAGAACATGTTGTATCATCAGGAAAATTAATTCAAGGTAAAAGTAAAAGTTGTGGATGTTTGGCTCATGATGTGCGTGTAGAGCAACTTGAAAAACACGGTATTACAACTGGCGGAAAACCTCGAACATTCATAATTTGGAATGGTATGAAGGCCCGCTGCTATAACAAAAAAGCAACATCTTATAAAACCTATGGAGCTAAAGGAATTGAAATATGCGATGAATGGCTTAGGTTTGAAAATTTTCACAATTGGGCAATTTCTAATGGTTATAAAGATAATTACGAGATTGACCGAATAGATGGGTACGGTAATTACGAACCAGATAACTGTCAGTGGATATCTAAAACAGAGAATCGACGTAAACAGCGTCATATGAGAATTATTGAAATATATGAAGAAAAACATAATGTTGCTGAATGGTGTAGATTGTTAAAAATGTCAAAAAGAACAGCATATAAATATTTGAATAAGAGCGATAAAGATTTTGTTGAGTACGCAAAAGGACAGCAATACTTTGTCAACAAATTATTAAATGAGAACAAATAAAAAATGTTAGCCAAAACATTATGAGGTAAAGAATATGAGCTTAGAAAACGAGATTGAAAAAATTGTTGATAGAAAGCTTGAAGAACATGAATCAAACATGCAGCCAACAGATTACCGTCCGTGGATATTTACATCCGATGTAGCAGAAATAATCGGGTACACCGAAGAATGGGTAATTAAGAAATACACTACCAAATCGATTTATATTAAAAAGAAACTTATTAAAAAAGACGGAGGAAAGTGGATATATAAACATCCAGAGTTTCTAGAATTTATTCATGAAAATTTTTAAGGAGGTTTTAAGATGATCATTTTAGGAAACTTGATACTCATCTTAATCTCAATTGTCAGTTTTTATGAAGGCGAGACTATACAGGGTATCACTTTTTTAGTAGTGATATGGATAGCATGTAGCTTATCAATTTTATGGAAGGAGGAAAAGGAATGAATGAATCAGTAAATATTGAAGTAGAAGTAAGTGGAATTGATGAAGCGACTAAAAAAGCTGAACGATATGTTGAATTGTTAAAAGAAGCCAAAACGTTGGCGGACGAATCGGCTTCGATAAAATTTGAAATAGGAACTAATCTTTCTTAGGAATCAGAATTCTTAGTAATGTAACAACTGAAATAGCTAAAATCAGTGGATCTAATTTACCGACAGAAGCTAACAGGACCCAATTATAAACAGACTGATGAATGAAGCTAATTGCTTCTTCTTGGAAAGTCTCTTTAGAAAATAATTTTTCCACAAAGGAGGGGTTACTATTTGGAAATTTGTCTACAACCTGTTTTTCATTTTCGGGGTTACCCGTTTCATTAAGTTCGTTACACCCATTATCTGCGTCTGCATCCTTGATTTCTGCGTTTGGATCGGCTGTAGCGATAGAGTTATCTCTAAGCTCTGTAGAGTTTTCCGAAGACTGGTTGCTAATGAATACAAGAGCCTTTTCGAGTAATTTTTGATCATGATCAGATAATTCTTGTTCCTTAGCAAGATCATGCAAACGATCCTCTAGAGAGATAATATTAGATTTTACTTGTTCAGTGTCATACTCTTCCGTATCTTCAGAAATAAAATTGGGTAATACAGGAGGAGAAATGTTGATTAGTCTTGTTATTGAGTTTAAGTGTTCAATGTAAGGTCGGAGGTTTTCTGATACAGCTTCAATAATTTGTCTATTTGGTTCTAATGCTGCATTAAGTAGCTCGTAACGTTCTTTTATTGGCGCGAACATTTCTTGTTGCTTCTTCATATACTCGAGAAACTGTTCGTCGAAGGGACTAATATAATCAACTATAATATTTCACCTACTCTAAATTATTTAAATTGAATTTAGTATGAGAATGGCTCTTCATCAAGTTGCTTGAGAGAGTCATCGAGTTTTACAGATTCTCTTTTGTTGTGCTTTAAAGCTGCTGAATAAGCATTTTGGTAATGCGAAAGTTTATCATCAATAACATCTCCACTTGTGAAAGAAGAATTATCATTTTGAAAACTTGCGACACATGCTAAAGCAAATTTTTCAGGATTAATTTTAATTTTAAACACCTCGCTTATTTTATTTCAGCGGACCACTTGCTGATAGATAAAGTATACCCAAAATTAGAAAGGAGTGACCGATATGAAAATCAATGATAAAGACATAAAAGAGATCATCGTAACTGACAGAGAAGGCAACTTATTAGCTAGTCTTAATGATGACAATCTAATAACTCATGATTCTATAAATGTTGAACTGGTCGAGTTTAAGAACTAATCTAAGTTGTTGTTTCTTGCTTTATCTGGGTTTGATACGGGGGTATCAATTCCATTAATGTTTCTAACGTGATAATTCTCGTAATTACCGTTTTTAATCTCTTTAACGAATTGGTTTCTAGTCATATTTGTACCTTTAAAATTGTCATGAAAATTTTGATTTCTTCCATTGCTGTCTTCTGAAGTAACTGAAATTCTTTTTGGCATAGAAGGACTCCTCTCTATACAACCAGTTCAACGTATTAAGTATACCAAGGTGAAACATTTACAACAATATGAATTTAAGAAAGGAGCACCAAAATGAAATCAAAACTAATTAACGCACTACTAGACGTTCCACTAGCATTGCTATTGGTTACAGTGCCTAAATGGGCAGGCTTACTCATGATCGCTGTATACGTGGTCAACAAGACGTTTGAACTGCCTAAGATGATCAATGTTAATGGCAGAAAACGAAAAATAATTAATTAAGGGAGGAAATCAAATGTCAGCACCAGAAAGAAAGCTACACAGATCAGCAAGTAGTATCTATTCAATCGGCTTTGTAAATAATACAAGGAAAGCACGTAAGAAAATACCTAATGATTTGGAGATTGGTGATCAAGCATTAATCGATTGTGATGTGGTAGTAAAAATTATCAATAAAGGTAATTGTGCAGCAACTGTGGAATTTAGCAATGGAGATCGTACGGTGATTAGTTATGATCGACTTTCTAAACTACAAAAAGAGCCAACTTCGTTTGCAGACGAAGAAGGCCAATAATATAAATCAATTTTATTAATTATACCATGAAAGGACGTGATCTGAAATAGAGACTACTATTGAACATTTAGACTGGATAATTTCGGAACTAGAGGAGCGAGGAACTGATGTAGTTTATGTAGATCACGAATTTTTTGATGATGTAATTGTATTCAGCCTAGAAAAGGCGAAACAGATGAGAAATAATTTAATCTCGAAAGGACGTGAGAGGTAAATGGCACAACTTTACTGGCATGATACGATACCTAATCGTTTGATTATGCATGAAAACAATGGACGTCCAGGTTCTTCACTAATTATGGATCTATTTTCAGGAAACGTCATTTCTGTTTATCAGGATTCGGATGTCCCAGTAGTGAGAGACAAATTCGAAGCAATGGATGAAAGTGTGAATTTCGAGTTAGATGATTACATTTTCTTATTACAAAGCCAAATAAACCTATTGGAGGGATGGAAGAAAAATGAATACAAGAAAGAAACGGGTAGCGAAATTCATTCAAGCTAATCCGACTGCGACCAATCAAGAAATTGCACAAGAATTGGACATTAATGAAAATTCTGTAAAAGCGTACATCAGCCAGTTGAAGCGAGATAACTTTATCAAGGTAAAACAAGATACAGATGGTCGTAAAATCGAAACGCTCGACGAATATGAGGCGGAAAATATAAATTCTGCTACCGCGCAGAAGATTGAGATCAAAAAAGAGGCATATACAAAATTATTAAATCGTTACATGGATGACTTTGATTTAACAGATGATATCGACATCCATTTAAAACTAGGTAATTCTATTTTGCGAATTTTAGATAATTTATAAGAGGATGTGGAAATATGACAACTTTGAATGATGAAAATTATTATGAGAAACAATGGGAGTTCATGTCCGCATCACAGTATAAAAGCTTCACAGTGTGCGAAGCAAAAGCGTTAGCAGAATTGACTGGTGAAATACCTAAAGAGAACACAGAAGCCTTTTTAGTCGGTAACTATGTCCACTCAGCATTTGAAGGTGATGAAGCACACGAGCAATTTAAAAAAGATCACGAACCCGAAATGTTAACGAAGCAAGGGAAGTTAAGAGCAGCTTTTATTGTAGCAGAAGAGATGGTGCAACGACTGAAAAAAGATACTTTTTTTAACAATCTATATCAAGGTGAGAAAGAAGTTATCATCACTGGAAAATTGCACGGAGAACATTGGAAAGGGAAAATCGACTGCTTAAATATTGAACAAGGGTATTTTGTAGATATAAAAACTACTGCAGATATTCATAAGAAAATTTGGTCTGAAAATCGTAGAGTTTGGATACCTTTTGTTGAAGCCTATGGCTACTACGAACAAATGGCCATTTATAAGAATCTTTTGGAGCAGAAATACAAAAAAGAATTCACACCATATATTATCGCGGTCAGCAAACAATCCCCTTGTGATTTAGAAGCAATCGAAATTAGGGAAGAGTTACTTGTTGTATCGTTGAATAACATCAAAGGGAATTTAGAACGAGTTTCAGGTGTAAAGAATGGTGAAATAAAACCTAGAATGTGCGGAAAATGTGATTATTGCAGGGGGCATAAAGAATTATCTGGGTTTGTATCTTCAGAAGAATTAATTAGTTAGGAGGGGATTTAATGGCTAAAATACTCAAATCAGAGAACATCAATCGGTTTGATCATTGGACTACCTTAGTTTACTCAGAACCTGGTAAAGGCAAAACGAGCATGGTTAAATCATTAACTGGTCGAACGATTCTGTTTTCAGTCGATGGAATGTATCACGTTTTAGCAAAATTAAAAGATATTGAAATCCATGTAATGGACAATAAGAAGCCATTTGATGAGTTAGGCGATTTTTATCGTTACTTATTAAAGCACAGTTCTGAGTTCGATAATGTAGTAATTGACAATTTATCAACTTTCCAAAAGTTTTGGTTGAATGAGAAATCAACTGAATCAAAAAGCGGAATGCCCGAAATTAAAGACTACGGTGTAATTGATCGTGTATTGCTTGATTTTATCGCGAGTTTAAAATCATTAGGTAAAAATATATTGATTTTCGCTCACGAAAAGAAAGTAGAAGTGACGATGGAATCAGGCAGAGTCTACACGCAGTTTCAACCAGACGTCAGGAACCTTGACGCTATTATGGGGATCGTCCCTTTGGTAGGTCGTTTAGTTATTATCAACAATCAAGAAACCCAAAAAGAAGAGCGAGTAATCGTTCTGCAGCCAACACAAACAACCCGAGCAAAAGATCAACTAATCGGTAATTTGCAAACCATTAATCAAATGGATTTGCTTCCAATATTACAAAATACAAATGAGAAGGAGAAATAAACATGGGACTATTAGACACTTTAAGCAACATCAAAAAAGAAGGATTTGATCCAAAGAAAGATAAGGTAGCAACAAACTCTAAGCTAGACTCAGGAACATACCCTGTTCGATTGAAATCAGCACAAGCGGACGTAAATAAACATGAACAAACGCAACTTGCGATTACTTTGGAGGTTGTTTCAGGGAAAGACAAGAATCGCTTAGAAGTGATTTATATTTCATTTGATGATGGACTTCCAGTTTTTGTATTAGAAAAAAATGGACGTACATTGCTCAAATTAGCAGCAATGGCAGGAATTGAATTTACAAAGAAAGATTTGGAAGATGAGTATACGGCGGCAATGGCATTGGAAAAAGTACTTGGTAGTCAATTCTTGATGAATTTATCAATCACCGAAAACAAAAAGAATCCCAATTATCCTTATCGAAATTACGATTTTGGACCAATGGAAGATGAAATCAATGATCCATTCGGTGGAACAGGATCGACTATTGACATTTCAGATGATGATTTACCGTTCTAAAAAGTGGTTACAAACATGGTTACAAACGTATTTTTCACAAAGTGCCAAAAACCTATTTGAGCTTTAGAGCCACATGAGATTGAGCGAGGTTACAAAAAAAGTTACAAAGTGGTTACACAGAGCAATAAATAACCTCGGATTTCAAAAAATACTAAAAACTTTTGTAACTGTAACCATGTTTGTAACTTTTCTGTAACCACTCTAAGTCTTACTCTCCCAAAGGATGTAGCGATTTGGTTACAAAGTTACACCTAGTATATTTAAATACTAATAATATAGATAAATAGAAAGATATACCCTTTTTTGTAACTTTTCACAAAGTTTTAAGGGTATATCTGATAAATTGCTATTCGAATGTTTAACTAAGTTTACCATGAAAGGAGTGATAAAACAAGTGGGAGAAATAATTTTCGACAAATCGAAAAAGAACCTAAAAAAGATATATAACAGAATTAATTCTACTAGTTTGACAAAACATACGAGAATGGACGAGGTTTTATTTGTGGCCATTGGAGGATACAGCAGAACGTTTGAATTGCTCCTTAAAATGGGCTTAGACAAAGAGGACATTGCAACATTTTCCAGTTTGAACTTATCGCAAAACTTTATTACTGAGACGCACAGAAAAAAAGTTGTTTATGTAAAAAAAATAAATTATGTGACTAGTGTTATCAAGGGAAGCACATTTTCAAGTAAAAATCTTGATTTGAATATTGCCGATGCTTTTGAAGAAAGCATGATGATCTATAAAAATGCTGAACGCACCCTTGTTATCGATAAACGAAGAGTGGTATGGAATAAACCATCTATAGTGGTCTTGGATGATCAATCACTCAATCTACAATATGATGGACATCGCTTTCTTTATCAAAGTGAAATTGGTTTCGTTCAAATCAGAAACAGAAATGCTGATCCAACAATCATTGTTAACGAGTTAGGTGACGTGGAAGAGGCAGATAGAATGATGTTTGCACTTTACCAAAAAGGACTTGTGGCAGAAGAAGAGATATTGAACGCTCTTACTAAATTACAAGCAACAGTTTTTCGCCAAGTCGATCAAGAATGGTTCATGAAGCCTACAGAATATAAAAGTATTGTAGGTTCTCATGATTTAGCGAATGCAATGAAAGATATCAAAGAATTAGGGATTTATCAACTAACTTCTAATAAAAAAATTGGGCGTGAAAATGCTCGCTGGATCGTTATCCCGAATGTTGCATTTGAATTTACTGGTTTTGAATATAAAGATGAGACAGATATATTCGAAGAGGAATTGCGAACAGAAGAACAACAAGAAGAGGCTTTGGCCTCTCAACAAGAACAATTATTGCAAAGTATTTTGTCAATAGAAATCCCTTTGAACATAAAAAAAGGATTTGTTGGAAGCGATATGCAACATAGTCCTTCGGAAACCTTACAATCATTCCTGGATGACGTCGACAATATAGAGGCTGAAAAAGTTGGTGGCATTGAATTACTATCAGGCGCTACCACCGAACAAGAATATAAACATATCAAGAAGTATCAGCTCGCGTATTTTATTGATGGAACTTTTAAAAACAACGAACGATCAGATAACAATTACATGGGAGGCCGTCGCTTAATTTCAATAGATATCGACAATGTTGAGTATACACGAGAAGAATTAGAAGAGAAATTAGAAGGTCAAGGATTATTCGGTTTAATTTACCCAACAGCAAAATACTACTTTGATCGATCTAACCGTTGGAGAATCATCTTGATGGCAGATTGTGAAATGAACAAAGAAGAATATAAAAATGTTGTTACTGGTGTAGCGAAAATGTTGGAACTAGAAATAGATGAGGCAAGTAAAAAAGTAGCTCAACTTATGGGCTATCCACTGGCAGTTTCAGACGTTTCGACAATTATTGGCACAATGGTCAACGTGGAACAGTTTAGACCTGCTAAACGAAAAACAATGAGTAATGTGGTCGATTTTTCTAATAGTTCTAAGTCATTGTTAACGTTTAATCACGCACAAGCTAGATTGTTAGCAGAGGTATTGGATCACGGTGTCCCAGAAGGTAGCCGAAATGAAACATACAGACAAGTATATATGTATTTAAAGGACACCTTAGACAACCCTGAAATGGAAAAATGGCATGACGAAGCGACTGAATTAATAGAGAAAACAAAAGCTCAAGCAATCTTAGACGGATTGCCTGAAAAAGAAGTGGAAGTGATATATCGATGAAGAACTATTCAAAAGCATTACAAGAAAATATTAAAAGTACGTATACTTATGCCTTTGTCAAGAACACAAAAAATTATAATGGACGAGCCGATCGATACAACCCGGTTGATTTCTTTGATCAGCTCTTGGAAGTAGAAAATCCGTTCATGGTTTTTATGGAACTTGACAGGTACGCGTTCAAAAATGCTAAAAATGCAATCGTGCGATATGGAATTAATTATACTGAAGAACAAGAAAGAGCAGCTAAAGTTTTCGTTGATGTTACTACAAAGATGCAACAAACAAGGAGTGATATCGTAGCCCTTCACATCGATGATTTGAAAGGAACTGGTGTTGTCTTATATGAAGAACCATATTATCTAACGACAAAAGACACACTTTATGTTGCAAAATCGATCCGGAGTCTTCCTCGAAACAAATTAACATTTAATCAGGTATATGACCAACACTTGAATATAAGTAAAGAACAACGAGAAGCTTTGGAAACTTGTGTAAAACATCAATTTTCATGTTTGGTTGGTGGAGCCGGAACTGGAAAGAGCTTTGTGACTGCAGAAATAATCAAGCAGTTGGAATTGAATGGAAAGCATGTGGCTGTGCTGGCGCCTACTCATAAAGCAAGAGAGGCATTACAGTCAAAAATAAAGGGGAGTAAAGTAAAAGTTCAGACAATCCACAGTTTTGTTTATAATCCCGCAAATTGTGATGCAATCGTAATCGATGAAAGCGGCATGTTATCAACCCCATTATTTGCTAAATTAATGCGAATCTATGATCAGCAGCAGCTAATTTTTGTTGGGGATAAAAACCAACTTGAACCAATTGAGTACGGTCGTCCTTTTGAACGTCTGCAAGAAATTTTCAAAACGGCTGAGTTAAAAGAAAACTGGCGGTCTGAATCTGCAGACATCATCGCATTGGGAAGAGAAATATTAGGTATTCCACAAAATTCCAATATGCCAATGCCAAATATAGAGGTCGTAAGTGATTCAGATGAAGCATTCAAAAGAGGGGCAGAAGTAGCATTATCCTTTACGAATCATAATGTCAAAGTGATCAATGAACAGCAACGAGTCAAACATGGTTCGGTCACTGTATCACCTAATTTTAGTATCAATGACATGATTGTTGCGAAAACAAACGAAAAAGACCGATTTTACAATGGCCAAATTTTCCAAATCATTTCTGCATATAGTGCCAAAAAGAAAGATAGTGAAGAAATTATCACTTTTAAGAATCAAAAAGATTTAGAAAATAATTTTGATTTAGCTTACGGCTTGACCATTCACAAATCCCAGGGGAGCGAATGGGATGTGGTTGCCTATCAACCAAGTGAAAATGACTATCAAAACTTGGCGTATGTTGCTGTCACTCGGGCTAGAAAAAAACTGATTATCATCGGTGATGCAATAAAAACAAATTATAAGCCTAATCGGGAATGGAGGCATATTGAATGAATCTTATTGCATTTGATCAATCAACAACAGCAACTGGTTGGTGCGTAATGGAAATGGATAGCTCTAAAATTGTAGCTTATGGAGTTATCCGTCCTTTGGGACCGACAAATGAGCGGATACGAGAAATTATAAAAAAGTGCATGACTTTGTGTAAAAAGTTTGAAGTAACGTTTGTTTACATCGAAGGTATTCAAGTACAACGGAATCCAGTAGTCTATGAAGTTTTAGCCAAGTTAAAAGGTACCCTAGAAATATGCTTAGAGGAAAAAGGCTATTTTGTAAATGTGGTCAAAGCAACAGAATGGAGAAAACGTGTTGGCATTAAAAATAAAAAAAGAGACCTTGTGAAACAAGAGGCCCTAGATATGGTAAAAGACATATACAAAATTGAGCCATCAGAAGACGAATGTGAAGCAATCCTTTTTGCCAAAGCATTTTCAGCATTAGATATTAGTAAAGGAGACTGAAGAATGAATAAACCGAAGTTTCGGGCGTGGGATAAGGAACGAGGAATGATGAAATGTCACGGATTGTTTCAAGGGTGTACTATAGCCCAATTATACAATGATGATTATCAAAATTACATGAGGTTTTTGGATGAGATCATCCTCATGCAATACACCGGACTAAAAGACAAGAACGGTGTTGAGATTTATGAGGGGGATGTGGTTAGGCAAGTGGCTGGCGAATATAGTTATATCGGTGCTGTAGAAAAAGACTGTTATCAATTTTATATTGATGGTATTGATCCACTTGATGCTTACAGTTTTGATGATGTAGCAGATACCAGTAATTGTACTGCGGATTTGGAAGTCATCGGAAACATCCACGAAAACCCAGAACTACTAAGTGGGGTGGAGTAAATGGAAAAAGCACATTACGTCATAGAATCAAAGCCAGTTAGAATAAGTGTTGTCTGCCCAAGTTGTGATGAAACTCAGTCATATGATTATGATTCGGTTTATAACAAATTTGGTGCCGATGCATATTACGGAAATTGTGGCAGCGTTGAATGCAAAAATTGCCAAAAAGATATTGAGCTAGGAAGCTGCGAATACGATTAAACAACAAAAAAGCCTAGAGCCACAACTCTAGGTCCGAGCGGTGATCGCTCGTAAATAGTGTATCAAAGATATAGCGTGATTTCAAATAGATTTTAGATGAGGTGGAGAAATGACAATGAAACGATATCTGCAATTTTATGATAATCATGAAATGGAAGTATCAGCTATAACAAAACTGAATGACTTTGCGGAGCGTTACAACAATCTAGAAGTAATAGGTTATCAAGTGGTATGGAACGAACAGATAAATAAAAAAGTAACTTATGTTTTAGTTAGTTATACAGTGGAGGACACAGCACATGGAAAAGATTGAGAAATTGATAGATGAAAAGATCAATGATTGGGATGATTGCTTAAACCGTCATTATGCTGGTGAGATACAGAATTCGGATGTATTAATCAGAGCTGCTTTATCGGATATGGAACAGCTCAAATCATCACTACCCAAACCAGTTGAGGTGCCGGAGTTTGTGGTGAAATGGTATGAACTCCATAAACGAGATTTAGAGCAGGAGATTTTTGACTTACATGTAGATTTGTATCAAAAAAATCTTGGCGATCGTACAGAGTTTGAAAAATGGGCTTCTTTTACCGAGAACAACCCAATCGAAACACTGATCCGCATGAAAGACGGCTACAAAGTGAAAAAAGAGCCGTTGTATTATATGCCAGTGCCGTGTCTTGATGAGACGTATTATGTGATT
Organism: Enterococcus wangshanyuanii; assembly: GCF_002197645.1. Taxonomy (NCBI): domain Bacteria; kingdom Bacillati; phylum Bacillota; class Bacilli; order Lactobacillales; family Enterococcaceae; genus Enterococcus; species Enterococcus wangshanyuanii. The sequence continues at coordinate 1,486,956 of NZ_CP021874.1, read as the reverse complement.
AATGAGAGTGGCATGGATGTCGCTTATGGTATAGGAGATAAATTTATGGGAAGTGAATTAGATAAATATTTTCCGGATATCAAGAAACTTGCTGTACCAGTGGAGGAGGATGCGGAATGAAACTAATTGTGACTAATCAAAATGGCGTAACGGAATATCAGCCGGATACAGAATCAATAACTTATGCCGATATCATTGATTGTCTTTGTTACAATAAACCTTTTGCTTTCCATGATAATAAGGAACAAGTATTTACGTTTATCAATCCGAATTTGTGTGGTGTTATCACCATTGAGGAGGAAACGCTATGACAGAGAAAACAAACATCGCAAAATTAAAAGAGACTGCAGAACAACTGCAAAATATCAAAAATGGTATTGGCACTAATGATAACAAAGTCAAGATGGATGCTTTTGTTGCTCTCAATAAGTTAAATAAAGTCATCGGACGATTAGAATCGGCTTGTGAAACAACTCCACCCTTTGCGGTCGGGGAGTATTACAGTTCTGATGGTGGCGAAAAAATAGTCAAAATATTAGGTAACGTAGCCAATCAAATTGAATATTGTGTATATGATGCTCAGTATGGCACTTTTAAAAAGTGGTACATTCCTGAAAAAGACATGACAGCTGTTTTTCCTAATTTAACACCAGCCACCGCCGAACAGATAGAAACGTTTAAGCGTGCCGAACAGTTTGCTGCTAAAGGACGTAAGTTGGATGAGTTTCGAGTGGGGATAGAATTGTCTTCGATGGAAAAGATGAAATAGTTGAAATCGATTCTTTAAGAGGAGATTGCGGTTTCAGCGGAACGTCTGATTTAGGAAATTATTACATCATATCAACACCGTCACATTTTGGAATAACCCTCATCCAAACAGCCGAAGAACTGCAGGAGGTAAATGATGAATCTATTTGATTTTATAGAAAAACATCCAGCTCTGACAATATTTATCGTATTAATGATTTATTACACAGTGGTTGATGGAATAAAAGCTCTTTATGGAAAGGGATGAGTAGGGATGACCGACAAATGCAAAAAATGCGGAACGGAAATACTGGAGTGCGATTGCCACCAGTGTCACGAATGTCATCCAGAAGAAATATGTGAAACGTGTGGTGGTTGCCACATAGACCACTGGGAAGCAGTAGATTGTTGGGCATCAGTAAATGATCCCGACTATGATCCGTGGGATATATAAACTAAAAGGGAGGAGTAGGAGATTTGTCCGGACGCAAAAAGCTTTTTACTCCTTTGTGATTATTATGGAATACGCAGTTTATAAAGGCGATGACCTTGTCGCTGTAGGCACTAAACAGGAATGTGCAAATCAACTAAACGTTAAGCAATCAACGATTGAGTTTTGGGCAACACCTAGTAATTTGAAACGTGATAAAGGCAAGAGGACGGTTGCAGTGAGGATGGATGGTGATATCTGTGACTAAGAAAATACTAGATGCCTGTTGTGGCAGCCGAATGTTTTGGTACGACAAACAGAATAAAGATGTCCTGTACATGGATAACCGACAACTTGATGACACTCTCTGTGATGGTCGAGCGTTAAAGGTTGAACCTGATGTGATAGCAGACTTTAGACAGATGCCATTTGAGGATAATAGATTTTATCATGTGGTATTTGATCCACCGCATTTAGTAAAAGCAGGCGAAAATAGTTGGTTGGCCAAGAAATACGGAAAGCTTGATGAATCAACTTGGCCAAGCGATATCAAACAGGGATTTGATGAATGTATGAGAGTTCTTAAGCCTAACGGAACGCTAGTCTTCAAGTGGAATGAAGATCAAATTAAACTATCAGAAATTCTAAAAGTGATTGACTGCGAACCCTTATACGGTAACAAAAGAGCTAAAACTCATTGGATTGTATTTATGAAACCCACCAACTAACAGCACAGTTGGCGGAGGATTGGAGGGGTGAGGATGTGTCAGTATTGCCAAGGTACAAGTTTTATCGATAATGATTTATTGATTGAGTTCGATGATAGCGAGGAACTCGTGGACACAGTAAAGGTTTATGTTACATCAGAAGCTAAACTATTTCTGCATAATGACTATGGAGCAGTAGCGGTACCAATTAATTATTGCCCGATGTGTGGCAGGAAGTTAGAAAGAGAGGGAAATGAATGATCAGAAAAATATATAAGCATTGGGAAGCAATTTTAATGGTTCTACTGTTTATCTCAGCAATAGTCCACATGTCATTTGGCTATGAGCTTAGAGCCTTGATATATGTAATCTTATTATTGGGTATAGGTCTGCAAACAAATTTAGAAGAACTGGTCAAATGGGTAAAGACTTTATGCAGTTTGCTTTACTGGAAAGAAAAAGGAAGAGAGGAGTAATGATTTGTACGAATGGTTGAGTAAATACCAGGAATGGGAACAGAAAATAGCTGTGCTCGATTGGGAGCTAGGTACCTATAAAAATGAGCTTAAACGTTGGAAAGATTCTAATGATCTTGGTAAATACTCTCTTGTTAAAGAGTCAAAAGCCAGTAAATTAGAAGATATCATCGAATCTCTTGAATATGATTTAGCTTTGAACATGAATAATCTATATGATTTGAAGAAAGTTATTCATTCGTTCAGAGGTATTGAACAGCACATCATTAGAATGAAATATGTAGAAGGATTGACTCTAAAAGAAATCGCCAGTGAATTAGGGTATACCTATGATCATATAAGAAGAAAACACAGTAAAATACTAGGGAAAGTGGAATTTAAAGAAAAATATGTGATTTTAAGGTCAAAAAGCCACAAAGAAGCCACAGACCCTATTGAAAAAACGTAATATAATAGTATTATCAAAAGTTTGCAAAATTTACCTACAGCAAACAATTACACAGCTATCTTCCCTATTTTAAAAGACGGTGATTATTGCTGTAGGTAGTTTTATAAGCACTCACAGGCTAACAACAAAAAAATTATAAAAGGATGGTGTAACATCTCCTCAAAAGGTTTACGCATTCTTGCCTGTGGGTGTATTACATAAAAGCTATGTAAAAGGAGGTAATAAAATGAATTGGTTTTGGTATTGGCATTATATCAATAAAAACGGTAAACACGGCATCATGTGTTAGTTGATTGAAACGAACAAAGCTTGCCTGTGGGTGTTTTACACAGGACCAATGCTCTGCAACTTTGAGTTGTAGGCAGCATCCGGCATCTACTGGATGTTAAGAAAAACTAGGGAGACGTTCCAGATACAGGCAGTTTGGTTAGTCCTGTATTGTCACTGTGGCGAAATGAGAAACGCTAAGGGCATTATCTCGGATAGTGAAACTTATAGTGCAAGGTTTGATTCCTTGTCAGTGGCAAATGCTAAGTGACGGAATAGGTAGACGTATTGCGGGAAAGATCAGATAAGGAACTAGAACGTAGGCTAATTCCTGAAGAATCCCTGATAAAAAATTAATCTGATCATGTGTGGTGCAAATCCACACCTTAGCAATTGGGAGGACTAAATTGCCCTTGGCTTTTAGTATCTGACCCATTAAACAGCGGGACGTATGCCCCCACAAATAGCAACCGAGGATGTGGTAGGGTTAGAGCCTGACGAGGTGGAAGCGGTGATACTGACGGAGTATCGTGTAGGTTGTTAAAAAATAGGTGAGGCGCTAGCACAATGGTAGTGCGCCAGATTGATAATCTGGAGATGTTGTTCGAATCAACGACTGAGCCGAAAAAAGAAACAATCTACTAATTAGGGTAAAAGACTAAATTAGTAGATTGTTTTATTAAAAAGACCAAGACATACATCTTATAGGTTTATAGAAATAGAGTAATGAAGGGACGATATTTGATGAAAAGCGAAGACCTTTTATTTGAGATGAAACAAAGAGAAAATCATAAAATAGTATTAATGAATCAGTATCCAGTTGACCATCCTTTTCATATTGTTCATTCAGCAGAAGCGGTTGTAATTGCCGAGCTTATTGATTGGGTATTAGAAAACGAGGAAAAAGAATGATTGCTAAAGTTGAATTGAAATGGAATCGAAAGCAATACACAAAAAAAGACATAGATTGCGAAGTTATTGATCAAGATCGCTTTTTTACTTATTTTAGAAGGCCAAAGCAATTTCTTGAAAGTCCAAAACAGAGAAACGATACAGATTTTAGAGTGGCCAACGATATGTTGCCACTTTATTTTTATGCTGAAGAAAATTAAGTGAATAGAAATCAAAAAAATGGAATTAGCAACTCTTAAAGGTTTAAATGAAGAAGGCTTTCTGTTGAAAGAAAATGATAGCTGAATTCGCAAAAAAACAAACAAATTAGAGGTTTTGGTAATCAGATTGAACAATTATGCTTTGGATGATTAAAACGCCTTAGATAACATCTTATAAGCTAAAACGAAACTCAACTGAAATGATAGCGAGGTGGTGTGATATGCATGGCTAGAAAAAGAGATCCACGTAGAGATAAAGCATTTGAACTATTTAAAGAAAATGCTGGAAATATTGCAAATAGAAAGATCGCTGAAATTTTAGATGTTCCTGAAAAAACGATATCCGGATGGAAATCAAAAGATCGATGGAATAATAAAATGAACGGAGTACTCCAAACAGATGAACGGAGTACTCCGAATAATAAAGGGAGTACTAAGAATAGAGGTGGCGCTCCTTTAGGCAATCAAAATGCTAAAGGCAACAAAGGAAATAGTGAGGCAGCACCGCCAGTTGGAAATAAAAATGCCGTTACTACTGGAGAGTTTGAAAGTTTGTATAGTGACTATTTAGATGATGAGGAAAAGGATTTACTTCAACTCGAAGTAGATCCTTTTTTGGTTCTCCAAAAAGAAATTAACCTTTTGAGAATTAGGCAATCACGTATGCTGAAAAGAATTGCTGAAGCTGAAAAAGATTTGAACACCAGAGAGCAAAACCTCTTATATGAACTGAGAGGGAGAAAGAAAATTGTTGAGTCAAAAGGAAAGCAAGTTGCAATAAATAATCCTGAGTTGATCATCACCGAAAAACGTGTAAAAGAAACGCCTAAGATTGAATTGATCCTAAGAATTGAAGATGCTCTGACACGAGTCAATAACTCACTGACTAAAGCGATCAAGCAGCTTAGTGATATCGATATGGACAAGACAAGAAAAGGTGTATACATCGCTCAAGAGAAGAAACTCAAAGCTGAAACAAATGAAATCGGCGGTGCATCTACCACAGATGAAGTGGAAGATTGGAAGAAAGCTGTTATTGATGCTGCAAATAAACGGGTGGTGAAAGACAATGGGTAGTGAGTTTATTCCTTTTACTGACATCGGTGCAGCCATTGATTATTACTATGATAAACCCGTTGCTTTTTGCCAAGACATTCTATTTTTAGATCCTGATGAATGGCAAGAGAATGTTCTAAATGATTTAGCCGAATTTCCTAAAGTCTCTGTTAGATCAGGTCAAGGTGTTGGTAAAACAGCATTGGAAGCAGGTGCCATTATCTGGTTCCTCACTTGTAGACCATATGCAAAAGTAATTGCAACAGCACCCACCATGAAGCAACTCTATGATGTTTTGTGGGCAGAGGTTGCAAAGTGGTTAAACAACAGTTTAGTTAAGAATTTACTTAAGTGGACCAAGACAAAGGTCTATATGGTCGGTGATTCCGAGCGTTGGTTTGCTACGGCAAGGACTGCAACTAAACCCGAAAATATGCAAGGGTTTCACGAGGATCACATGCTTATCGTAGTTGATGAAGCTTCTGGGGTCTCTGATTTGATCATGGAGGCAATTCTAGGAACGTTATCAGGATTTGATAATAAACTCTTAATGTGCGGTAATCCGAATAATATCGAAGGTGTGTTTTACGAGTCACACAACTCAGATAGAGAACAGTATCGTTGTCACAAAGTTTCTAGCTATGACAGCAAACGTACCAACAAAGACAATATCGAAATGATTTTGAAGAAATATGGTGAAGATAGTGATGTTGTACGAGTTCGGATATTTGGAGACTTTCCGAAAGGTGCGCTTGACTCATTTATAAGTCTTGAAATTGTTGAGTTTGCGAAAGAAATAAAAATTCCCAATTCCGTAATTGAATCATGTAGAGAAGGACACATTGGAGTCGATGTGGCCCGCTTTGGTGATGATTCAACAATCATCTTCCCTAGAGTTGGTTCTCAAGCATTGAAGTTCTCTAAATACAATAAGCAAGACACCATGCAGACAACAGGAAAGGTAATTAAAAAAGCTAAAGAGATGCTAGTTCAGTATCCACATTTGAAAAAAATATTAATTAAAGTGGATGACACTGGTGTCGGTGGTGGCGTAACTGACCGATTGAGAGAAGTGATCGAAGATGAAAAGCTTCCGTTTGATGTTATCCCCGTTAATAATGGGGAGTCATCTGATGATGATTATTATGCAAATAAAGGTACTCAGTTGTGGGGGAATCTCAAAGAGCTGCTAGAAAAGAACATCTCTAATTCTGTTAATGGAACGAGTCCAGAAATTGCTTTGCTTGATAATCCTACTCTGATCAAGGAATTAAGCACAAGAAAATTTAAAATGACCAGTACCGGAAAGATACGCCTAGAAAGTAAAGAAGACATGAAAAAGCGCGGGATCGGCAGTCCTGACGTTGCTGATGCAGCAGTGTTAGCATTTTACGAACCACCAAGACGTGTTGCAACAGTAACAAGCAGACCAAGTTGGATGTAAAGGAGGTAAATTATGGCAATTGCTATTGATCGTGAATTAGCTGGAGACATTAATAATCCAAGCTATGATGTAATTAATTATTGTATTGAAGAGCATGAAAAGGAAATTCCGAGACTGCAGATGCTTTTTGATTATTATGATGGAAAACCACATAAGATAAATGAACAGGCAACAAGTGCTACTCATGATAATGATGAGATAAATGTTAATAATGCAAGATATGTAACTGACATGATGACTGGTTTTACTGTCGGTAATCCTATATCATATGTAGCACCAAAAGATGGTCAAATTAAACCATTTACAGATGCATTAACAAAAATGAAAATAGCTAAACATGATATGGAAGTAGAGAAAGATTTATCAAGTATGGGGATTGGCTACGAGTTACATTATCTAAGTGTAAATCCTAAAACAAAGGAAACAATACCTAAAGTCTCGTCAATAGATCCACGGGGAATGATTTTAGTTGTTGATGATACTGTCGAAAGAAATCCGCTCTTTGCAATTAGGCCGAGAGAAAAGCAGAATCTAAAACGTGAAAAATATTGGGAACACACTATCTATACCCCGATGTGGACAATTACTTATAAGTCAAAGAGTAAAAAATTGATCCAGGAGCAATTAATGGAACCTCCAAAAGTGAAAGAAAACTTCTACGGGGATGTTCCAGTTGTTGAATTCAGAAACAACGAAGAGAAGCAAGGAGATTATGAACAACAACTTTCTCAAATAGATGCCATAAATATGTTGCAAACAGATCGAATAAAAGACAAGCGGAACTTTGTCAAAGCATTAATGATCCTATACGGGTTTAGTCTACCCGAAGAAAAACCAAATGAAGTTAACGGTAGTTTAGTAATTAATGCACCAGCTAAAGAAGCAGGCGCAAATGCTGAGTTTGTAACTAATACTTTCCAAGAGTCAGAGGTTCAGGTTTTGGCAGATTCACTCTTAGATGACTTTCATAAAACAAGTTATGTTCCAAATTTGAATGACGAAAACTTTGCTGGGAATATTAGCGGAGAGGCAATGAAATTCAAGTTATTAGGTTTACTATTAGCTCTGTCAGTAAAAACTGGCTATTTTGAAGATGGTGTCATCAGACGTTTAAAACTCATCGAAAACATTTTGAATGTAAAAGGTCAAAATGTTGATTCAGAAGGAATTGTTGTAAAGTTTAAGGTTAACTTACCATTTAACAGGAAAGATGTAATCGAACAAATTAAAGAGTCACAAGAGTTTATTCCGTTGCTGATTAGTCTAGGCTGGCTGGATGATGTTGACAACCCAGAGGAACTCATTGAGATGCTTAATGCTCAAAAAGAAGAAACTATGAAAATGAATGCTAAAGCAATTGGGGTACAGGCAGAAGACAGCCACAGCGATTTAGACGATGAACCAGAGGAGGAAGTAGATGATGAAAAATGAAAGACTTAAAAGAATAAGTTTTCTCCTTGTTTTAACGGTAGCCCTTTATAAATATGTCAATTTTGAGTATGCAGCTCTTTATTTGTTGGCTACCATAGCTGTTGATTTATCTTTTATAAACAAAGAATAGTCATAGAAAGTGAGATTGATTAATTATGATTACTGCAACGTTTAAAAAGCGGAGCAATCAGTTTGTAAGCTACTCTGTTAAAGGTCATGCAAACTACGCTCCAAATGGTCAAGATATTGTTTGTGCTGGTGTATCTGCTCTTTACACAGCTGTGACTAATGTATTGATAGAGCAACACGATGCAGCATTAGACGGCGACGATACAGTCCAATTAGGTAGTATTAAAGACTCTCAGTATATAGTGACTGTACTGCATATGAACTTGGTCGAAATTGCAAAAGAATATCCTGATTATGTAGAAATTATTAATGTTGTTGAAGAACCAGTAATTGATTTTAGTAGAATTACAGCTGGTGTCCTTAAGGCTGATGAAATCACTTCTCAGTTTTAAGAAAAGATAGAGAGTAGGAGCTGATTAAATGGCTCGTAAAAAGAAACAAACGGAATTAAACTACTGGCAACAACGTAATATCGCAGCCGAAAAAAGAGTTAATGATGGAGCAAAAGCTTTAGAGGAGACAGTAGTATCTGCTTATCGGCAAGCTCAAGTCTATTTGACTCGCAAAGTCAGGAAGTTGTTTGACCGATCCAGACAACGAACATGTTTGACAGCAGAAGAAGCAAAAGAAATCCTAAATGAGCGCTCAACAATCAGTGAACTAACTGAGTTAAAACAGTTATCCAATAAAATTGATGATCCGCTATTGCAACAAGAAGCTAAGAAAAAATTAACCTCCTTAGCTTTTAAAGAACGAATTACACGAGCTGAGGACTTAAAAGCTAAGTCTTTTTTAGTATCCAAACAAATTGCTAATGTCCAATTGGATAAATCAACAGAGTTTTACATTGATACAATCCATGAGTCTTATAGAGAGGCTACTGCTGAGTCTATTATTCGTCAAGCTCAACAAAACGCAAAGAATGGTGTAATCATAGAGGTTTGGAATAAAAAGGATTATCAATTTAATGAGCTATCTACAAGATATACTAAAAATATTCTTGATAGTCATTGGTTGGGATCAAACTATTCTGAAAGGATATGGGGTGATACAGATGCATTAGCCAAAAGGTTAGAGGAATTATTTACTGTTGAATCTATGACGGGAATGTCTGAGTTTGAAATGGCTAAGACTATAGCAAGCGAGTTTGACCGCTCTATTGGTGTTGCTAGGCGTTTGATTAGGACCGAGGCTAATTATATGGCCAATCAGGCAAAACTCAAAGCTTGGCAAGATAGGGGCGTTGAGCAGTATATGCTTGTCGCTGTGCTGGATTTACGTACCTCTAAAATATGTCAGGATAAAGATCACAAAATATATTTAGTTTCAGAGGCAGTGGTCAACGGTAAAGAGGGCACGTATCCACCTTTCCATCCGTGGTGTAGGACAATCGCTGTTGCATACTTTGGTAAACGTACATTGTCAGGAACAAGGGTTGCGAATGATCCTATAGGTGGAAAAACAATAACTATCCAGCAACAAGAGACATACAGTGATTGGATGCAAAAACTGAAAAAGATGTACTCAGACGAAGAGATCCAAAAACAGAAAAATAAAATAGTACAACTAAAGAAAACAAATTAAAAGCCCATTCTTGCTTGGGGCTATATAAATTAAGCGAAAAAATAAATCGTGTGTGGATTCTAAATTGAATAATAAAAGCAGTAAGCATCGTGTATGGGCTAGTAGTGTTTATGGGATGCTTTTTTATTATGCATTCAGAATGTGCGCGGGTGAGGAGAACAATTATGAAGAAATTTATTGATAGTAAATGTAAAGGCACTTTGTTAAAGATGAATATCCAATTATTTGCTAATGGAGGTGCTGGGGACGGTGGAGGAGACAATCCTGATGGAGGAACACCACCTGAAGGAGAGATCAAATTTGCCAGTCAATCTGAGTTAGATTCTTGGTTTGATAAAAAGATGGAGAAATCACTTTCTACAGCACGGAGTAATTGGGATAAAGAGACTAAAGAAAAACTAGAGGCAGCAGAAAGAAAAGGTAAAATGACTGCTGAGGAATTAGCTAAAGCTGAAATTGAAGAACAACGGACTAGCTTGGAAAAAGAAAGGCAAGAAGTTCAGCGTGAAAAAGATGAGGCAGCTATTATCAAAAAGCTCTCAGCAGATAAATTACCGGATACTTTGGCAAGCGCACTCCAACCATTATTTGGTCAAGGAGAAGATATTCTTAACTCTACCTATGATGCAATTTCAAAGTCTTTCCGGGAGTCGGTTGAATCAGCTGTAAATCTTCGATTGGCGCGCTCTGCTGAAACGCCTGCATATGGTCAACCTAATTCAGAAATTAAGGCAGGAGATACAGGGAAACGATTGGCAGAACAAAATACACCATCAAAAACAGAGAGCAGTTATTTTTAAAAAATTAGGAGGAAACTTATCATGAAAATGGGATCAGTAGTAACAAAAGGTAAAAACACTAAGCAAATTTTAGCGAATGCAACACTATTTCAGTCTTTCGGTGGACAAATCGGAGATACTGGTGTGGCAGCTTCTAATGGACGCAAGATCATTCCAGCAGGAACTCCTGTTGGTGGTGATAATAATTTTTATGCAGACGAACAAGCGGTGCTAGTAGTTTCAAATGATGAAAAAGCACAAGGAGTATTATTGCATGATGTTGATGTATCAGACGGAACTGCAAATGGAACTGTTCTTGTATTTGGTTTTGTAAACGAAAACCGTTTAGAAGATGGATTGACGGTATCCGCTGCTGCTAAAGCTGCTTTAGATGGAAAAGTAACTTTTGTCAAACGTAACTTATAGGAGGAGAAAAAATGAAAACTAAAAAATTAAAAATGAACTTACAATTATTTGCTACATCAATTTACGATTTAGTAACTGCGCCAGAAACGGCAGCATATTGGGAAACAAAACAAAAGTTTCAACCTCCATTTCTTGGAGAAGAATTATTTCCAAGTGTTAAACAGTTAGGTACAGAGATTAAATGGGCCAAAGGAGGCACAGGCGCTCCGAAAATGCTGAAACCATCCGGACTAGATGCTCCAGCGATTCCACGTGGTCGGAAAGAATTTGACACAGTTCTTACTAAATTGGGCTTCTTTAAAGAATCTCTCTATATTGATGAAGAACTACGTCAAAAATTGAATTTAGTACTAGCTAGCGGTAATACGGTAATGATCGATACAATTTTGAATAAAATTTTTGATGACAATGTAAATTTGATCAATGGAGCACGAGTTTCCCGTGAAATTATGCGTATGCAACTTTTAATGACTGGACAGGCGACAATCGAAGGAAATGGACAGAAGTATGAACTTGATTACGAGTTTAACCAAGATCATATGGCTAACGCAAAAGTCTCTTGGTCAGATACTAAAAATGCAAATCCTATTGAAGATATTTCAAAAATGTTAGATAAGGTCCAACTTGATACTGGCGAGCGACCAACTCGTGCTGTAACAAATCTAACTACATTTAACTATATTGTTGCAAACGAAAGAATCAATAAATCCATTTCAGTATTTGGTAATGGGCAAGTTATTGTTACAAATGAAGATGTTTTGGCATTTGTTCAAAATAAATTGAAACTTAAAATTGCTATCTATGATCAAATGTACGAAAACGAAGATGGTGTGGCAACTAAATTTGTACCAGATAATAAGTTTGCCTTGTTACCAGGTACTCAATTAGGTACGACTGCATTTGCTACTACTCCAGAAGAATCTGATTTAATGACTGGAAATACAGGGGCGGAAGTTTCTATTGTTGATACTGGAGTTGCTGTTACTAGCATGAAGAAAGCTGATCCAGTCCAAGTAGAAACGAAAGTGACTATGTTATCCTTACCTACATTTGAAAACATGGAAAAAGTCGGGATTATTGATGCTGTGGCTAAAGCATAAGGAGGTATAGGATAAATGGGACAATATAAAGTATTATGTGATTTCTACGATTCGAAAGACAACGACCGTCTCTATCATAGAGGAGAATCTTATCCGCACGAAACCTCCAACGCTGATGAAAAACGTATCAAAGAATTAGGAACAGAAAATAATGCAATCGGCATTAAGCTAATTGATTTACCAGATGATTTTAAGGATGAAGTAGAACTTAATCCAGAAGAAGATAATAAAACATCAGAAGTAGAGTCCGACAAGAAAAAGAAAACCGGAAATAAGAAGAGCAAAAAAGAAGATGCGGAATCTGCTGCAGAAGAAGAACAACCTGAAGCAGCTGGAGATGCAAAAGAATAAGATGGAGTGAAGCTTATGAATCAAACAAATAGAACCGCTCTAGATAAGCTACAAGAGCAACTAGAGCGGAAATTTAATATTACCGAAAACAATGACAAGCTAGTCTTAGCTGATGATCTAGAAGATGCTTTGGTGGATTGTCTTGATTATTGCAATCGTGATACTTTGATCGGTAATATGAGCTCATCCGTTAAGGATTTATACATGATTAGGTTCAATCAGGAAGGGAATGAAGGTGAAACATCAAGAACTGAGGGTGGTGTCTCGCAAACCTTTGAAACAGGAATCCCTTTAAAGATTAGAACTAAGCTCAATCGCTATAGAATTGCCTCTGTGAGGTCGTTAAAATGAGATTAAGAAAACATGACCTCACAACAGTATATTTAAAAAAGCGAGTCATTGAAGAAGATGACGAAGGAAATGATAATGTTACTTTTTCAGACGAATCAATTGAATTGACCATGAATGTACAATCAGCTGGTGGCCAAGTGGCAGCGGCAATATACGGCGAACGTTTACCTTATATTAAATCATGTAAGTATCAAGGTGAGTTGATCAAGCCAAAGCAAAATGAAAATGACGGCATATGCTTATATGTAAAATCAACAGAAGAACCAGACTTTTTTATCAAGTCAATTCAGCCTTTTTCAACTCATCTGAATGTGACTTTAGAAATGAGGGAACAAAATGAAAGTTGAAATAAAGGGATTAGATAGTCTTAAAGCTAAAATCAAAGCGGCGCCTAAGGTTATCGAAGAAGTGGTATGGGATGCTACGTTTGAGATTGTAGAAGAAATTGCATCAAGAGGAGCTAGTAAGGTCCAATCATCGGCAAAACACTCATCAGGTGAAGGCTCTGGCTCAATCAAGCATGAAGTTGTCATTGACAGTCAAGGTAAAGTTGTTGGGCGTGTTTGGTCCGATAAACAGCAAATGCTATTCCGTGAGTTTGGGACTGGTCCTGTCGGGGAAGCATCGCCTAAAGATTTACCTGAAGGAGTTAATCCGGTTTATTCTCAGGAACGTTGGTTTATTCCTGCTGATCTTGTAGCGGTAGACTTAGAAGCTGTTTACGGCATTCCCAAAGTGACGATACAAGAAAAGGATTTCTTCGTCACGAGCGGGCAACCTGCACGTCCTTGGCTGTATCCATCAGTTAAAGAAGTAGAGGAGAACACCCCTGAAATCTACAAGGATCATGTGCAAAAAGGACTGAGAAAACTATGACACGATATAACATTAAACCTGATGTTGTGACTAGCCTGAAATCAGTTACTGAGCTTAAGTTAGTTTCGGCTGATTATCCAAAGGATTGGACTAAAATGCCTGCAGCCATATACTCTACAAAAGCAAAGCCTAATAAAACAGACTTATCAAAAAATGAATTGTTAACAGAGTGGACAATCAAGATTGATTTGTATCACTCAAAATCATTATCAGACATACAACAAAAAGTCATTGACAGTATGAAAGCAATTGGGTTTAAAAATACTGCTACTGATGACGCAAATACAGATGCACTTAAGCGTGTGATATTGACTTTCCGAGGGATTGTTGATAATCAGACGCTATTTGTTTACCAATAAATAGGAGGAAGTAAACCATGAAAAAACAATTACTTAAAATGGACATCCAAATGTTCGGCGGTCTTTTATCAAAAGATACTAAATTGGGCATGAAATCAACTGGAGCAACTTACGAAGATTTACCAGGATTACAATCAGTTCCTGAAATTGGTGGAGATCCTGAACAAGTGGATGTTACTGTTTTGACAGATGCTACAAAGAAATATATTAAAGGGATTCAGGATATGGACTCATTAGAATTCACTTTCTTATATGAGAATGCTATCTTCAAAAAGCTACAAGCTGTACAACTATCTGATAAAGAAGCGGACTTCCAAATCACCTATCCAGATGGTTCAACTTGTACTTTTAAAGGTGGAGTTACAGTAAAAATGGGCGGTGCAGAAGTAAATGGCGCGTACCAATTCACATTATCCGTTACTGTTTCAAGTGGTCCTGATTTCACAGACGCAAAACCCTAAGCCTCCCCGCAATCTCATGTTTTACAGAGTCACTCAAAGCACGGTTTTATTGACATGGGATGGCGATTATGGGGATATATTAGTAAATGATGTTGTTAAAGAGACGCAACAGTTTTCACCGTGCTTATTGACTGGTTTGATGAGTACAACGGATTATCTAGTCAAAATTAGAAACATTAGTGGGGAAAGCAATGAGATATCTTTTACCACACTTAGCGAAGTTCCCTTAAGAATGAATTACAAAGACGAAACAGGAGAGTTAGCGAAATTTGTACTCCCTGAATAATAGGAGGAAATAAATATATGAAACCAATGAAAGTAGAATTTGGAAGCAAAACATTAGACTTGGTCTTGGATGGATCGACAATTATCAATATTGAGAAAGAATTACGATCATCTCTTTTGGGAATCATGGTTAGTGGTTCAGGCGGAATGAGAATGCCACGTTTAGGAGAAATTCTTACAATTTTGCATGAAGCAAATACGATTCACGGAATCAAGAAAGCAGATATGCCTGGTTTGTACGATGAATATATTGCAAGTGGTGGAACACAAACTAAACTATTTGAAATTATTCAAAATCTAATGGAAGCAGCTGGTTTTTTCGAGAGCGAGGACGAAAGCAGCGAGAAACAAGATGGGGAGAAAGAAGAGAGTCTGGTGTAGATGAGTATCAAACAATAACAGAACTCTTGTATGCCATGTATCCAAAAGCGGTTGAAGCTGGAATCTCTGCTGATCGTTTTTGGTCAATGACATACGAAGAAATCATCATACAAGCTGAGGCGAATGGAAAAATCAGGAAACGCGAACTTGAAGAACAGGCTTATCTCGATTATAAAGCGACTCAATTAAATGCGTATGCTTTTAATGATCCTAAGAAAATGCCTAAATTTGATGATTATTACAACTTTGATCAAGTGAGTACCACAGAAGAGGATAAAGCTCCAAAACAACAGGATTGGCGCATTATGAAGGCTCGAATGATGGAACGTGCCGCAATGATCAAAGATACAAAAGAAAGAAAAGCCAAGTCGGAGGAAGGGGGATAGCGTATGGAACTTGATCGTTTAGAGGTAGTCTTAGATGGCGACATTACACCATTTGAGGAAAAACTGAATCAGTTCACTGGAAAACTCGACGGTTTAATGGGCCGTATCCAACGATCATCTGCAGAAGGTGTGGGCGGAGTTGAGAAAAACCTTTCTTCTGATGCAGGTTTTTCAAAGTTTAATCAAAATATTGAGAAGTTAAATCAGAACCTTGAAAAGACATTTTCGAAAATGGAACAGACTGCCAAAAGCAATGGCACTAAGGTTGGTGACTCTTTAGCTAGTGGGGTTTCTAAAGGCTCAACTAAAATGACGAAGGATGTCGAGGACGCTGTTGCAAAGATTAACATCAAGATGCAGCAAGCTCAGGCAGCCCAAAAAAGACTTGCCAATCTTCAATCCGATCGTTCCGGTGCAAAGATTAGCGGTGATGGAAAAGCTACATCAAGATTTGATGAACAAATAGCTAAAGCACAAATAGCCATGAATAAGTCTCAGACAGAAGCTCAGAGTATCGTCAGAGGATTAAAACGAGAATACGATGCTATCCCTTCTTCTCTTTCTGCTATTTCTACTAAGATGGAGGCAAACGAAGCACAGATTGAAAAGATGCGTGCTAAAGTGAAAGCCTTAAATCAAGAGATGAAATCACAGGTCCAGCCTACAGGTAACTTTGAAACAGGTACTTGGAAGCAGACTGGTGTTAAAGGCACGAAATCATCTGCTAAGACTGCGGAAGCGATTGAAAAACAATCTGCAAAAATGGATAAAATGATTGCTGAAAATGATCGATTGCAACAAAGCTACGCTCAATTTGAAGATCGAGCGACCGCTTTAAAGTCTGCCTTAGGAAGTGTCAACACTGAATTGGGCAAGGTAAGCTCAAAGAGTAAGATGGCCACTAATGGCATGAATAACCTTTCAGGTAATGTTAAGAAAACAGAAGGAGTATTCAACCGGATGAAGGGTGCCATCAGTAATTCGGTTGGTAATTTAGGGAATATCTTCAGACGGCAATCTAGCTCTGTAAGTGGCAGTACGAATCAAATGTCCAACTCTTTAGGTGGTTTTAGTAGACGTCTCACAAGTATTGTCAAACAAGTTTTTGTTTTTGGATTGATCTACAAGGGACTTAGTTTATTGAGCAAAGGTTTATTTGGTGCTCTTAGTACAAATGCACAGTTTTCATCATCCTTAAATCAAATCAAAGTAAATTTACTAACTGCATTTTATCCAATCTATCAGGCGATATTACCAGCATTAAATGCTCTTATGAGCGCTTTAGCCACTGTTACAGGTTATATTGCAGGATTTATATCTACATTGTTTGGTGTAGATATTGGCTCTGCATTTGGCGGAGCACAAGGGTTGATGGATGCTACACAAGCATTAAATGATACAGGTGGAGCAGCTAGTGATGCATCAGATGATTACGATGAGATGGCTGACTCAATCCGCGAGTCTAACAAAGAAATGAAAAAACAACATGACAAGTCAGAAAAAGCGCGTAAAGCAGCTGAGAAACTTAAGCGAGCTTTAATGGGTTTTGATGAGATCAATGTTCTTGGGTTGGATACTAACGAGTTTGAGAAAGAAGAATTCGAACCACAAGAGATACCTAAGAAACCAAAGAACACAGGAGGTTCTTCTCCGTGGGCTAACTTTGGTAGTGCAGCAATTCCCGATACCCCAAAATGGTTAACAGATTTTGCTAAAAAATTCCAAGATGTTTTATCTAAGTTGTTTGATCCTATTAAGCAAGCTTGGGACGCGCAAGGTAAGAAAGTGATTGATGCGTTTAAGTATGCCTTATCAGAAGTCATCGGATTAATTCAAGCAATTGGCCGATCATTTATGGATGTATGGACCAACGGAACAGGTCAACGATTTGTTGAGAATCTACTCATCTTATTAGCCGATGTACTAAACATTATAGGTGATATAGCAGGAGCCTTTAGACGAGCATGGGAAGACAATGGACGAGGCACTGCACTAATTCAATCGTTTTTTGACATGTTTAATGCGATCCTTGAATTACTTCATGCAATAGCCACTGCTTTTCGTGATGCATGGAATGATAATGGATTAGGCCAAAGTATAGCCGCTAATATCCTTGAGATATTCACCAACATAAACAATATTATTGGCAACCTCGCAAACCAGTTTAAAAAGGCTTGGAATGAAGGTGGTAAAGGAGAATCGATCTTTAAAACGATTCTCAAAATGGTTGATGGCATTTTGGGTAATATCAACAATATTACTAAAGCAACTGCTGATTGGGCAAGAACACTTGATTTCACTCCGTTGTTGTCATCAATTGACGGTCTATTAAAATCAATTGAACCACTAACAAAGAACATTGGTGATGGTTTAGAGTGGTTTTACAAGAATGTTCTATTGCCTTTAGCTAGTTTTACAATTGAGGATTTAATTCCAGCATTCTTAAATGCTTTAGCAGGAGCCATTGACTTAATCAATGGAGTTATAGAAGGTCTGAAACCAGCTGCAGAGTTTCTATGGAATAGCTTTTTAAAACCTTTAGCAGAATGGACTGGTGGGATTGTTGTTGATGTCTTGAACGCAGTAGGAGATGCACTGTCCAGTATTGGTCAATGGATTTCTGAACATGCAGAAGGTTTTTCAAATTTTGTCCTTACTTTAGGAGCGTTTGCCACAATAATCGGTGGGGCAAGTATGCTAAGTGGGATTGCTGGATTTGTTTCTGGTGTGTTCAATATTATTACATCAATTAAATCTCTCTCAGGGCTTTTTACACTTGTACAATATGGGCTTTCTAGTTTAGTTGGATTGTTAGGCGGTCCAGTGGTTGTAGCAATCGCAGCGGTTGTTGCTGCTTTTGTCCTCGCTTATAAAAACTGCGAGCCATTCAGGACATTTATTAACAACTTACTAGGAGATATTAAGAATTTTGCTGAAAAAATATACAACGAATATATCAAACCAGCTCTAGATGAGGTCGTCAATGCTTTCCAAGCTGCTATGCAGAAAATAAAAGATTTTTGGGATAAGTATGGAGAACAATTTATCACAGCTGTTAAAAATGTTTGGAATGTTATTTATGGTGTGTTTAAAGCAGCTCTTGATCTAATTTGGAGCATTATCAAACCTTGGCTTGAAATGTTTGGTAATCAATTCAAAAATATTTTTGATGTAGTTGTGGGTATTGTAAAAGTTGGATGGGATCTTATAAAAGGTGTTTTTGATGGTGCATTCAAAATTATTACAGGTTTGATAAAAGTATTCACTGGCATTTTTTCTGGTGATTTTGAAACAGCTTTAGATGGAGTTAAAGACATATTTAGCGGTACTTGGAAAATCATTACAAGTGGCTTTGAAGCTTTTATTGATACAATTGTAGTGATAGCTAAAGGCATCGGTAACGCACTGATCAATCCAATCGCTGGAGCTGTAAATGGTGTGATCGGTGGAGTCAATTGGGTGCTTAGTGCAGTAGGTTCTGATTGGCGAGTTCCGACTTGGGATGCTCCTCATTTTTATGCTAAAGGCACTAACTATCATCCGGGAGGTCCTGCAGTAGTCAATGATGGTCAAGGCTCTAACTGGCAAGAAATGTATCGTTTGCCTAATGGACAAGTTGGTGCGTTTCCTCGTAAGAAAAACCTTATGGTCAATTTGCCAAAAGGGACCCAAGTTTTACCAGGTGACTTATCAGCAAAAGTATTGCCTAATTATGCTGGTGGGGTATTTGATACATTTAAAAACTTTTTCAAAAATGGATTTGATAAAGCAAAAGGTGTTGCTTCTGATATTTGGAATGTCATTTCTAATCCTGGAGTATTAGTCGATATGGCAATGGATAAATTTGTAAGTTTTACGGGTCTCTTTGAGCCAATCACCTCAATCGTCAGTGGTGTTGTATCTACCGCCAAAACCGCTGTAGTGAACATGGTTGTTGATTTTATCAATGGATTTACTGGCTTTTCTAATGGTGGTTTGATCGAGCAGTTTGGCTTGTATCAGATCGCGGAGGGAAATAATCCTGAAATGGTTATTCCTCTATCTAAACCTCAACTAGCATTTGACAGAATGAATGAGGCACTAGATTATATGGGATTTGATTTATCTATGCCCGATGTATTGAAGAGTGCTGATTCAGGTTCCACTGCAAGTGGATCATTTAGTAAAAATACTGCTAGTGCTAAATTTGATGGTGGTACAAACTATGATGGATTGGCGCAAGCAATCATTGCAGCTATCCAGAGCGGTCAAATGACTACGAACAGCAATGGCACGCAAACGTTTAATGTAACAGTTGAAGTAGAAAAAGAAGCTATTGGTCGCGCAGCAGTCAATTACATGAATGAACAGATAGAGAAAACGAATACAAGTCCGTTAAATCTGTAGGTGAGAAGGTGAAAATATGGCAGTTAGCTTTACTATTAATGGAGTAACAGTTAAAACGCCACAGGAGTTTAGTGTTGGCGTTCAGTCAATCGATGCAGATTCAAGTGGTCGGAATGCTGATGGTAAGATGGTGAGAGATATCGTAGCGGAAAAAGTTAAACTACAAGTGAAATGGGGGGCGTTAAGCCCCTTGGAAATGTCGACGATATTGAGAAATATTCAGTCGGCATTTTTTGTAATCAAGTATTTTGACCCAACTGAAGGTGGGATGCTATCAAAAACGTTTTACTGTGGAGATAGGACATCCCCTACTTATTCATGGCATGAAAAATACAAACAAAATATGTGGGAAAGTTTATCCGTGAACTTTATCGAACAGTAACGAGGAGAGGGTGAAATGCTTAAGGTTTCAGATGACTTTTTAACGGCTATTGCAGGTACTAGACGTACGATGTCAATACAAATCAAAATCAATGATATCATTTATACAAACGACGACATCACAAAATTTTCTTTAGATTCTGGCAGTATGGGTGGCAGTTCTTTTGGAATCGGAAGTACATTTGCCAACACTATTAAGATTGAATTTTGTAAAATCATCGAAGGATTAAAAGAAACCGATCCAATAGAAGTTTATATGGGAATAAAAGTCCGTGAAAATGGACCTATCCAACCTCTCAAATACCCTTTTAGAATGGGATCTGCAAAAATCGGCTTTGCACAATTGACTACATATCATGCCGATGAAACTGAGTTTGTTTCTCTTGGCAGATTCTTTATTAAAGGTAGAGTTGATCCTGATCGAAATGAGAATAAGACAACAGTTGAAGCGATGGATGCTTGGATGTTTATGGGAGGGCTATATGAAAGTCAACTAAAGTATCCGGCTCCATTGCGAAATGTTGCCTTGGAAATTGCAAATCTATCAGGTATGGAAGTAAATCTTCCTTCTTTTAATGCTCTAAGTCCAGTCTTGATTGATAAGCCGGAAGGATATACTTACAGGCAAGCATTAGGATTGCTAGGACAAATAGAAGGAAAGTATGCTAGATTTGATAGAGAAGGATTATTGGAATTTACAGCTCTGCAAGATCCTAATTATTTTATCTCAACAAATGAATACTACTTGAAAGGCCTTGTAAAAAACGAGGTTCTTTTTCGTATTGGTGGGATATCATGTAAAGTTGTTAAAAGGGATGCAGGTGGAACCGAAGTATCAGAGGTTTTACAGGCCGGTAGTGACAAAGGAGCACAGATCGCACTTGAGAGCAATATTATGACTCAAGCATTGCTTAACAGCCTGTATAACAAAATAAAAGATGTCAATTTTTATCCTTATACATTGAAATGGCGAGGAAATCCAGCACTTGAAGCAGGTGACTGGATCACGATGATTGACCGTAAAGGAAACAAGTTCAAAGTTCCCAACCTAAATTATCGATTGGAATATAGTGGTGGTCTGTCAGCAACGAGTTTGGCAGATACGACACCCGCATCAGATGTGGTATATAGCTATAAAGGACCAATCACCCAAACGCTTGATAACATGAATCAACGAATTGATGCAGCTGGAAAAAACACTGTCTATGAAGGTATAGATGAACCACCGTATCCAAAAGAAGGAGATATTTGGTTCAAACCTAATGGTCCTGACAAAGAAATTTGGATATATCGCCAATTAGATGATGGTAGTTTTGGATGGGTAAAAGAAGTATCTACGGCTCCAAATGACCAACTGTTAGCAGAAATCGAAGAATCGTCAAAGAATGCTCAGGAAGCTAAAGAGGCAGCAAATGATGCAGTAAGTAAAGCTGATCAGGCAATAAAAGATGCTGGATTCGCAAACGAAAATGTTGATTTTGCAAATGAAGAAATATCCAGTCTAAAAATAACCATAAAAGGGCTGCAAGTTACAGTTGCTAATAAGGCAGAGCAATCTCAAGTGACTCAGTTAGCTGGGCAAATCACGTCCGTAGTAGCTGATGTCGAAGGAAATAAGAGCCAAATTACACAATTATCTAATGATATTAATCTAAAAGTATCCACAGGTGATGTTATTAATCAGATCAACATTAGTCCGGAAAGTATATTAATTAGTGGGAAAAAAATACAAATCACTGGGGATACTTACATCGAGAACGGCATAATTACTAATGCAAAAATAAAAGATTTAAATGCAGACAAGATAAACGCTGGAACAATCAATGCTGCAAACGTAAATATCATCAATATGAATGCTAGTAGTATATCGACTGGAACTATATCAGGAAGTGATATGGCTATTAATCTCAATTCTGGGGAAGTTTTTTTTAGTAGAGGTTATATGGTTAGTCTGGATGATAAATTTAGATTAGATATTACCGAAAAATATTTAGAGATGTCCGGAAAGAATGTTTTTGGAGTTGATGTTACTACTAAATTAGATACTTTAGGTCTAGTATCCACAATAGCCTCTACTGGAGCTACTTCAAAATTCTCATTTGATAGATGGGAGTTCGAAGGTCAAAACACGAAAATAAGAACTGAAATGACAGTTCTAGGATTCAGAGTTACCGCTACGGATGCCCAAGGATATATAGGTAGACTACAAGCTGGTACTGGAAATATTTACTATGATGTAGGAAGAAACAGCACATTACAAATTGGTGGAGGAGCAACCAACAGTACCGTGCGGGTGACCGCAACCAATTTTACAGTTACTGGTACAAAAAATGCGGCTCATGTCACTAGAGATGGTGTCAGATTGACTCCAGCATATGAAACAGCTGAAAGTTATTTAGGTGACATTGGAGAGAGTAGAACAGACAGTAATTGTGAATGTATTATTGAAATTGAGACTTTGTTTGGAGATACGGTCAATACCGATATTCCATACCAGATCTTTTTGTCGTCCTATTCAAAAAGTAATGTTTGGGTAGAGAGTAGAACATCGTCTGCGTTTGTGGTGAAATCAGAGTTGCCTAACGCTTCATTTACATGGGAAATAAAAGCGAAGCGTAGAGGATATGAGATAGATCGTCTTGTTTTAGATAAAACATTTGATAATGAAAAAATAGATGAAACTTATAAAGAGGAGCTGATCTGATATGGAAAAAATTTCAACTGAGCAGGCAATAGTCAATCAAATGGCTTCCAATTTTGCTACTAAGATTGCCGAACTTGAGGTTGAAAAGGCCATTCTACAAGTTGATAACCAACTATTGAAACAACAGTTAGAAAAAGAAGGTGAGAAGTAATGGCATATGCAAAGCAAACATGGGTCCCTTATGATGAAAATAAATCAGAAGAAGAGAATATCAAGAGTGGAGCAGTAGGCACTGCAGAACGTATGAATCACATTGAAGATGGAATTAAGACTACCGACAATGATTTTACTTCTCATAAGAGTGATACTGTTAGCCATGTAACTAAAACCGATCGGGATAAATGGGATGCGAAGTTACAAGCAAGCAATGTAACGAATTATCAAAAAAAGAAAGTTACAAATGATGATGGAACAGCACTCTTTAAAGCTGGTGACACTGATACAATCCTTGCAAAAATTATTGAGATTGGTGCGGGCAACTATACTGGAGAAGGAACAGGGAAAACCTCTGATTCCCCGAATACTAACAATGTGCGATTGTTTGTCAATATGGTGGTGTCATCTGCTGGTAGTGTGATTGCGATTGACAGTCAAGGTAACTTATTTACACGTGCTGTTAGTGGAAGTGTATGGCGTGGAGAATGGCAAGAATATGTTCCCAAGACTATGTTTGATGACTTAAGTAGTAAAGTCAATGCGAACTCAAGTAACTTTAACAACAATCAATTAAAAGTAGTGTTACATCGAGGGTTTAATAATAATAGTCCTGAGAATGTAGCATACTCATTTAAGAAAGCCAAAAAACAAGGTGCTTTAATTGTCGAATCGGACATTTCTTATACTAAAGATAATGTACCTGTAATGTTGCATGATGAGACGATTAACCGGACAGCAAGAAATGACGATGGATCAGAAATTGCAACTCCTACTAAGATACTTGACCTCACTTTAGCACAAGCGAAAACTTATGATTTCGGTATTGCTTGGGGAACTCAGTATAAAGGACAACGTATCTTGACCTTAGATGAATTCATTCTGTTGTGTAAACGATTAGGTCTAAATATTTATCTTGAATTAAAAGAATCTGTTAATGGACCACGATGTCAGATGATACTTGATATACTAAACAAGTATGATTACTACAACAACATTGTGTTTGTTGGATCGTTCTACAACTTGAATATCATGAAATCATATGCTCCTGATGTTCGAATAGGTTATGTGACAAATGTCACTGATGCTGCATTAGAAAATGCTGCAAAATTAAGAACTGGAAAAAATGAAGTATTTATTAATACTAATATCAGTACTTTAACCGACGAAGGAGCGCAGAAAGTCGCTGACCAAGGGTTCGGTTTAGAAGTCTGGACAGCAGATACAGCAGCGCTAGTAGATAAAGCGTTGAATTACAACGTGTTAGGAATCGCTACAAATTTTTATGATGTAGTGGGGCACCTAATTGATCGTGATGGTATTTGATATGGAATTTAATAAAGGTTTTAGGAATGGCTGTTTAATGGTCATTCCTTTTTGGATTGTTGTAGGTTTGATTCTTTGGAAGTTGGTGAACTTATGAGAGATAAGAAGCTAAGTCTACTAGTTGCTATACAGTCTATTATTAATGGTCTATGGTTGCTTATCCATAATGGGAAAGTAAATTATACACGAGAAATTAGAGGTTTTGAGCACATGGAACTTTTAAATAGTGCTTTCTTTAGTCTACTAGTAATAGTTACCGGAATATTATTAATATATTCCATTGTTAAGAAAAGTAATAAAATACAACGTTGGGCTTTAGTAGCTATGAATGCGATATGGTCAGCATACACAGTCATTCTATTAATTAATGAATTCAATGGTGTGCCAAATATGAGCTGGGCTTTGTTTTTAGGATATAATGCAGCAATCTATTTAGCGGCAAGATATGAGGTGATTGATTGATGGAAAGTTGGATCACACCCACAGTAGTAGCAACTGTAATAACTGCGGTTTTTACTTATATGGGAACCAAAAGAACTAGTCGATCAGAGATTGATCAAATCTATTTACCACGTGTAGAGAACATGATTCAAGGATTTGAAAAGCAAATTGATCATCTCACAAAGAAAGTTAGCGAGCTTGAGAAAAAGTTAAATACTAAAGATGAATTGATCACAGAATTACGAAAAGAAAACAGCAGGCTTGAAGAGGAAAACAAAAAAATTAAGTCTGAAAATAAAGAATTGAAGGGGAGAGTTAACAATGGAATACATTAACGGAGCATTGGGTGCAACAATTTTAGGTTTGTACGTTTTGGGATTTGTCATTCGAGATACACCAAGAATTCCTTCATGGTTAATACCCTATATTTTGTTAGTAGTGAGCTGTGTGATTAGTCCACAAATCCTTGGTGGTTACAATGCAGAAAATATTGTCCAAGCAATCATTGCTGCTGGAATGGCAGTTTATGGTGATCAACTGATTAAGCAAGCTAGGAATGCGTTTAAAGAAAAGGATGATACTCATGAGTAAAGAAGCTGTAAAAAAAGAAGTCGAAAAAGTAGTAAATGAAATGTCTGAAAAAGATGTGCCTAACCAAGTAAAAAAACGAACTGCTGTTGCTACAATTAATCGATTTTTGAATGAGCACAAAGACTTAACTCTATCTGATAGAGAAATTGATGATCTAATTGAGGAGGTCGTTTCCGATGGCAGCTAATGATAAACAAGTTGTAGGATGGTTTGACGTTCGTAAAGGGCTTTTAACCTACTCAATGTATGGATCACGTAATGGAGCGGATGGAACGGCGGATTGTTCAGGGTCCATTACACAATCAATTAAAGACTCAGGTGGAGTGCCGTATGGCTATCTGTATAGCACCGTTACACTTGAACCATATTTAAAAGCAAACGGTTATGAAAAAATTGCAGTTAATCACGAATGGAATGCATTAGAGGGCGACATTGTGATGATGAGTTGGGGTCGAAGTATGGCTGATAGCGCTGGTGCTGGTGGTCATGTAGGGGTAATGAAAAATCCATATTACTTTATCAGTGTTGATTACTGGACAGGGGGACAAAAAGGAACTGCAGTATCTGAACACAATATCGACTATTACTTAAATGTCAATCGACCTAGCTATTTTGAAGTATGGAGATTAAAAAAAGATAGTGGGAGTAATAAACCGATACCACCAACACCCAACAAACGCCGCCATGGGTACAAGGTAGATGATATCCAATTTATCAATGGCTTGTGGCAAATCCGCTGCAACTCGTTGGCACCTGCGGGCTTTGATTGGACCGACAATGGCATCAATGCAACTGATGTGGATATGATCGATCCGAATACGGGAGCAATGCTAGCTGATCAAGAAACGATTAGACCTGGTATGTACTTTGCATTTAACGAGAGTAGAGTATCAGATACAGAGGAGGTCGTTAAAGATCACGGCTATAACTATCGTAAGTTTAACTTTGCATCACCTACAGGTGTTGTTTGGTTAGTTAGGGATAGCAAGCAGCAGTTGGTTTATGGGTAATTCAAGTAAGCTTCTTTCCTTCCAAACAGGGTGGGTTCTTTTGTTGAATATAATCAGTTGGAATCGGACTACTTTGATTTGTGCTATAATACCTCTGGGAGAGGGGAATACAATATGATAAATCCGTTTGAAGAACCATTGGAACAGCTATCTAAAGGGGAAATCCAGACACTAGAAGTAGCAAACAAAGACTTCTTTGTTTTTCGTGAAGCATGGCTAAAAAGAGAAGATAAGAAGTTTTTCAGAGGAGAAGCACATTTGGGTGGAAATGTCACTTACACATATGATACGATAGTTGTATAAAAAATAGCCCACCAAGGAGTAGTGGGCTAGTGAAGGAGGGGGAATGGATGAATTCCTCCTTCTTTATTAATATACGTAATTATTTCAGATTTCATTTTTCTAAGCAATATTTTTCATTGGTTTCACCACAAACTCATTAATAAAACTATCTGGGTTTCGAATAAAAAATTTTTCAATCACCAATTGATTTCTACTGTTATAGTAGCCATGAACTGATACTTCATATCTGTTTTCATCCAAGAATAAAATCAAATTAGCGAGCTTCTTATTTCTTACTATACAATTAATATCCTCGGAAGAATGCAGTGTGAAACGAATCTTAGTATCAGGGAACATGTTTATTACTCGTATTTTATCAACTACTCCTACATAGCTATTTTTCTTCATAAAATTCGCCCTCCTCGGCATTTAAGTAAAATATAAACTTATCCAATCCAACCTCATTTATCAGCCTTTGACCGCTGCCCCATAAATAGTGCTGAAAATCATCGTAGTGAAGTAGTCCTGCTTCATATTCCTCAATTATGTTCATATGTATATTCCTTTTTTTTAAAGTAACCAATCATCGAATGGATAATCAATTTTTCTTGTTCTCATCTTAAAATCTGTTAGCTTATAGACTTTGCTAGTAGATAGTTGTAAATACTGATCCGGATAGACATACTCAAAAACAATAAAATGATCTACTTTTTCCAGCGGAAATGCAGCAAGGTAATCTCTTTTCTTTACCGGAGGAAAAGACCAAAAATTGTAAACAGTTCCTTCGATGTTGATCCGTCTTGATGACACTTTGCGAAAAGGGACAAGATGCAGCGAGTAGAAATATTGAGCAGGGCGCACTTGATGTTTTAAATGTACGGTTTTTACATATCTCATTATTATCACCTACAAACATTATAGGAACATTCGTTCTCGTTGTCCAGAACTAGATACTTTACTAGTGGTAAAGTCAAAAACGACTTCTAATCAAATTTAGATTAAAAGCATAATAGTTTCTATGATCCATTTTGATAAGTTTAGTTGATTTCCTTAATAAGAAATGATAATATTAAGTTACACTTTTTCATTTTTATACTCTACCCGGAGTTATAAAGATGAGCCCCTTCTCTCCCACAGAGAAGGGGCATTTTTGTTTGCGAAGCTCACTCAAATTTTTGACGAACTGTAATGATAAAACGAAGTTGTTAAAAACGAAGGATATTGTAAAATAGTTGCAGAAAATAAAAAAACCACCCTGAAAACATCAGAGTAGTTCATTGCTTATATATGTTTTGACTAACGTTTTTTTACACCCAAAAATGTACCCAAATTATTGGTTATACACCCAAATCTACCCAAAAATTTAAAAATAAAATCATTATCAAACTATGTTATAATCGTTTGTAGATAGGAAATATTACCAAAAACACGATTAAACTATATTATTAATTGATAAAAAAAGCGCGCCCTGAGGGAATCGAACCCCCGTCTCAAGAACCGGAATCTTACGTGATATCCACTACACTAAGGGCGCAAGCACGATTACTAGTTTAGCTGATATTTTTATAAATTACAAGGGGGATGACGAAATTAATGAAATTTGAACAGCATTTGTCCCAACAGCAAAAACAAGTTCAAAAACTTGCTATGACCCAACAATTACAGCAGTCGATACAAATTCTGCAATATAACTCAGAAGAACTCAATGCTTACATAGAAACCAAGTCATTAGAGAATCCGTTGATCGATCTGCAATCCAATACGCATCACAGTGATTTTACGAGCTCTAGCAGCCGAACGTATACAAATGAAGAGCATAATTATTTAAATCAAATTCCCGACAGTCAAACCTCTCTATTTGAGTTTTTGATCGATCAGATTCATTTGAATTATCGAGATACTTATTTGAGAACGCTGGTATTGTTCTTAGTGGAGTTCATTGATTTGAATGGCTATTTGACCATCGATTTGGAGGAGGCAGCTCAGCAAACTGGAGCTACTGCTATTGAAATGTTGGATGCCTTGACTCTGATCCAACAATTAGATCCAGCAGGTGTTGGTGCACGAAATCTGCAAGAATGTCTGATGCTGCAGGTTGAACGGGATGATACAGCGCCGCCTTTAGCATATATTGTGATCGAGGAGGAGTTTGATCTACTGGCAAATCGCAAATGGCCCTTGATTGCTAAAAAGTTTAAGGTCGATTTATCTGATATTCAGAAAATTTTTGATTATATTCAAACTTTGACGCCTTCACCTGGAAGTATTTTTGAATCAACGTCGGGACTTTATATTCGACCTGATTTAACTATTCGAATCAAAAATCAACAGATAACAGTCCTTTCTAATAAGAAAGGAATGCCTAAGCTGCAATTTCAGCAAGCGTATTTTGAACGAATGCAGGCAGTCGAAGATAAAGAGGTCCAAGCATACATTCAGGAAAAGAAAAATGAATTTGAATGGCTGGAAAAAACGATCATTCAACGTGGAGATACGATTTTAAGAGTAGGGAAAGAAATTGTTGAACGACAGCAAGCGTTCTTTTTCAATGATGATCGCCCTTTAGTACCAATGACACTTAGAGAGATTGCAGAGATTCTTGATATTCATGAGTCAACCGTCAGCCGTGCAGTGAATGGAAAATATCTAGAAACGCCCTTTGGTGTTTTTGAGTTGCGCTCCTTTTTTTCTCATGGCTTAGCCAATGAAAGTACTGGAGAAGAGACCTCTACAAGTAGTGTAAAAAGACATTTGCAGCGACTTGTAGATAATGAAAATAAAGCAAAACCATTATCGGATCAAAAAATCGTCGACTTATTAAAAGAACAAGACATTGACATATCCCGAAGGACAGTGACTAAATACCGCGAAGCGCTGGGGATCCCTTCATCCTCTAAACGAAAAAGATATGATCAATAAAAAAAAGAGCTGATTTCAGCTCTTTTTTTATTAAAGAATCAAGGCTTCCAAATCAAATGTTCAGAAGGAAGGCCTTCTTCAATTCCCAGCCAGACAGCTTCAAAATGATGCTTTTGAAGCAGATGTCTCGATGCACCATTGTTTGGATCGATAATAGCGTAAACCACTGCTTGAGAAAGTTTATTTGATTGTGTGATTTTACTAAGTAAAGCGGTAATGATTTGATGCGCATATCCACGTCCCCAATACTCTGGTAACAACATATAGCCAATTTCAATTCTCTTTTTTTCATCCCACGATAGTTTAGCAAACCCAAGATAAGTGGATTGATCATACACTTTGTAATACCCAGTATGATCATTATGAGCTGTATTGTAGTCAAGGATTTTTTGAAAGTTTTCTGCTGCCTCAGTATCTGTTTCTGCTTTTTCTGTAATATAACGCATGACGCGAATGTCTTGAGAAAGCTGTGCATAAAGTAAGTAATCAGCTGTTGCATAAAAATGAAGTGTAATAGCATTTTTCACAAATAATAACCTCCTGGGCTGTAAAAATTTGTTAAGAAAAATAAAAAAGTAGTCACTCTTATGAAAAGAGTACTACTTACTAAAAGCCACCTGCCGGGCTTGAACCGGCGACCCCCACCTTACCATGGTGGTGCTCTACCAACTGAGCTAAGGCGGCAAAATTATTGGAATACAGATAACAGATTACCGTAGATTAGAATGTTTGTCAACGGTTTTTCAGTTTTTCAATAGCGTACAATCTAGTCACAGATAAGTTATTTATGTAAAGAATAAAAAGTACGATACAAAAGTTGTTTTTACTTTTATATCGTACCTCAGATTAGAATAGCTGTTATATTTAATTTAGTGTAAACTAGCTATGATCCAGCGAACTACTGCAGCACCCAACGAATGAGTATTGAAATCCATTGGTGCTGTAGTTGGAAAGAACAATCCTAATCGGATAATATACACGAGCAGAAATAATCCTAAAACACTGAAAATAATGCGATCGTTATGACAAATTCGATTAAACAAGGGAACCTTTTTTCGAAACACAATAATCCCAAAAATTAGCGGCACCAGCCAAAATAATGGATGATAATAAAACGCCCCTTTTAAATCGAACTGAAAAAAATGAATAAATGCTTAAAGATGCATAGCTCTATGTTATTCGTCCATTCCAGTACTGTAGCCATCACGATCACCTGTTTCAAGTTTGTCCCAGAAACGGTTTAAATCAGCCTGTAAAATACCCATAGAGATAATTGAAAAGCCAAAGATTGAAAGAAGCAGCAAAACGATTTTATTATCAACGATCGGTCGAATATTCTCTCTTGCCTGACTCTCTACGAACATGCTGCCGATCTTATACCACCAGTAAAGAGTATAAATTCCGCAAGTGATGATAGAAAGTAAGACAACTAAACCAGGGTTCGTTGTATGGTCTTCGTTGACTTCTGAAAGCTGACGCGTCACATCATACATCCAGAATAGGGAATAAATCCCGCACGTAATAAAAGATAATAAAATAACTAAGGGCACTGATTTTTTGTTTGCCTGATAAGAATAATTCATTTAATAAACCTCCATATTTTGTAGTGTGTTTTCCTTTTTTTCGGTCGATCATTAGAAAAATAATTGCACATTAAATGACTACACCCAACCTTTTTCCTCCCCTTGAGAAAAGTATAACAAAGTAAGAAACGTATGACTAGAAATTTTTTTGAAAAGAGACTTCATTTTTCTACTGTTTAGAAAAAAATGAAGCATGAATAAAAAAAGTATTTGACAGCCTCTTTTTTTTCCAGTAGAATACGATGTAACAAAAAGAAAATAGACAGTCCGTTGAAGAGAAGAGTAAGTTTGGACGCATTTCATAGAGAGTCTCGGTTGGTGAAAAGAGATAAATGCAGAAGAATTGAAGATGGCCTCTGAGGATAAGTTGCTGATACGTAAGCAGCTTCGGGAAGCGCCCGTTATCCTAGCAGCAAGTTGATCGACTTGATTTAAGAAAAGTAATGAAGATTACTTTAAAACAAAGGTGGTACCGCGATTATTCGCCCTTTACTAGCATAGGCTGGTAAAGGGCTTTTTTTGTCCTAAAGTAAAGCAAGAAAAGAAATCAAATAATTGAATAAAACAACGCAATGAAATGGAAAGTACAGATGGAATGTTATCTAACAGAGAGCTTGGACAGCTGAAAACAAGCGATAAACGAAATCTGGAAAATGGCCATTGAGCAGCGCTTCGAGTGAGAGTTTCATAAGACAGCGACGGGAGCACCCGTTATCGTGCTAGAGTATACTCAAAAATTTTGACGTACTTGATGAGGGTATCTATGTGAATGGATACTAAATAGAGGTGGTAGCACGCAAAAGCGTCCTCAAATGTATAGGTTTATGCATTTGGAGATGCTTTTTTTATGATTAAAAGCCAGAAGGAGGAAGGTTGAATGAAGAAAAAGATGTTGATGACATTAATGGTTTTGATAGGCATAGTCACTGTTTCAGCTTGCGGCAGTAATCGTGGCGCTACTGAAACTAAAAATAAAATCATTAGAGTAGGGACATCACCAGGTCCTTATAGCGAATTATTTTTAGAAGCTGTAAAACCTATTTTAGAAGAACAGGGCTATCAAATAAAGCAAAATGAGTTTACAGAATTGATTCAAGCGGATATTGCTTTGACGGAAGGCACAATTGATTTGAATGTAGATCAACATACTGCTTACCTCAATAACTTTAATGAAAACAAAGACGCTCATCTGATTGGCATCACACCGATTCCCACAGTAGCTGCTGGTCTTTTTCCTGGTAGAAGAAATAAACTCGATGATGTTCAGGAAAAAGACAAGATCGGCATTCCTGATGATCCATCGAATACAGCCCGAGCCTTTAACCTACTACAAAAAGCAGGCTGGATCGAATTAGAGAAAGGCATAGATCCCGTCAAAGCAACAAAAAATGACATTGTAAGCAATCCGAAAGAGCTAGAATTTGTAGAAATGACTTCCGCACAAATTCCGAGAAGTTTAGAAGATTTAGATTTTGCGGTGATTCCAGGAAGCATCGTCTACAGCGCAAAGCTAGATCCAAAAGAAAGCTTGCTTTCAGAAGATGTGTTAAAAGACTACGAACTAGTCGCAACGATCGATGAAAAAAATAAAGAGAGCGATTGGGCAAAAGCTGTTGTTGACGCCTATCATTCCAAAGAATTCAAAACCTATTTAAGTGAACATAACCAAGAGAATTATTGGTTTGTTCCAAAAGAATTACAGGAGGAATAAGGATGATCGAATTAAAAAATATTGATGTCACATTTTATCAAAAGAAAAAAGCTGTTGAAGCTGTAAAGGAGGTCACTTTGACAATCGAAAAAGAGGATGTCTTTGGGATCGTCGGATATTCAGGCGCAGGAAAAAGCACCTTGGTTCGGGTAATCAACCTATTGCAGCGGCCAACCTCAGGAGAAGTAATCATCAACGGGAAAAATATTCTTACCTTTTCACCGAAAGAATTACGAGCGCAGCGTAAAAATATCGGCATGATCTTTCAGCACTTTAACTTGATGAAGGAGCGGACGATTTTCGGCAATATTGATTTTTCTTTAAAATATTCTGGATTGACTAAAATCCAACGCAAAGAAAAAATCGACAAGCTGCTTGACCTAGTTGGTTTATCAGATAAAAAAGAAGCGTACCCCAGCCAGTTATCTGGAGGACAAAAGCAACGGGTTGCAATCGCCAGAGCGCTAGCCAATGATCCTGAGATTTTACTCTGCGACGAGGCAACCAGTGCACTTGATCCTAAAACAACGATTCAAATTCTTGATTTACTAAAAAAATTAAATAAAGAATTAGGGTTGACGATCGTTTTGATCACTCATGAAATGCAAGTGGTCAAAGAAATCTGTAATAAAGTTGCTGTGATGGAGGCAGGACGAGTCATCGAACAAAACGACATTGTTTCAGTATTCAGTCAGCCAAAAGAAGCCTTGACGAAGGACTTCATTCGAACAGCAACTCATATCGACCAAGCATTAGAAACAATCGTTCAGCATCCTAGCTTAACGGAATTAGGTGGAAATGAAGTATTGGTAGAATTCTCGTATGTAGGAGATCAAACGAGTGAGCCGCTGATCGCACAGCTTTACAGTCAATATCATGTGGTCACAAATATTCTTTACGGTAATGTCGAGATCCTGCAAAATGTGCCGATCGGCAATTTGATCGTGATTCTTTCGGGAGAAGAAACGCAACGGGAAAAGGCTTTGAACTTCTTACGGGAACAAGAAGTAAAAATCAAAATTTTAAAAGAAGCAGGTTCACCAAATAACGTCATACCATTACCAGCGGTATCACAATAATGAAGGAGCAGAAGTTATGCAGAATTTTTTACAGCAGTATTTTCCAAATGTCATCGACCTAAAACAAGAATTTATCACTAGTACCATTGAAACTTTATATATGGTTTTCTGGACAGCAATTATAGCAGGGATTTTAGGAACGTTGCTCGGCGTTATTTTAGTTGCAACTGGTCCCAAAGGTATCCTAAAAAGTCCGATTCTTTACAGTATCTTAGAAAAAATCATTAACGTATGTAGATCCATTCCTTTTATCATCATGCTGGCGCTGATTCAGCCGATCACTCGTTTTTTAACAGGAACAACGATTGGGACAACGGCTGCCTTGGTGCCGCTGGTGATAGGAGTGATTCCATTTTTTGCCAGACAAATCGAAAATGCTTTGCTTGAAGTCGATCCTGGGGTAATTGAAGCGGCTGAATCGATGGGGACGAGTCCTTTGGGCATCATTTTTAGAGTGTATCTCATTGAAGGCTTGCCAAGTATTATTCGTGTTTCTTCTGTGACAATTATCAATTTGATTGGTTTAACTGCGATGGCAGGCGCAATAGGAGCTGGAGGTTTAGGTAATTTAGCAATAACTAGAGGATACAATCGCTTCCAAACAGACGTGACACTTGTAGCGACATTGATTATTTTGGTCTTAGTATTTGCCAGTCAATTTATCAGTAATACGTTGATTCGAAAAACATCTCATTGATCATTCATCTAAATAAAATCACATAAAAAAACTACTTGAAAAGAGGAAATAGCATGAAAAAATTCGTAAAAATTATCGGTTTAGCATTAACACTTGGGGTTGTCCTGGCAGGATGTTCTTCGGGTACTGCAAAAAGTGAAAAAAATGAAGTCGTAAAATTAGGCGTGGTAGGTGCCAACAATGAAGTCTTAGAATCAGTTAAGGAACGATTAAAAAAAGAAGGAATCGATCTTCAATTGATCGAGTTTTCTGATTACACACAGCCTAATGCAGCCTTAGCCGAAAAAGAGATAGATTTGAATTCGTTCCAGCACCAAATTTTCTTAGACAACTATAACGAAGAACATAAAACAGATTTAGTATCGATCGGAAATACGGTCAGCGCACCGCTTGGCATTTATTCATCAAAAATCAAAGATGTGAAAGAATTGAAAGATGGCGCAGAAATCGCTATTCCAAATGATGCGACGAATGGCGGACGTGCCTTACTGCTTTTACAAAGTGCTGGCTTGATCAAAGTAGATCCAGTGAAAAAACAAACACCCACGGTCAATGATGTCACAGAAAATAAACTGAATCTAAAAATCACTGAACTAGATGCCTCTCAGACAGCGAGAGCACTTCAAGATATCGATGCCTCTGTCATCAACAGCGGTATGGCTGTCGATGCTGGTTTTGTACCAACGAAAGATGCCATTTTCTTAGAACCAGTAGATGAAACGTCAAAACCATACGTAAATATCATCGTTGCCCGTAAAGAAGATGAAGACAACGAAACATACAATAAAGTAGTCGACACTTACCAACAAGAAGAAACTAAAAAAGTAATTGAAGAAACATCAAAAGGCTCAAGTATCCCAGCATGGGAAACATTCGGAAGAAAATAAGAGGAGGAGTTCACTATGACAGTCACAACAAAACAAACGATCCAAGAAGAAATCAAGCAAAACGCAGAGGAAGTCATTGCTTTAAGACGGCATTTTCATCAATATCCTGAAGCGAGTTTAAAAGAATATGAAACGATCAAACGAATCAAAGAAGAACTGACCAAGTTAGGAATTCCTTTTGAAGCAGTGGGGGAGACAGGCGCATTAGGAACGATCGAAGGAAAAAAAGGGCAAGGGAAGACGATCATCCTGCGTGCAGATATCGATGCATTAGAATTGGAAGATGCCACAGAAAAACCGTACCAGTCTAAAAATCCCGGCTTAAATCATGCCTGCGGGCACGACGGCCATGCAGCAGCATTGTTAGGCGCCGCAAAAATTTTAAAGAATCGTGAAGAGGACTTTGCCGGAACGATCAAGCTTGCGTTTCAGCCGGCAGAAGAAATTGGTGCAGGTGCTTGTCAGTTTGTGGAGGGAGGATTTGTTGAGAATGTCGATCAGGTTTTCGGTATCCATTTAGATTCGAGTGTTCCAGTCGGTAAATTAGTCGCAACGAAAGGGGCAACAAATGCTTCCTGTGATATCTTTAAAATCGAAGTCGAAGGGTTGAGCAGCCATGTGGCGCAACCAAATGTCGGTCGTGATGCTGTTTTATCTGCTGCAAGTATCGTTGTAGAATTACAAAAAATCGCAGCTAGAGAAGTTAGCCCATTAGATCCAGTCGTTGTGGGCATCGGTGTATTAGATGCCGGTACAAGATATAATATTGTTGCAAATCACGCAACGATTGAAGGAACCGTGAGAGCCTTTAGTCATGAAACCCGTGCATTTGTCTTGAAACGTGTGGAAGAAATCGCGAACCAAATTGCAGAAGCACATCGCACAAAAATTTCATCTTTTCAAATTCACGATGCGGCAGGCCCATTGATCAATGATGATACAGCAACGGAGTTGGCTCAAAAGGTCGCTGCTGAAATCGTAGGAATCGAAAATGTAGTGACAGATCATACAAAGAGTCTAGGCGCAGATGATTTTGCCGACTTCTTACTCAAAGCACCTGGTGTTTATGGACGTGTTGGTACACGTAATCTAGATAATCCAGAAACTCAATATGGACACCACCATGAAAAATTTGATATCGATGAAGCAGGCTTGGCATTAGCGACTGAATTTCATGTGAGCTATGCTTTATCATACTTAGGCGGCGCTGAATAAAATGAAAAAAGGCTGGGCAGAAGCGTTTAATACCAAAAGGATGGCTTCTGTTCCTGCCGCTTGTTCGGTAAGACTTAAAGCTTTTTTTTCATTGAAAAGAATAGATGAATGATTATTTTGCTTTTTAAAATGAATATGCTAAAATATGGTTTGTAAAGAAAGGTGATCAAGAATGTTTGTTCTTTCAGATAAATTTGTCAAAAGAAGCAGCTCCCAACAAATGAATGTGATGAAGCATTGTTGCGGAGCTTAATAGAAGAAATCTTCATCGTTAGAATACGAACAAGTTTAGACTAAGCCTTAGTCTTATTTCGTGTTGTATTTGAAACGATGACCATGACTTTTAATAGAAGCAGAGGACAACGTGTTTCGTGCGTTGTCCTTTGTTGATTGTAAACAAGGGATGAGATAAGGGAGACTTATTTTTGATCGCTTGTTTTTTGTTTGCCTAAGATCTTACCGTGCGAAGCACCTATGTTCGATAGAAGAGACTGAACGAATGGATGCGTCACGTGATTTACAAAATAAAAGTTGAAAAGGAATGAAACACATGAGTTTATTAACGATCGAACATCTGACCCAACGTTTCGGGGAAAAAATACTTTATGAGGATGCCTCTTTGCGTGTGAACAAGGGAGACCATCTAGGACTGACTGGGCAAAATGGTGTAGGGAAATCAACGCTGATAAAAATATTAACAGGAGAAATTCTTGCAGATGACGGAGCAATTATCTGGCAGAATAACCTCAAAATAGGGTATCTTGACCAATATATGGAAGTGATCGGAGAAAGTACGATCAGTGAATTTTTACATCAAGCGTACCAACCTCTATATGCGATCGAAGCCAAAATCAATGAGCTGTATTCAGTATACGGTGAGACTGGCGAAGATAAATTATTAGAGCGGGCAGGCACGCTCCAAACACAGCTGGATGAAAGTGATTTTTATCAAATCGATCCGATCATCAATGATTTGGCGAATGGATTAGGGATCGAAGCCATCGGTTTGGATCGCCCAATGAAAGAGTTGAGTGGTGGACAACGGTCAAAGGTAATTTTAGCGAAGTTGCTTTTAGAAGAACCAGATATGTTACTGTTAGATGAACCAACGAACTATCTAGATGATACGCATATCCAGTGGCTGATCAGCTATTTGAACAATTTTACAGGAACGTTTATTTTAGTTTCCCATGATTATCATTTTTTGAATGCTGTAACAAATTGTATTTGTGATATTGAATTCGGCAAGCTGACAAAATATACCGGAAATGTCGAAAAATCCTTTGCTCAAAAAGAGCTGAATAAAGAAAGCTACTTGAAACAATATCACGCCCAACAGGCAAAAATAGAAAAAACAGAAGCGTATATTCGGAAATACAAAGCCGGAAATCGAGCAACCATGGCTAAAAGTCGCCAAAAGCAATTGGATCGTCTGGAAAGACTGACACCACCAGGCAGCCTAATGACGCCCCAAATCGCTTTTCCTTATCAGCCGATCGTTGCTAGTTTAGCGTTGATCACAGATCAATTAGTGATCGGGTACGAAAAACCATTACTGGCTCCAATCGATTTATCTGTTCACAGTGGTGAAAAGGTTGCGATCAAAGGCTTTAACGGAATTGGAAAATCAACGCTGATCAAAACACTGACAGAAAAAATCAAACCGCTCAGTGGCGAATTTCAATATCCTGCAAATACCAAAATCGCTTATTTTTCACAAGACTTGACGTGGGAAAATGACTACTTGACTCCATTAGCTTATTTAAGTGATCGTTTTCCTAAGAAGACAGTTAAAGAAATTCGAACTTTTTTAGCTAAATGCGGGTTGCCGGATAAGCTAGTCAATCAGCCGCTGCGCCTATTGAGTGGAGGGGAGCAGACAAAAGTCAAACTATGTGAACTGACCATGGATACTAGCAATCTGATTTTTCTCGATGAGCCAACGAACCATATCGATGCAGCTGCAAAGGAAAGCTTGCGTGAAGCAATTCAGGAATATCCGGGAACGATCATCATTGTTTCTCATGAAGAAGAATTCTATGCAGATATCACTGATCGGATCATCAATATTGAAGAAATGATAGGATAGAGGATACAAACACCTTTAATAATTTTTTTCGATTTTCAGCCATTTCTTCATATATAGTCGAAATATAAAACCTACTTTAAGTGATAATTATGTTGAAAAAGCATTGACTTTGGTTTGTCATTAAGGGTAGAATTAAGGTAGATAGAACGAATGAATTCTAGCATTGCTAGGCAAAATAAAAAGGCACTCTGCAGGAAGATTGGCGTCGACCTACAGAGCCTTATACAATCAGATAGAGCTGATCGTACAAGTTGCCCAAGTCAATTTTCATTGACTGTATTTATTTTACTCAATTTTCGTGTGAATTACTAGCTTTTTTTACACCTCAATTGCGTTTTTAAATAACAGTTCGATGCTTATTTATTGAACTTTTGCACGGTATCAGCGGGTAGCTGATACCGTGTTTTTTTCGTTCTATCGGTCAAGCAAGGAAGCAGTCGCGCCGAAAGAGTGAACAGCAAATAGCTTTTTTGGTGTATTTATCAGCAGTGAAAGCTGCTCTGACACCGACGAGTTGCCCTAGTCGATGCGCGCAAATGAAACAAATGCTCATTACCCAATTTTCCAAAAATCGACGGTTCCTTGCTTGAACTATAATGAAATCAATTACGTTGCCAATTGCTTCATGAGGAAGATAATTAATGTTTATTTTTAAATAGAATTATAATACATTTTGTAGATATCGTAATGCGAAGTATGTTATTCTAAAAAGATAATATTAAATAGCGAAATGAGGGGATTTTATGATCGATCTAAATGAAGCAGAAGCCCAGAAACAAGCTACTCAAATCGGGCTAGCGAATGATTGCTTGTCGCTTTCCAAAACAGTGACTTTTTCTTTGGGGACGACGGTTCCCGGCAACGCCATGGCTGAAAGTACCTTTCAACAGCTGAAGAAAAACCCGGCAACGATCCAGCAGCTACTCAACAGAGATGTAGCTTCCATCCAAACTGCTGTCGCCGCATTTAAGCGAGCGGATCAACAAGCGAAACAACTATTTACACGACTTCCGTAACAAAGGAGAGAAGGAATGACCCAAAAGGAGTTACAAGAAAAACGCAGAGAAAATGAAGAAAAACAAGAGGAAAATCGTACGCTCAACACGTTGTTGGAACGAAGCATGAGCGAGACAGAACATTTATTTGCCAGAGAACGTCACCATAACGACCAAGTTCTCACCTACTTTCATCGGCAGGAAGAAGGTCACTTTTTTGAAGAACTCACAGAAGAAACTCGCATTTCCGAACGCCACTTCTTTGATGAGCTGATGGACGGACAAGAAACATTACACAAAGAAAACCGTCGCCTAGAAGATGAAAGCGACCTTCTTTACGAAGCAGAGCTGCAACAGCTGAGAAAGGAGGATGAGGTTGATGGTCAAAATGATCATTGGTGATGTCCAAACCCAGACAGAAGAGATCAAAGCCTTCGGCCAATTCTACAGTCAAGCACTCGATGCCGTTTCAATTGCTACGCAAGGCATACAATTAGCAGTCGGACTAAGTGGCGCAGGCATGGAGTCGATCAAAGGCTACCTTTCCACTGTCTATCCAGCGCTTTGCAAAGCGGCGATCATGCACAGTGAAGCAGTTGTGCAGGCGAATGAACGGTATGTGCAAGGCTATCTTTCAACATGCGGTAGTGAAGATTTAGATTC
The DNA here is from genome assembly GCF_002197645.1 of Enterococcus wangshanyuanii. Classification (NCBI taxonomy): domain Bacteria; kingdom Bacillati; phylum Bacillota; class Bacilli; order Lactobacillales; family Enterococcaceae; genus Enterococcus; species Enterococcus wangshanyuanii. Next base: position 1,446,258 of record NZ_CP021874.1, on the reverse strand, counting down.
CGAAGAATTACAAGCGCAAATCGATGAAGCCAACGCGCTGATTCAAGATTTCCAGCGTTCGAAAGAAAACTACGCCCAACAGAAAAGAAGCCTATCAGACGAAAAAGAGCAACTGCTAGGTGCAGTCTTTGAAGCGGCAATCGCCAGTATGGATGCGGGAATTACACGAAATCAAGCGAAAAAAGCAAAGATACAAGAAAAATTAGAGAAGTTCCTTGATTTTTGCGGACAGTCCACTAGTTATTTTACTGGGATAAAGGATACCGGATCGCTAGTGGCTAAAGGCATGCAGGCGTTGGGTGTCAGTGAAAAAGGACATGTTGGTCCAGGTGCTTGGAATGAAAAAGGCTTTTCCTTAACCGATCGAACTTGGATCAATAATGTCAATCAAAATTGGACCAAGCGTGAAAAAGCCATCGAAGTCAAGGATAGAAAAATACTCGATGGCTGCACGATCATCCACATTATCGATGCCGACCGCGGTGTGGATATATACATGTTTGAAAAAAATGGTCACCGTTATCCAGTAAGCGAGCAGGATTTGTCCGATAATCTAAGAAAGCTCATCAAAAAATACAACTTAGATGTGGTAGAATTAAGTCCGACAGAAATGGACCGCCGAGTGATCAAATTTCAAAAGAGCGGAAAAGATTATTTCAGTGGCGATACAGTCAATATACCTGGTTTTCAAAGATTGAATCATATACAAAGTACTGTAAATGATCTAAAAGAATCTGGATTTTGGGATGCGGCATGGGGTGTTGGTCTGACAGTGGCTGCGGTGAGAAATGCGCAGACAGCTGGTAAGAAATCTAGTGGAACGAATGATGCATTAATAGGTAGTAAAAATGAAAAAAATTATACATTAAATAAAAGTAAAAATACCGGAAACACAAGCTACAAGAAAGTCAGTGGGGCTAAAAATGTTATTAAAAATAACTTGGGTAAGGAACTAGACATAACTCCCTCTAAAGCTCACACCAAGGTCAATAAAAACCCGGGGCCATTTGGTAAACCTAATAGTAGTGTAGATATTTTAGATTCTAAAGGAGAACTTACTACAAGACGATTTTATGATGGAACAGGAAAAGCTGTGCGCGATGTTGATATGACAAATCACGGTAATCCCAAAAGGCATCCTGAGTATCCTCATGAACATAAGTGGAAGTATGATTCTAATGGAAAACCTACTAGAGAATAAAAAAATATGTATGAAATATGGAGGCTTGCAAATTATGGACTATAAAGAAATGGCAGAAAGCATAGGTTATGGAGAAGAATATAATTTTTATTATAAGGATAAAGAGTTTTGGATTAGTCAAAATTCTGATGGGAATTACTTAACTGAGGTTGGTGGAGAAACTCAAGAGTTTAAAAACTCAGAAGATTTGTTGAATAATGCTCGAATAAATGGGAAATCTATTCGTGAAATTTGGGAAGAAATAAACGATCAGTTTTAAGCCTAAACTCACCAATCAATTCACCAACACACTGAAAGGAGACACAACATGTTTATTTTTCCAAAATTTCTACTACAACATCTAGGAATACTCTTAGGTTATATTTTTAACATAGGATTGTCACTAATTTTCTTAAATATGGCAATCACAAGTATCTTTGAAAAAGACTACGAGTTATTTATTTTTGCTTTAATCGTCGGTATCCCACTTTCTGCATGGACCATCTATTTGATTCGATCAGGATATTTAGAGCATAAAAAACAAGAAGAACAAAAGAAGAAGTAATATGAAAAATTTGTGCATTCGGCGTACTTTTTGAAATTGATAAGTATACTTTTTTAGAGAAAAAAAGTGGGGATCTAAATGAGAGCTAGATATTTTGATGAAGATCGGTAGGTTCAAAGTCCTCGGGAGCCTCAAAATAATCAAGAAAGACACAAAAAGTGAGTCAATTGATTATTTACGTTATTTTGAATAGTTGCTTGAAGTACAATCAATTAAATTTCTACTAATTGAAACGATATCAGTGCGTACTTAGCCACTGATATCGTTTTTTTTATAGATTAAAATGGGTGCAACTAGTCCTGTTTTTATTGTGTCAAGCCTTCATGGATCTTGTCTAAATTCCATTTCATCATTGTATAGTAACTATCGCCATCTTCTCCTTTTTTCGCAAGCGAATCTGTGAAAATGGTACTGTAGATCGGTAGTCCGCTTTCCTTTGAAACACGTTCCATACTGCGCTTGTCAACACTAGTTTCAACGAAAAGTACAGGAACCTTGCTTTGCTGGATTTGATCGATGATCTGCTTCATTTGATCTGGTGTTCCTTGACTCTCAGTGTTGATTTCCCAAATGTAGGCGGCAGTTAAACCGTATGCTTTAGAAAAGTATTTAAAAGCCCCTTCACTAGTTACCAGCAACTTTTGATTTTCAGGAATATCAGCGAATTTTTCTTTTGCTTCTTGATCTAATGCTTCTAGCTTTTTGATGTAGTCTTCCGCATTTTTTTCGTAGCTTGTTTTATTTTCCGGGTCCTTATCAGCTAAAGTATCACGAATTGTTTCGACATAGGCAATACCATTTTGAATATCTAGCCAAGCATGAGGGTCCTGTTCATTTTCTTTCCCTGCGCTAGTTAGATACATAGGCTTGACCTTTTGGCTGACCGAAAAATAATCTTCATTTTCTTTTTTATTAGCTGTCTCCATCAATTTGTTGAACCAGCCATTTCCGCCAGTCTCCAAGTTTAAGCCATTGAAAAATAAAATATCCGCTTCTGAAGCTTTAGCGACGTCTTCTGGTAAGGGCTCATATTCATGTGGGTCCGTTCCTACTGGGACGATGCTGTGGATATTGACCAAGTCTTTCCCCACATTTTCTACCATGTCGGCAAGGATCGAGTTTGTTGCAACAATAGCCAGCTTCCCTTTATCCGATGAATTTTCTGATGTTGATTGACATGCGGCAAGTACGAGTACACTGACAAAAGCAGTAATAGCGATGAATACTTTTTTCATATTGAAACTTCCTCCTTTGGTTTATTTGCAAAAAATAATCCTTTTCTTGGTGAAAATAGAAAAGCTAAAATAAAGAATCCTGCAGCAGTTAAAACGATCGTAGCCCCTGATGCTAAATTATAGGAATAACTAAAGAACAAGCCGATGATTGAGCTCAAAATACCGAATAGTGAAGCAAGTCCGATCATCGTAGGTAAATGATTCGTCAAAAGATAGGCAGTAGCAGCCGGTGTGATCAACATCGCGATCACTAAAATCGTTCCAACGGTTTGCAAGGAAGAAACAGCTACTAAAGTTAATAGAAACATCAAGGCATAATGGAAGAACTGAACATTCAATCCGTAAGCTTGCGCCATAGTTGGGTCAAAAGAAGTGATCTGCAGCTCTTTATAAAAGACACCAACAAAAATCAATACGATGATCCCTACAATGGCAGTGATCATGATATCTGAATCACGAACAGCTAAGACATTTCCAAAAAGAATGTGATAAAGGTCAGTAGAGCTTTTAGCAAATGAGATCATGATGATCCCAAGTGCGAAAAAGGAGCTAAATACGACCCCAATTGCTGTATCATTTTTCAGCTGACTTTTCTGTGTGATAAATCCAATCAGTAACGCTGCCAGCACACCAAAGATCGATGCGCCAAAGATATAATTTGCCCCTAGCATATAAGACGCTGCAACGCCTGGTAATACGGCATGAGAAATAGCATCGCCCATCAAAGACATCCCTCTTAAGACGATAAATGAACCGATAATACCTGAAATAAGTCCAACAATGATCGAGGTGATCAGTGCATTTTGTAAAAACTGGTAACGGATCAAGCCGTCAATAAAATTTGTGATCATGCGTCAGCCACTCCTTTAATGATAATGTCACCCATCGAGTCGCCGTAAGCGAGCTGGATGTTTTTATTGGTAAAGGTTGTCGCTACTGGTCCATAAGCAATCAGTTTTTTCTTCAAGATGACTACTTCATCAAAATAATGAGCCACTTTATGCAAATCATGATGGACAATAACAATCGTTTTACCAACTTCTTTTAATGCTTTTAGAATATCCATAATAACCTTTTCACTGGTCATATCGATCCCGACGAATGGCTCATCTAAAACGATGATATCGGCATCTTGAGCTAATACCCGGGCAATAAACACCCGCTGCAGCTGACCACCGGATAATTCACCGATTTGCCGTTTGGCGAAAGCTTCTAGCTGAACCGTTTTTAAAGCAGCAAAGGCCTTTTCCTTTTCTTGTTTGCCAGGTCGATGAAACAAGCCTAGTTTAGGATAAGTGCCTAAGAGAACGACCTCCAACACATTGATCGGAAAGGATAGATCTAAGGCACTGCGCTGTTCAACATAAGCGATTCGTTTTTTCTGGGTATCGATCGGTATCTCGCCAGCTAAAACGGTTCGGGAATCTGTTTTGATCAATCCTAGGAATCCTTTTAGAAAGGTAGATTTACCAGCTCCGTTGGGACCGATGATACCGGTAATTTTTCCGGCAGAAAGTTGTAATGAAATGTCCAGCAAAGCTTTTTGCCCTTGATAGCTGACAGTCAAATGCTGAACTGTAATGTTATTGTTAGTTATAGACATAAAAAAACCTCCTTTTTAGGTTTGCCTTAAAAATAGTATAAGACAAAGCTAAAATGAAAGCAAGTAATTTTTAGGTGAACCTAAAAAACTAGAAAACAATGACTGTTTTCTAGTTCGAAAGTTTATTAATGATCAGGCTTCATAGGGGCCAAGCAGATTAAATATGGCATTACTCAAATCTGAATTTGTTTTATCTTTTGGATGTTGATTTGATAAAAGAATTACCGCATCTTGTTGATCTTTAGAGAATAGGGCATTAGATTCAAAGCCAGCCTCTGATCCATGTCCTTTGATGTAAGTGGAAAAATTGTATAGGCCGCCCATGTATTTTGATTCAGTTTCAGGTGTCCATACCTTCGCGATGAGTGGTTGATCGATCAAATGACCTTCGAATAGGTTCGCATAAAAACGATAAAGATCACCAACAGTCATTGCTACATTACCTGTACCGACTTCTTGATCAAAGGTTAGGTGATTATCCGTGATTTCATTTCCCAAATCGTTGCCGTCGATTTTTTCATACGCATAAGTACGATTGAACGAATTTAGAAAATCATCGTAAAAAGAAGTGTGAGTCAATTGGATTTTTTGAACAAAAGCCTGCTCAAATAGCTCACGATAAGTTTGATTGGTCACACGCTCTAAAATCCCTGCCAAGATTCGGTAATTGACGCCGTCATATTTATATTTGTCGTAATCACCCATTCGAGCATGAGTGATTGAGAAGCGGAGAAAATCATCTTCAGACATCATCTCTGTAGGATATTCATTTTGGTACAAACCAGAACGCATAGCCAGTAGCTGTCGAATCGTTATTTTATGACTTCCAGGTACAGTAGGGTAAAACTCATCTAAGGTTTGCTCTAAGGCTAAATGACCAGATTGGACTTGTTGTAAAATCAACACAGAAGTCATTGCTTTTTGGATAGAACCAATTTGGAAGGTTGACTGATACGTATTCGGTGTATTTTCAGAGACATTTGCAGAGCCGAATCCTTTTTGCAAAATGATCTGACCTTTATGAACAACAAGAGCCGTACCAACAAAGTTTTTATCGATCAATTGTTGATTTAATCGGTCAGCAAGTTCAGAAGTGGGTTCGACCGTCTGATCAAAGTCTTCTATTCTTCTGGCATCTGTAGTTAGAGAAGTGGAAGTTTGAGTAGACGGAAGTGTTGTTTCGCTTGTATTACTTTTAGAAATAGAATGAGATTGATGCTGAAAAAATAGCAGATATATTTCCAAGCCTACAACTATGAAAAGTAGTAAAATAACGAGCATAGGTAGCCATGAGTTTGATCCTTTGTGATGTTTTGAATGCCGCATAAGCGAATCACCTCCAATATAGTTCTTATTTTACTGACGAGGAAAAGAAACGCAATGTGATTCTGTGTGAATCAACGAACAATTTTGTAAGTATTCTGTAATAAAAAAAGAGACAATATAAAAACACTTATTTTCTAACTAGAAAGAAAAAGATTCATGATTTTTTATCAAATCAATGGTAGAATGGAAAGCGAAGCTTTGAGTGGAAACACAGAGTAAAAATATCGAGAGTGCGGAGGAAATCATGACCCAAAAATACCAGGATAAAACATTACGTATATTTAGTTTGAATGCCAATCGTCCTTTAGCTGAAAAAATAGCTGAGGTTGTCGGGACTGAATTAGGAAAGAGTACGGTTCGTCAATTTAGTGATGGAGAGATTCAAATCAATATTGAAGAGAGTATTCGTGGGGACCATGTCTTTCTGATTCAATCAACCAATTTACCGGTAAATGATCATCTGATGGAACTGTTGATCATGATCGACGCGTTAAAACGTGCTAGTGCAAAAACAATCAATGTTGTTTTACCTTATTATGGCTATGCCAGACAAGACCGCACAGCGAAACCAAGAGAACCGATCACAGCTAAATTAGTCGCGAATTTATTGGAAGAAGCAGGAGCAACCAGAGTATTGACGCTTGATTTACATACGGTTCAAGTCCAAGGATTTTTTGATATTCCAGTGGACAATCTATTCACCATGCCATTATTTGCGCATAATTATCGCAAGCAAGGTAAAACTGGAGAAGACATCGTAATCGTTTCGCCAAAAAATAGTGGGGTCCAGCGAGCTCGAAGTTTATCTGAATATCTTGATGCGACATTAGCGATCGTTGATCAAGACGAGGTTGATGGCATCCGTTCAGGTTATGTGATCGGTGAAGTCAAAGATAAGACGTGTATCTTAGTTGATGATATTCTAAATACAGGAGAAACGTTGACGACTGCCGCCGAAATTCTTAAGAAAAATGGCGCAAAAGCTATTTATGCCTGCGCGTCTCATGGGTTGCTTTCCAAAGGGGCAAAACAAACACTGGACAATTCTCCGATCGAGCAGATTTGTGTAACGGATTCAGTTTTTATCTCTGAAGATCGCAGACCAGCTGCTCTGGATATTGTTTCTTGTGCAGCATTGATGGGAGAGGCAGTGAAACGCATCCACGAAAATACGCCGATGAGTCCACTGTTTCGTTTAGAAGAAAAATAATCATTATCTGTTTTTACGAAAGAAGTTCAGCTGTGTATTTATACTGAGCTTCTTTTTATTGAATAAGAAAGGGAGTTGTTTTGTTGAAAGAGGAAAAAAGAGGTGTTTTATTAGGCGTTATCGCATATATGTTTTGGGGTGTTATTCCGATTTACTGGAAGCTGATGCCGATGGTCGATCCACTGGATATTTTATGCTATCGAATCGTTTGGTCATTTTTATTTATGCTGATTTATATATTTGCTACAAAAAAATGGACCTTGTTTTTGACTGAGGTCAAGAGTGTTCTTAAAGAGAAGAAAAAATTATTTGCCATTATATGTGCCGCTATTTTGATTTCATTAAATTGGTTTACATTTATTTATACAGTGAGTCAAGGACACGTTACTCAAGCTAGCTTAGGCTATTATATGAATCCTTTAGTGAATGTGCTGCTTGCGACATTGATTCTAAAGGAAAAGTTGAACCGTTCAGGTATGATAGCCTGCGGACTAGCATTGACAGGTGTTATCTTATTAACTGTTCAAACCGGTCAGCTGCCGCTTGCTCCTTTGGTCATGGCGGTGACCTTCAGCTTTTATGGATTGATCAAAAAAGGGGTGACTGTTAGTTCTTATACAGGTTTGACGATCGAGACCTTTGTTATTTTGCCACTTGCGTTGATTTATCTTGTCTTTTTTTCTAAGCAAGGATTTATGAACTACGAAGTATCCACGAACATGTTGTTAGTCGGAGCAGGAGTGGTCACGGCAATTCCACTACTTCTTTTTGCCGAAGCTGCGAAAAAGATTTCCTATATCATTTTAGGCTTTATCCAATATGTCGGCCCAACATTGATGCTGTTATCCGCACTATTTTTATACCATGAGCCTTATTCAGCAGAACAATTTATGGCGTTTGGCTGTATTTGGCTAGGGATCGCAGTGTTCACATACGGAAATATTTATGCGTATCGAAAGGAAAAACAATTTACAAAATAAAGAGTATGACAGTAAATTTGGAGGAATGGGTGGACTTATGTTAAACTAATGCCATTAAAAGTGGCTCAGAAAGGACGAATTCAATGACTTCAATCTATTTAGACCATGCTGCAACAACGCCGATGCACCCAAGTGTCATTGAAGTAATGACAACTGAAATGACAAACACCTTTGGCAATCCATCAAGTATTCATACTTTTGGTCGTCAAGCGCATCGCAAAATTGAAAATGTACGACAAATAATCGCAGAAAGTCTTCATGTCAAACCGCACGAAATTATTTTTAACAGTGGCGGTACAGAAGGCGATAACACCGCAATCATAGAAACGGCGTTATCTAAAAAAGAGCAAGGGATGCATCTGATCACAACGGCAATTGAACATCCAGCAGTATTAGAAACAATGAGATATTTAGAAACGCTAGGATTTGAAGTGACATATCTTCCTGTCGATGAAAAGGGTCATTTATCTGTAGACAAGCTTCAACAAGAATTACGAGAAGACACAACACTAGTTTCTGTGATGTATGGCAACAATGAAATCGGCAATCTTTTACCGATCAAAGAAATTGGTATTTTATTAAAAGCGCATCCAGCTGTTTTTCATACAGATGCGGTTCAAGCATATGGGTCAGAACAAATAGCTCCTCATGAGCTTGGGATCGATCTACTTAGTATTTCAGCACATAAAATCAATGGTCCAAAAGGCGTAGGTTTTCTATATAAAAATGATGCTCTTTCTCTACCTGCTTTTTTACATGGTGGCGAACAAGAAGAAAAACGCAGAGCAGGGACAGAAAATGTGGCGGGGATCGTTGGTTTGGGAAAAGCGGTCGAGCTTTTGACAGAGAACGAAAAAGCACAGCGTCATGATGCATATAGAAGCTACCAAGAGTTGATTTTAGCAAAACTGGATCAAGCAGCGATTCCTTATCAAATCAATGGTGCACCTGAAAATAAATTAGCACATATTTTGAATCTACATTTCCCTAATGTGTCAAGTGATTTGTTACTGATGCATTTAGACCTTCAAGGGGTAGCGATTTCTACTGGATCAGCCTGCACTGCAGGGACAGTCGAACCTTCTCATGTATTGGAAGCAATGTATGGGAAAGGCCATCCAGCCATCAAAGAATCAGTAAGGATCAGTTTTGGTTTAGGTACGAATAAAGAACAAATCGAAGAATTTACTGATATTCTGATTCGAACGATTCAAAGACTTACATCAAGCTGAAAGAAAAGCTGATTAATGGTAGAAAAAAGTGACTATAACAATTATAATAGAAGAAACAATGAATAAATGAGGTGGAAAAATGGCATTTGCTGCTAAAGCAACTGTAGAAGGCTGCGAAGTCTATTACAAAGTGAATGAACAAGCAAAAAAATATACATTAAAAGATAATGGATTTGTTGAAACAAATTCAGGTAATTTTCAATTGGTTCGTCCATTGGATGCAACACCCCAAAGTAAAGAGGGGTTCAAGTTGAAAATTACGATCGCTAGCGACTTAAAAACATTGAAAATGTCTGTTACAACAGCTAACGGCTTGAAATCAATGAATATTTTCAAAGGCGATGCACATGCAATGAGTCAGGAGAAATTCTATTTCTTGATGGATGGTATGATCAGCCGCGGAGTGTTTGAAAAAGTTTAAATTAGAACGGTCTTAAACATAGTCTATGACTATTTTTAGGACTGTTTTTGTTTATTCGCAGGTTTTTAATTAAATGAGAAGAATCACTCAATACCTTTACATCTTCCAAAATCCTAGTATAATAAGTATCACTGAAAAGTTACGACCTTCAAATCGTGGATGATTTCAGAATCTAAATTGAAATGATGGTGATCAAATGACAGATAACAGCAAAACTCGTGTTGTTGTAGGCATGAGCGGCGGTGTAGATTCATCTGTTACAGCATTGCTTTTAAAAGAGCAAGGCTATGATGTCGTGGGTATCTTTATGAAAAACTGGGATGACACAGACGAAAATGGTGTATGTACAGCAACAGAAGACTACAAAGATGTAGCAAAAGTTGCCGATCAAATTGGTATTCCTTATTATTCAGTCAACTTTGAAAAGGAATATTGGGATCGAGTGTTTGAATACTTTTTAGCGGAATATCGCCGCGGCCGCACACCGAATCCGGATGTGATGTGTAACAAAGAAATCAAATTCAAAGCCTTTTTGGATTATGCAATGCAACTAGGAGCAGACTATGTAGCAACTGGTCATTATGCCCAAGTCGAACGCAAAGAAGACGGCACAGTACGCATGTTGCGCGGTGTCGATAATAATAAAGATCAAACCTATTTCTTGAGTCAACTGTCTCAAGCACAACTTTCTAAAACAATGTTCCCGTTAGGCGGCATGGAAAAATCAGAAGTTCGTGCGATCGCTGAAAGAGCGAACTTGGCAACTGCTAAGAAAAAAGATTCGACTGGTGTATGCTTCATCGGTGAAAAAAACTTCAAACAATTTTTAAGTAACTATCTGCCAGCGAAAAAAGGAGATATGGTTACATTAGATGGTGAGATCAAAGGCCAACACGATGGTTTGATGTATTACACGATCGGTCAACGCCAAGGCTTAGGGATCGGCGGGGGCAAAGGTTCACAAGAGCCGTGGTTTGTGATCGGTAAAGATCTTGAAACGAATACCTTGTATGTTGGTCAAGGTTTTCATCATGAACGCTTATACGCGACTCATTTAGATGCAAGTGAAATTCATTTCACTGTAGATACAGAGATGCCGAAAGAATTTGAATGTACAGCGAAATTCCGTTATCGCCAACAAGATGTACCAGTCAAGGTTGTTTTAACTGGTGATGGAACAACAGCGAAAGTCATTTTTTCAGAACCCGTTCGTGCAATCACTCCTGGTCAAGCCGTTGTCTTTTATGATGGGATGGAATGTCTGGGCGGCGGTCTGATCGACCAAGCATATCAAGAAGAAAAAGTTTTACAATATATATAGTAGGTTGAGACAAAAGTCGTTAAGGTTTGAGCAATTGGAGCAAAAGAAAAATAATACGTTTTTTGTAATGATTGCATTTTGAGAAATTGCCGAAGTAACCTGACTTTTAACCGTTTTTATCAAGTTTTAGAGCGAAACTGGGTCGTAACTCGTAGAGTTACGACCCAGTTCTTTTTAAAATGAATAAATGGTGGAAGCAGAAATAATTTCCGCTTATTTCTTGGAGTTTATCCCATCCTGACTGTTGCTATTACGAAAATAAGCTCTAGATTCCGGGGACACGATCAAATAAACAAATGAGCTGAATTCTGCTACACGAAAAGCAAGCATAATCATTTTTGGGAACATTCGCACCATGATCGGTGGATAAAAATACATCAAAAAAATGAAGGGAATAAATAAGCAAGAGAGGATATAGCCTTTCTTTCCGCCAGTCAAAAGACCAGCGATCACGATGATATAAACGATGAACACTAAAATCTGGTACCAAACATCTGCTCCAAAGGTTCCATCCCCTTCGACAACAGCTTTCAACGCCATGATCAGGCTAATAATGATCAAAATATTATTGTAAAGAAGTAAATAAAGAGCAATTGAATTCCAAAATACAGGTTTTTTCATAATAAACGATCCTTTCCATAGTATTCCTATTTTAGCAAATGCTTTTTCCATCCGCAATTAGATAAAAAGGAAAAATTTGACGTTATTCTCCTTTAACTTATGTTAAAATAAAAAATGAGCGTTTAAACAACAAACATTTCACAAGCACTTAAGTTGAAAGATTTCTTTTAAGTGACTAGAATAGCACTTGTAGAAAGAATTGGAGTGATTAGCGGATGTACCAAGTGATTACCATGTACGGTGATAATGAGCCGTGGTGGTTTTTTGAAGACTGGCAGGAAGATATCGAAGAAGAGAAAAGCTTTGATTGTCTGGAAGATGCAGAGCGTTACTACATAAAAAAATGGCGGGAACTTTCATCTACCCACGAATACATAAATACTAAAGTAAATTATTTGGCTGCGTTTTGGAATGAGGGCGATGAACGCTGGTGTGAAGAGTGTGATGAAGATTTACAGCAATATAGAGGGTTAGCCTTATTGAAAGACCATCAGGCGGTGACGTTTGAAAGCGGCGATGATTTTCATGAACGTCATAATGATTGTGGAAAACCTAGATGCTGTAAAACAAGCCTAGTCTAAAAAAAGAGTTGAAAAGTGGCAGATTGCTCTGTCCTTTCAACTCTTTTATTGTTTAATCACAGACCCATTTGCCATCTTCCATAGTACAAGAAGCACCAGTTGGCTGGTCCTGATCTAAGATTTCAATGACTGGACCTTCTTTTTCTTTGATTGTTTGGATCGCTTGGATGATCTGTTCAAACGGCTGGGCACCATTGATCAAGTACTTTCCATTAACGATCAACGCTGGAACACCTGATAATTGATAGCGATCGGCTAATTGAAAATCAGCTTCAACTAAAGCTAATGTTGCAGGATCATCAAATGCTTTTTGCCATTGATCAAAATCTAAAGAGCTTGCTTGAACAAGAGCGGAGATGACTGTAAGATCTTCAATATTTTGATTGTCGACAAATAACGCGTTTTGTAATGCATCGAAAAGTTCCCAGTAGCCTTCCTGTCCTGCAATGACACCAGCTGCTTTGGCAGCGACCAACCCATGTTTTGAAGTTGGGAAAAGAAAATCAGCCTGTTCCATGCCTTTGATATTAAAACGGTGCAGGTCATCATTTTGATTGGCATGCGCCCAGTGAGAAAGGATTTCTTGTTTGGCTTGCTCTCTAGAACCGAACATTTGAGCAAGATGTTCCGGCTCCCAAGCAAGCGGGAAGGAACGGTGAATGATTTTTATATCGGGAAGCTCTTTTTGAACCTCTCTCATGCGATAAGACATGGGAAAACAAAAACTGCAAATAACGTCGTGAAAAAATTCAATTGTGATCATAGTTTCTCCTTTTTTATACTTACTAATAGTAAGTATATCTCTTTATTCGTTACATTTCAATAAAAAGATTTCCAGAGACCGCAATGGTTGAAGAGAATATGTTAAAATAAAACCATTGAAATTTACAAATAAACGGACATCTATATAAAAGTCAAAGAAAAGTGAGTGAAAAAAATGGCGAATAAACAACTAATCATTGCTGAAAAACCTAGTGTAGCTAAAGATTTGAGCAAAGTGCTAGGGGCAAATCAAAAAAATAAAAGCTATTATGAAGGACCAACTGTCATCGTAACTTGGGCATTAGGTCATTTATTAGGCTTAAAAATGCCGGAGGATATCAATAAAGAATGGCAAAGCTGGCAAATGGAAACTTTGCCGATGGTGCCAAAAAATCTAGGGATCAAGCCTTTGCCAAAAACCGGCCATCAATTAAAAGCAATCAAACAATTAGCCAATCGTAAAGATGTTTCAGAAGCTGTGATCGCAACGGATGCCGGACGTGAAGGTGAACTTGTGGCTCGGTGGATCTTGGAATATGTTCATTTCAATAAGCCGGTCAAACGACTATGGATCTCTTCTCAAACAGATAAAGCAATCAAAGACGGCTTCAAAAAATTACGACCTGCTAAAGAATACGATAATTTATACTATTCTGCATTAGCTCGTGCTAAAGCAGACTGGTTAGTTGGATTGAACGTAACTAGAGCGTTGACTGTTAAATATCAGGACAGCTTATCGGCAGGACGTGTTCAAACACCGACATTGTCTTTAGTACGACAACAAGAAAAGAAAATCGAAAGTTTCCGTCCACAAGCTTATTTTTCTGTAGACCTACATGTGCAAAAAGAAAAAGCAAAATTAGTACAAAGTAATCCATACAGTTTTAAAGAACGTAATGACGTAGAAGCATTTGTCAAAAAGCTTAGTGAAACCAAAGGAAAAGTAACGGATATCCAGGAAAAAAGTAAGACAGAACAAGCACCATTGCCTTATGATTTAACAGAAATCCAACGAGAAGCGAACCAACGTTATCAATTTTCAGCTAAGAAAACATTGTCCCTTGTCCAAAGCCTATATGAATTTCATAAAATCGTCACTTATCCAAGAACAGATAGTAAATACTTGACCACAGATATGAAAGCGACGATGAAAGAGAGGCTGCAAGCAGTCAGTGATTTCGCACCAGAAGTGAAAACATATATCAAAAATGGTGCTCAAGTCAAATTGACGAAAGTCTTTCAAAATGAGAAGGTGACAGACCACCACGCATTGATTCCAACAGAGCAACGCCCGCGCTATGAAAAATTAAGTGGGGATGAACAAAAAATCTACAATATGATCGTTACACGCTTTCTAGGAATGTTCGCAGAGCCGCACCGAACAAAGCAAACGAAAATAACCGTGAGTTTTGGCAAAGAGCAATTTATTTTCCGTCAAAGCAAAGTTGAAGAAGCAGGCTGGAAGCAAGAAAAAGAAGAAGTTGTACCATCTGTTGACTGGAAGCTGGGTATGGTTATTTCACCTAATTTCACGATCAATAAAGAATTAACAAGTCCGCCCAAACCTTTAACGGAAGGAAGCTTGCTAGGTTTGATGGAAAAACACAGCCTAGGCACACCAGCTACTCGTGCTGAAATCATTGAAAAGCTGATCAAATCAGAATTAATGGAGCGCACAACAAGTGGTTTGATGGTTTCATCAAAAGGAAAGCAATTACTTGAGCTAGTCAATCCCTCGTTGGTAACACCTGAATTAACGGAAAAATGGGAAAAAGAACTTGAAGCGATCGCAAAGGGCAAACAAAGCAGCAAGGTTTTCTTGAATGAAATCGAGCAAGATACGAAAAAGCTGGTCAGCGAAATCAAACAGAGTCAAAGCAAATACCAGGACTTTTCAATTACGCAGAAAAAATGTCCGGATTGCGGCTCGAACTTGCGTGAGAAAAATACCAAAGATGGTAAAATCTATGTTTGTACCAACCAAGAGTGCAGCTATCGCAGAAGAAAAGATCCCAAGGTATCGAATCATCGTTGCTCTCAATGTCATCGCAAAATGGAGATCATCGAAGGAAAAAATGGTGCCTATTTCAAATGCAAATACTGCTCGATCACTGAAAAAATGCAAGACAAAAAAGAACGCAGTAAAAAATTGAGCAAACATGAAGAACGCAAATTAATGAAAAAATATACACAAAAAGAAGAACCAGAAGAAAGTGCATTGGCTCAAGCGCTAAAAGCAGCGATGCAAAATAATGAGTAAACAATAAAAAATAAACCTAGAGAACAGTTCTAAGAACGATCTCTAGGCCTATTTTTTTTAAAGCTCATTTATACAAACTTTGTTGATGAAAAGCAAAATACTGGATAAACAATGCTTTCACTTTGCTGGTAGCGATTTTGGCAAAGGGTAAAATCACAGTAAAGCTAAGTGTTGCAAGAGCTGCTCCTAAAACGATGCGCCAAAGCGTAAATTCCTGTAACTGTAGGAAATGTGCACCAATGACTAAAAACGGTGAAGCAATAAAAGAGTAGACGATGACCCACAAAGAGAAAATCAGTGCAATCAGTGCAATACCGAATCCAACTAAAATCAAATCTAAAAATAATAACCCAACCAGTGCTGCCCCATTTATTTTCATATAAACCTCCTGAATATCATTTGATAACCTAAGTATGACAGAAGGATCAATGGAAAACCCCCGACCTGAGACTGATTTTTTATTAATAGGAAATAATGCTAAAATAGGGAATAGAAATGAGTAGAAGGATTATGGAGGATAGGTATGAACCAGAAAATATTCATTATTGAAGACGATCCAGTGATCACAAAGGTACTGGAAGAGCATTTGACTCAATGGGGCTTTAGTTGTTGCAGTGTAGCGGATTTTCAGCGTGTCGATCAAGAGATTCAAGCGTTTGAAGCAGATCTTGTTTTGCTTGATATTTCATTACCGTTTTATAACGGTTTTTATTGGTGTCAGGAAATTCGTAAAGATTCAGAGGTCCCAATTATTTTTCTTTCATCTGCTAATGATAATATGAATATGGTCATGGCAATGAATCTTGGTGGAGATGATTTTATTCCTAAGCCATTTGATCTTTCTGTTTTAGTGGCGAAAATCCAGGCTTTACTCCGTCGTAGCTATCAGTTTGGTCAACATCAACAGGAGTATCACTATACAGAATATGAACTAAATCCGCAGGAGAATGTTGTCAAACGGCGTGATGAGTCCGTTTTACTCACACCAAACGAAAGTAAAATATTATTATTGTTATTTCAGCATGTCGGTAAAATCGTTCCTCGCGAAGAAATCATGGAAAAGCTCTGGGAGGGCGATGAGTTTGTCGATAGTAATACATTAGCTGTCAATATGACCCGTTTGCGAAAGAAGTTATCGGCTATTGGCTTGGATAAAGCGATTCAAACGGTAAAAAACAAAGGCTATTTATTGGAGGATACCGATGAGTAAATTTTTCGACGAGCTTCAGTTGTTTCGATCTTTTTTAAAAGAGCGTATTTTACTTTATGGCGGGTATCTACTCTTATGTCTGATTTTTTTATGCACCTTTTATCTCTGGGAACTTCCTTTAGAACCATTTTTTGACGGAGCAGCATTTACCTTTGTCTTGCTATTTCTTGTATCCATTGGTCGTTTTTTCCGCTATCGTCGTGTACATAGAGAATTATTACGTATAAAAAAAAATCCGGACTTTCATCCCAGTCAGCTTTCTTTATTGCCTAAAGGTAGTTGGTCATTACTTGAAGCTGATTACCGTAATTTGTTTTTAGCCGCTGTTGCACAAAAGGAAAGAGCAGAAGTAACTAGTGAAGAATTAAATCATCAATTGATCGATTATTACAGCATGTGGAGTCATCAAATCAAAACACCGCTTGCCGCCTTAGATCTTCTTGTCCAGGCCCAAGCTGAGCCTTCCTCAGCAATGAAGGCCGAGCTGTTTAAAATCGAGGAATATCTCAATATGATGCTGCAGTATTTAAGAATGAACCATGTAAATAACGATTTGGTTATAAAAACACTGGATTTAGATCACTTGATCCATTTGACTGTAAAGAAATATGCGAGCTTTTTTATACAAAAAAATTTAACGATCACAATAGCTTCAAACCTAAAAACGGTGATCAGTGATGAAAAGTGGCTGATCTTTATCCTCGAGCAGTTATTGTTCAATGCAATCAAGTATACGTCAAGTCAAGGGGAAATCAGCATTTACTTTGAAGGTGAATCTTTGGTGATCGAAGACTCCGGTATTGGCATCTTACCAGAAGATATACCACGTGTTTTTGAACAAGGATATACAGGGTTTAATGGACGGGAACATCAGAAAGCGACTGGGCTAGGACTTTATATGAGTGAGCAGATCGCTCAAAACATTGGGTTAGTCTTAACGATCGAATCTGAAATCGGTACTGGAACGAAAGTATTTATCCGTTTTCCACAGGAGCAGTTTCAAGTTGAATAACATAACCAAACTTACCATATCGTAAGTTTGGTTTTTTATCTGTAAGTAGCATCCTTTCTTACCCTGCCTTATGATAGAGCTAAGGAATGAACAGGAGGAAATGACGAATGAAGTTATTAGATGTCAAAAATATAAAGAAAACCTATCAGACACGGTTTGGTGGGAATCAGGTAGAAGCGCTGAAGCAGATCAATTTTTCTGTTGAAAAGGGAGAATATGTAGCGATCATGGGCGAATCAGGATCTGGGAAAAGTACGCTTTTGAATCTCTTAGCCACGTTAGATCAACCGACTTCTGGAGAAATCTTATTGAATGGAAGCAGTCTTTCAGCTATTAAGGAGAACGATTCAGCAGCGTTTCGTAGAGATCACCTAGGGTTTGTCTTTCAAGATTTTAATTTACTAGATACGTTTACAGCACGGGACAATATCTTTTTGCCTTTAGTTTTGGCAAAGGTTTCGGTTGCCGAGATGGAAAAGCGGATAGCGCCTTTAGCGGCTAAGCTAGGTTTGGTTGGTTTGCTGGATAAATATCCTTATGAATTGTCTGGTGGACAAAAACAGCGAGTTGCTGCAGCTAGAGCAATCATTACGAGGCCGGATATTATTTTAGCAGATGAACCAACTGGTGCACTAGATTCAAAAACTTCCGCTCAATTGTTAGCAATGTTTCAGCAGCTGAATGATGATGGACAAACCATTTTGATGGTGACTCATAGTTCTGTCGCAGCAAGTCATGCCAATCGGATCTTGTTTATCAAAGATGGTCAGGTGTTTAATCAGCTACATCGTGGACATCAAACGAACGATCAATTTCTAACGATGATTTCGGAAACGATGACCGCATTATTAACGAAGGAGGTCTAAGGATGTTCTATGTTAATTTGGCGATAACCAATTTGAAAAAAAATAGAAAAGTTTATCTTCCTTTTTTACTATCAATGATCTTTTTAGTTGTAATCAATGTGATCCTGCAAGTTTTAGTGAAAAACAAAGGGATGAATACTTTACCATCAGCTGAATCAGCGAAACAACTTTTTGGCTTTGGGCAATATGTAATCTTGATTTTTACGATTATCTTTTCTCTATACACAAATAGTTTCTTGTTAAAGCAACGGAAAAAAGAACTAGGACTGTATAACATTTTAGGAATGGGCAAAAAAGAGTTAAGACAGATGCTATTTTGTGAAACTGTTCTATCCTATTTTATCACTATCATCTGTGGAACGATCATTGGGTCTGTGTTTGCTAAATTCTGTTTTTTAGCATTAAAGAAAATGACGCAACTAGGAGAGCAATTTATCTATGATTTTTCCTTCCAAAGTATTCTCTATGTCATTGGATTATTTTTTATTATTTATACTCTACTTTTTTCGTGGAATGTTTTACAGCTGCGTTTAGCTAATCCGATTGAACTGCTTCAGGGCTCACAATATGGTGAAAAAGAGCCTAAAACAAAATGGCTAACGGCTATCATCGGACTTCTTTGTATAGGAAGTGGTTATTATATATCTGTTACGATCCAATCACCGATCAGTGCGATTTATCTCTTTTTTATTGCGGTTGTACTTGTCATTATTGGAACCTATGCCTTGTTTACGGCCAGCAGTATTGCCATTTTGAAAGTATTGAAGAAAAACAAACGCTACTATTATCGACCCAATCATTTTATTTCTGTCTCAAGTATGATTTATCGAATGAAACAAAATGCGGCTGGTCTAGCAAGTATTTGTATTCTTTGCACGATGGTACTAGTGACGATAGCGACGACAGCCAGCTTATATTTTGGTATGGAAAATGTATTGCAAAATCGTAATCCATTTGATATGACTATTGGGGCTAAAGGCCAACAATTTACCAAAGCACAAATGGAAAGTATCAATAACGAACTTGTCCATCTGGCAGAGGAACAGGATGTTAAATTGCATGATAATAAATTATTACAGGTAGATAACAGTGTACTATTGTCTAAAAAAGCAACAGGCATCTATGAAGGATTTGTTGGTGAAATGGGGGAGACAGCTTTCGTTGATTCTGCTATGTTTACCTTTATTACTGAGGCGGAATATAATCGATTAACGGAGGAAAAAATAGCTTTAGCGGATAATGAAATTGCAGTCTATATGTTGACTGGAACCTATAAACAAACAGCGATCACTATTGCTGATCATACGTATAAGATCAAGAAACAGATCGACAAGATCGAATTTTTACAGCAGAGTGATTACGGTTTAGTCGATACATTCTTTATGATTTTCAAAGATGAGGAACAGATTGCAGCGTTGATCAGTTCATTACCTGAAAAAAGTGCAAAAGGTGTAAGTTATTCTCTTTATGCAAACCTTGAAGGAAGCCAAGAGAATCGTTTAGCATTTGGAACTGCTGCACGGGAATTATTAAAACGGCAATCAACAGAGCTTGATTTTTCTTCAATCGACTTAGACAGAGAAGATTCTCTTTCATTCATTGGCGGCTTTCTTTTTATGGGGATCATTTTTGGGTTAACATTTACGCTAGCAGCAGGAATCATCATCTACTATAAACAAGTGTCAGAAGGGACTGAAGATCAAGGCCGTTACGATATCATGCAGCGTGTGGGGATGAGTCATCAAGAAGTACAGCAGACGATTCGTAGTCAAATCTTGATGGTTTTCTTTTTTCCGATTGGCTTAGCAGCACTGCACTTAGCGTTTGCTTTTCCGCTGATGCGAAAATTATTAGTTTTATTTGGATTGACTGACTGGAAATTTTTCATGCTTGTGTGCTTTATTACAGTCTTTAGCTTTTTCCTACTTTATTTACTGATGTACTGGCAAACGTCGAAAGTGTATTATCAGATCGTTGAACGAAAAGTCAGAGGTTAAGTACCTATTGCATTCATTTAGTCGAATAAAAAAAGAAGAACCTTTGATTATCAATCAAAAATAATCAAAGGTTCTTTTTTAGTTGTCGATTTTATGTTGCAGTGAGTTATTTCATGATGGCATAAATCTCTTTTGAGAGAATCGAGATCGTTTCATAAGAGACGTAATTTTTTGTCATTACACTAAGAATATACGGTTTCTTTGCATAGACGATCGCAACATCATGGCGATACTCGTCTACATCGCCAATTTTATGTCCGACTTTCACAGGTAAATATTTAGGAATTCTTTGATCATCGTAGACAGTATCTTGTAAATATTGGTTGGCAACTCCGCCGAGTTTATAAATGGCTTGAATCAGTTGCGCGTTTTGTTTGGCACTAGCCCGTAATGTCCAGCTAGTCCAGTTTCTACCGGTCAGGGCGTTTATTTCATTCAGGAAAGGTTTGTCGTATTGATTCGCTGAATAATAACCTAAGAAATTAGCGCCGACATTATCGGAATATTTTATTGTATTTCTCAGTGCTGTTTGGACCGTATAAAATTGGTAATCAGCATATTTAGGCATGATACCTGCTCCGTCGGGAGAATATGCACCGCGAAATGAATTCACTTGGGAAGTGTAAAGCAGCGGCTGCGATAATTTCATTGCACCTGAATTTATTTTTTTCTGTGTATAGTAAATACCTGGGAGTTTGCCTGTACTTGCTGCAACAAACTCAATATTGGGATTGATGGAAGCAGAACCTGTTCCGTTGGCCGGCATAACATAAATACCTAAGCTGCTGCTGTTGTATTTTGTATTCAATAAATGCTGTACTTTTTTTAGTTTATCTGCATAATCATTTTGCTGGTAGCTTTTCGATAGTGAAGGGACATATTTTCCCTTTTGGATAAGCTTGACTTCAAGTGCTTCCATGCGATAACCGTAAGCAGAAGTGCCGGCCTTTTCCCCATTTTTCGTCCAGCCTAGCCAGCCAAAGGATTGCACATGGGCGCGATAATAAATATCATAATATTTTTTTAGGTCACCAGTTAGCCGAAGTTGAACAGCTTCGATCTGAAGATTTCTACCTGTCGTTCCAGAAAGAGCGCCATTTGCAACGAATCCTTGCCAGCCAATATTTTTAATATGACTATTATATTGGATCGATCCGCTTAAATCGGAGTTGGGGATACTAAACTTAAGACCTTCCAATTGGCGTTTTTGCCCTGTTGTACCAATGATCTTTCCGCTATTATCAGGAGGCTGCCAACCAATACCTCCTACATGAGCTTGAGTCGTTAATTTAGGTGTTTTGATCGCAGGTTTCTTCACTGCTCCCGGAGCTGCCTGCCCTTTGACGACAAGCTTGATTCGAATGGCTTGGATACCAAATGAAAAACCTGTAGTTCCAGCCACTTGATCATTTTTTGCCCAATCCAGCCACCCAAAATTTGCTGCATGAACTTGATAATAGATATCGAATTTTTCAGCATACTCATCAGTCAGTTTCAATTGAACGGCTTCTACTTGTAATTTTTTCCCCGTTGTTCCTGCGGTCAGTCCATTATTCACATAGCTCTGCCAGCCGATATCTTTCACATGTGTTCTATAAGAAACTCCGCCGCTTAACGTAGGCTGTTCAAGTTTGACTCTTAATGCTTCGATTGATAACTTCTGCCCTGTTGTACCAGAAGTAGCGCCGTTTTTTACATAATTTTGCCAACCAACTGTTTGGACATGAGTTTGATAATTGAGCTTAGGTGCAACCATAGCGGGATGATCTGTGGCTCCAGGAGCTGCTCCATTTTTAGGAACAAGTTTGATTCGAATGGCCTGCATATCAAATGAAAAGCCTGTAGTTCCAGCAATTTGATCATTTTTTGCCCAGTCCAGCCAACCGAATTGAGCGGAATGCGCTTGATAGTACACATCGAATTTTTCAGCATATTCTCCAGTTAACTTCATCTGGATAGCTTCTATCTGTAATTTTTTTCCTGTTGTTCCGGCCATAGCACCATCTGTCACATACGGTTGCCAGCCGATATCTTTTACATGTGTTCTATAAGAAATTCCGCCGGAGATTTCTGAGGGTTCAAGAGTGATCTTTATTCCTTCTAGTCGTAGTTTTTTTCCTGTTGTACCAGAAGTGGCACCATCCTTTACAGGTGCTTGCCAGCCGATATCTTTGATATGGCCCTCATAGAAGATGGAAGGTACTCTTTCTGGTTCGATCGGTATTTCTTCTGTTTCTGAAGTGGACGTCTGAGTTTGCTGCTCTTGTTTTTGTTCTAAACGAGCATCGATCGTTTTTATATGTGTTGCTTGGTCGCTTTTTTCAGCTAGTTGACCGTCATTTTTCCATTCTGACCATTGCTCTTTATCAGAATAAACACGATACTTGATCGTATAATTCTCTGCTAATTCATTGGAAAGAATGAAGGAGATATTTTTAAGTGTGTGTTCTTTGAAATGCAGCGGCTCTCCATTAGTTGCTTTTAGTTGTTTTCCATCAGTCGTTTCGAGTGCATAAGTGATTCCATTTGGTATCGTTTGCACTTGTTGATTGGACAGACTTGCTTTTATTCCTAAAAGCGGTTGTTGTTCATCAAGTGAGGGCGCCCAGTTTCCCCCAAAAAGCATTGAAAAATGCAACTGGATACGCTCTGCTTCTGCAGTAGGAGTTGTGTCTGATTCTTGCGTTGTACTTTCTAATGCAGTTGACTGCTCAGTAGTGAGGCTTGGTTCACCAGAAGATTCACTTGATTCAACCGTCGTGGCATTCACTGTAGGACTTCCAGCTAGAAAGATGAAGCCTGTTAAAAGAAGACAAATAAACTTTTTCATTTTTTTATAACCATCCTTTTTTTATCTATCATAATTATAATTTATTTTGTTTTTTTAAACTAGGATAATTTAAAAGTAAGATTCAATAACGCGCTCAGGAAAATCAGCTAAAAGTAAAAAGACTTGTTTGTTATGGGAATAGTTATAAATTAAAAAATCTAATAGTAAGGAGATAAAAATTTAATGATATAATAGATTATTAAAAAGTATCTAAAATGTTGAGGTAGAATATCGCGAATAAAAAGGGGTTTTTTTATGAATAAAAGAAGAGTGCTGTTTTCTTTTTTGTTAATGGCGGTACCGGTGTTGATTGGTTTTGTGATTAGTTTTTTTATGAAGGTTCACGCATTATATATCATAGGTGGTGAATATGCGGTCATGTTCTTATTCATGCTGCCGTCGGATGTTTTTTCTAGAAGTAGCTTAGATTACAATATCAAAAGTGTTAACCCAACCTATAAACATGAATCACCAGATTATGTCGGTGGAACAAAACAACAATTGGTGAACTTTTTACTAGTTGCGTTAATGCTTGTCGGGTGTCTGTTTTTGATTTTTTTGTTAGGTGATTACTAGCTAGTAAAAGAGAGAAGGGGATACAAATGAAACAAGCAATTGTCCACATTGCATTAGTTGTCGAGGATTATGATGCAGCGATCGATTTTTATACAAAGCAGCTAGATTTTATTTTAATCGAAGATACCTACCAGCCTGAACAAGACAAAAGATGGATCGTTGTATCACCGCCAGGCTCACAAGGGACGACTGTTTTATTAGCAAAAGCCTCAAAGCCGATCCAAAAGGAATTTATCGGAAATCAGTCAGGTGGTAGAGTTTTTCTATTTTTAGGCACGGATGATTTCTTTAGAGATTATCAGAAGATGCTTGAAAAAGGAATCGAATTTGTTCGGGAACCTAAGCAAGCAGATTATGGAACTGTCGCAGTATTCAAGGATTTATATGGTAATTTATGGGATTTGTTTCAATTTAATGAAGATCATCCAATGAATGGAAGGATCGACTGATTCTAAAAAAGGAAGGAGAATAGACAATAAAAATCATTGGTCTATTCAAAGATAGGTTCACTGATTAAGTGATCTAGGAATAAAAATGGCAAAAGGCATTCAAAAAGGATGGCTTTTGCCTTTTTTTATTCGAATGGACTAGTGAGTCTATAAAGAAAGCAAAACATTAAAATAACTATCGTTATTTATATAGGTAATAATCTATTCTTTGGCTTGATTATCAGCGTATTTGATCTGTAAGTAAAAAATAATTTCGTTATTTAAATTTTTATGCTTGAATTTTTTTGAAACTGGGGGTATACTCAGTATATAAAATAAACTTACTTTTAGTAAGTGTTTGGGGGAATAAACTTATGACAAAATATGGTGTAATTGTAGGATCTACTAGAAAAAATTCTTATTCAGAAGCTGTGGCAAAAGCGATTGTAAAAGGTCTTCCCGCAGATGCAGAGGTATCTTTTTTGAATATCAAAGATTTACCATTGTACAACCAAGACTACGATGAAAATTCTCCAGAAGCATATACAACGTTTAGAAATGAAGTAGCAGCGCAAGATGCATTTATCTTTGTAACACCAGAACATAATAGAAGTATTACAGCAGCATTGAAAAATGCATTAGATGTTGCTTCAAGACCATGGGGTCAAAGCGTTTGGGGTGGTAAACCAGCCTTAGTTGCTTCACAATCTATTTCAGGCATTTCAGGTGTATTGGCTAACCATGTATTGCGTCAATCATTAGTTTTCTTAGATATGCCGACAATGCAACAACCAGAAGTTTACATCGGTCAATCTGATAAATTATTTGATGAAAACCTTGAACCTAACAATGAAGGGACAAAAGACTTTTTGGCAAGTGTTGGTAAACAATTTAGCGAATTTGCTGCTAAGTTTGCTTAGTAAAAAATTCTCTGCACTCTGAGCATTACAGTATTTGATTTAAAGTGTGAAACAAAACGGATTGTTCGTTTTGTTTCACACTTTTTTTGTTAAGCATGCTATACTTTGAGTGGATAGAAAAGATGAGGTTTGGAGGGGAAAAAATGAGTGACTCTCAAAAACAATTAGATATCAGCTTCATGAGGCAGGCACTGGAACTTGCAGAAGATGCCGCTAAAAGAGGAAATGAACCGTTTGGTGCTTTACTGGTAAAAGACAATGAAGTGATCATGACTGGTGAGAACCGTATTCATACAGAAAATGATCCTACTTATCATGCAGAGTTAGGACTGATTCGTGATTTTTGTACAACAGAAAAGCTTTCTGATTTACGTGAATATACTCTTTACACAAGCTGTGAACCTTGTTGTATGTGTGCAGGAGCTATGGTTTGGAGTTGTTTAGGTCGGATGGTATATAGCTTGTCTCACGATGAACTGGCAACGATTGCAGGTTTTAATATTATGATCGGCAGTGAAGAAATTTTTTTAAGGAGCCCAAATCGTCCGCAAGTAGTGAGCGGTGTACTAAAAGAAGAAGCGGTTCCTATTTATCAAGACTATTTTCAGGACAAGACTTAAGAAAGAGGAAAACGGATGAAAAAAAATGAGTACTTAGCTTTAGTTGCAATGGAAGAATGTGCCGAGGTTCAACAAGCATTGTCAAAAGCAATTCGTTTTGGTTTTAAAGACCACCATCCTTCTAGAGCAGATGAAACAAACGAAGAGCAAATGCTGACTGAATTTTATCAGTTGACGGCAATGATCGAAGAGCTGGAAAAGCAAGGAGTGATCAAGCATTTCCCGGAAGAGACGATCACTAAAATAAAACAAGATAAAATAAAAAAAGTCTATAAGTATATAGATTATCCAAAAAAAGAAAGATAGGGAAACTAAACTTTATTTAACTAGAGTTAATTCAGTTGAAATCGATAGTTTATCGGCTAAAGTAATAATAGAAATCTTCAGTTGAAATCGATAGTTTATCGGCTAAAGTAATAATAGAAATCTTCAGTTGAAAGTCTTCTATTTTCCCGATTATGAGAAGTTTCATTCATTTTCTGATTTTTTCAAGAAAAGTAGGCATCTTTTGATGAGAAATGAACGGAAACATTTGAATTTTCTAAATAAAGGAGTATACTCTAAATTGGAATCATTCTAAATTTAATAAAAACAGTTTTCACATTTAGTTCATAAGTAAGTTTATTTTATTCGCGGTCTGACTCTCATTTTGCAGCACCAACCAACTGTACAAATGACTCCTTCATTCGAGTAGAATCGGCTTCTTTCTTTGTGTGGAGACAGTAAAAAACAAGGGGGATTATTGATGTTTGATATTGTATCATTAGCAAGATTCCAATTTGCGATGACCACAGTCTTTCACTTTTTCTTCGTGCCATTTTCAATAGGATTAGCACTTGTTGTTGCAGTGATGGAAACGATGTATGTAGTGAAAAAAGATGAGCGTTATCGTAAAATGGCGAAGTTTTGGGGCAACATTTTTCTATTGAGTTTTGCAGTAGGTGTGGTCACAGGTATTATTCAAGAGTTCCAGTTTGGTATGAACTGGTCTGATTATTCACGATTTGTAGGAGATATTTTTGGTGCTCCTTTAGCTATTGAAGCGCTACTTGCATTCTTTTTAGAATCTACATTTTTAGGATTATGGATTTTTACTTGGGATAAAGTAAGTCCCAAATTACATTTAACATTTATTTGGTTGGTTGTCTTTGGCTCAATGATGTCAGCATTCTGGATCTTAGCAGCAAATAGTTTCATGCAGCATCCAGTGGGGTATACGCTGAACAATGGTCGGGCAGAATTGATCGATTTTGGTGCGGTGATCGCCAATCCGAAAGTCTGGTATGAATTTAGCCACGTATTGGCTGGTGCGGTCGTAATGGGCGGAATGATCGTTGCTGGTTTGGCGGCGTTCCAAATTTTGAAAAAGCGTGATGTCAGCTTCCATAAAGTGTCTATGCGTATTGGTATGTGGATCGCATTGTTTGGTTCTTTAGGCGTCTTATTAGCTGGGGACTTACAAATGAAAGCTTTGATCGAAGGACAGCCAATGAAATTTGCAGCAATGGAAGGTGCATATGAAGATTCTGGAGATCCTGCGGCCTGGACGTTGATTGCTTGGGCTGACGAAGCAGAGCATAAACAAGTATTCGGAATCCAAATTCCATATGTATTAAGTATTTTATCTTATAATAGTCTGTCTGGTTCTGTTGATGGAATGGAAACAGCGAACAAAGATTTAATTGAAAAATATGGTGATAGAGATTACTTCCCGCCAGTCAATACACTATTTTGGAGTTTCAGAGTAATGGCCGGTTTTGGCGTATTGATGTTGTTAGTTTCAGCACTAGGACTCTTCTTTACTCGTAAGAAAAAACCATCATTATATGAAAAACGCTGGATGGTTTGGATCGTTGCTTTATGTACATTTGCTCCATTCTTAGCGAATACAACAGGTTGGTTGATCACAGAATTGGGTCGTTATCCTTGGACTGTTTATGGATTGTTTACGATCGAAGACAGTGTGTCACCAAACGTTTCTGTTGCTTCATTATTAACATCAAACATTATTTACTTTATTCTTTTTGCAGGTCTTGGTTCTGTGATGGTTTACTTGATCACTGTTGAACTGAAAAAAGGCCCTGATTATGAAGAAAAGAAATTAGCACAAGCGAATGCGACTGAAGTAGATCCATTCGATAAGGAGGTCTTTGAAGGATGAGTACATTGCAGTTACTGTGGTTTGTATTGATCGGTATTCTATTTTCAGGCTTCTTCTTCCTTGAAGGGTTTGACTTTGGTGTCGGAATGTCGGTTCAAACATTAGCTCATGATGAAGAAGAAAAAGAACAAATCATCCAAACGATCGGACCTGTTTGGGACGGCAATGAAGTTTGGTTATTAACAGCAGGTGGTGCGATGTTTGCTTCGTTTCCATACTGGTATGCGTCACTATTTAGCGGCTTTTACTTGATTTTATTCATTATTCTAGTTGGTTTGATCATTCGTGGTGTGTCATTTGAATTCCGTCATCGGATGCCTGATGGTAAACGACGTAGAATCTGGAACTGGACACTTTCGATCGGAAGTTTCATAGTACCGTTTTTCTTTGGCATTTTATTTATCAGCTTAGTACAGGGAATGCCTTTAGATGTCGATGGCAATATGTCGGCTACTTTCACTGATTATATCAATGTCTTTTCTGTTGTCGGCGGTGTTGCGTTGACCTTATTATGCTACTTGCATGGATTAAACTATATTACGTTGAAAACAGAAGGTCCGGTTAGAGAGCGTGCACGTAATTATGCCTCATTCTTTTACTGGGTATTATATGTTGGTTTAGTTGTATTTGCAGCGTTGTTATATTTCAAAACAGATTTCTTTGACAATCATTTTGCTGTGACGTTAGTACTTGTTCTAGCAATCGTTGTTATGACAGTAGTTGCAAATGTCAGTGTCTTTAAGAAAAAAGAAATGGTGGCGTTTATTGCCAGCGGTTTAACCTTGGTTCTATTAGTTGCTTTATTATTTAGCGGCTTATTCCCACGTGTGATGATCGGCAGTGAAGGCTATTATGACATCTTGATCAAAGATGCATCAAGCAGCCCGTATACGTTAAAAACAATGACTTGGTTATCGTTGACGATCTTGCCATTCGTATTAGCATATACCGCTTGGTCCTATTATATCTTTAGAAAACGAATCAAACATCCGGCAATCGCTGCTTTGGGGTATGAAGGATGATCGATAAAGCCATCTTAAAGATGCCTAAAATTAAACAGACGATGATTTTGCTTGCAGGTTTTTCTCTCCTGCAAGCAGTCTTTATAATCGGGCAAGCATTTTACTTAGCTCAAGCAGTCGTTGGACTTTGGGAAGGCGGCAAACTTCGTGATCAGCTGACTGCAATCATCCTCTTCTTTTTATTTTACACAGGCAGACATGTTGTAACCTATGTACGAGAAAAAATGCTGGATCGTTTCAGTTATGCGCGTTCGCGCGAGTTGAGAGAACAACTGCTGCAAAAGATCTTTCGTTTAGGACCAACAGTCGTTCAAAAAAATGGGACCGGTAATATGGTCACTATGGCACTTGAAGGAATCAGTCAGGCAGAAAATTATCTTCATTTGATTTTGATGAAAATCATGAATATGATGATCATTCCTTGGTTGATCTTGATATTTATTTTTACACTAGACATTCGTTCCGGTGTAGTTTTACTAGTCGTTTTTCCAATGATCATTATTTTTATGATCATTTTAGGGTATGCAGCGCAAAGTAAAGCAGATAAACAGTATAAAGCCTTTCAATTATTATCGAATCATTTTATCGATTCGTTGAGAGGAATCGATACGTTAAAATTATTCGGCTTGAGTGAAAAATATGCCGGTAGTATCTATAATACGAGTGAGCGTTTTAGACGTGCGACAATGAGTACCCTTAAAATTGCTATTTTATCTACCTTTGCTTTGGACTTCTTTACGACATTATCAGTTGCTGTAGTAGCAGTCTTTTTAGGATTAAGTTTGTTAAATGGAGGGATTTTACTGTTCCCTGCTTTGACGACGTTGATTTTAGCACCGGAATTCTTTTTACCGGTACGTGATTTTGCTAGTGATTATCATGCAACCTTAGACGGGAAAAATGCGTTTCAAGCGATTCAGGCAGTGTTAGATTTAAGCGAGGCACAAGAGACTGATAAGCTTTCTCTAGGTGATTGGACAGCGTTGAGTGAATTATCTGTTGAACAATTAACGTATAGCTATGAAGAAGCACCTCAAGCTGCATTGAAGGGCTTGGATTTCAATGCTAAAGGCTATCAAAAAATAGGGATCATCGGTGCCAGCGGTTCAGGTAAATCGACTTTGATCAATGTGCTGAGCGGCTTTTTAGCACCGGATGTTGACACGATCATTGAGGTTGACGGTCAAGCAATTCCACATTTTTTGCAAAAAGAATGGCAAAAGCAGGTCGTTTACATTCCTCAAACACCGTATATTTTTCAAGATACATTGGCAAACAACGTTCGTTTTTATACGCCGGATGCTTCAGATGATCAGGTGGCAGCGGCAATTGAATTAGTTGGTCTGCAGAGACTTGTTTCAAGTTTGGATCAGGGCATGCATACACTGATCGGTGAAAGTGGTCGGGTATTAAGTGGTGGACAAGCACAAAGAATCGCTTTAGCCAGAGCTTTTTTAGATCAAGAACGTCGTATTTTACTCTTTGATGAGCCGACTGCTCACTTAGATATTGAAACAGAAGTAGAATTAAAAGAAAGAATGCTGCCTTTGATGGATGAGCATTTAGTCTTTTTTGCGACACATCGTTTGCACTGGATGGCTGAAATGGACTATATTTTAGTAATGGACAAAGGACAGCTTGTAGAGGCAGGTACTTTGGCTGAACTAACAGAAAAAAACGGCTACTATGTGCGGTTGATGAATCAAATGAGGGGGACTGAATAATGGAAAATACCCCAACAAATCAAGAATTATATAAAAAAGATCAATGGGTCAAACCATTTCTGAAAAAGTATAAGGGCTTGTTGTATTTAGCATTATTTTTAGGTTTTTTAACGTTTTTTAGTGCAGGAGCGTTGATGTTCAATTCTGGTTATTTAATTAGCCGGGCAGCCTCACTTCCTGAAAACATTTTGATGATCTATATTCCGATCGTTTTGACACGGGCTTTTGGGATCAGCCGGCCGGTATTTCGCTATATTGAACGTTTGGTCAGTCATAATTGGGTCTTGAAGATGACGTCTGACTTGCGTTTGAAGCTG
Organism: Enterococcus wangshanyuanii; assembly: GCF_002197645.1. NCBI lineage: Bacteria > Bacillati > Bacillota > Bacilli > Lactobacillales > Enterococcaceae > Enterococcus > Enterococcus wangshanyuanii. Next base: position 1,415,278 of record NZ_CP021874.1, on the reverse strand, counting down.
TATTTGGTTTTAGAAAAAGATGCGATCTTCTTTAAATCAAAATATCAAACGGGAGATATTCTGGGCTTGCTTTCAGAAGACATCAATCATTTGCAAAACTTATATTTGCGAACGATTTTTCCAACAGTGATCGCTTGGTTGTTATATATTTTCATTATTATCGGTTTAGGGCTATTTTCGTGGTGGTTTGGTCTGTGTATGTTGTTGATGCTTGGCGTAGTAGTCTTTTTACTGCCGTTGATTTCTGTATTGGTCAATGGTGCGCGGCAAGAGCAGCAAAAAGTATCGAAAAATGAGCTGTATAAAAAGTTAACCGACAACATTTTAGGTGTTTCTGACTGGGTCTTTAGTCAGAGAGGGCATGAATTTGTTCATTCGTATGAAAAAGATGAAGCAAATCTGCGTGAGTTGGATGAGCGGATCAAACGCTTTAATCGCTTCCGTGATTTTATTCTGCAAACTGCTTTTGGCGGAATCACCGTCGCGATTTTAGCCTGGACCAGTGTGCGTTTTCAGGGAGATCATGGCGGCGCTGCAAACTGGATCGCAGCCTTTACGCTGACTGTTTTTCCGCTGATCGATGCCTTTGCTCCGTTACCGGATGCTGCACAGGAAACCAATATCTACAAAGATTCGATCAAGCGTTTAAATGAGTTGCCGGAGGTGCAGCAAGCACAGGAAGCGGCAGATTTGACCATTGTAGGCACAGAAATTCTAATCGACGATCTTTCTTTTTCTTATGATCAAACGGATCATAATGTTTTAGAAAACCTTACGTTAACGATTCAACCAAAAGAAAAGCTGGCTATTTTAGGACGAAGCGGTTCTGGGAAAAGTACACTGGCAAGCTTGATTCGCGGAGATTTGGTTCCGAGTAAAGGAACGATTACTTTGGATGGCACTCCAACAGCTGACTTTGGCGATCAGATCACACGATCGATCGGTGTGATTCATCAAGCACCATATCTATTTAGAACATCTATTTTAAATAATGTTCGCCTTGGTCGAGAAGAAGCATCAGAGGCAGAGGTTTGGCAGGTACTGGCGAGTGTCGGTCTGAAAGAAATGGTCCAAGACTTACCGGAAGGCTTGCAAACGATGGTGGATGAAGCTGGCTTGCGTTTTTCTGGCGGAGAACGTCATCGGTTAGCTTTGGCACGGATTCTGCTACAGGATACGCCAATTGTTTTACTGGACGAACCGACGACAGGACTAGATCCAATCACTGAACAACAATTACTGAATACCTTTTTTGAAACGTTAGCAGACAAAACGATCATCTGGATCACGCATCATTTACAAGGCGTTCATATGATGGATCGAGTGATATTTATTGAGGATGGGCGTTTGGAAATGAGTGGAACACCGGAAGAATTATTGGCAACGAATCAACATTATCAACAACTGTATGCCATTGATCGAGGAACGACCACCGAGTGATTTTTTACAAAAATAAAAGGAGAGCGAAACAAAACTAAAAATCAGTTTTGTTTCGCTCTCTAAATCCTAATAAACGGTGAGAAAAAAGTAGCTACTACGCTACACTTCGATCACATCAAATTCTAAGTGCTAAAGCACTAAGAGTTGAAGGCTTCGGAAATAAGCAGAAATTCACAAAAATTTGAAAAGCAATTTTCATGAATTCCTTCTTATTGCTGTAAAACACAACGAAGAATAAGTTGATGTTGCACAGTACCTACTCGGTTCTCAGAGCTAAACACTTTTGTCTCAGCCTCCTCGAACGTTTCTTTTTTGGGTAATCGATCAAAATGAGCGTTGCAGTAACAATTGTGTTAGCTGTTCAAGTTGTTCTTTACCTAAACAATCAGGTAATTTTTGAATATCGATCAGTGCTTTTTCAGTTACTTTTTTTGCAAAATTTTTGGCATCTGTCACGCCATCATATTCGTGGACCAGTTGGCCTAATTCAGCAGCTTGTTCTACTGAAATATCTGATTTTTTCTCTAAATAAGGATAGAACCGTTCAGGCACTTTTTGTATAGCAAAAATCAAAGGTAATGTATAAACACCTTGGGCTAGATCCTCTAAAACAGGTTTTTTCAATGTTTTTGTATCAGCCGAGTAATCCAAAATATCATCATAAACTTGAAAAGCGATGCCAATATTACGCCCGATACGCGCAGCTAACCGCTGGATTTCTTTATCAGCATAGCCAAAATGAGCGCCCTCTAAGCAACTTAGAGAAAATAGCTCAGCTGTTTTGCCGTTGACGCTACGCAGGTAATCAAATACAGTGATGTTCTTTTTATAGCGTGTATGCATTTGATCCAATTCGCCAAGCAACAGTCGTTTCATTGCAGAAGCATTTGTATGTAAGAAATCAGAACCATTCATTGTATCTGCCAGCAATTCAAAAAATTCAGTGAATAATAAATCACCTGTATAAACGGCGATATCTTTCCCGTAACGCGATTGAATCGTTGCTGCGCCACGTCTCAGCGGCGAATCATCGATGATGTCATCATGGACAAGAGTGGCCATATGCAGAATTTCGATCGATGCGGCGATCTTGATCAATTGTTGATGATCTTGTTTTTGTTTATCACCAATTTGAGCAAACAAGAAAAAGAAAGCAGGTCGCAATAGTTTACCACCAGAACAAGTCAGGTCGATCAACGCTTGCTCGATATCTTTATTGCGGACTTTTACTTGGTGTTTGATCAATTCACAGGTTTCATTCAATTGTTGCTGAATCACAGGGAAATCTTTCCAAAACTCATTCATAGCTTAATAATCCTTTCGGTCGTTCAATTGTTCAATACTATTGATTGTATACGAAGTTGGCTAAGAAATACAGTAAATTATTTCATGAGCATAAAACTAAAGATTAAAAGAGGAGAGTAGTATAATTTGAATAAAGAAGTATTTTTTGAACTTGTTGAACTTAAAGCAAAAACAGCTAGTGTGTTACCTTTTCTTTTAGGCATTTGTTTTAGTTGGTATCATTATCAGAATTTGCATTTATTTTATGTATTGATTTATTTTATTGCGATGTTCATTTTTAATATGGCTGTTGATATTTTAGATAATTATAACGATTATCATCATGCAAAAGAAGGGCATGACTATAAGGAAAAAACCAATATCATTGGGCGGGAAAACTTATCACTATCGATGATTCGCAGTTGGATCATTTGGATGATCGTGATTTCTGCATTGATGGGGATTGGTTTATCTGTGATCGTCGGCTGGCCCTTGTTATGGTTGGGCTTGTATTGTTACTTGATCGGAATTTTTTATTCTTCAGGTCCTAAGCCGCTGTCCAGCTTGCCGTTAGGTGAAGTTTTTTCCGGCTTTACGATGGGCTTTATGATCATGTTGATTTGTGTGTACATCAACACATTTGAATCTTTTCAGTGGACGCTGGCGAATCTTGGCAGTATCTTTTTGGTGTCGTTGCCTAATACATGCCTGATCGCTAACCTGATGCTGGCCAATAATATTTGTGATTTGGAAGAAGATGAGATGAATCACCGTTTTACTTTAGTTCATTATTTAGGAAAAAAAGCATCGATTCGTTTATTTGTCGGTTTGATCATTATTGCTTTTGGTTCGATCATCGTAAGTATGATCTTAGGCTTGATACCGATCACCATGCTTCTGATGATCATCACGGTTCCGTTTATCTGGAAGCAGACTAAGTTGTTTTTAAACGAGCAGATCAAAACCAAGACATTTATCTGCGCTGTCAAAATTTTAGCTGTCGGGGCTTTTTCACAAGTTGTTTTTTTTGCCATAGGATTGTGGTTTAAATAATAAAATCAAACAGATCAAGGGAGAGTTTTAATATGAGCAAACACGTTGTTATTTTAGGCGCTGGCTATGCTGGCTTAAGAGCGCTGCATGAATTACAAAAAGGAAATGATGATATCAAAATCACATTAGTGGATCAAAATGACTATCACTTTGAGGCAACAGATATTCACGAAGTAGCTGCTGGAATCCAAACTTCTGAGCGGATCACTTATCCAATCAAAGATGTAGTCAAAACAGCTTGCACCACTTTTGTCCAAGGAACAGTAGAAAAAATCGACAGTGAAAACCAAGAAGTTCACTTAAAAGATCAAGCACCACTTTCTTATGACTATTTGATCGTAGCATTAGGCTATGAATCAGAATCATTTGGTATTCCTGGTGTGGAAGAATTTTCATTAAAAATGGTAGATATACCAACTTCAGAAAAGGTCTATCAACATTTAACCGAGCAAATGAAGGCTTATAAAGAAACAAAAGATGAGAATTACTTGAAGATCGTTGTCTGCGGTGCTGGCTTTACTGGAATCGAGCTACTAGGTTCTTTAGTTGAAGGGAAAAAGAAACTTGCAGCAATGGCTGAGGTCGAACCTGACAAAATTCAATTATACTGTGTTGAAGCAGTGACACGTCTGTTACCGATGTTTAGTGAAAAACTAGGCGGATACGGGATCGATCATCTAAAAAAATGGGGCGTCAATTTCTTAGTCGGCAAACCAATCAAAGAGATCAAACAAGATACAGTAGTCTATTTAGATGATCAGGAAACCAATGAATTAAAAGAGTTAGCAGCAAAAACGATCATTTGGACAACTGGTGTCAGTGGTAGTCATGTCGTTGGTGAATCTGGTTTTGCAGCCAAACGCGGTCGTGTGATGGTTCAACCAGATTTGACAGATGCTGACCATAGCAATGTGTACATTATTGGTGACTGTTCTGCTGTCATGGACAAAGAATCAAATCGTCCGTATCCAACAACTGCACAAATTTCTCTTAAAATGGGAGAACATGCAGGAAAAAATATCAAAGCACAATTAAAAGGTGAACCGACAAAAGAATTTACGTTCAAATCATTAGGATCTGTGGCTTCTATCGGTAATAGCCATGCATTCGGTGAAGTCGGTAAAATGGAAGTCAAAGGCTATCCAGCATCTGTCATTAAAAAAGCGATCATGGACCGTTCGTTATTTGAAACAGGGGGCATCAAGGAAGTTCTTGCTAAAGGACGTTTTGACTTCTATCGTTAAGCAATAGGATAAGAGCCGGGTAGTCGGCATCTATACATAGGACAAAGCTGATATTCGGCTTTGTCCTATGCTTCTATTTTAGAGGGAAAAAATTAAAATTGTAAGAGAAACAATGGGGGTACTTTTGTTCGGCTCACTTTTTAGGTATAATGGATACTGAATGAAAAGAGGGATGTTACATGGCACAAAAAAGGAAACGTGCAAAAAAGAAAAAAACAAAAAAACAGCAACAACAACAAGAGCATCTGAATTTCATTTTTCTTGGAATCTTTTTTATTTTCTTTGGCTTATTCGGTCTATTAAAATTAGGCTTTTTAGGAACCTTGATTGCAAATGGCTTACGCGTTGCGATTGGGAATACATTTCCTGTCGCAGCTTGCTTATTGATGCTTTATGGGCTATCTTTGGTGATCTTTGGTCGCGAGTTTCCCATTAAGAAAACACGTCCGATCATTGGCGGAGTTGTGATCTATTTAGGGGTATTGCTGTTTTTCCATGCGTATATGTTTCGCAATGTAGGAACGCAGACACCTGATATTTTAGGCACGACATGGGATTTTCTAAAAATCGATCTTAAAGGGAATGCAGTGGCTCAAAATGTTGGCGGTGGAATGATAGGTGCTGCGCTTTATAGTATGACGTATTTCTTGATTGCACAGTTTGGCAGTTATTTGGTTGCTACATTATTGATTCTGCTCGGAATTTTTCTTATAAGTATGCTTGATGTTCAACAAGTAATGAGCGGCTTGCAGAGCATTCGCGAAAAACTGGGACATTTCTTTGCTAAAAGCGAAGCAAAACAGTCAGAGAAAGAAGCGAAGCGGGCAGAAAAACGTGCGGCCAAACAAGCTGAGGTCGAAAGGCTGGCGCAGGAACGTCTAAAAAATGATGTGCGTGAGCTGACTCCTGGTGAGAAATTGGCACAGGAATCTTGGGAACAAGAAGAAAAAGAAGGACTAGAACCAGAACAGTTGACTTTAGTACCGATCGACAGTTTTCAAAGTCAAGCTGAGCTGCAGCCTGTGCAGTCAGAACAGAGAATTACTGAACCAGAGATGGATGAAGGTGGCGATTTGGACTTTGAGATCTCAGAAGAAGCTGAAGATCGTGATTATGAACTACCGCCGTCTACATTATTAGATTCGATTCCTTCTGCTGATCAAAGCGGTGAATACCAAAAAATCGAAAAGAACATCGGTGTACTGGAGCAAACCTTCAAAAGCTTCGGAGTTGACGCTAAAGTCGTTAAAGCTAGCCTAGGACCTGCGGTGACAAAATTCGAAATTCAACCTGCTGTAGGGGTTAAAGTCAGCAAAGTCGTTAGTTTAACAGATGACATCGCTCTAGCATTAGCGGCGAAAGATGTGCGGATGGAAGCACCGATTCCAGGGAAATCACTGATCGGGATCGAGGTCCCTAATAGTACAGTCAGCACTGTTTCCTTTAGAGATATCATCGAAGCACAGCCAAGTCATCCAGACAAGTTGCTGGAGGTTCCTTTAGGAAGAGATATTTCAGGGATGGTCCAGTCGGCAGATTTAACGAAAATGCCTCACTTGTTGATTGCTGGATCGACAGGGAGCGGGAAGTCTGTTGCGATCAACGGTATCATTTCAAGTATTTTGATGCGGGCAAAACCTCACGAAGTGAAATTGATGATGATCGATCCAAAAATGGTCGAACTGAATGTTTATAATGGGATTCCGCATCTATTGACACCAGTCGTGACAAATCCTAGAAAAGCGGCGCAAGCTCTTCAAAAAGTCGTTCAGGAAATGGAATTCCGTTATGAAAAATTTGCGGCGACGGGTGTTCGAAATATTTCTGGATACAATGATTTGGTCATTCAAAAGAATTTAGAAGATGGTGAAAACCGTCCGATTTTACCATTTATTGTTGTGATCGTAGATGAATTAGCTGACTTGATGATGGTTGCCAGTAATGAAGTCGAAGATGCAATCATCCGTTTGGCGCAAATGGCTCGTGCAGCTGGAATCCATATGATCTTAGCTACACAACGTCCAAGTGTGGATGTCATTACAGGAATCATCAAAGCCAATGTACCGTCAAGGATGGCATTTGCTGTTTCCAGCGGAACAGATTCTCGCACGATCATCGATAGCAATGGTGCAGAAAAACTATTGGGACGAGGCGACATGCTGTTCTTACCAATGGGCGAAAATAAACCGATCCGGGTGCAAGGTGCCTTCATATCTGATCAGGAAGTGGAACGAGTTGTCGCTTTTGTAACTGAGCAGCAAGAAGCAGAGTATCAAGAAAGTATGATGCCGACAGAAGAAGACACGACCAGCACAAGCAGTGAAGCTTCACAAGATGAATTATATGAAGACGCGAAAGCTTTAGTCGTAGAAATGCAGACAGCAAGCATATCGTTGCTTCAAAGACGCTTTAGAATCGGTTATAATCGTGCAGCTCGTCTCGTAGATGAGCTAGAAGAACATGGCGTGATCGGACCGTCAGAAGGTAGCAAACCAAGAAAAGTATTTATTGAACCTATGCCTGAAGAAGGACTTGCCGATCATGAAATAGAGTAGTCAAAGAGAGTGGACAAGGTAGTCCACTCTTTTTTTACTGCCCTGTATTTCATTTAAATGAGTTTCAAATAGTAGTAATATTTGGTACAATGTAAGAAATAGTGATGATGGAACTGACGGAAAGTTGAATTAATTTATATTTGCGATTAAAATGAGGATAATCGTAGTTTATGACTAAATAAATCATGAAGATATATCTAATAAAAGAATAAGGATGGATGAAATGAGAAGAAAAAGTGTACTATATTTAGATGTCGCAGAAGAAATAAAAGCCAATATTATGAACGGTACATATCCAGTAGGTTCTCTTTTACCAACTGAAACAGAGCTTGAACAACTATTTGATGTCAGCAAAATCACTGTTCGCCGAGCGATCGAGCTTCTTTCATCAGAAGAATTAGTGGAGAAAAAAAGCGGCAAAGGAACTACTGTATTAAGCAATCGTCCTTATAACAAATTATCGAAAGCGGGTACATTTACGGAGTATTTGAATGATTCAGGACAAAAAGTGGCAAAGAAAATATTGAATTTGGAACAAGTAAAATTGTCAGAGGATTCACCTGTCTATGAAAATATGGGAGCAAATGTAGTAAAATTTTCCCGTTTATATACGCTAGATGGAAAACCATATATCTATTTTAATTATTATTTACCCATCACATTAGTTGATGTTCCAATGGAAGATTTTGAAAATGAGTCACTGTATCGCTTGATGGATCAGCATGGGATCGAGATTTTAACATTTGAAGATAGTTTTCAAACAGTTGAATTAACGGAAGAACAACAGCGCATTTTAGAAACAAAAGAAAAAAATGGGCTAAAAAGAATTCGAAAGTCTATGAATCCTTCCGGAAAAGTCGTTGAATTTTCAGAAGCTATCTACAATACAGCTCTTTATCCATATGTGATTGAGTATGAAGCATAAGCAAATAACAGACCGCTTACAAAAGTGTAAGTGATCTGTTATTTTTTTCTATGGTGTGTTCGTCATAATTGGATTAGACTAGCAAAGTAGAGAAGTAAGAGCTGGTTCATTTGTGAAATGAACAGTCACACATAGAGGAGCGATAAGAATGTTACAAGTAGAAAACCTATCTAAAACATATGGAGAAGAAATCAAATATGAAGCGTTAAAAGACTTGAACTTAACTGTAAATGATGGTGAGTTTATCGGAATTATGGGGCCTTCAGGAAGTGGGAAAAGTACCTTTTTGAACCTTTTAGCAACGATCGATCAACCTACTTCTGGACATATTTTACTAAACGGTAAAGATCCCAATCAGTTGAATCAAGAACAAATTGCTAAATTTAGACGCAGAGAATTAGGATTTATTTTTCAAAGTTTCAATTTGATGCCAACATTGACGGTGGAAGAAAATATTGTATTGCCATTGACTTTAGATGGGGAAAAAATTTCTGTGATGAAAAAACAATTGAATCGTTTAGCGGATCGTTTAGGAATAGCTAGTTTACTGAAGAAAAGAATCGCAGAAATATCCGGCGGACAAGCACAACGTGTAGCAGTTGCTAGAGCAATGATCCATCAGCCACAATTACTTTTAGCCGATGAACCTACAGGGAACCTTGATACGAAATCGTCAAAAGATGTTATGCAGCTATTGCAGCAGTTGAATGAAAATGAGCAGGCAACGATTTTGATGGTTACTCATGATCCATTGGCAGCTAGTTATTGTAAACGAATTGTTTTCATCAAAGACGGCCAATTGGTCGACGAAATTCATCATTTAGGGAATCAAAAAATATTTTATGATGAGATTATGATGAAATTAGCTGAGATTGAAGGTGTCGATAGTGAATTTTAGTCAATTTGTTATTCGAAATACGGTGAGAAATAAACATTTATACATGGCTTATTTCTTAAGTACTCTTTTTTCAGTGATGGTCTTTTTCACATTTACAGTTTTTGCTTTTCATCCATCATTATCTGATGGCTTGAATCAACAAGCTAAAATTGGCATGTTATCTGCAGCTATCATTATTTACGGATTTGCTTTCTTTTTCGTGTTGTACTCGATGGATGTATTTATTCAATCCAGAAAAAAAGAATTTGGTCTTTTGATGATTCAAGGAATGAGTCCAAAACAGTTGAAGAAAATGATCTTTATTGAAAATCTAGTCATCGGTTTTTTTGCAACAATCATTGGTAGTCTCGCTGGAATCGGATTTTCTCAACTGATTTTGTGGTTGAGTAATAAAATGATGCATTTGAATTTTGGTTTTTATTTCCCAATACAGGCGCTTGGGTTGACGATTATTTCATTTAGTATTTTGTTTTTGGCGATCTCATTTTTCATTCAGTTCCGTTTACCAAAATTGAGCTTACAAGAATTATTGAAAGCAGGAGATCTAGGTAAGGGGACATTCAAAAATTCCCGCATAAAAGCATTACTAGCAGTTTTATTGATCGGTATTGGTTATGCTGTGGCCCTTTTAGTCAAAGGTATGATGGTGCCTGTTGTGATGCTTCCAGTTATTTTCTTGGTGGTTGTTGGGACACGTTTTTTATTCAACCAATTAAGCGTATCGATTATTGAACGCTTGAAAAAGAAACAAACGATTTTTTGGAAGAAAACAAATATGGTGGTTTTTTCCGATCTTGCCTTTCGGATGAAAGACAATGCACGTTCCTTTTTCTTGGTTTCAATCATTTCGACGGTTGCTTTTGCAGCAATCGGGACATTATATGGTTTTCAAAACATGATTTTAGATGCAATGAATCAGGAAACCTTTGAATTTCAAATTACTGGTCCTGCTGAAGAGACAGCCCAAATCAAACAAGACTTTTCTAAACTTCTATCAGAGAAGGGAATCAGTGTTGATGAGGGAGAATTGACAGAATATGTGAATGCTGACAATATTAGCTTTGTCAAAGAATCGAATTATAATCAATTAGCAAAAATAGTCAATAAACCAACCATTAAAACCAATGGACAAGCTGTTCAACTATTGCCGCAGAACGCTGTAGATATGGAAAATGCGGCTGTACAAGAAGTTAACTTACCAGATGGTTCAACGGTAGCAGTTGAAAAACAAGAAAAAACAGCGGTGGTTTCTGCTTATGGGACAAAAGTTGTTGTTCCTGACGATACAAACTTAGAAGCTCTGGAACAGCAGACGATGACTGTATGGCAACCTAAAAACACCGGCTATGATGAATTAGTTTCAATTGGAAAATTCCAAGATAAGAACATGCCGTTTATGGCTAAAAGCTATTCTAAACAAATGATCACTGACCAATATGCACCGTTTCTATTTGTCGGTATTTTTATCGGAATCGTCTTTTTCGTTTCGGCTGGAAGCTTTTTATACTTTAGATTGTACAGTGATATGGATGTAGACGTAGAAAAATTCAAAATGATCTACAAAATGGGATTAGCGAAAAAAGAATTGAAGAAGATGATTTATCAGCAAGTTGGTATTCTCTTTTTCACGCCGATCATTATTTCCGTGATCCATGGAGCAGTTGCGTTGACAGCCATGTATCATATGTTTGATCAAGGAATGCAACTGGCGGGCTGGCAGGTTTTAGGCGTCTTTATTCTGATTCAGGTCGTGTATTATTTAGTTGCTCGTATTTTTTATTTTAAAAAAGTTTATCATCTGGTTCAATCTTGATAAGCAGGAGTTGAGACAAGCGGCGTACTTTGTCTCAACTCCTATTTTTGTTATGAGCACTTATAGACAAATCATAGACAATAAGTTATAGTATGAAGCGAATGTTTAGAAGAAATGAGGCAGAAAATCAATGGAAAAAGCATCCATTTATGGTTTAACAAAAGAGGAATTGATTGCATGGTTCATCGATCATGGCGAGAAAAAATTCCGAGCGACTCAAGTATGGGAATGGCTGTATATCAAACGAGTGACAGATTTCAAAGAAATGACGAATTTATCTAAAGAGTTGATCAGTCTTTTAGAAGAAAATTTTATCATCAACCCATTGCGTCAAGTGATCATTCAAGAAGCAAAAGATGGTACTGTGAAATATCTATTTGAATTACCTGACAAAAATATGATCGAAACGGTTTTGATGCGCCAAGAATACGGATTATCTGTCTGTGTAACGACTCAAGTTGGCTGTAATATTGGCTGTACGTTTTGCGCAAGTGGACTCTTAAAGAAACAGCGGGATTTAACAGCAGGAGAAATCGTTGCACAAATTATGCTGGTTCAGCACTATTTTGACCAGCGCGGACAAGGTGAGCGAGTGAGTCATGTTGTGGTTATGGGGATCGGTGAGCCATTTGATAATTACGATAATTTGATGAACTTTTTACATACGATCAATGATGCGAAGGGATTAGCGATTGGTGCACGCCATATCACTGTTTCAACAAGCGGTTTAGTGCCTAAGATCAAAGAATTTGCGGATAATGGCCTACAAGTCAATCTAGCTATCTCCTTACATGCACCAAATAATGAGGTTCGGACGTCGATCATGAGAATCAACCGTAGCTTCCCGATCGAAAAATTGATGGAAGCAGTTGATGAATATATCGAGAAAACGAATCGACGAATCACGTTTGAATATATTATGCTAAGTCATGTGAATGATCGACCAGAACATGCCCAACAATTAGCTGATCTATTGAAAAACAAAAAGAAACTAACCTATGTGAACCTGATTCCATATAATCCAGTCAGTGAACATGATCAATATAGCAGAAGCGACAAAGCAGATGTGCTGAAGTTTTACGATGTCCTTAAGAAAAATGGCATCAACTGTGTGATCAGAAAAGAACATGGGACAGATATCGATGCTGCCTGTGGACAATTAAGAAGTAAGCAAATAAAAAAGGCTGAAAAAAAAGCTGAGAAAAGCGTTTAGTTCTGAAAAAAGCTAGCCGAGAAAAGTATTTAGATTCATAGAAAAAGACCTAAAAAATCACTTTGATTTTTTAGGTCTTTTTCTATTTTTATTCAATAATCGTAAAACCATAATCGATAATATGCTCTTTCAAATAATGTAAATATTCTTCTGCCATTGGAGATAAAGATTTTTGAATGGGATGGATCCATCCAAGTTCCATTGTTTCATCGACCTCTAAAGGCAATGCGACAATGTTCTCATCATTTAATTCTCGACTTAAAACACCAGAGCTGATCGTGTATCCATCAAGACCGATCAAAAAATTGAACAAAGTTGCACGGTCACTGACCCGAATACTTTTTTTGTGGTACAACGTACTTAGTATTTCTTCAGAAAAATGAAATGAATTGACGCGACCTTGTTCAAAAGACAAGTATGGAAAATCTTCTAGATCAGCTAAAGTCACTGATTTTTTTCCCACCAAAGGATTTTTCTTACTAACGAAAACATGAGGTTCCGCCAGAAATAATGGATGAAAAGCCAATTGTTTTTCTTTTAAAAGTTTTCGTATCACTTTTTCATTGAAGGCATTGAGATATAGAATGCCCAGTTCACTATGGAAGGTACTGACATCTTCAATAATATTATTCGTCTGTGTCTCTCTAAAGGTAAACTCATATTCATTTTCTTCATAAGAACGAATCAGCTGAACGAATGCGTGGACAGCAAATGCATAGTGCTGGGCAGAAACAGAAAATAATCGTCGCCGCCTATCTGTTCCTTTGTATTTTTCCTCAAGAAGGTCTACTTGCTCTAAAATCTGTCTGGCATAAGCTAAAAACTCCGTGCCTTCTGTCGTGAGCACCATCCCTTTTTGTGTTCGCTGGAAAATTTGGATACCCATCTCCTGTTCTAATTCCTTGACGGCATTTGATAGGCTAGGTTGCGTAATGAAGAGATGCTTGGCTGCTTCATTGACTGATCCTAATTCAACGATTTTGATAATGTAATCTAATTGTTTGATCCGCACGAACATTCCTCCCAATTGCACCTAAAGCACCGTCTCGGTCACTTATTTTTAACTAGAGTATAGCATGGATGTGTGTTGATGTTTAGAAAAAAGGAAAAAGTATCAGACTTCAACTTGAATGACTTGTACCCCTTGCTTTTCGATCTCACGAATGACTGCAGGGGAGGCAAAGGTGTCTGTAATCAAATAATTGATATCTTTGATGTGCCCGCTGGTAAAGTTTGAAGAAACACCGATTTTTCGATAGTCTGCAACAACGATGACTAAACCGTTTGTCCGTTCGATGATTAAGGAATTGATTTTCGCTTCATGTAAAACCGGGGTAGTGATTCCATTTTCAATACTCAAACCAGAACAGCCAATGATCGAAATATCTGATGACATTTTTGAAAACGACTCAATTGCGATATCTCCGACTAAAGCTTCTTTAGGAAAACGAACTTCACCGCCAGATAAAATCACAGTTGAATTCGGATTATGATCAAGATTCGCTACTTTGACATTATTACTGACGATCGTCACGCGTTTATCTTCCAAATGTTTTAAAGCGGATAAAGCAGTTGAACCAGTGTTTATGAACAATGTATTGCCCTCAGCTACAAATTCAGCCGCTTTTTTAGCGATCGCATTTTTTAAAACCTCAATTTCTTCATTATGATCCTCTGTTCCGATTTTATTAACGATTTCAGCTGTTCCGTGGGCTCGTTTTACAAGTCCCATTTTTTCTAAAGCAGTGAGATCACGTCGGACGGTAATTTCTGACACGTTAAGTGACTGACTGATTTCTTTTACCTGTAAGCGAGTATTCTTATGTAGTAGATCGAGTAATGCATCGCGACGTTCTTTGATCATTGTATGTGAACTTTTCATTTAAATTCCTCCATTTCTATACCACCTGAGCAATCGCCAATGTATTTCCAATTGCTCTTACTTCTTTTAATAAACGATTGCCTTCATTTAATTTGTTCAATTTCAGTAGACATTGCCCTTGAAGATACAAAAGGTAGCTCAATTCACGATTATTTAAGCGTGCTGTATCGATCAGTGCCAACTCCTGTAAACACTTTTGATTTCTTTGCTGATGAAAATAATGGAAGCCCGAAATTTCATGCCAAGAAAACAATCCGCGCATCGTCTTTTTTTGTCTGTCTTTCAATTGAAAGAGTTTTTCAAAAGCGATCGTCAAATTTTTTTCATCTTTTAAAAAAGAATAGCAGTACATTTGCGTATGATAATAAATGAAGAGATAATCTAACGTTCCGTGAAAGAACTTTTGGTGTTTAGCCAAATGTGCCAGGCAATCTGTATATTTTCCCGCATCTAGTAAAAGCAGGCTGTCAAAAATAATAATAGACTGTTTGAAGCCATTAAACAAATCTTTTCTCTTTAGATGTTCTCTTAAGCGAACGGCTGCTTCTAAATCGCACTGAACGTTTAATGCATAGATCATTTTTTCATATAGGTTCTTTAGGTATTCGAACAATCCAACGATACACAAAACGACAAGACCGCTACCACCGAAGAACAGTCGAGCACTAAGTGTTTCAGAAGAAGCGACTAAAGAGTAAATATAAAGTGCAAATAACAGGTACATTGACCAAACAAACAATTTTTTTCCATAGTAAAAAATTTTCCAAACGAAATTTTTCATCGTCATCACCTCAACGCCACTATATCATATAAAAGAATATATGAACATAAAAAAAGATATATTTTTTACTATTAAAAGATAAATGATCTTAAAAACATAAAACGATCTTAAAAATAGATTGAAAACGGTTTAAAATATTGTAGAATAAAAGTGTAATCGAGATT
Organism: Enterococcus wangshanyuanii; assembly: GCF_002197645.1. Lineage (NCBI taxonomy): Bacteria > Bacillati > Bacillota > Bacilli > Lactobacillales > Enterococcaceae > Enterococcus > Enterococcus wangshanyuanii. Next base: position 1,400,026 of record NZ_CP021874.1, on the reverse strand, counting down.
GAGATATGATGGAGGGATTTTATGGCAACGATTCATGATGTAACGAAGGAAAGCTGGATTTTAAGTACGTTCCCAGAGTGGGGCACATACTTAAATGAGGAAATCGAGCAAGAGCAAGTGGCCGTAGGCAGTGTTTCTATGTGGTGGCTGGGGTGTACAGGGATTTGGTTGAAATCTCATGAAGGAACAAACATTTTATGTGATTTATGGTGCGGAACAGGCAAACGATCACATGGCAACGGAAAGATGAAAAAGGGACATCAAATGATGCGTATGAGTGGGTGTGAGAAGATGCAGCCTAACTTAAGAACACAACCATTTGTGATCGATCCATTTGCAGTCAAAAATGTAGATGCATTGGTCGTGACACATATCCATTCAGATCATTTAGATATCAATACGGCAGCGGCTGTTCATCAAAATTGTCCTGAAGCGCGCTTTATTGGACCACAGGAAGTTGTGAACACCTGGTTGAAATGGGGCATTCCAAAAGAGAAGACGACGATCGTAAAACCAGGCGACCGAGTATCAGTCAAAGATATAGAAATTGTTGCGTTGGAGGCGTTTGACCGTACAGCTCTAGTAACTTGCGAAGATCCGGAAGTAATCTTAAAAGGAAAAATACCGCAGGATATGGACTTGATCGCAGTCAATTATTTATTTGAAACAAGCGGTGGAAACATCTATCATGCCGGTGATTCTCATTACTCTAATTTATTTGCAAAGCATGGGAATGAACATAAAATCGATGTTTGCTTAGGTGCTTATGGAGAAAATCCTCGCGGTATTACAGATAAAGTAACTTCTGTGGATATGCTGCGAATGGCTGAGTCATTGAATGCAAAGGTTGTGATCCCAGTACATTATGATATATGGGCAAACTTTATGGCTGATCCAAAAGAAATCACCGAGATTTGGAAGTTCAAGAAAGATCGCTTAAATTATCAATTTAAGCCGTTCATCTGGCAGGTTGGAGGAAAGTTTACTTATCCAAATGATAAAGACAAGCTAGAATTTAATTTCTATCGTGGCTTTGACGATGTATTTACGACAGAGAATGATACTCCATTTCCATCATTTTTATAAAAATAAGAGAGGAGAATCTGAATGTTAAAGTATTTTTATGAGAACGACTTAATTCGATTTTGCGAAGAACGTCCTTCAAATTGGCAAGAAGCAGTTATCCTTAGCTGTCAGACATTGATAGAAAAAGAAATCATCACTCAGCAATATGTGGATGAAATCGTAGATTGTGTAAATAAATATGGCCCCTATATTGTAATAGTTCCCGGCGTGGCAATGCCTCATTCTTCAGAAGATAGTCAAGGGGTTTTGGGAACAGCAATCTCATTTACAAAAATGAAGTATGAAGTTGTGTTTGAAGAGGGAAATCCAGAAAAAAATGCCCGTTTATTTTTCACATTAGCTGCCAAAAATAGTGAAGAGCATGTAGAAAATATCTCTAAGTTGTCTGAGATGTTGATGACGGATGGGTTGATCGATGCACTGATGGAAATTGAGACGATTGCAGATTATGAGAAGGTAATGATGACGTTCGGTATGTAGAAAGAAGGGATAAAATGAAACAGGTGTTGGATTTTCTATTAGGGATTTGGGACTATTTTGCAGCGAATATTTTGACTCAGCCAGCCTTTTTGATTGGATTTATTGTTCTATTAGGCTATATCTTGTTGAAAAAACCAATCTATGAAAGTATTGCTGGGTTTTTAAAAGCTACTGTAGGGTACCTGATCCTAACAGTCGGTTCTGGAGGACTTGTTAATAACTTTCGTCCGATCCTTGTAGGGTTAAAGGAACGTTTTGATCTTGATGCGATGGTCATCGATCCTTATTTTGGACAAAACGCAGTGACTGCCGGTATTGAAGAAACATTCGGACGAACCTTTAGTGATACGATGATTTTGCTGCTGATTGCTTTTGTCATGAATATTTTATTAGTCCGTTTTAAGAAGTATACAAAATTACGGGCAGTCTTTACGACTGGAAATGTTCAGATTCAACAAGCGGCTACTGCATTTTGGATTTTATTGTTTTGTTTTCCGAGTTTAGGACAACTGCCGATTCTATTGATCATGGGTCTTATATTAGGCTGTTATTGGGCAGTCGGTTCTAATCTGACAGTAGATATTACACAAGATTTAACAGAAGGAGCAGGTTTTGCAATCGCACATCAACAGATGTTTGGTGTTTATATTTTCGCCCGACTTGCTGAAAAAATGAAGAAAGATAAAAATAATCGCAAACTGGAAGATGTTCAATTGCCTGGATTCTTATCGATTTTCAATGAAAATATGGTTGCAACATCTATTTTGATGCTGTTTTTCTTCGGAATTATTTTAATTGTTTTAGGTCCTGCGTATTTGATAGAAGCTGGTTTTATGGTTGAAGGACAAAGTTTTCTTTTCTATATTCTACAAACCGCACTGTACTTTGCTGTTTATTTAGCTATTTTACAATTAGGTGTGCGGACGTTTGTTTCAGAGCTGACAGAATCTTTCCAAGGGATTTCCAACACGTTACTTCCGGGAGCAGTTCCAGGAATCGATGTTGCGGCAACCTTTGGATTTGGCTCGCCGAATGCCGTAACGATCGGTTTTCTATTTGGTGCGTTAGGTCAGTTTATCACGATTGGTCTATTGATTTTATTCAAGTCACCGACCGTCGTTATCGCTGGTTTTATTCCGCTATTTTTTGATAATGCAGTAATTGCAGTCTACGCAAACAATCGCGGCGGGTTCAAAGCCGCTTGCCTGTTTCCGTTTATCTCAGGTGTGATTCAAGTTCTGGGATCTGCACTGATTGCTTCATTTATTGGACTTTCCCAATACGGCGGATATATCGGCATGTTTGACTGGGCAACGGTTTGGCCGATCATGACGATCGTGATGAAGTATCTAGGTTATTTTGGTATTGCTTTGGTCGTAGTTGCACTGCTGGCTATCCCGCAACTCCAATATCGTGCAAATCCAAAAGGTTACTTCCTGATTGCGGAAGATTATGACGAATATGTAAAAGAAATGAGCACAAAAAATGCGTAATAACATTAGGAGGAAATAATAATGAGAGTATTAGTATCGTGTGCAAATGGATCTGGAACAAGTTTAATGATGAAAAAAAGTGTGGAAAAAGCATTAAAAGAATTAGGATTTAGAATCACAAATATTCATCATTGTGCAATCTCAGAAGGGAAAAGTACTGCTGGTCAATATGACGTTGTTTTTTGTCCAATGAATTTTTTAAATATGTTTGAAGATGCTAAGAAAAAAGGAATCACTGTTGTAGGAGTAAAAAATGTAATGTCCGCAAAAGAAATCAGTGAGCGTGTTCAGGAAACAGATTTAGCAGCTAAATTCAAATAACTGATTAAGATAAAAAAATTTGACATAAGAAGTTGGAGCAACTGAAAATGTAACATAAATATTTGACGTTGCTCCAGCTATTATGAAGTAAGGAGAAACGATATGACGAGACCAAATTTGCAAATTGCTTTGGATCATTCTGATTTGCCAAATGCATTAAAAGATGTAAAAGAAGTAGGAGATATTGTAGATATCTTAGAAGTAGGGACGATTTTGTGTTTGCAGGCAGGAGAAGAAGCCATTCGTTGTATTCGAGCATTATATCCGAATAAAAAAGTTGTGGCAGATACTAAATGTGCTGATGCCGGTGGAACCGTTGCTGCTAACTGTCGCATGGCTGGTGCAGACTGGATGACAGTGATTTGTTGTGCAACAGTGCCAACCATGTCCGCTGCTGCAAAAGAGATAGAAGAAGTTCAGGTCGAGCTCTATGGAGATTGGACATATGAGCAAGCACAAAAATGGCTTGATGCTGGAATTTCACAAGCAATTTATCATCAAAGCCGAGATGCCCTTTTAGCGGGTGAAACTTGGGGCGAAAAAGACTTAGTAAAAGTCAAGCGATTGATTGAAATGGGCTTTCGTGTTTCAGTGACAGGCGGATTAACTGTCGAAACACTGCAATTATTTGAAGGAATTGATGTATATACTTTTATCACAGGACGGGGAATTACGGGAGCTGAGAAACCGAAAGAGGCTGCTCAAGCATTTCAAGATGAAATCAGACGTATTTGGGGGTGAAAGAATGACGACTCTGGGCATTTATGAAAAAGCTCTTCCAAAAAATATTAGCTGGTTAGAACGTTTACAGCTCGCTAAAAAATTAGGCTTCGATTTTGTTGAAATGTCGATCGATGAGACGGATCAACGACTGCAACGATTGGACTGGACGAAAGAGGAGCGACAAGAAATCAGAGTAGCTATTGAAGAAACTGGTATTCAGATTCTTTCGATTTGCTTAAGTGGTCATCGGCGATTTCCTTTTGGTTCCCAGGATAAGGAAAAACGTTCACAGGCACTTATTTTGATGGAAAAAGCAGTTGATTTGGCATCTGACTTAGGAATCCGTACGATTCAATTAGCGGGCTACGATGTTTACTATGAAGAAAAAACAGTAACTTCAAGAGCTTTTTTTATTGAAAATTTGAAAAAAGCAGTAGCGATCGCCGCTGCAAAAGAAGTTGTCTTGTCTATTGAGATCATGGATGATCCGTTTATCAATTCAATTACTAAGTTTCTAAAGATCAAGGAGCAAATTCGCTCGCCGTATCTGCAAGTGTATCCAGATTTAGGTAATTTGTCAGCTTGGTCGGAAAATGATGTTGGGTATGAATTGGCGCTCGGTATCGACCAGATTACTTGTATCCATTTAAAGGATACCCTTGCTGTAACAGAAACATTTTCAGGTAAATTTAAAGAAGTTCCTTTTGGCAGCGGATGTGTCGATTTTTTAGGTTGTTTAAAGACGTTGAAACAACTAGAGTATAATGGGCCATTTCTAGTCGAAATGTGGAGTGAAACAAGTGAAACGCCTGAAAAAGAGATCGAGCAGGCGAAAAACTTTCTTATTCCATATTTGAAGGAGGCAGGATATTAAGATGAATGAACAATTGATCAAGGAAATGAAGGAACGGGTATTTGCAGCAAATTTGACCCTACCCGATGCAGGATTAGTTAAATTGACTTGGGGCAATGTCAGTGAAATTGATCGAGAAGCAGGTATCGTTGTTATCAAACCCAGTGGTGTGCCGTATGAACAAATGAAGGTTGATGATATGGTAGTCACGGATTTAGAGGGACATGTATTAGCAGGCGCGTTGAAACCGTCTTCGGATTTAGAGACACACCTTGAATTATATAAGGCGTTTAAAGAGATTGATTCAGTTGTACATACGCATTCAAAAAATGCAGTTATGTGGGCACAAGCAGGTCGAGGAATCCCAGCCTATGGGACTACGCATGCGGATACGTTTTACGGTGTTGTTCCCTGTACACGACAATTGACGTCAAAAGAAGTAGAATCTGCGTATGAACGCGAGACCGGTAAGGTGATCATCGAGACCTTCACAAAAGAAAAAATCGATCCACTAGCAGTACCTGGTGTTTTAGTCTACGGACATGGTCCGTTTACTTGGGGAAAAACACCTCAAAAAGCCGTCGAGAATAGTATTGTTTTAGATGAAATAGCAGAAATGGCAGAGGTAACAGAAAGTGTAAATAGAAATGTTCTTCCGATTCCGCAATATCTGCTGGATAAACACTTTTTTAGAAAACATGGTGTGAACGCATATTATGGACAAGGATAGATGCTCTATCTTTTGCTGTACGAGGTTGGAACCAATTCTGCGTTCACCGATTATTGAGTTATAGAGTGCTGAACAAAACTGATTTTTAGTTTTGTCCAGCACTCATCTTTTTTTGTTTTTAAAGTACTTGAATTTAAATGAAGAACAGCTATACTAAGGGATAATATAAAAGATGGAAAGAGGATGGTTATGGAAGAAAATCAATTAAAGCGGGAAATCTCATTGTTTGGCGCTTTTTCAACGGTTATGGGAACCGTTATTGGTGCGGGTGTTTTTTTTAAAACAGCTAGTGTGGTGAGTTTTGCTCAATCGTCAAGTTTAACGATTTTCGCTTGGATACTGGGAGGCTTTTTAACACTTTGTGCAGGATTGACTAGTGCAGAACTAGCAACAGCTATTCCGAAAACTGGCGGAGCGGTCAAATATATTGAATATACATATGGAAAATTACCTGGTTTTTTATTAGGCTGGGCGCAAAGCGTGATTTATTTTCCTGCAAATATAGCAGCATTATCGATTATTTTTAGTACACAATTTCTGCACTTATTTCATTTATCTGATAGTCTGCTACTGCCAATTGCCATTGGGACTGGATTAAGCGTAACGATCGTCAATTTATTGGGAACTAGAATGGCATCGAATTTACAATCATTCACATTAGTAATCAAGATGATTCCTATTGCATTGATCGTACTCGTTGGATTGTTTATGCCAGCAGTTAGTGAGGTGTCACTATTTCCCATTCGTTCAGGGGGGAATAATGGATTTATTCAGGCATTAAGCGGATCTTTATTAGCGACAATGTTTGCTTATGATGGCTGGTTAGGTGTTGGTGCTGTTGCAGGTGAAATGAAAAGACCGGAGAGAGATTTGCCTAAAGCAATCTTTTTAGGATTGAGTTTTATTACGATTGTTTATGTCCTGATCAATTTTGTTTTTCTAAAAACACTGCCAATTCAACAAATTTCAGGTAATTTGAACGCGGCGTCTGATGCAGCAAATCAAATTTTTGGTTCAGTTGGTGGAAAAATAGTCACGATCGGTATTTTGATTTCAGTATACGGAGCATTGAACGGGTACACGATGACTGGAATTCGTGTTCCTTATGCCTTAGCTTTAGAAGGGATGATTCCTTTTAGCAGACAGTTTAAAAAGTTATCTAAACAGTTTGTAGTTCCTTATGTTGCTGGGCTATTTCAGTTTGGTATTGCTGCTGTTATGATGTTTTTGGGCAGCTTTGATTTGCTGACGGATATGTTGGTTTTTGTTATGTGGCTATTTAGTATTTTAATTTTTGCGGCTGTTTTAATCTTAAGAAAAAGGGAACCTGAGCTGCTAAGACCCTATAAAGTACCTTTGTATCCAATAATTCCAATAATTGCGATCGTCGGCGGATTGTTCATTTTGATTACAACGATGTTTACCCAAACCGTTTTAGCGAGTATTGGAATCGGTATTACATTGTTAGGTATTCCTGTTTACTATTTTAATAAGAAACTATCGAAAAAAATGGATTGAAAAAACAGTTTTGTCAAAAATTTAGTTCATTATATCAAGAATTTGAGAGAAATATCATAATTTATCAGGTATAATAGAACTGATCTAAGTCTTTATTTTAAATGATAAAGCATGGCTCCTGCTTATCCCTTTTAAGCAGGAGCTTATTTTTCTCAAAAATTTTAATAAAATTCATAATTTCTGAAAGTTATTCGGCCATTTTTTTTAGTATAATGAGTATATCAAAACGATAAACTATTTTGGGGAAGATAGTGCATCAGAACTCTTGATAAGCTGTAAATGTTGATTTTCGACGTTTGCAGTTTTTTTTTTGCTTTTTAATGACTGAAAATTTTAGAAATTGGTAAGAAGAGGACCAGGTCGTAACTACTAGAGTTATGCCTGGTCCTCTTTAAAACGAATAAACGGTGGAAGCAGAAGTAACTCCTCCGCTTCGCTTCGATCACATCAGCTAACGCATAGAGTTTCACTATTGTTCAAAGAATAAAGTGAAGCTGAAATTTCTGTAAAACACAACGAGGAACGAGTTGATGCTTTCTCGTCAAAGACTCGTCGCAGATAAACAGTGTTGCACAATACCTACTGGGTTCTCGGAGTTGAACACTTCTGTTCCATCCTCTTTTTTTTTCGATGCTTTTTCCTTTTTCTGCGTATATTACTGTAAGGAGGGAAAAAATGGATATTAAAGAGTTTTCTCTAAAATTAATTAAATGGGGAGTATCAGAGCGTTTACAGGATATTTATATTTTACCAGTGGATCAGAAAATACATGTATTTGCAAGAAAAGGGTATAGAAAACTGGTGTTTCAGGAGCTTGATGAATATGAAGGAGGAAAATTGATTTTTCACTTTAAATTTATTGGAAGTATGGACGTTGGTGAGAAACGTAAAGCTCAAGTAGGAGCTGTTACATACAGAGTCACCGATGATGAAGTTGTGCGTTTGCGTTTATCAACTGTGGGGGATTTTCGACAAAGAGAAAGCTTGGTCATTCGCTTTTTGCATCAATTTGGTCACAGTCAAGAGAATTATTTTTTACCTAAACAATTAACGAATATTCGCAAACAGATTCATAGACGTGGACTGCATCTTTTTTGTGGACCAGTGGGCTCAGGTAAAACAACATTGATGTACAAATTGGCAAAAGAAACGGATCGTTTTCAGCAAGTCATCACAATCGAAGATCCAGTAGAACTTGAAGAGCAAACCTTTCTTCAATTGCAGACGAACGATAAGATCGATCTAACCTATGATGCGCTGATCAAAGCTTGTTTACGTCATCGGCCGGATATTTTGATCATTGGTGAAATCAGGGATAGCTCTACGGCACAAGCAGCGATCAGAGCTGCACTGACCGGACATACTGTTTTTGCGACAATCCATGCAAGAAGTACTACTGGCGTTTATGAACGATTGAAAGAGCTTGGGATAAAACCAAAAGAAGCACAAGAATGTATCACAGGGATTATCTATCAGCGCTTGTTGTGTGTTCAAGGGACGAAACGATCTGATATCAGTGGACTACTCATGGATTACGATTTCTCTAAAAAGAATGTTTCCAATTGGCAAAAAGAACTTAGAAAGGTTTGGGCGTATGGATTTATTGATGATCAAACATTTGAAGAAGAAAAGGAACAATAAGTTGTCAAAAAAACAGCAACATCTTTTTATTCAGCTTTTGGCAGATTTATTAAGAAATGGATTTACCATACAAGAAAGTTTACTTTTTATGAAGAAATCACGTTCCATTTCAGAGACAGCACTCAATTATTTAACTGATGCGATGGAACAAGGCGATCGATTTTATTCAGGTTTAGTGTATCTCGGATTCAAAACAACGGTCATAACTCAAATTGAATTTGCTCAAGCTCACGGAGATCTATCCGGAACACTAGATAAAATCAAAGATCATGCTCTTCTTACAGACAAACAACACCAACATTTGCTTAAGGTTTTGAGTTATCCTGCTTTGCTATTGGTTTTTCTTTTTATAGTTTTGATCAGTATCAGGCAAATTTTATTGCCGCAACTACTAGTTAATGGAACGGTTCAGGCTAATAATCCAGGTATCCACTTCATTCAGCAAAGCCCTTATTATTTCATCGGATCGCTGTTAAGTAGTTTTTTTGTTATAGGCACCTATTATATTCATTTTAGAAAGAAAACATTTTTGGAAAAGGCACTGTTTTTTTCAAGATTGCCTCTTATTGGAAGGATGTATAAACAATATTGTTCTGCTTTTTTTGCACTTGAATGGGGGAAATTATTCTCACAAGGATTAGAAATAAAGAATGTTATTCGCTTGATGAAAACGACAAATCAGCGATCATTGATGTATGAGATTGCTGAAGAAATCGAGACAAAGGCGTTGGCAGGCACTACTTTTTATGATCAATTAAAGACATTTCCATTTTTTTCATCTGAATTGGCCTTGATTATCCAGCAGGGAGAAGTGAAAGGAAATTTAGGCAAAGAATTGATCGTATACAGTGAGTTATGTTGGCAGCAATTTTTTAGACGAGTAGAAAAAATGATTCAATTGATTCAACCAGTGATTTTTTTAGTTGTCGCTTTGATGGTTGTCGGCATCTATGCCGCTATGCTATTACCTATTTACGGTGGAATGGAGGAATATTTATGATCAAAAAAAAGAAGCAGATTAATTATAGTGGTTTTACGTTGTTAGAGATGTTAGTTGTTCTGTTGATTATTTCTGTTTTGATTTTGCTATTTGTACCAAATCTTTCGAAACATAAAGCAGGTGTGGATAAAAAAGGCAACGAAGCAATCGTCAAAATCGTTGAAACTCAGATAGATCTCTATGTGATGGAAAAGAATCAGACGCCAACTGTCGAACAATTGTTAAAAGAGGAATACATCACTAAAGAACAGTATGAAAAATATCAAGCGAGCGAGAAATGAAGAGAAAAGTGTTAAATGGTTTTACGTTGATCGAATCACTTATAGTAGTATTTGTGTGTACATTTTTTATGCTGCTGCCAGTCCTTTCAATCGAACGCTGGCAGCGTATGATAGAGATTGAACAATTTCTATCGACGTTTGAAAAACAGTTGCTGTTTACTCAACAAATGGCAATTGTTAAGATGACTGACACGCAGATAGTCTTTGAAAAAGAAGAGCAACAGCTGTACTTTGTCGTTTCAGAACATGAACAGGCACGGTTATCTGTTCCAGAAGGTTTAAATGCTTCTGGTCCAAATAAAATTGTATTTAAAGCGCAGTCTGGAAACAATGGGAAATTGGCAAAATTCACTTATGATTGGTCAGAAAAACAGCAATCGTTCGAGTTTCAATTTCAATTAGGAAGTGGTCGTTATGTCAAAAAAATCAATCAGTTATAAAGGATACATCTTGTTGGAGGGGCTGATCTCGCTGGGGATCATCGGAATTATTGTCGGTATTTTTATGTCATCAAGTACCTTTTTGTTATCTAAGAAAGCAAAAGCGACCGATGAGTTAACATTACATCGGATACTTTATGAAGAAATGAAAGGGTATGAAACTTATGGCGGAGCTATGCAAAAAAAGATTGAGCACAATGGTAGGACATACTCATTTTACATACATAAAACGAAGGACAAAATAGATAAAGTGGTGATTACAGATGGTGAAGAACAGTTTTTCCTTGAACAAAAATAAAAATTACGCCGGATTTACCTTAATTGAATGTCTGCTAGCCTTGTTTTTATTGTCTATCATTTGTCTGCTTTTTTCTGCTGTGATAAAAAATGCGAAAGTTGTGTCCGAAGTTTTAAAAAGTGAGAAAGAAAAAGAGTGGCATATTTTTGTCATTCAGTTGGAAAATGAGCTAGCTGGTTGTCAGTTCAAAGAAATTCAAGGGAATAAGATGATTTATGAAAATCCCAAAAAAGAAAGAAATATTTTGATCGAATATAAATTAGGGAAAATCATCAAAGTAGATAATGGAGGATATCAGCCGTTGCTGATCGATGTTCGTGAGGTAGATTTCAAAAAGGAGGATGATTTTGTGGTTATTCGTGCAGTCTTTAAAAATGAGCAACAATATAGTGCAAGATGGTCAATTATCAAGGGAAATGAAGAAGAAGTATAGAGGAGGGGTCTTATTTACTGCATTACTTCTAGTTTACTTATCCAGTTTTTTGTTTTTGCTAGTACTAGAAGAGTTTAAATTAGCACAACAATTTTCGCAAAAAACAAAAGACTATTATATCTCTAAAACAATGGTCAGTATGTTTTTGAGTGAAGTCAAACAGAAAAACACTCCCCTCGAACCAAAAGGATCTCAGGAATTTTCAACAGGTCAATTAACTTACAGTTATGCTCGAAAAAAACTTACTATCATTGTTAAGATAAATCATACAACCTACACTTTTGATGAAGTTTATCAGCCTAAAGTGTCTAAAGATAAAAGTAGGCATCAATGAATGAATATTTTTTGTGAAATGTGTATCAAACTATTTATAAATCAACTAATACAGAAACGTTATTTAGCTTCAGTTTCAGAAAATTGATTAAGAGCAATAGAAAAAGAACAGTTATAAAACAAGCTTTTATAAATATTGTTGGGAAATTGATTGATTATTAGTTCTTTTTTCGTTAAAATAGAACAGGTATGAAAATTGTTATACTATAGATGGAAATAGAGGTGTTATTTTTGTTCTCTGAGAAAATAGAAAAGGCTTTCGAATTAATGGAACAATCGATTCAATTACTTCAACGCTCCTTAGACACTTCTTTTTTAGATGCGTATATTGAAAATGGTGAGAACATTATTGATGATTACCAGGTACGCATTCTTGATGGCGTACCGGATGAGCAGACAGCCCAACAACTAAAAACCATTTATCAACAATTAAAAGCGATCGTTTTAACCCCTGAAGAAATCAGACGATTATCGCAGTTGGTTTTACTGAAAGGGAGCAAAACAGAGTCCTTACAAGCAAATCATCAGTTGACGCCAGATGGTATTGGTTTTTTATTTGTCTACTTGATCGAACAATTGTACAATCAGGATCAACCATTAAAGGCGTTAGACATCGCTGCAGGCATGGGCAATCTCTTGTTGACAGTTGTCCTTAATTTGTCATTGGCTAAGTATGATGTCACTGGCTTTGGTGTAGATATCGATGATACATTGTTGGCAGTTTCTGCAACAAATAACGAGTGGACGCAAGCAGCGATTCAGTTATTTCATCAAGATGGCTTGCAGGATTTATTGATCGATCCGGTGGATGTCACGCTGAGTGATTTACCAATTGGGTTTTACCCAAATGATGAAAAAGCAGCAGGCTTTGATTCTGCAGCAGAAGAAGGTCACAGCTTTGCACATCATCTATTGATGGAACAAGCGATGAAATATGTCAAGCCGGATGGCTACGGATTATTTTTGATTCCTGCAAATATTTTGGAAACAGAGCAAAGTTCTTTCTTTAAGAATTGGCTCAAGAAAAATGTTTATCTACAAGGAATAATCCAATTACCGGATGAGTTATTTAAGTCTGTTCAATCTAGAAAAAGCATTTTGCTTGTTCAAAATAAAGGCGAGCACAGCAAACAGGCAAAAGAAGTTCTGGTCGCTAAATTAGGATCATTGAAAGATCCAGCGAAAATAACACAATTTTTTCAACAATTTGAGGCTTGGAAGTCTTCAAATTTAAAATAAAACAACCGATAAAAGAGGAGAGTATTATGTCTAAAACAATTGCAATCAATGCAGGAAGCTCAAGTTTAAAATGGCAATTATACCAAATGCCATCAGAAGAAGTCGTTGCAAAAGGAATCGTTGAACGTATTGGTTTAAATGATTCAATCTTTACAATCAAATATGGTAACGATGACAAATATGAAGAAATCGTTGATATCAGTGATCATGATGTTGCCGTAAAAATGCTATTGGACAAATTGATTGAATTAAAGATTTTAGCTGCTTACGATGAAATTACAGGTGTTGGACACCGTGTAGTTGCTGGTGGGGAAGACTTCAAGGATTCAGTTGTTATTGATGCTGATGTTTTAGCAAAAATCGAAAAATTAGCTGATCTTGCTCCTTTACACAATCCGGCAAATGCGATGGGAATCAAAGCGTTCAAAAAAATCTTACCTGAGATTATTAGCGTAGCGGTATTTGATACAGCATTCCATACAACAATGCCAAAACATAATTTCTTATACAGTATCCCAACTGAATATTATGAAAAATTCTCAGCACGTAAATATGGTGCTCATGGTACAAGCCACAAATATGTTGCGCATCGTGCTGCTGAAATGCTTGGCCGCCCGATCGAAGAATTAAAAATCATTACTTGTCACTTAGGGAATGGAGCATCGATCACAGCGGTTGATGGTGGTAAATCTGTTGATACATCAATGGGCTTCACACCACTTGCTGGTGTAACAATGGGCACACGTTCTGGTGATATCGATCCTTCATTATTAGCTTATTTGATGGAAAAATTAGAATTAACAGATATCAAAGACATGATCAACATTTTGAATAAAGAATCAGGATTATTAGGTTTGACTGGCATTTCTAGTGATATGCGTGATTTAGAAGCAAATATGGATAAAGAAGCAGTACAAGTTGCTTATGATATCTTTACTGATCGTATCCGTAAATACATCGGTAGCTATGTAACAGTTTTAAACGGTGTTGATGCAATTGTCTTCACAGCTGGTATTGGTGAAAATGATTCACATGTCCGCAGTGAAGTAATCAAAGGTATGACTTGGTTTGGTTGTGAATTGGATGCTGATAAGAACAATGTTCGTGGAAAAGAATCAGTGATTTCAACAGACGACTCTAAAGTAAAAGTATTATTGATTCCAACTGATGAGGAATTGATGATTGCTCGTGACGTTGAACGTCTAAGAAAATAAAATAAGTAAGAAGAGTCCAATACAAAACTGTTTTCTAGTTTTGTATTGGACTCTTTTCGTTATAAAAAGTTATTTGTCCTCTTGGTCGACAGGGACTTTATTTTCTAAATCAGTTCTTACGACTAATACATCACAAGCCGCATGGCGGATTACATATTCAGAGACAGAGCCTATAAACAGACGTTCAACAGCATTAAGACCTGTTGCTCCCAGCATGATCAAATCAACACCTTGATCTTCTGGAATTTGTTTTGCGATCCAAGGTTTTGGTGAGCCGTATTCGATAATGCTGGAGACTTTTTCACAACCATGTTCTTTGGCTTGTTTTTTATAGCCTTCAAGTGTTTGCTTGGCCATTTCAGTTGCTTGTTCGGCCAAAACACCATCAAACGATGAAACAGATTGAAAAGCACGAGTATCGATGACATGTGCAAGTAGTAATTCTGCATCGTTTCTCATTGCCACGTTCATCGCTTTTTGAAAGGCGAGCTCTGCTTCTGCTGATCCATCAACAGCGACCATGATTTTACGATAATTTTGTAACATTTTGACCACTCCTTTCGCTCCTGCACTTAATTGCTACAGATAAGCGGTGCTGCAAAAACAGCGAATATTTTTATGAGCAAGCAGTAGGTGAACTACTAAAATACTCATAGTAGACAGTAGTAGTTATATCGAAAAAATTTTTTATCATTCTCTCTACATTAATTGTAAAGGAAAATCCTTAAAAAGGAAAACAAAAAAAGAAGAATCATCAAAGAATCTTCTTGGCAAGCATCACGCTGAATACGGTTGAAATAACAAGTAAGCCGAATATGTAAAATAAAGAAAAAAATGTCAAATTGACGATTCCTACCAAAAGACCAATGGCAGCTAGTATCAAATAGAACACGCCGAATTGGTGTAGAAATTGTCTATTTTCGTCAGGATCATCATTTGGCATCAATGGCAAAAAGACAGAGGATTTCTTTAATAAGAAAACACTGATAATCACGAGTAAAACAACAGATGCAAAAATAAGTAGGCGAATCACTATATAACCTCCATCAAATAAAAAACAATTTGCATTACAGCAAATTGTTCAACTAGCTAATAAAAAAGGAAAATCCGTCGATGCCGTTATTCGTCCTATAGTATTGAACCCGCAAATAAAGCAGGTGGGTTCCACGACTGACAGCTTCGAACTACCAAATGATAAGGCATGTTACCAGCTTAGGTACCAGAAGGATCCCAAGATATCAATAAAATGTTCGGTCAACACACAAAAAAGACAACGCGCACATCACAGATTTACCATCTTTATAATAGCACAAGATTATTTAAACAGCAACGAGAGAGCTTGAAATTGAGATCGTTTTATTTCGATTTTTTCCCAGATTTTTTCCACTCTTGAATTCGCTGGTATTGCTGATGCAAGGCCTGTTCATACTTACCAGTATCGATGGGCTCATAATAATGTGCATTTTTTATTTTGTCTGGTAAATATTGTTGATCGACCCAAGCATTTTCAAAATTGTGAGGATATTGATAACCTAGTCCTCGATTTAATTCTTTTGCTCCAAAATAGTGGCTGTCACGTAGATGATCAGGGACATCTCCTGCTTTCCCTTCACGAATATCTGCCAAAGCAGCATCTATCGCGCTGATTCCTGAATTTGATTTTGGTGATAAGCAGAGATCGATGACAACACTTGCTAAAGGAATCCGTGCTTCTGGGAATCCTAATTTTTCTGCAGCTTGAACGGCAGTAACCGTACGTGCTGCTGCTGCTGGATTTCCTAGACCGATATCTTCATAGGCAATGACCATCAAACGCCTGCAGATAATTGGTAAATCTCCAGCTTCGACTAAACGGGCCAAGTAATGAAGAGCACCATCAACATCACTGCCGCGGATCGATTTTTGAAAAGCAGAGATAACATCATAGTGAGCATCGCCATCTTTGTCATGAGTCAAAGCTTTTCGCTGAACACATTCTTCAATGATCGAAAGAGTGATGTCGATTTTCTCGTCTGTTGATTTAGGTGTGGATTTTACCGCAAGCTCAAGACCATTCAACGCACTGCGCAAATCACCATTTGTTGCGCGGGATAAATGGTGAAGAGCTTTTTCTTCTAACACGACAGGATAGTCTCCTAGACCGCGTTCAGTATCAGATAAAGCATCGTTGATCGCCTTTTTTATATCTGTTTCATTCAAAGGTTTGACTTCAAAAATTTGTGTCCTGCTTCTGATCGCTGGATTGATCGTAATATAAGGATTTTCAGTTGTTGCACCGATCATGATGATTCGACCATTTTCCAAATGAGGCAGTAAGAAATCTTGTTTTGTTTTATCTAAGCGATGGACCTCATCTAAAAGTAAAATCACAGTGCCGCTCATTTTTGCTTCTTCTGCGACGATCTGCAAGTCTTTTTTTGTATCTGTTGCGGCATTCAACATGCGAAAGGCATAGTTTGTTGAGCCGGCGATGGCACTAGCAATACTTGTTTTTCCAGTTCCGGGAGGACCATACAAAATCATTGATGATAGCATTTTGGCTTCGACCATTCTGCGAATGATTTTTCCAGGACCGACAAGATGTTCTTGACCTACGACTTCATCTAAATTACGTGGGCGCATACGATAAGCTAAAGGCTGCTGCATCGTTGAACCTCCTTTTTCGTTCTATAATTATTTATTATACCACAAAGAACATATGTTTGTTATCGCTTGAGATTTTTATGTTTATAAAGAGAAAGTCTTGATTTATCACACGAAATGTTAGTGGTTCAATGGATAAAGGCAGTTATTTCGTGTATGATAGAAAGTGGTGAAAAATAATGAATGAAACGATCCATTTTTTTAATACAAAATCAACAGAAGAAATCGCTCAGTTTTTATTGGGCATGTATTTAGAGCATGAAACAGAAGAAGGCACACTAGCTGGGTATATTGTGGATACAGAAGCGTATTTGGGTCCTGATGACGAAGCAGCTCATAGCTTTGGTTTACGAAAAACACCTCGATTAAGAGCAATGTATGAAAAACCAGGAACAATCTATTTATATACGATGCATACCCATTTAATCTTGAATATGGTCACAAAAGATAAAGGCATACCGCAAGGAGTTATGATTCGGGCGATCCAACCTGTCGAAGGACTTGAACAAATGGAGGCGAATCGTAATGGTAGAAAAGGTGCGGAGCTATCAAATGGCCCTGGGAAATTAGTCAGTGCTTTAGGCATTACCAAAGAGTCATATGGACGATCGATCTTTGATAGTACACTTAGGATCGTTCCGGAAAAAAGAAAGCAGCCGCAAAAAATTATTGCGCTTCCCAGAATCGGCATTCCTAATAAAGGAATTTGGACAGAGTTACCTTTGAGATATGTGGTTTCCGGAAACCCTTATATCTCAAAACAAAAAAGAAGTGACATCGACCAAACAACGTTTGGCTGGAAGGAAGAAGTAGAATGAAAAAACCAACAATGTTAACTTATTTGGATGAACAACTGACGAAGAAAATAACAGAATACGATGTGGCTCTTGACTGGAATACTAAAAATCATTCGATTGAAGTCGTTTTTCGTTTATTTGCTGAAAATAGTGCACATGAACAAATCGATGATGCCGCAGGAACCTTGTCAGAAGAGGAAATCATTGAATTTGAAGATGGTATTTTATTATTTAATCCTGAAAAGACAATAGTAGATGAAGAAGACTATCTAGCTGTGATCCCCTATGAAGGAAAAAAAGGGATCAAGCAATCTATTTTAGATGGTCTGGTTGACTACTTAAATGAAGTTTTAACAGAAGGTCAAAGTGACTTACTGGACTTTTTAACAGATGAAGAGCAGGAAATTTTTGAACTGAAATGGTCTGATACAGCATTTAATGAAGCAGTACAAAACTATCAAAAAGCGGATGGCGACACATATATCGCCTATCCGAGCTATTAAAGAGGTGCGTTTATGAAATGGACAGAAGTAAAGGTAGAAACAGCTAGTGAAGCAGTTGAGGCAATCTCAAATATCATGATGGAAGCTGGAGCAAGCGGCGTAGCAATCGAAGATGCATTAGATGTGGAGAACTTTCAAAGTGATTTATATGGTGAGCTTTTAGATAAAGAACAATTCACCCATATCAAAGAGGGTGCTTTAGTAATGGCTTACTTTCCTGAAACAACTTTTTTACCAGAAATTTTGCCCTTTATCAAAGAAAGTATCGCACGCCTGCCGGAATTTGGTTTGAGTATTGGTAAAAATGACATGCAGATCAGTGAAGTAGCGGAAAGTGACTGGGCAACGGCTTGGAAAAAATATTATCATCCCGTACGTGTGACTCGTTTTCTAACGATCGTACCAAGTTGGGAAAAATATAAAACGGACGATACCGCAGAAAAAATCATCACGTTAGATCCCGGAATGGCTTTTGGAACAGGGACACATCCAACCACTCGTTTGACCTTGCAAGCATTGGAAACCGTTTTGCGTGGTGGAGAGACAGTGCTTGATGTAGGTACAGGCTCTGGAGTATTGAGCATTGCTAGTAAGTATTTAGGCGCAAAAGAAGTCCATGCATTTGACTTAGATGATGTTGCAGTGACTGCAGCTAAAGAAAATATGGCGCTTAATCCAGTTGCTGATGATGTTCACGTGTCAGCGAATGATTTGCTCAATGATGTAGCAATCGAAGCAGACGTGATCGTTGCGAACATTTTAGCTGATATTATCGTTTTGATGGTGGAAGATGCCTTTCGTTTGTTGAAAAATGAAGGAACATTGATTGTTTCCGGCATTATTCAGGATAAAAAAGCGATGGTGATCGAACGCATGACAGAGGTTGGTTTTCTTGTGGATCAGATTTTTCAACAGGGAGACTGGTATGCGATTATTTTAAAGAAAACCGAGGAAGAATAGCATGCAGCGTTATTTCATGACAGAGCCCTATGAAACAAGAGAACACTACGAAATCACAGGAGAAAATTATCATCATATGGTCCGTGTGATGCGGATGGAGCCAAAACAGCAAGTTTTTCTTGTGTTCAGTGATCGAATTGCGCTTATTGCAGAAATTACTGAGGTAACGGAAGAGGCTGTTCGCTTAAAAGAAATCAGCAAAGAACAGGGTGAAAAAGAATTACCGGTCAATGTGACGATTGCTTGTGGTTTTCCTAAAGGAGATAAATTAGATTTAGTAGTTCAAAAGACAACAGAGTTGGGTTGCCATAAATTTGTGGCTTTTCCTGCAAAAACATCCGTTGTTAAATGGGATCATAAAAAATTAGTCAAAAAAGCTGAACGATTTAAAAAAATCGCAACAGAAGCTGCCGAGCAATCTCATCGCCAGTTTGCGCCGGATATTGTATTATTAGACAATAAGCTGGAATTGATCGACTCTTTTTCTGCCTATGATAAAATCTTGATCGCCTATGAAGAATCCGCAAAAACAGGAGAAAAAAGCCGCTTTGCTCAAGCGTTGGCTGAAACAAAAATCGGAGATTCGATCTTGCTTGTTTTTGGACCGGAAGGCGGCTTTGCCCCGGAAGAAATCGAAGCGTTTGAAAAAAATGACGGAATCTTATGCGGATTGGGGCCGCGGATTTTACGTGCAGAAACAGCACCTTTATATGCTTTGAGTGCAATCAGTTATCAATTCGAATTAGTGTAAGGTTTGAGGGGGTATTTATGGAGTTAGAACTGGAAAAACTATCAATCATGTTGCTTGACCCTACACTTACGGATCAGCAACTAACAGATGAACTTCTTTTTCTAAAAGATTTTTCGATTCATTCGATATTTGTTTTGCCATGCAATGTTGCTCGCGCAAAGCAGTTATTGACAGAAACAAGGATTCGGATCGGAAGTTTTACTGATTTTCCTTTGGGTGGCGGAACATTAGCCAAGAAGGCCTTTGAAACTGGAAAACTTTATCGAGAAGGCGCATCCGAAGTTTTTGTGGCGATGACACCTGATCAACTGACTTTTGGCGGGCATCAAAGCTACCAAACATTGGCACCTTTAGCATTTGGACATGACGGCTTAGGCTTTTTTATCGATAGCAGTCAGCTGAATGAGTACCAGAAGCAACAATTGACAATAGATCTTGCTAAAATGGAAAATATAAAATTTATGTCAATAGGACTTGATTTATCTATGAAAGAGGCTTTGTATGATATGAGTATTTTCAGATCAGGGGCCAAAAATCAAAGAATGTTTCAAGTCAACGTAAAAGCACCAACATTGCTGGAGATGGAATTATTGTTTCAAGCAGGGGCTTCTCGAATTGGACTTAGTAATGGGCGAGAAATCTTACCGCTGATTTCTAAATGGGATTAGAATATGAGGAATTGAAAAATTAGAGAATTTTAGTATAATAATAAGTGTTGGAAGTGCTACTGTTTCAAGTGGTACTTTTCTTTTTTTAATCGCTAGTCATTTACATAAATAAGTACTGGAATAGACGGCTGTAAGAGCCCAAGGAGTGAGAATCATGCCAAAAGAAGAAATTATGACGGGACCTGGAGTCATCAAACTTGTATCAAAATATATGGCGCCCAAGCATGTCGCGTTTGTACAAAAGGCACACGACTATGCAGAGAAAGCGCACGAAGGCCAAGTAAGACAATCTGGTGAACCTTACTTTATCCATCCAATTCAGGTTGCAGGTATTTTAGCTGAACTTAGAATGGATCCACATACAGTTGCCACTGGTTTTTTACATGATGTTGTGGAAGATACAGACGTAACACTAGAAGATTTACAAGATGAATTCGGCGCAGATGTAGCGATGTTAGTCGACGGCGTGACAAAACTTGGGAAAATAAAATACAAATCTCACGAAGAACAATTAGCTGAAAACCATCGAAAAATGCTTTTAGCGATGG
Source organism: Enterococcus wangshanyuanii (assembly GCF_002197645.1). NCBI lineage: Bacteria > Bacillati > Bacillota > Bacilli > Lactobacillales > Enterococcaceae > Enterococcus > Enterococcus wangshanyuanii. The sequence goes on along the minus strand of NZ_CP021874.1, from coordinate 1,379,073 downwards.
CTCAGGATCTACGCGTGATCATGGTGAAATTAGCTGACCGCCTGCATAACATGCGGACACTTAAACATTTAAGAGAAGATAAACAGCGTCGGATCGCTCAAGAAACGATTGAAATCTATGCACCACTTGCTCACCGCTTAGGGATCAGCAGGATCAAATGGGAATTAGAAGATACGGCTTTACGTTATATCAATCCTAATCAATATTACCGAATCGTCAATCTGATGCAAAGCAAACGGGAAGAACGGGAAGCGTATGTTGAAGAAGCTGTTGAAGATATTCGTCTGGCAACAGAAGATTTAGATATTTATGCGGAGATCTACGGTCGTCCGAAACACATTTATTCGATCTATCATAAAATGAAAGATCAAAAGAAACAGTTTAATGAGATCTATGATCTATTGGCGATTCGTGTGATCGTGGATTCGATCAAAGATTGTTATGCTGTTTTAGGAGCGATCCACACGAAATGGACGCCGATGCCGGGACGTTTTAAAGACTATATCGCTATGCCAAAAGCAAATATGTATCAATCGATCCATACAACAGTGATCGGACCTAAAGGGAATCCAGTCGAGGTGCAGATCAGAACACACGAAATGCATCAGATCGCTGAATTCGGGGTTGCTGCTCACTGGGCTTATAAAGAAGGAAAAACTGAAAAAGTTGATGAAGATTCTGATTCAAAACAATTGAGCTGGTTCCGTGAAATTTTAGAGCTTCAAGATGAAAGTTATGACGCATCTGAATTTATGGAAAGTGTCAAGGGTGATATTTTTAGTGATAAGGTTTACGTTTTTACACCAACAGGAGAAGTGACCGAACTGCCAAAAGGCTCGGGTCCGCTTGATTTTGCGTATAGCGTGCATACGGAAATCGGAAATAAAACAACAGGTGCTAAGGTCAATGGTAAAATGGTTCAGCTGGACTATACCTTGAAAAACGGTGATATCATTGAAGTATTGACTTCGCCAAATTCATTTGGACCAAGCCGCGACTGGCTAAAAATGGTAGCCACAAGTAAAGCGCGGAATAAGATCAAACGCTTTTTCAAAGTTCAGGACCGAGAAGTCAATATCATCAAAGGGCATGATGCTATTAGTAAATATTTGACAGAACACGGCTTTGCACCAAAAGAATTTTTAAGTAAGACGAAGCTAGCTGAGGCTTTGGAGCGCTTTAATTTTCAAACAGAAGATGATTTATATGCTGCTGTCGGTTATGGAGAAATTAGTGCTCAGGTCGTTTTCAACCGTTTAACAGAAAAAGAACGCAAAGAACGCGAAATGGAGCGGCAAAAACAAGAAGCAGAAGAACTGATGTCACAGCCGGTCAAAAAAGAATCTGACAAAATGAAGGTTCGTCATGAAGGCGGTATTGTGATCCAAGGCGTGGAAAACTTATTGATTAGGATCAGTCGTTGCTGTAATCCGGTTCCAGGAGATGAAATCGTTGGCTATATCACCAAAGGACGTGGTGTTTCTATCCATCGTGCAGATTGTCCAAATGTACAGCATCAGGAAGAATTAGCACAACGCTTGATCGAGGTTGAATGGGAAGATACTGACAATCTAAATAAAGAATATGATGCTGATTTAGAAATATATGGGTACAACCGTAGCGGGTTACTGAACGATGTACTGCAAGTGATCAGTTCAATGACCAAAAATCTTGTCAGCGTAGAAGCCAAACCAACAAAAAATAAAATGGCGATGATCCATGTGACAGTTAAGATCCAAAACCTGTCTCATTTAAAAACGATCGTCGATAAAATCAAAAACATACCGGATGTATATAACGTCCGTCGAACCAATGGCTAGGAGGCGAGCAGATGAAAGCAGTCATTCAGCGAGTGACAGAGGCTCAGGTACAAATAGAAGGTAAGGTTGTCGGTAAAATCGAGCAAGGATTTATGATTTTACTAGGGATTCATGAAACGGATACGAATGAAGATGTAAATTATCTTGTGCGGAAAATCAGTAAATTACGTGTATTTGAAGATGATCAAGGAAAGATGAATCTCAGCTTGCAGGATGTTGGCGGTAGCATTTTAAGTATCTCACAGTTTACCTTGTATGCAGATACTAAAAAAGGCAACCGACCAAGTTTCATTGAAGCAGCCCGACCTGAAACTGCTATTCCTTTATATGAGGCATTCAATACTCAATTGAAAGAAATCGGTATTTCAACTGAAACAGGAGAATTTGGTGCAGATATGAAAGTGACACTAACTAATGACGGTCCTGTAACGATCATTATCGATACAAAAGACAAATAAACTTGTGAAATGAGTAGGCTATTTTTTACTGAATTCCCTTGACTTTAGTAGAGAATTTTAGTAGTTTATATGTAATATCAAAATTCGATGAAAGAACGAGTAAATTTCATTCTGACTGTATAAGAGAAAGTTGCCTAGGCTGAAAGCAGCTTCATCAGCGAAATTGAAAGACATTCTAGAGAAGAACGGAAGAAAAGCCGTTCCGTTGCGAGCGTTAATCGTTAGAGGAAAGAGCAATCTTTCGAACTTAGGTGGTACCGCGTGTGTCTATTCACTCGCCCTTGTATATATACAAGGGCGAGTTTTTGTTGTGAATCACTACGATTGGCTCCGCCAGAGCAGATGATGAACAATACTTGGCGAACAAAGTGAGCGAAGTGTCCATACTAGGAATCACGATTCAGAAAGTTAGTATCAATCAAGCGTGAAGGATTAAAATACCAATAATTGAAACGCTATAATCGGCTCTGCCAGAACAGATGATGAACAATACTTGGCGAACAAAGTGAGCGAAGTGTCCGTACTAGGAATCACGGTTCAGAAAGTTAGCTTTGATCAAGCGCGAAGAACTGAAGCTCTATAATTAGCTCTGCTAGAATAGACGACAAACCATGACAGAGCAAGTTAAGCTCACTAAGTATTACTGAAATAGACGCTCAAGATTTTCTAAAATGTAAAAACAAAAAAGCGTCAATGCAACCTTCTTTACAGTATTACACAATTTGCCAATGTTGGTAAAAAGATGAATAATAAATTGGAGATGAAAGAATGAGTTATCAAAAACCAAAAGGAACGAATGATCTATTACCAGGAACTTCCGAGAAGTGGCAGTTCGTTGAAGAAACAGCTCGCTTGATTTTTCGTGACTATCAATATGAAGAAATTCGTACACCGATTTTCGAGCATTATGAAGTGATTTCCCGTAGTGTGGGAGATACGACAGATATTGTTTCCAAGGAAATGTATGATTTTTACGATAAAGGAGAGCGACATATTACACTGCGTCCGGAAGGAACTGCACCGATCGTTCGATCATTCGTGGAAAACAAATTGTTTGGTCCAGAATTTTCTAAACCATACAAAACCTATTATATGGGACCGATGTTTCGCTATGAACGTCCACAGGCAGGGCGTCTAAGACAGTTCCACCAAATTGGAGCAGAAGCATTTGGTAGTGAGAACCCAGCTGTAGATGTAGAAAGTATGGCGATGGCGTTAGACTTTTTCAAACAATTGGGAATTCAGCAAATCAAATTAGTGATCAATTCATTAGGTGATAAAGAAACCAGAGCAGCGTACCGTCAAGCCTTGATCGATTATTTAGAACCTAAGTCGACAGAGCTGAGTGAAGATTCAAAACGCCGGCTTCATGAAAATCCGTTACGTGTCCTTGATAGTAAAGATAAGAAAGATAAAGTGATCGTTGCTGATGCGCCATCGATTTTAGACTATTTAAGCGAATCGTCTAAACAACATTTTGAAACAGTTAAAACGATGTTAACGGAATTGAATATTCCTTTTGAAGTTGATAGTAATATGGTTCGGGGACTTGATTATTACACAAACACGATTTTTGAAATCATGAGTGAAGCACCAGGAATGGGTGCCCAATCGACAATTTGTGCAGGGGGACGTTATGACGGATTAGTAGAGGATCTAGGCGGACCTGCAACTCCAGGTTTTGGTTTTGCTTTAGGGATCGAACGTGTATTGATCACCATGGAAGCAGAGCAGGTAGTTGTTCCTGTAATCAATGAAATCGACGCTTATGTTGTCGGCATTGGAGAACAAACGAATGTTGAAACCCTGAAATTAGTTCAGGCAGTCCGTAATTTTGGTTTCTCAGCAGATCGTGATTTTATGGATCGTAAAGCAAAAGCACAATTCAAAACGGCAGCGAAGCTAAATGCTAAGCTAGCATTAACTTTAGGTGAAACAGAATTAGCCGAAGGCGTTGTCAATGTAAAATCAATGGAAAGCCGTAAAGAAAAAGCATTTTCGTTATCAGATATTTATGAAAAATTTGATGAAGTTTATGATGAAATGATAACAAAAACGTTTGATGAATAACGCGTAAAAAATGAAGAGGAGCAAAAACGAATGACAAAAAGAACAGTATATTGCGGAGAAGTTTCCGCAGATTTAGTAGGACAGATCATCACATTAAAAGGCTGGGTGCAAAAACGCCGCGATTTAGGTGGAGTTATCTTTATCGACCTACGTGACCGTGAAGGCATTGCACAAGTTGTTTTCAATCCAGCCCATTCAAAAGAAGCGTGGGAAAAAGCGGATAAATGTCGTAGCGAATATGTGATTGAAATTACTGGAGAATTAACTTATCGAGATAAAGAAGCGATCAATCCGAAAATGAAAACAGGCGAATTTGAAATCATGGCAACAGATATCACGATTTTAAATACAGCAAAAACACCTCCATTTTTGATCGAAGATGAAAATAATGTTGGAGACGAACTACGTTTGAAATATCGTTATTTAGATTTGCGTCGTCCACAAATGACTGCGAATTTAAAATTACGTCATCAAGTCACTAAAACGATTCGTCACTATTTAGATGATACTGATTTTATGGATATCGAAACACCTTACCTAGGTAAATCAACACCAGAAGGCGCTCGTGACTATTTAGTTCCTTCTCGTGTTCATGCAGGTCATTTCTATGCGTTACCACAATCACCACAAATCTTCAAACAATTATTGATGAATGCTGGTTTTGACCGCTATTATCAAATCGTTCGTTGCTTCCGTGATGAAGACTTACGTGGTGACCGTCAGCCTGAATTTACCCAAGTGGATATTGAAACAACGTTCTTGACACCAGAAGAGATCCAAACGATGACGGAAGAAATGCTGGCAAAAGTCATGCGTGAAACAAAAGGAATCGAAGTGACGTTACCATTCCCGCGTATCAGCTATGATGAAGCAATGGCGCGCTACGGCAGCGATAAACCAGATACCCGTTTTGACATGGAATTGATCGACATTGCAGATGTCGTGAAAGATGTTGATTTTAAAGTGTTCCAAATGGCTTTGGAAAATGGCGGACAAGTCAAAGCACTGAATGCCAAAGGGGCTGCAGATAAATATTCCAGAAAAGACATGGATAACTTAGGAACATATGTAAGTCAATTTGGTGCGAAAGGCTTGGCTTGGCTGAAAGTTGAAGAAGATGGACTTAAAGGACCGATTGCTAAATTCTTGACAGATGTTTCTGATGACTTGATCAAAGCGACAAATGCTGAGGTTGGCGACATATTAATGTTTGGTGCAGATAAGCCGGAAGTTGTCGCTGCTGCTCTTGGAGCGATTCGTTCTCGTTTAGGAAAAGAGTTGGGCTTGATCGACGAGTCTAAATTCAACTTTTTATGGGTCGTTGACTGGCCATTATTTGAATATGATGAAGAAGCTGGTCGCTATGTGTCTGCTCATCATCCATTCACTCAGCCGAAAGAATCAGATGTAGCATTACTTTCAACTGATCCAGCTAAAGTGTACGCTGAAGCGTATGATATTGTTTTAAATGGTTACGAGCTAGGTGGAGGTTCTCTACGTATTCATAAACGTGAGCTGCAAGAAAAAATGTTCGAAACGCTTGGGTTCACGAAAGAATCAGCCCAAGAACAATTTGGTTTCTTACTAGATGCGCTAGATTATGGGTTCCCTCCACACGGCGGGATCGCTTTAGGGTTAGATCGTTTAGTCATGCTTTTAGCTGGTGAAAACAACATTCGTGAAGTGATCGCATTCCCTAAAAACGGAAAAGCAGCTGATCCAATGACAAGTGCACCAAGTGTTGTATCACCTTTACAGTTATTTGAGTTAAATATCGATGTTACAGCAATCGACGAATAAAAAATAAATGAGTTGAACATGAGTCAGGCAAAAACTAGCCGAAATCGTGTTCAGCTCTTTTTCTTTTTAAACGGGATCGACTCCGTTTATAATTTGTTTATATTTATCCTTTATACTGAATGTACAATAATTTGGCAGGAGGAAAAAATCATGGAAAGAACAAGAGTAGCTTTATTGATATCAACCAGTTTAGGACTACTTATTTTTTCTGGTTGCCAGCAAAAAGTAAGTAGTCCACAAAAAATAGAAGAGGAGTCGACGATCATGTCAAAAAAAGAAATAACAGAACCTTCAAGTAATGAAGCCGCTGAATCAAGTAAACAAACATTTCCACAAGGAACATTGCTTCAAGCGGTTAGCGATAATGATGCAAAAACAGTTCAAGAAATTCTTGCGTCAGATTATATGATCAACGAAGTAAATGGAAAAGGAGAAAGCCCACTTTTGATTGCGACACATCAAAATTTTGTTGAGATCGCCAAACAACTGATCGATGCCGGTGCTGATATCAATCAACAAGATCAAATTTCAGATAGTCCTTATCTCTATGCAGGCGCTCAGGGGAAAACTGAAATCTTGGCTTACATGCTGGAAAAAGCAACTCCTGATCAACAAAAAGTCAATCGTTTTGGCGGAAACGCGTTGATTCCAGCAGCAGAAAAAGGACATCTGGAAAATGTTAAGCTACTATTGAAAGATGGTCGATCAAACATCGACCATCAAAACAATTATGGCTACACCGCGTTGATTGAAGCTGTTGCATTAAGAGATGGTTCTGAAATGTATCAACAAATCGTTCAAGTTTTAGTAGAAGCAGGAGCAGATAAAACATTGAGAGACAATACTGGGCGTACGGCAGAGGACTATGCGAAAAGCTTAGGCTACTCAGAAATGTTGTCTATCTTAAATGTAAATTAAATTGGAAACAGAAATTTCTTTTCTTTCATTTGAAGAATTATGCTTTTTTTCTGATTGCAAAGCACGTATAATGAGAGCTAACGAATCAGAAAAAGAGAGGCCCTTTTCATGAAAAAATTTTTTGAAAGCTTGCCAGTCCATGATTATACAACAAAATTGTCCGTATCGATCGTTTATGCGATTTTAGCATCTGTTGCGATGAACTTCTTTTATCAGCCGGGCAATATTTATTCCAGCGGTATTACTGGTTTAGCTCAAATTTTGACCACGCTATCGACGCGTGTTATCGGATTTAATGTTCCGGTTTCAATTACGCTGTATGCATTGAATATCCCATTATTTTTTGTAGCATGGCTCAAAATAGGCAAAAAGTTTACGATTTTTACGGTCTTGACGGTTACTTTGACTTCCATATTTATGCAAATCGTTCCGCAGACTGTTCTTTCGAATGATCCGATCATTTGTGCGATCTTTGGTGGAGCTGTGATGGGTTCAGGCATTGGTTTTGCATTGAAGAATGGCTTGTCTTCCGGTGGTTTAGACATCTTTAGCATTACGATCCGCAAAAAAACTGGCCGTTCCGTTGGTTCGATTTCTATGTACTTCAATGGCTTGATCATTTTCGTCGCTGGCTATTTGTTTGGTTGGCAGTATATGTTTTACAGTGCCTTATCGATTTTTGTCAGTGGTAAAGTGACAGATGCAGTCTATACGAAGCAAAAGAAAATGCAGGTCATGATCATCACTAAAAATCCAGATGCAGTGATCGAAGGCATCCAGCAAAAAATGAGAAGAGGTATCACGATCATTCATGAAGCTGAAGGCGCGTATCGTCATGATAAACAAACACTCCTTTTAACAGTTGTCACACGATTTGAACTGCCGGCATTGGAAGCGGCGATGAAAGACTCGGACCCCTCTGCTTTTGTGAGTATTTCGGATAATGTCAAAATCCTTGGGCGATTTTATGAAGAGGATTTGTAAAATTCAAAATGGAGAACCTAATTTTCTTTTTTAGAGAGTAGGTTCTTTTTTTCTATTATTTCTATCAGAAAACACTTTTTACCGAAAAAAGAAGTTTGTGAATATTTCAAAAAAATAATCGCTTTTTCTTGAAAAGATAAATGAAAACTGTTAAACTATGTATGTAAGATTGAGGGACGCTTTTAAGACTGTTAAAGAATTTAACAATGAGAAAGAAGAACATCAATCCTATTTTTTTAAAGTTCATAGGTCGTTTTAAGTCTTACTTGGACGTTTTTAGACCAACGAAGGAGCGCATCATGCTGGATGAATTGAAAATGATTGAAGCTGTTGCTCCAGATTTGCTCGATGTAATGCAGGAAAGGTTTCATATTCTTCGTAATATATACTGGATGCAGCCTATTGGACGCAGAAGTTTATCAGAAAGTATGGGGATTACAGAAAGAGTCTTAAGAACTGAGACAGATTTCTTAAAAAACCTGCAGCTGATTGAGACTTCAAAAAGCGGAATGACGCTAACAGAAAAGGGTTTAGGTGTATATCAAGGCTTAGAGACCGTGATGAATCAGCTTTTGGGCATGCATCAAATCGAAAAAGAAATCAGTCAGTATTTTGGCATCAAGCGCTGTATAGTTGTTGCAGGCAATAGCGATAGTCAAGAAAAAGTCTTGTACGAATTTGGTGATATTTTAACGGATACGCTGGATTTACTTTTACCTGACGGCAATAACACGATTGCAGTCATGGGCGGAACAACAATGGCTTTAACTGCTGAACATATGGGCTCTTTGGAAACAGAGAAACGTCACAATTTATTTGTTCCAGCTAGAGGTGGTATCGGTGAAGCAATGAGTGTTCAAGCCAATTCGGTCAGTGCAGTCATGGCGAACAAAACCGGTGGACATCACCGGGCGTTGTATGTCCCAGAACAATTAAGTCCAGAAACATATAAGTCGTTATTACAAGAACCATCGATTCAAGAAGTATTGACATTGATCGAACAGAGCAACTGTGTTGTGCATAGTATTGGTCGTGCGCTGCATATGGCGGCTAGACGTAAAATGTCAGATGATGAAATGGTCATGTTAAAGCAAAATAATGCGGTAGCAGAATCTTTTGGTTATTTCTTTGATGAAGAAGGGGAAGTCGTTTATAAGATTCCTCGTATCGGACTTCAATTGAAAGATCTTCAAAAAATTCAACATGTCGTGGCGATCGCAGGTGGCAAAACAAAAGCCAAAGCCATTCGCGCTTATATGAAAAATGCACCAAAACAAACGTGGCTCATCACAGATGAAGCCGCTGCAAATGAGATTTTAAAAGGGGCAACCCTTTAAAATAAAAAAATTTTTGATTTTCATAAGGAGGAAATCTTTAATGACAGTTAAAGTAGGTATTAATGGATTTGGACGTATCGGACGCTTAGCATTCCGTCGTATCCAAGATGTAGCAGGAATCGAAGTAGTAGCAATCAACGACTTAACAGATGCTAAAATGTTGGCTCACTTGTTAAAATATGACACAACTCAAGGACGTTTCAACGGAACTGTTGAAGTTCACGAAGGTTCTTTCAACGTAAACGGTAAAGAAGTTAAAGTTCTTGCTAACCGTAACCCAGAAGAATTACCATGGGGCGAATTAGGCGTAGACATCGTTCTTGAATGTACAGGATTCTTCACTTCAAAAGAAAAAGCTGAATTACACTTAAAAGCTGGTGCTAAACGTGTTGTTATCTCTGCTCCTGGTGGAAATGACGTACCAACAATCGTTTACAACACTAACCATGATATCTTAACAGGTAAAGAAACAGTTATCTCAGGTGCTTCATGTACAACTAACTGTTTAGCTCCTATGGCGAAAGCTTTACAAGACAACTTTGGTGTTGTTGAAGGTCTTATGACTACGATCCACGCTTACACAGGTGACCAAATGACTCTTGATGGACCTCACCCAGGTGGAGACTTCCGTCGTGCACGTGCTGCAGCAGAAAACATCGTTCCTAACACAACTGGTGCTGCTAAAGCAATCGGTCTAGTTATCCCTGAATTAAACGGTAAATTAGACGGAGCTGCTCAACGTGTTCCTGTAGCAACTGGTTCATTAACTGAATTAGTAACAGTTCTTGACAAAAACGTAACTGTTGAAGAAGTAAATGAAGTTATGGCTAAAGCAGCTAACGAATCTTACGGATACAACGAAGACCAAATCGTATCTTCTGATATCGTAGGTATGACTTTCGGTTCATTATTCGATGCTACACAAACAAAAGTAATGACAGTTGGCGACAAACAATTAGTGAAAACTGTTGCTTGGTATGACAACGAAATGTCTTATACTGCACAATTAGTTCGTACTTTAGAGTACTTCGCTAACTTATAAGATTCATACTTATTATTAGTGAAATTTAAAGAACTGTGAAATAATAAGCGGGGAAGCAACGCGCTTCTCCGCTTATATTGTTTCGTTTAAAAATTTTATAGACAGGAGTACTCCATAATGGCTAAAAAAACAATCAAAGATGTTGATTTAAAAGACAAAAAAGTCCTTGTCCGTGTTGACTTTAATGTACCGTTGAAAGATGGCGTGATCACTAATGATAACCGTATCGTCGCAGCTTTACCAACAATTCAATATGTTATCGACAATGGCGGAAAAGCGATTCTTTTCTCTCACTTAGGTCGTGTAAAAACAGAAGAAGATAAAGCTGGCAAATCACTAAAACCAGTAGCAGAACGTTTAAGCGAATTATTGGGCAAACCAGTAACATTCGTTCCTGAAACTCGTGGTACTGAATTAGAAACGGCTGTTAACAATATGAAAGACGGCGACGTTTTAGTCTTTGAAAACACTCGTTTTGAAGATATCGACGGCAAAAAAGAAAGCGGCAATGATGCTGAATTGGGTAAATATTGGGCTTCTTTAGGCGATGTATTCGTAAACGATGCATTCGGTACAGCCCACCGTGCGCACGCTTCTAATGTGGGTATTGCATCAACTGGTATCCCAACAGTTGCAGGCTTCTTAATGGAAAAAGAAATCAAGTTCGTTGGTGAAGCAGTGACTGCACCAAAACGTCCATTTGTTGCTATCTTGGGCGGAGCGAAAGTTTCTGACAAAATCGGTGTGATCGAAAACTTGATCTCTAAAGCAGACAAGATCCTTATTGGTGGCGGAATGACTTATACATTCTACAAAGCAAAAGGAATGAACATTGGGAACTCTTTAGTAGAAGAAGATAAAGTTGAATTAGCGAAAGAATTGATCGAAAAAGCTGGAGATAAACTAATCTTGCCAATCGATTCGATCACAGCAGCAGAATTCTCAAATGATGTACCAACAGAAGAACATACTGGTGATGTTCCTGAAGGCCAAATGGGTCTTGACATTGGTCCTGAAACAATTGCTTTATTCGCTCAAGCTTTAGAAGGCGCGAAAACAGTTGTTTGGAATGGTCCTATGGGCGTATTCGAAATGAGCAATTTCGCTAAAGGAACAATCGGTGTTTGTGAAGCAATCGCTAATTTAGCTGATGCAACAACGATCATTGGTGGAGGAGACTCTGCCGCTGCAGCAATTCAATTAGGCTTTGCTGATAAATTCACGCACATCTCAACAGGTGGCGGCGCAAGCTTAGAATTATTAGAAGGTAAAGAATTACCTGGATTAGCAGCGATCAACGATAAGTAAAGAGATCGTAAAAAAGGCGTTTAAGCTTGAGTCATTGGATTGAACTTGCTGAACACCGTTTAACAATCCACATCATAAAATTAAAGGAAGTGTTTTTTCATGCGTAAACCAATTATCGCTGGTAACTGGAAAATGAATAAAACTTTAGCAGAAGCACAAAGCTTTGCTGAAGCAGTAAAAAATGCTGTTCCATCAAGTGATGTTGTCGATTCAGTCATTGGATCTCCAGCATTGTTCTTGGCTCCATTAGCATGGAATCTTAAAGATTCACAAGTGCAATTATCTGCACAAAACTGCTATTGGGAAAATGCTGGCGCGTTCACTGGTGAAAATTCTCCAGCTGCAATTGCAGATCTAGGTGTTCAATATGTGATCATTGGTCACTCTGAACGTCGTGAGTATTTCCACGAAACAGATGAAGACATCAACAAAAAAGCCAAAGCAATCTTTGCGAATAACATGACACCGATCTTCTGTTGTGGTGAATCTTTAGAAACCTATGAAGCTGGCAAAACAGCTGAATGGATCGAAGGACAAATCACTAATGGCTTAGTTGGCTTAACAAACGATCAAGTATCATCTATGGTCATTGCTTATGAACCAATCTGGGCAATCGGTACTGGTAAATCTGCGGATGCTAACATTGCAGACGAAATTTGCGGCGTTGTTCGTTCAACGGTCGAAAAATTATACGGCAAAGAAGTATCAGAAGCAGTTCGTATCCAATACGGCGGTTCTGTAAAACCAGAAAACATTGCTGAGTATATGGCAAAAGAAAACGTTGACGGTGCTTTAGTCGGCGGAGCTAGCTTGGAAGCTGACTCATTCTTAGCTTTGTTGGATGCAGTTAAATAAACACTGCTTATAACAATATACGCAATAAATCGAAGAATCATCGAATAATTTATGAAATATGCAAAAAATGTTTGCATAGCCTAAGATTATTCACTACAATCATAATTAAGGGAGCTCGAATCCCCTTAGTATAAAACAAACTCAAAGGAGAGACAAAACATGTCAATTATTACTGATGTTTACGCACGCGAAGTCTTAGACTCACGCGGTAACCCAACAATCGAAGTAGAAGTATACACTGAAAGCGGAGCTTTTGGCCGTGGAATGGTTCCATCTGGAGCTTCAACTGGTGAATACGAAGCGGTTGAATTACGTGATGGCGACAAATCTCGTTACTTAGGTAAAGGGGTTGTTAAAGCAGTTGACAACGTTAATAACATCATCGCTGAAGCAATCATTGGCTACGATGTTCGTGACCAAATGGCAATTGATAAAGCAATGATCGAATTAGATGGAACTCCTAACAAAGGTAAATTAGGTGCTAACGCTATTCTTGGTGTTTCTATCGCTGTAGCTCGTGCTGCTGCTGATTACCTAGAAGTGCCTTTATACCACTACTTAGGCGGATTCAATACAAAAGTATTGCCAACTCCAATGATGAACATCATCAACGGCGGATCTCATGCTGATAACAGTATCGACTTCCAAGAGTTCATGATCATGCCTGTAGGCGCTCCTACATTCAAAGAAGCGTTACGCTATGGTGCTGAAGTATTCCATGCATTAGCAGGAATCTTAAAAGCACGCGGTTTAGCTACTTCTGTAGGTGACGAAGGTGGTTTCGCTCCTAACCTTGGTTCTAATGAAGAAGGATTCGAAGTAATCATCGAAGCGATCGAAAAAGCTGGCTATGTACCTGGTAAAGACATCGTTCTTGCTATGGATGCTGCTTCTTCTGAATTCTACGACAAAGAAAAAGGTGTTTACGTTTTAGCTGATTCAGGCGAAGGCGAAAAAACAACTGAAGAAATGATCGCATTCTACGAAGAATTATGTGCGAAATACCCAATCATCTCAATCGAAGATGGATTAGATGAAAATGACTGGGATGGTTTCAAAAAATTAACTGTTGCTTTAGGCGACAAAGTTCAATTAGTTGGTGACGATTTATTCGTAACAAACACAACTAAATTAGCTGAAGGTATCGAAAAAGGTATCGCTAACTCAATCCTAATCAAAGTAAACCAAATCGGTACTTTAACTGAAACATTTGAAGCAATCGAAATGGCTAAAGAAGCTGGCTACACTGCAGTTGTTTCTCACCGTTCTGGTGAAACAGAAGATTCAACAATCTCTGATATCGCTGTTGCAACAAATGCTGGTCAAATCAAAACTGGTTCTCTTTCACGTACTGACCGTATTGCTAAATACAACCAATTATTACGTATCGAAGACCAATTAGGCGAAGTTGCTGAATACAAAGGTTTGAAATCTTTCTACAACTTAAAAAACAAATAAGAGATCTTTAGTAAAGATTCTTAGATGATCGTATAAGTAGAAGAAAAATCGCTAATCAAAAACACTATCTTTTCTATAGTTTCATAGAGAAGGTAGTGTTTTTTTTTTTGAAAAAAGAATGCGTATATTTTTTGTAAAATCTAAATATTTGTTATACTAATTGTATTAATGAAAGAAAGGAGTGAAGTTTTATGAAAACAAGAGCTGAATTAAAAACAGAAGCAAAAGCAGTTCTTCGTGGACGCTGGAAGGATAGTGTTTTGATGTCATTGGTCCCTACTTTGATTTCAATTGCAATCGGTCTTATTTTGTTTATCTTACTTGTATTACCAGTATTTCTATTTGTTCAAAACAATCCAGATGTAATGAGCAGTACCGCAAGCTATGATGGGAATTCGAGCGGCGGCGGTGGCGGCGGATTAGTCGGAGGGCTGATTGCTGCATTATTTAGTGCAGGGATTTCATGGACATATCTTGATTTGTTACGAGGAAAAAGACAAGAAATCCGTCCATTTTCTGATGCCTTTCGCGGATTTTCCGGTCCAGTGATTTTAGGCGTGATCTGTGTGTATCTATTAATGACGATTTTCATTTTCTTATGGTCGCTATTATTGGTTATACCAGGGATCATCAAAGGCTATGCTTATTCACAGGCCTATTTTGTTTATTATGATGTCTATGAAGAAACAGGAGAGCGTCCTGGCTTTTTAAACTGCATCACGCGGAGCCGTCAGCTAATGAATGGCTATAAAGGTCAATTATTCCTATTGGATTTAAGTTTCATTGGTTGGCATATTTTAGCAATTCTTACAGCTGGAATTGGCTACTTATGGTTAACTCCTTATATAACAGCTACGAAAGCAGCTTTCTATGAAAACTTACCAAAACAAGTAGTTAGTTAGAAAATGTAAAAGAGTATCAGGGCCTGAATCAAAACGGATCTTCGTTTTAGTTCAGGCTCTTTTTCTGCAGAATAGAAATAAATGTTCTTTCCGTTTCATTTGAACTTTGATAAACTGACAAGTAAGTACAGCAAATAAATGAAATCAATCAAAGGAGCATAAAAATGAAACGAGTCTATTTAGCTAGTCCATTTTTTAATGAAAAGGAAATTGCGTATGTTGAACAAGTAGAAAAAATTTTAGCAGAGAAAAATCTATCCGTCTTTTCACCAATGCGTCACCCCTTAGACAATGGTGCAAAAGTGGGTTCACGACAATGGTCGATTGAAACCTTTACAGATGATATCAAGCATATAAAATGGGCAGAAATCGTCGTTGCGATCTATCATGGAAATTATTCGGATAGTGGAACGGCATGGGAATTAGGTTATGCTTATGCGACAGATAAACCGGTGATTTTGGTTCATATCGATCCGAATGGATTGAGTAATTTGATGGTACATGAAGGAGCTCATGCTTCGATTACTCTTGATGAGCTGGCCACGTATGATTTTGATTTATTACCAGCGTCATTTTACTCAGGAAAGATGCTTTAACCCCTTAAAAAACCAGTCTAAAACGAGTGATCGTTTAGACTGGTTTTTTACATCTGCAATTGTTTATAATTTGTTTATTTTTTCGATAGAGCTAGTTTAGAATCGCCGGCTAGAATAAGAGTAGGAAATAAAAATATCTTATTTTGGAAGGAGCAAGAATCATGAATAAAAATAGCAAAAAAATAATCGCAGGGGTATCAAGTTTGGCCATTTTATTAGCAGGATGCAGTGTTGGAGCGCAAGAATCCTTAGGTGTAAAAGATAGTAATCAGCCTGCCGTTGAAAAAATGAATCAAGGAAAAGATAAAACGAAAGGCGACAAGCTGACAAAAATTTTAGGGCAAACGAACTGGCAAGGAACTAAAGTCTATGATAAAGACCACAACGATGTAACAAAAGAAAATACGAATTTTATTGGTTTAGCAAAATATGATCGTAAAACAGGTCAATATGAATTTTTTGATGCAAAAACAAAAGAAAGTCGGGGAGACCGCGGTACATTCTTTATCACTAATGATGGAACGAAAAGAATCTTGATCTCAGAATCGATGAACTATCAGGCGGTTGTTGGTATTACAGAGCTTACGAATAAGAAATTCACGTATACACGAAAAGGCAAAGACCAAGCTGGAAATGAAGTAGATGTATTTGTAGAGCATATCCCGTATAATAAAGGGAAGCTGACATTTACAGAACCAGCTAAAACACTCAATACAACAACTGGTACAATCGAGACAAAACGAAGTGGTGCATCTATTTTGGGTCAAACCTTATGGAATGGAACAAAAGTACTTGACGAGTCTGGAAATGATGTTACAGCCTACAATAAAAATTTCATTAGTTTAGCAAAATTCGATGCTGATACGAATAAGTATGAATTTTTTAATTTAGAAACTGGGATTAGCCGTGGCGATTTTGGTTACTTTGATGTATTGAACAATAATAAAATTCGCGCCCATGTTTCGATCGGACAAAATAAATACGGTGCAGCACTGGAATTAACGGAATTGAACAATAAAAAATTCACCTATAAACGGGCTGGAAAAGATCAAAACGGCAGTGATATCACCGTTTTTGTAGAGCATGAACCTTATACTGGAGACTATACTCCTGAATTTAGTTTCTAACTGTTGGTTAACGGTTGGTAAAGGGCCGGTTTATAGCGCAAAGGGAGAAAAAAATGACGATCAAAAGACGTTTTCTCATTTCATATATTGGCGGAATAACGATTGCTTGCTTATCTTTGGTATCTATTATCTGCATCGTTTTATATGTGACGACTGGGCGTATTCCCAGTCCTGGAACGTTATACCGAACCTTTACACAGCAACGTTCACTAAGCCCAGAAGAAGAACTAGCGTATGTCAAACTTCGAGGGATCGCAAAAACAGAGCCGGAACAATTATTGGATCCACAAGAAGACGTAAAAAAGATGATCCAGCAGTTTGAAGGAGAAGCTCTGGGTATCGTCGTACGTCAAAACGAAGAAATCAGTTACTATTCGAAAGAGTTGGTAGAAAAATCGTTGATCGTTCATTTTCCCAAATTCGATGCCAATAATATTGAAACCAAAGGGACGATCGATAATGCTGGACGTTTGTATCGATATATGAAATTTGATTTTTACTTTAAAGATCAGGTTCCAGGAACCCTTTTAGTATTGAAAAAAGAAAATAATATCCTTGATTTTATGACTAAATGGGGAATTTGGATCATTGTTTTTATTTTATTGCTGTCTATTGGTGGAGTACTTTTCTTAAACCAACTATTAAAGAAAACGATCATTCAACCTTTGGAAAATTTAGGCAGCGGGATGTCAGAAATAGGAACGGGACACTTACAAGCCCCAATGACAAAGCAGCCGGAAAAAACTGCTTTGGAAGTCAAGCAACTGACCGATGATTTTGAAAAAATGCGAACCGCTTTGATCAGCTCTACGAACGAACAAGAAAAGCTGGAGGTCAATCGGAAAGAGCTTGTTGCGAGTATTTCTCACGATCTAAAAACGCCAATCACATCGATCATCGGCTATGTGGAAGGCTTACTTGATGGTGTGGCGGATTCACCAGAAAAACAAGATAAGTATTTACAGACCATTCATACGAAAGCCATTGCCTTGAATGAACTGATCGAAGAGCTCTTTCTTTATTCAAAATTAGACGCTGATGCTATTGCATTTCACTTTGAAGCAATCAAGATCAATGAGTTTCTAAAGCATTTGATCGAAGAATTTCAGTTACGAAAGCAGCAGGTTTCGCTGGAGCTCATCGACCAAACAGCTTCTTCAAGTAAGGTGTATGGCGATCGGATGCAGTTGAATCGAGTCTTTACGAATTTGATTGAAAATAGCTTAAAATTCAAGCAAAAAGAACATCCACTTACAGTGAACATCAATCTTATTGACCAAGATCAGTTCGTAGAAATTCGTGTGACAGATAACGGTCAAGGAATCGCTAAAGAGCAGCTGCCTTTCGTTTTTGATCATTTTTATCGAGGTGAGGAAGCGAGACCGACACAAACAGGCGGCAGCGGACTAGGTCTTGCGATCGTTAAACAAATCGTCGATAGGCATGAAGGAAAAGTAATGATCGAAAGTGAAGTAAACAAAGGGACAGCAGTCATAATTTTATTAAAGAAAGTTGATGGAGGGCAGGTAGATGTCTGATAAAAAATCACGGATATTACTAATTGAAGATGATGCAAGTATTGCAGAATTACAAAAAGATTATCTTGAGATCAATCAAATGGAAGCTGAAATCTCTAGTGATGGAAAAGTTGGCTTGACCAGAGCGCTGAATGAGCCGTTTGATTTGATCGTAGTAGATATCATGCTGCCATCGATGGACGGGTTTGAAATTTGCAGAAGGATCAGAGAAAAAAAGAATATTCCTTTGATGATCGTTTCTGCTAAAAAAGAGGACATTGACAAAATCAGAGGATTAGGTCTAGGCGCAGATGATTACCTTACCAAACCATTTAGTCCTAGTGAATTAGTAGCCAGAGTACAGGCACATATCAAACGTTATCAACTACTAACGGGGTCGGATTCAGCGAATGAAACGATTGAAAGCGGCCAAATCGTTATTGATAAAAGTGCTCGTAGAGTCCATGTTTTAGGGAAAGAAGTCATTTTTACAACGAAAGAATTTGACTTGTTACTTTTCTTTATGACACATCCAAATCGGGTTTGGATGAAAGAACAGCTTTTTCGTCAAGTTTGGGACATGGATGAGCTGGACAGCGATATTTATACTGTTGTAGTGCATGTCGGACGTATCAGAGAAAAATTGAAAAAAGCGAATTTATCAGAGATACCAATAGAAACTATTTGGGGCAGCGGTTATCGCTTCAATACGTGATCGATAGAAAGGAAACTTAAATGAAGAAAAATTACATACTGGCAAGTTTGGTTGTCTGTGTTTTGATTGGTCTTGCTGGTTGTAAACCTGATCAAAGGAAAGAGACACAAAGATCAACTACGATCGAAAAAAAAGCCATATTTAATTCGACTGAAAAAGAACCAGTATCATCCAGTCATAAGGAGACAAATGAGCAGACGGTCAATAAGTTAAGCTTTGAAGACACATCCTATAATTATGATGTGGTGACAGGAGCGACTCAAACCACATTTGGCTCCAATCCTAAACCAATCTACACTTATGAAGAAAAGTTGAAAAAAATGTTTTGGTCAAATCAGCCGCCGTTGGGTTTACTGGAAGGAAATTATTTCACGAATGAAGGCTATTTTGATGTGGGAAATAAAGGAATCGTTGAAATCGTCACAGATGATGCGAATACGATCGTAAATGTAGAATTCAATGAGTATGGGGCTGAGAATTATTATGAATCAAAATACGCAGGAGCAAACAAACGACTGTCTGATTATGCATTTTTTCAGGCACAGAATCCTAGAACAGATGAAACGTTAGTTACAGTAGTGAATGGTATTACGTTTGTTGAAAAGCAAATGCGTGAAGAAAATCGAGTCGATGGTGATTTTAAGACAGTCAAAGGTTCATCTACAAGTGCTAGAGAAGGGCTAATGGCGATCGCCGCCGAGTTGGCAGATCAAATCCGTCAGCCGTCAGGCACAAAATATATTGGCTATGCAGAAGATTTTGGCGATGGCCTGATCGGTAGGCTTCAATTAACCGTAACTGATGGAAAAATCGATTCAGCGCGTTATGATGAATATTTTGCAGATCAGCCGCAAGCAATCAAATCTGAGCTATTGAAAAAATATTATCGTCAATCAAAATACTATTCATTGACTTATAATGAAGAAACAGCAAATGATTTTACCGAGTTTGCTGATCGTCTGACAAAAGCGATCGTCGATCAGCAGTCATTGGTGATCAATGAAAAAGAAATCACGAAGCATCCATCCTTTGCTTCCTATGAAAAATTGATCCAGCATATTTCTCTTTGAAAAACCGAGTTGAGGAATGATTTCGACACACTTTTGCCATATTTTATCTTTATACTAAGTAAAAACAGGATAGGAGAGTGTCGAAATGGGTTATTGTTCAACTTATTTAAATGGTAGCCGCGGAATGATGCGGGGAAATATATTCGGGATGGGCTTTATTTGGTGGCTATTGATTGCTGTACTGATTATTGCGGTGATTTACTTTATGAAAAATCAAAGGGATCAATCTCATGAGCCTATGATCAAAAATTCTTCAAATCCAGCTCCTACTAGTGCTCATTCATCTGCTCTTGATTTATTAGATGAAGAGTTTGTAAAAGGAACGATTTCAGAAGAAGAATACCTGCACAAAAAAGAGTTACTAAAACAATAAATCAACGTGTTATAGAAAAAGTTCGAAAGTCAAATACCCATTATTGGGGATATCTTGACTTTCGAACTTTTTTTGTGTTAGTTTAGATTGTTACTTAACTTTAAATCGGAACAAATGGTGTATATACTTAGCTTAAAATAATGTTTCGTTCACCTTTTTTTAATAATAATGCCATGTTATTCTTTTTTTTCGTTAAGTAATAGATTATACTATAAAAATGAGCAATTATTGTGGGGAAGAAAAACGTTTGTCGATCAGATTTTATTATTTAGCCGGAATAATACATATTAGTAAAAAACGACACTTAATTTTTCATTTATAGAATAAGCTCGTAAAATGTTATTTTTTAAGGAGGTCTTTATGGAGAAAAAAGAATCAAAAAGGACAGGTTTATTATTAATCGCGCTATTTTTAGGGTATACGATGGTGTATATCGATAAAATGTCAGTAGGGTATTCTTTGATCCCGATTTCAGAAGAATTTGGACTTGAACCTGCGGCGAAAGGAATGATCATGAGCGCCTTTTTCCTAGGCTATGCGTTGATGCAGATTCCAATGGGATTAGTGATCAATAAGGCTGGTTCAAGAATTGTTTTGATCGGTTCTGTATTGGGAATGGGCTTGTTTTCTTTACTATTTGGTTTTGGGACATCATTGATCATGTTTATGTCTCTTCGCTTTTTAACAGGATTTCTTGCACATTCTGGTTACGCCTCTTCGGCAAGTAAGGAAGTTACCGTGAATTTTGCACCCGAAAAGCGGACCTTTGCACAAGGGATACTGCTGTCTTCTGCTGGAGTCGCTGGGTTCATTGGGCCTTTAGTATTATCTCCGATCATCACTAAAGCAGGCTGGAAGAACGCCTATTTAATTTTGACTGTAGTCGCAGTCTTGATTGCTGTATTTCTTATTTTAGTGATTCCAAAAAAGGAGAAAATCGAAGAGCAGAAAATTGCTGTAGCGACCAAGACAGATAAGCTGTCTATTTGGCAAATCTGGTCAGATCTTCGCGTGTGGATCATATTTTTTAGCGCATTTTTCCTTAATTGTATTTTGTATGGATTATCAAATTGGTTGCCGAGCTTTTTAACAGGAGAACGAGGATTAGACTTAAATGGCGCAGCGATCGTTAGCAGTGTGGGTGGTCTATTTATGCTGATCGGCTCTATTGGTGGCAGCTATATTGTTGGTCGTTTCTTTCAAAATATGGAGAAAACGGTCGTAGCAGTTACAGCTGTTTTAGGAACTTTAGCTACTTTTTCATCATACTTCATCGGAAATCTTGTGTTATTGTCATTAGTTATGGGATTAGCTAATTTCTTTTTGATCATTTCGTTTGTTTCGATGATGAGTATTCCTTTAAAAATATTTGAAGGAGCAAAATTTGCCCCAAGTTATAGTACACTGGCTACAGGAGGAATTCTTGGCGGATTTGTTGCACCGACATTGATCGGTCAATTAGTAGAATTATCTGGAGGGCAATATATTTCGACCTTTTATTTCTTTTTAGTCGCAGGATTATTAACTGCAGTTACGATTTTATTTGTGAAACAAAAATAAATACTATGTTAGATACACCCTGAAGGAGGAACTAGAATGACAAATATCCAAGAAAAAATGCCACAGGCAGAAATGGTGAAATGGAGAAGACATTTACATCGTCACCCCGAGTTATCCTTTCATGAAGTTGAGACAGCAAAATACATTCAATCGGTCTTAGCTGAATTTCCTAATTTGGAAGTCAGCTCGTTGACAGAAAATAGTGTGATAGCGATTCTAAAGGGAAGCAAACCAGGAAAAACGATTGCATTAAGAGCAGATATCGATGCATTACCTATTGTTGAGGAGGCAGATGTTGAGTTTTCATCTGAAAACCCTGGTGTGATGCATGCCTGTGGACACGATACACATACAGCGATGCTTTTAGGTGCGGTGAAAACACTGACTGAAATGCAGGATAAAATTGCTGGTACTGTGAAATTTATTTTTCAACCAGCAGAAGAAGAACCGCCAGGTGGCGCGAAATTGTTGGTTGAAGCAGGGGTGATGGATGATGTCGATCTAGTTTTTGGTCTTCATATTGCTCCAAATATTCCTGTAGGCATGATCGGTACAAGAAAAGGTGCCGCTAGTGCGGCCTCTGATGTCTTTACATTGAAGATTCAAGGAAAAGGCTCACACGGCTCAACACCAGATCTTTCAATTGACCCAATTATGATTGGCGTAGAAGTCATCAATAATCTAAACAATATTGTTTCACGTAATATCAGCCCTTTTTCAAATGTTGTTATCTCTATTGGTGAATTTAATGCTGGAAAAACAGCAAATGTGATTCCAGATACAGCACAAATTCAAGGGACGGTTCGTACGAATGATAAAGAAATTCGTCAGTATGTCAAACAACGTATAGAAACGATCATCGATAATGTCTGCAAAATGTATGATGCCACCTATGATCTAGATTATTTGTTAGGATATAGTGAAGTAAACAATGACAGTGCCGCAACTGATTTAGTGCTGGCAGCGGCAGAAAAAGTCGTTGGAAAAGCGCAAATATTTGAAGCGCCTAAAATGATGGGCGGCGAAGATTTTTCTGCTTATACAGATGTCAAGCCAGGATCTTTCTTTATTTTAGGTGGAGGAACGGCGGCAGAAGGCTGTGGTTATATGAATCACCATCCAAAATTCAAAATCATGGAAGACTGCTTCAAAACAGGTGCAGCGATGCATACTCAAATTATTTTAGATATTTTAGGTCAATAATAAAATGAGCCAGTTAGGATAAATCAAAAAGATAGCGAGAACAAACCAGCTCTTTTTAAATTTATAGAGCAGATTTCTTTTTCTCGCTATTTTTTTAGACTTTTTCAAAAAAATTTGTCAAAATAGAGAGTAGGCTGTTAGTGATAAAAAGGATAGGTAGTGAAAAATCATGGGGTTGTGGATCATTCTATTTTTGATTTTTGTCTTGCTGCTAATTATAATAAGCAAGAGTAAAGAGAAAAAGCATAAACGTTCTATCAATACTAGTATTCAAAAAAAAGCTCAAAAAATATCTTTGGATGAAAAACTTGAGCTGGAGAAAAAAGACTATCTAAGTCGTATTGCAGGGTGTCTGAAGCAAGTTGAACAAAGAAAAACACAAGAACTATTATCAGTGATGAATCAACTCCGTCAAGAAAAGGACAAAGACGATTTTGAAGACTAAAGTAAAACACTGATCAATGAAAGGTTGTAGAAAAAATGCCTGAAAAGAAACCGAGGATTTTTGGAATGTCTTTTGCAAGTGTTTATCCGCTTTATGTGCAAAAAGCAGAGAAAAAAGGACGGACGAAAGCAGAAGTTGATGAAATTATTTTTTGGCTGACAGGCTATGATGAAAAAGAGCTGCAAGGTCAAATAGATTCAATGAACGATTTTGAAACATTTTTCGATGAAGCGCCGCAGCTGAATCCGAATGTATCTTTGATCAAAGGGGTTATTTGTGGGTATCGAGTGGAAGAGATTGAAGATGAATTGATGCAAAAAATCCGTTATCTGGATAAATTAGTAGACGAATTAGCAAAAGGAAAAGCAATGGAAAAGATTTTGCGGAAATAGATGCATTTAAAAATAAAAGAGGCTGAGACAAAAATGTTTAGCTCCGAGAAATAAGAAGGAAATCACGAAAATTATTCTTCAAATTTTTGTGAATTTCGGCTTATTTCCGAAGGAGCTGTTTTTGTCTCGCCGTTTATTCAGATCTAGAGTTTGGGATAAAACTGATTTTTAGTTTTGTTCCAAACTTTTTATTCCTCGTAGCCATTTGGATGATTTAAATGCCAAGACCAAGCGCTTTCAATAATTGAATCTAAGTCAGTATGAAGAGGTGTCCAGCCTAAGACATCTTTGATTTTTTCACTGGAAGCAATCAGTGAATGTGGATCACCTTTGCGACGCTCGCCATAATTGATTGGAATCGTCTTTTTTGTCTGCTCTTCAATTTTTTGAATGATCTCTAGTGTTGAAAATCCAACAGAACTGCCTACATTGAAAATCGTACTTTCATTGCCCTCAAGCAAATAAGCCATTGCTGATAAGTGTGCATCTGCCAAATCGACCACATGGACATAATCTCTGACGGTTGTTCCATCGTTTGTGTCATAATCGTTTCCGAAAATCGTGATGGCGTCTCTTTTGCCCATGGGAACTTCTAAGACAATAGGAATCAAATGTGTTTCTGGTCGATGGTCTTCTCCAATTAGTCCTGTCAAGTCCGCTCCAGCAACATTAAAGTAACGCAGGACAACATAGTTTATTCCATATGCTGTGTGACACCATTGAATTATTTTTTCCATCATATATTTACTTTCCCCGTAAGGATTTTTTGGTGTAACCTCAGAATTTTCCATAATCACAGATTCAGAAGAATCACCATAAACAGCTGCGGTTGAAGAGAAGATGATCGTTTTTACCGAGAATTCGTTCATGATTTCTAAAAGTGTGATGAGACCAGATACATTGTTGTTGAAATAGAGTAAAGGATCTTTCATTGATTCTTCGACAGAAGAATTTGCTGCAAAATGGAACACAACATCAAATGAATATTCAGCAAATAATTTTCTAAGTAAGGATTTATCTCTCACATCACCATGGATAAATGTCGCTGGTTTTGTTACTGCTTGTTCATGACCTGTTTGAAGATTATCTAAAACTACGATTTGATGCTCTGTATCCGCTAATTGCTTAACAACGTGGGAACCAATATAACCGGCACCACCGACGACTAAAATATTCATCCTTTTCCTCCTTGGTAAAACATAGATTAATTACTGGTGTTATCTATAGTATAGTGGAAACTATTTCTGCAGGTCATGTACAATGTCTTGGGTTATAAAAATATTAAGAATTCTAATATGGTAAAATGAGAGTATCTTTATTAGAAAATTAGATGAAACATGAGGGAAGCAAATGAACCAGTTGTTGGTATTACAAGCAGAACATGAGGGAATAAAAAGTACAGCAGATGCAGTCAAATATTGCTATCAAAAAATTATCATTGAGCAAGAGTGTCGAGAACGATATTTAGAAGATCTTGGTCATTTATTCAAAGAAGAAACACCGAAACGTTTTTTGAATACATTTAAGCAATTACGCGCTTTTTCATATGGTCGGAGTAACTGGAGCTGGCTGGAGATCAGTGAGGATAGTCTTCAGCAGCTGTCATTTAAACCTTCGGCAATCTTTTGGAGTGGGCTGACCTGTCATCCCAATGGATATATTAGAGAATTTGCTTTGACAAAATTGATTGAGGAGAACGAAGAAGTACCGCTCCGTTTTTTACTAATGATGTTGAATGACCATCTTGACTTCTTGCGGGAACGAGCATCCAAAGTGATCTGTGAAAAGAATCGATTCATTTCAGAGCAAGAATTGATTTTTTGTTTACCGTTGATCGATCAGTTGAAACAACTGACATATGAAGAAAATAGGATCATCTATAACCAGCTGCAGAAATCAGTTTTAGAACGTCCACAGTTATTAATGAATGGGCAACAAAATTTCGATATTTTTTGTGCTAGGACAGCTTTTAAGTGGAGTTTTTTACTGGATGATAGTTACCGAAAACAAACGTTGGAAAATGGACTAGCTAGCAAAGACCGAATCATTCTAGTTTGGACATTTAGGGAGATTCAAAAAGAACCATCATGGGAGGAACGATCCTTAGATGAACTATTGAACCACCATAGCTTGATCATTCGTAAATTAGCTTGTGAATGGTGTTATAATAATCGCTTGAAGGATCGACGCATGATAGCAAAACTATTAGATCAAACAACCGCAATCAAAGAATTGGCATTAGCATACGTGAGAAAGCATTTCCCAGAAGTCGACTGCAGAGCTTATTATCTTGAACAGATGAATACACAGTTAAACACTTCAGTTCATGGCTTGGCACTTTTACAAGATCGCAGAGATCAAGAGCAGATGTTGTCATTGCGTCACGCTAAGCAAAAGAAAGTTAGATTGTCTGTGTTGAACTGGTCAGTCTGTTTATCATTGGAAGAGCAGCTGTCTTTAGCTGTCGACTATGTCTCTGATTCTTCTAGAGAGGTACGCAAAAAAGCAATAGAGCGACTGAGCCAAAATTATTCGCTGGCGATCAAAGAACGACTGTTGCCAATGTTTCAAGAAAAACAAGAGCTACCTACGCAATTGTCGATCATTAAAATCTTAGCAGCTGAAAATAGGCGGGATTATTTCTTCGATTTAATAATACTTTACAAAGAGGCTGCTGCTCAGCAAGTAAAAAATCAGATCGAAAAGCAACTGGAAGACTGGTGCACAGACTGGAACCAACGTTTCTTTTTTCGATTCAGTTTAAAAGACAAGGTCGAGCTGGCTTATTTACTAAATAAAAATCATGTGCACTATTCTGGAAATCTAGTAAACCTTATTTTGACTGTTATTAAGTCTAAATAAATGATAAAAGGAGAATGAAAATGACAATTTTTAACTTTTTTAAGAAGAAACAAAAGGTTGCACCATCAAATGTATTTAATTATCCTAGAAATGAAGAAGGAATAAAGCAGGTGATCGCTTGGCTCAAAACAGCTTCAAATCTGATCATTGATATAAATGGGGATGGACATATCAGTGTTGGTAGTATGCCGGACGGAAAAATATTTTTATATGTGTACTCAGATGTCAGTCAACGTGTTCCGGCCTATAAAAAAAATGATCGCTTTATCGCATTGGATTTCGACGGTATCGCTAAGCTTTTTGAGGAGAATATAGGAATTGATTTTTTATGGCTTAATCCGAACTCAGATAGCGTACAGTTGAATCGATCTGTTTTTTCTTCTCATCATGTCATCAAACAAAATACTAAGATCCATATTGGTTTACCTGCTGAACGACCTGAGGCGATCATTGATTTTTTAGTTGATTATGCACAAATCGAACCATCGATCAGTGCTATTTATTTGGGGCTGATGAACAATAATGATGAATTTAGCTACGTTGTTTTTATTGACAGTGAAAGAGCAAAAGAGCTCGTACCTGAAATTGGTCCGAAGATTGGGGAAATTTGTGTGTCTAGCAAAGCTCTTTACCCAGTAGATTTTATCTATGATAACTTTTTAAATGAAGAACAGTACCAAATCTATGAAAAAGGAACCGTTAATAAATGAAAGTACACAATCATAACTTGAATATTCACTATACATTGCCTGATATCTATTGGACACGTCTTCAACTCCTTTATGCAGAAATGCCGCAATGGAAAGGGTACTATGAGGGGATTCCGACTTGGTTTGCTAATGATGAAAATGAAGAAATCATTGAGGTATCTGTAGAACCAAGCGGGCTGCAATTTTATGCCAGATTATGCGATGATGACTGGAATGCTTGGTTTACGCTGTTTAAAGAACAAGCAACAACTGTACTAGGGTTTGAAGTTGGAGAACCAGAAGAGGGATTTGAATTTTTTATGATTTGACGAAATAAAATGCAAACGAGGCTAAATAAAATGGAGCAGGTGCTAAGTAATAAACAGAAGAATCATTTACTTTATCGATAAATAAGTGATGTTCAATTGCTGGCTTAGATATTAAAATGACTCTTTTTTATGTTAGCCTCGTTCGTTGTTGATCGATATCGTATCAGAGCGAAGCTTATTTATGAGGAAACTTGCTTATTATTAATGACTTTTAGTAATATTATTTCTCTTTTTTTAACTTTAAGGAAATTTTATTTCCTTTTTTAAATAAAAATGTTGAAAAAAAAGTTCTTTAGCTGTATGATGGTTTTGTCGAAGAGAGGAATAAGCATTGATTGATAGAACAGGAATGTATATCAAAAGCTGTAAAACTAAAAATAATGAAGGGAGAAAACAGAGAATTAGAGAGAGGCACTAGTTCATGTTTTACAGAAAAGGTTATATTTCTTCGTACGACAGGAAATGGACAATAGTTGTGCAATTATGTTTTTTATGATTTTTTTGTAAGGGCTTTATGTAAGGGTTTTATAAATAAGATTAGTGTAAATTAGGAGATGAGTTTAGTGAAAAAGTTTACTGAGTTTATTGAAGTTCATTTAGCTGGACCAATGGCCAAGCTGGCAAATCAGCGTCATTTACGTGCGATAAGAGATGGGATCATTGCCACGTTGCCTTTGATCATTATCGGATCGTTCTTCTTGATCATTGCCTTTCCACCATTGCCGGCTAGCTGGGGTGTCACACAGTTTTTAACTGCTAATGCAGCAACGATTCTATTACCCTATCGAATGACGATGTATATCATGACGCTGTATGCTACTTTTGGTATTGGTGCAAGTTTATCTAAGACCTACAATTTGGATGTGATATCCGGCGGGATCTTATCTACGATCGCATTTCTATTGACCTTTGTTCCAGTCAATATTCCAGCTGAGGCGTTAGATGCGGCAGGAACTGCTGGTTTTGTATTGCCAATGGCTAATTTAGGCGGCGGCGGTATGTTTGTAGGGATCATTACATCGATCTTAGCTGTAGAAATTTATCGTTTAACAGATAAATCAAAATTTAAAATCACGATGCCGGAGCAAGTACCTCCAGCGGTTGCCAGATCATTTGAAACATTGACACCGACCTTGATCGTTATTTTAGGAATCTCCACATTGACTTACTTTATCGGCTTTGACTGGCATTCAACGATTTCAAAAATTGTAAGCCCTTTAGTTAGTGCTGCTGACAGCTTACCTAGTGTGTTGCTTTTGATTTTCTTGATCACTTTTTTCTGGTCTTTTGGGATTCATGGCGTATCGATCGTTGGTTCCTTGGCAAGACCATTGTGGCTACAATTATTAGATGGCAATACTGCTGCGATGGCTGCTGGAAAAGAGCTGCCAAGTATTGCAGCTGAACCTTTTTACCAATGGTTCATTTGGATCGGCGGTTCTGGCTGTACCATTGGGTTAGCCTTATTACTTGCCTTTAAGACAAAATCTCAATTTGCTTCAAAATTGGGTAAAGCTACTTTAGCGCCAGCGATTTTCAATATAAACGAGCCGTTGATTTTTGGGACACCGATCGTTTTGAATCCTATTTTGATCATTCCGTTCATCTTAACTCCGATGGTCACAGCAACGATTGCTTGGTTTGCTACACAATTAGGCTTAGTGAATCGCGTGATTTTCACTGCTCCGTGGACATTACCTGGACCGATTGGGGCTTACTTAGCAACTGGCGGTGACTGGCGGGCAGCTGTATTAAACATTATCTTGATCGTGATTTCTGTAGTGATTTATTATCCATTTGTAATGATCTATGACAGCAATGAACTTGAAAAAGAACATGCTTTAGGTGAAACAAATTAGAAAAGCTTTATACTGGAAATAGACTTAGGTGGATTTCCAGTTTCTTATTTTATTTGGTCTTAGAAAAGAGGAAACTAGAATGACAAAGGTCATATTTTTAATAGCAAGTGTTGTTTTTATTATCGTTGGTTTATTCCTGACTCATTATTTAAAAAAGAAAAATTGGCTGCCAAATCGTTGGTTAATAGGCTGTCTCGTTTTTTTGATCGCTTTAGTTCCTAGTTTACTTTTTCCGAATATGTCAGATGGACTTCGTCAGATCATTTATGGTGTAAGTGGGATATTGGCTGTAGTTTTCTTTGAAAGCAGTCGACTCGCAGCAGAACAAAAGAGAGCAACTTATGAAATGGAGCAAAAATAATGAGAAAACTTGGCCTATCGATTTACCCAAATCATAGCAGTGTGGAAGAAATCAAAAGCTATTTATCATTAGCAGCAACCTATAATTTTAAACGGGTTTTTACTTGTTTATTATCTGTTGATGAAGGCAAAGAGAAAATTGTTGCAGCATTTAAGGAAACGATTTTTTATGCTAAAGATCTAGGTATGGAAGTTATTGCAGATGTTAGCCCAAAAGTATTCAATGAACTGGGGATCAGTTATAATGACTTATCTTTTTTTAAAGAACTTGGAGCAGATGGGATTCGTTTAGATATGGGCTTTACTGGAAACGAAGAATCGATTATGAGTTTTAATCCGCAAGAGTTATCGATCGAATTGAATATTAGCTCAGGCACGCGTTATGTAGAAAACATTTTAAGTTATCAAGCAAATGCAGATAAGTTATTAGGTTGCCATAATTTTTATCCTCATCGTTATACTGGTTTGAGTTACGAGCATTTTTTGAAGACAACAAAGGTTTATAAAGAACAAGGCATCCGAACCGCTGCTTTTATCAATTCTCCTACCGCAAAAGTGGGTCCTTGGCCAGTTGAAGAGGGATTATGTACTTTGGAGCTACATCGAAACTGGCCGATCACAACACAGGCCAAACACTTGTGGGCAACGGATTTGATCGATGATGTGATCATTGCCAATGCGTTTGCTTCAGAAGCAGAATTAAAAGCATTGAGTGAACTTGATCCCTATCGTTTAACGTTTGATTGTGAGATCGATGATGAAACTCCTGTTACGGAAAAAAACATCATTTTGAATGAATTCCATTTTAACCGCGGAGATGTTTCAGATTATGTTATTCGTTCAACGCAAAGTCGTGTGAAGTATAAAGGACATGAATTTATACCGTTTAACACAGTGGATATGCAGACAGGAGATATCATCATCGAGACATCATTGTATGCGCACTATGCAGGAGAACTGCAACTAGCCTTATTACCTATGGAAAATTCGGGTAAATCAAACGTTGTTGGCAAAGTGACCACTGCTGATCAAGTTCTGCTGCCGTATATTAGACCTTGGCAGAAATTTGCTTTTCACGAAGTCACGAGTCACTAAAGCAATGGAGACATTTAAAACTAAAAACAGTATAATAGAGGTGTAAAGAATGGTGTATGCAGTTGGTTTAATGTCGGGAACTTCTTTAGATGGTATTGATGCGGCCTTAGTTGAAATCAACGGTAAGGATGAAGCGACGACCGTTGAGCTTTTAGCCTTTTCCACATTGCCGTTTGACCGTGCTGTATTGCAAAGAATTCGGGAAGCTCTGGCAATAGAAACTTCAGATGTTGAAAAAATTTGTTCACTGAATGTTGAATTAGGAGAACGATTCGCACAAGCAGCTTTATTGGTATGTGAAAAAGCAGGTATCTCAAATGAAGAGCTGGCATTTATCGGCAGTCATGGGCAAACCTTGTTTCACATTCCCTTTGCCAGAGAGGCTTTTGTTGCCTCTACACTACAAATCGGAGATCCCGCTGTTATTTGTGAGCGAACAAAGACGACTGTTGTCTCAAACTTTAGAGAAAGAGATATGGCGGTAGGCGGTCAAGGTGCTCCGATCGTTCCTTATTCAGAATATGTCTTGTATCAAAAACCGGGTGTCACAAGACTACTGCAAAATATTGGCGGGATCGGCAATGTAACAGTGCTTCCACAGTCTGGAAAACAAACGGATATGATCGCTTTTGACACAGGACCTGGAAATGTGATCATGAATGAATTGTGCGTCCACTTTTTCAATCAAGAATACGATAACGATGGTCTTTATGCAAAGCAGGGAACTGTGAATCAAGCGTTATTAGACGAATTGATGGCACATCCTTATATCAAAAAGGCCTATCCAAAAACAACTGGACGAGAAGATTTCGGTAAACAGTTCACGATGGTTTTAATTGAGAAATGGCCATTAAATCCAGCTGATTTGATAGCAACAGCAACAATGTTCACTGCAAAGTCGATCGCAGAAGCCGTTCGTCTTTTTATAAATGGAGAAACAGAACTTATTATTGGTGGTGGTGGAAGCTATAATCCAACACTAGTTATGATGATCAAAGAAGAATTACCAGAAGTTAGCGTATTGATCCAAGAAGAGATCGGTTTTTCTTCTGAAGCCAAAGAAGCTGTGGCAATGGCTGTTTTAGCAAATCAAACACTACAGCATAGAATTGGAAATGTCCCAAATGCGACTGGCGCAAAGCGAGCAGTGCCATTGGGGAGTATCACTTATTATTGAATACAAGGGGCGGATTGTGATGATTCGCCCTAATGTACATAAAAAGGAGAGCAGTAAATGAGTGGTGAAAATATTCAAGGTAGGATTATCAGTCTGTTAGATGTACTGCCAAAATCCGAGCAAAAAATTGGGAACACGATTTTAGAAGATCCTGCAAAAGTGATCGACATGACTGCAGCTGAACTAGCTAATTATGCAGGGACGAGTCCAGCAACCGTCATTCGTTTTTGTAAGAAAATCGACGTTCCTAGTTTCACTCAACTAAAAGTACGTTTGTCTGCTGAAATCGAAACACCTGTATATGAAGGGTATTCAGATATCACAGCAAATGAATCGGTTGATGAAATCAAAACAAAATTATTAGGAAACGCCTATCAATCGATGCAGGAAACGGTTGCCTTATTAAATGAAGAACGAGTAGAAACGATCGTCGATCTATTGGTCGCTGCACCGATCATTTATGTTTTTGGCATCGGAGCTTCCTATTTAGTAGCAGAAAACATTGCTCAAAAATGGAATCGGATCGGTAAAACCGTTGTTTGTGTACAGGATTCACATGTTTTAGTGACGATTCTAGTTTCAGCTCCAAAAGATGCAGTCTTTTTCTGTGTTTCTCATTCGGGAGAAACGAAGGAAGTACTGCGCTTAGTTGATGTAGCGAAAAAACATCAGCTGAAAACGATCGGCCTCTCTCAATTTGGCAACAATACGTTGACCAATAAGGTCGCCTATTCACTGCAAACAGTACGTTCAAATGAAGCCGTCCTTAGAAGTGCGGCAACAACCTCTTTACATGATCAATTTATTGTTGTAGATGTGTTGTTCTATGCGTATGCTTCTCGTAACTTTGACCGAACATTGGAGATGATCCAAGAGTCAAAAGCCGAAGTACGAACTTATGAAAAATAAAAAAAGAGAGCGAGACAAAACTAATTTTTAGTTTTGTCCCGCTCTCTAAACTCGAATAAACGGCGAGAAAAAAGCAGATCCGTCTTATTTCTCGAAGCTAAACACTTTTGTGTCAGCCTCCATTTTTCAGTTCTTATTTAAAATAGACACAAACACATTCAGGTGCATAAACATCTTTTTGGATCATTTCTAGAAGTCCAGTTTCTTCATCACGACGATAAAGAGTTAGATTGTCTGTATTTTGATTTGCAGCCACAACAAATTTACCAGAAGGATCTAAGTCAAAATCTCTTGGAATTTCACCTTCTGTTGAAATTAGCTGAATACGGTCGATCGTCCGACCATCTTCTGAAGTAGCAAAAACAGCAATCGAATCATGTCCGCGGTTTGAAGCGTAAACAAAACGTCCATCAGCAGAAATACGGATCGCAGCGCCGCCATTAAATTCATTGAATCCATCTGGTAAAGTAGATACTTTTTGTACCTGTTCGAATGAACCATCTTCTGCATTGTAGGACAAAACAGTCACTGTGCTATCTAGTTCACCAAAAAGATAAGCGATTTGATTCGTTGGATGGAAAACCAAATGACGAGGACCAGTACCAGGTTCTGCAACATATTGTGCCACTTCTGATAATTTACCTTCAGCACTAACGTCATACGTATAGACACGATCTGTTCCCAGATCACAAACAGCCAAGCGACCATCTGGTGTTAAATCTGTATAGTGTACGTGAGCATTGTCTTGATTTTCATGAGGGCCTGTTGGTTCATCATGGATGATCTTATCTGCATCCTCTAAGCTTCCATCTGCTAAAATACGATAAACATGGATGATTCCTTGATGATAATTGGCACCGAAAACCAATTGTTTTTCTTCATCGACTGAAACGTAACATGGGGGAGCGCCAGCTTCCGTCACTTTGTTGATCAAGTCAAAATGATCGTCTTTTGCCTTGTAAGCTGCCATTCCGCCTTCTCCATCTACAGATGTCACGTTGAAAAGAGCACCCTTTTGATCTATGGTTAAGTAAGTAGGACTAGTTTCTTCTACTAGTAAAGAAGCTTCCGAAAGTTTTCCTTGATCTGTATCAAGTGCAATTTGATAGATACCTTTACTTACTCGACGAGTATATGTTCCTAATAAAATCTGTTCCAGCATGAAATTCCCTCCATTTTTACTGCTGTCTAGTAAAGTTACAGCAAATCATTTTTCTATTTTAGTATAACATAAGTATCGCTTTATTTATAAAAACTTTACAAATCCAATGTTCGCATTTTCACTTGATTTGTGCTATTATATTTTAAGACTGTATGGACAGTCATTTTTAATTTAGAGAGGTGACATGCATGTACGATAATACAAATAACAATGGTGCAGTCCGCTGTTCATTCTGTGGTAAAACACAAGAAGAAGTAAAGAAGATCGTCGCTGGACCAGGTGTGTATATTTGTAATGAATGTATTGACTTATGTAAAGAGATTATTGATGAAGAGTTTTACGATGAAGCCGTACGTGAATTAACAGATGTCCCAAAACCTCAAGAAATTTTGGATGTCTTAAACGAATATGTTATTGGACAAGATCAGGCAAAGCGCTCATTAGCAGTAGCTGTCTATAATCACTATAAACGTGTAAATCAATCAGAAAAGTCAAGCTCTGAGGATGTAGAATTACAAAAGAGTAATATTTGTTTAATTGGCCCAACAGGTTCTGGGAAAACATTTTTGGCTCAAACATTAGCTAAAACGCTGAATGTTCCGTTTGCGATCGCTGATGCGACGAGCTTAACAGAAGCAGGGTATGTAGGGGAAGATGTAGAGAATATTCTATTGAAGCTATTACAGTCTGCTGACTTTAATGTAGAGCGCGCTGAAAAAGGCATCATCTACATTGATGAAATCGATAAAATTGCCCGTAAGAGTGAGAATGTTTCGATTACACGTGATGTTTCTGGTGAAGGTGTTCAACAAGCCTTACTTAAAATTTTGGAAGGAACGGTTGCCAGTGTTCCTCCACAAGGTGGACGGAAACACCCGCATCAAGAATTTATCCAAATCGATACAACGAATGTACTATTCATTGTCGGCGGAGCGTTTGACGGGATCGAAGGAATCGTAAAAAATCGTTTAGGCGAAAAAACGATCGGTTTTGGTACAAATAATAGCAAAGTCAACGAAGATGAAAGTATCATGCAGCAAATCATTCCAGAAGATTTATTGAAATTTGGTTTGATCCCTGAATTTATTGGACGTTTACCAGTAACTGCGGCATTAGAAAAATTAACAACAGATGACTTGGTTCGTATTTTAACTGAGCCTAAGAATGCATTAGTGAAACAATACCAAAAATTATTATCATTAGATGATACTGAATTGGAATTTGAAGAAGATGCCCTTCGTGCCATTGCCAACAAGGCAATTGAACGAAATACTGGTGCCCGCGGACTTCGTTCGATCATTGAAGAGATCATGATGGATGTCATGTTTGATGTGCCATCTGATGATACGATCGAAAAAGTGATCATTACAGAAATGGCAGCAGACGGGACTGGCAAACCTGCGATCGTCTACGATAAAACAGATAAAAAAGCAGGATAAATCATTTAAAATACGAAAACATTGATTGTTGCGTACATGACGAGACGAAAGTTC
This sequence comes from Enterococcus wangshanyuanii, assembly GCF_002197645.1. Lineage (NCBI taxonomy): Bacteria > Bacillati > Bacillota > Bacilli > Lactobacillales > Enterococcaceae > Enterococcus > Enterococcus wangshanyuanii. Next base: position 1,343,188 of record NZ_CP021874.1, on the reverse strand, counting down.
AGCTTATTCGGACAGACACGGAGCTGGATTTTTGTCTCAGTCTTTTTATGTTAGGAGGTCAATATATGCAAGTTCATAATGCTGAAATTATTATTAGCGCAGTTTCACCAAAACAATATCCAGAAACAGAATTGCCGGAAATCGCTCTAGCTGGGCGTTCAAATGTTGGTAAATCATCATTTATCAATACACTGATCAATCGAAAAAATCTAGCCAGAACTTCTGGCAAACCTGGTAAAACACAGACCTTAAATTTTTACTTGATCGAAGATGCATTACATTTCGTCGATGTGCCCGGTTATGGCTATGCCAAAGTCTCAAAAACTGAGCGGGCAAAATGGGGCGAGATGATCGAGACGTACATGACAACAAGAGAACAGCTAAAAGCAGTCGTTTCTTTAGTTGATTTACGTCATGCACCAACACAAGAGGATATTCAAATGTATGAATTTTTGAAATACTATGAGATTCCTGTGATCGTGGTTGCGACTAAAAAAGATAAAATTCCCCGTGGAAAATGGAACAAACACGAAAGTATCATCAAGAAAGCATTGAATTTCGATAAGTCTGACGACTTCATTCTTTTTTCTTCTCAAACCAAAGAAGGTAAGGAAGAAGCTTGGCAGGCAATTGAAAAATATTTATAAAAAAAGCTTCGACAACTCTTTCGAGAAGTCAAAGCTTTTTTATTGCTCATTTTTCTGTTCTTTTTTTTGCTCAGCTTTTGCTGCTTGTTTATCTAGCTCTTCTTTTGGCATTTCGACTTTTTTAGGATCTACCGCAAAAGCGTCGAATAATTTATCTAAATCGTCTTTTCGTTCGAATTTTAAACCCATCGTTGCTTCTCTCCATTTCATTGATTAGTGATATGTAATAAAGTTACTTGCCCCTATTTTAGCACCCTTTTAAAGATTTGAATAGTTTTCTTTTTCAGAACCAAAAAGGAATCTAAAAATGTTTTTATTTTGTTCCAGCAAACTTGCATTCACCGTCAAAACAGGGTATAGTTTTTGCGGATAGAGAAAAGAGGGACGAAATGGCAAAAAATGTTTTTGTAGGAATGGTGCGTTTTTATCAACGTTTTATTTCACCTGGGCTGCCAGCTAGCTGCCGGTATCATCCAACTTGTTCCCAATATATGATCGATGCGATTCAAACACACGGAACAATCAAGGGTGTGACGATGGGAACAGCCAGATTTTTACGTTGTCATCCGTTGACTAAAGGTGGTATCGACTATGTCCCATTAAAATTTAGCCTAAAAAGAAATCCGGATCAGGAATATCATGGTCCGTATAATTATAGAAGGAATAAGAAAAAATAGATGAGGATGGGTGTTTAGGATGGCAATTTTGACATTTGACTTTGGCGGATCAGCAGTAAAACATGGTGTATGGAATGGTCAGGCGATCATCGATAAAGGAAAGTTTACTACACCGAAAACATGGGAAGAAATGAAAGCGTCTTTATTATCGGTTTTTACAGAGACAAAGACAACGGTTGAAGGTGTTGCGTTGAGTGCACCTGGCGTAGTGGATGTAGAAAAACAGATGATCAATGGAATATCTGCGATACCTTATATTCATGGCTTCAATATTTTTGAAGAATTGGAAGCGCTATTTAAACTACCTGTGGCAATCGAAAATGATGCCAATTGTGCAGGAATGGCGGAAATTTATGAGGGTGCTGCCAAGGGAAAACAGGAAGTTGCTTTTGTTGTGATCGGGACAGGAATCGGCGGTGCAATTTTCCATCAAGGTCAAATCGCAAAAGGTGCTCATCTTTACGGCGGTGAGTTTGGACTGATGTACTTGGATCAGGGGAAAACCTTCAGTCATTTAGGAACAGCTGTTCAAATGGCTTGGCGGTATTGTAAACGAAAAGGTGTAGCAAAAGAGACTTTTTCAGGTGAAGAAGTATTTGCGTTTGCAAAAGCGGGAGATGAGTTAGCCATTGAAGAGGTCAATCACTTTTATGACTATTTGACACAAGGATTGTTTAGCATTCAATTTTCATTTGATCCGGAGATGATCGTTCTAGGTGGCGGTGTTTCGGCTAAAGAAGGTTTGTTGGATGAGATCGACCATCGAATGAAGGAGAAACTTGCTCATTTTGGTTTAAATGATTTTGTTCCTCAAATCGTGACTTGTAAATATAACAATGATGCAAACTTGATTGGAGCAGCTGCTAATTTCCAAATGATGCATCATAAAAACAGAGAATAGATTGATTTTGATTAGTCAAAAAAAGGCCGAACAGATTTCTTGTTTTGTCTTTTTTTTGATGAAATAATAACTAAATCAACAAGTGTAGAAATAAGAGATTTTTCCTAATAATTTGAATTATAGAAATTTTCTGAAAATTCATTGACATTTCTTAGGTTTTTGATTATATTTGTATACATACTCTTTAATAATTATATATGCAGGGAGAATTATTCAGAGGAAATGCAGACTCAAGTTGTGCGAGTATCTTTTTTTCACTAGTGAAAAAAGCTTGTTCAATTTTTAAACTCAAGGGGGAAACAAGATGAAAAAATTTAGTTTTTTATTCGCTAGTCTATTCTTACTAGCAGCATGTGGACCAGCAGCTGGCGGAGGCGCAAGCGGCGGTGGAAATAAAGTTGAAGGCGACACGATCAAAATCGGGATGAACATGGAACTTTCTGGAGATGTTTCAGCGTATGGAAATGCTGAAAAAGAAGGAATCAAGCTTGCGGTTGAGGAAATCAATGAATCAGGCGGTGTACTTGGTAAAAAATTAGAATTGATCGAAAAAGACAATAAATCAGAAAATGGGGAAGCGACTTCTGTTGCAGCCAACTTAACTGCAAAAGATAAAGTTGTTGCTGTTGTTGGGCCAGCAACGTCTGGTGCAACGAAAGCGACGATTCCAAATATGACTAAAGCAGCTGTTCCAGTCATCACTCCTTCTGGAACTGATGACAGTATTACAGTCGTAAATGACAAAGTACAGGAATATATCTTTAGAGCATGTTTCCAAGATACGTTCCAAGGGGTCATCTTAGCAAAATTTGCGCAAGATAATCTGGAAGCTAAAAATGTCGTGATCATTGGGGACAATTCGAGTGACTACGCAATTGGATTGACTAAATCATTCAAAGACACGTATAAAGGAAAAATTGCTAAAGAAGAAACATTCACTGCAGGTGATAAAGACTTCCAAGCAATCTTGACGAAGATCAAAGACCTTGATTATGATGCGATTTATATTCCAGGTTACTATGCCGAAGCGGGCTTGATCATCAAGCAAGCGCGTGAAATGGGCATCGATAAACCGATTCTTGGTGCTGATGGTTTTGGTGATGAAAAATTAGTTGAGATCGCCGGAGCTAAAAATGTTTCTGATGTCTATTACACAGGTCATTTCTCAGAAAAAGCACCTGCGACTGACAAGGTAGAACCATTTGTAAAAGCCTTCAAAGAAAAATACAGCAAGCAGCCATCAGCGTTCAATGCTTTAGGTTATGATTCAGTATACATGCTGAAACAAGCGATGGAAGACAAAGATTCTGCTGATTCAAAAGACATTACAGAAGGCTTGGCTTCATTGAAAGATTTCGTTGGAGTAACTGGTAAAATGACGATGGATAAAAACCACAACCCAGAAAAATCAGCTGTTGTATTAGGCTTGACAGAAGGAAAAGAAACGTCTGCCGAAGCAGTAAATCCTTAGGAAAAATCAATAGAACATTCAAAGAGGGTGAGACAAGTTTTTACGTTTTGTCCATCCTCTTTTTTCTTTAATCAAACAATTATTCTAAAATATTGGAAGTGAAAAATATGGAAGTCGTGATCCAACAATTAGTAAATGGGCTTTTTCTAGGCAGTATTTATGCGCTATTGGCACTAGGGTATACAATGGTTTACGGTATTATAAAATTGATCAACTTTGCCCACGGAGAAATCTATATGTTGGGTGGTTTTATGGGGTATTTCTTTATCAATAAATTAAATTTAGGATTTTTCCCAGCATTGATTTTATCAATGGCTGGAGCGGCTGTTATCGGTGTCGTAATTGAATTTCTAGCGTACCGCCCACTAAGAAAATCAACAAGGATCGCCGCGTTGATCACAGCGATCGGAGTATCGTTTTTACTACAGAATGGGATGATCTATTGGTTAGGTCCAGAGAAAAAATCATTTCCACAAGCAATCGAATTTAAAAACTATCAATTAGGTTTTATTCAAATTTCAAACATTCAAGTGCTTATTTTAGTGATTGCTTTAGTTTTGATGATCGCCTTACAATTGATCGTCAAAAAGACAAAAATGGGTAAAGCTATGCGGGCTGTTTCTGTTGATGCAGATGCTGCACAATTAATGGGAATCAATGTCAACCGTACGATTTCATTTACATTTGCTTTGGGCTCAGCACTTGCCGCTGCTGCGGGGATGCTAATTGGATTATATTATAACTCGATCGATCCAATGATGGGAGTTGTGCCAGGTCTTAAATCATTTGTTGCTGCAGTTTTAGGCGGCATTGGAATTATTCCGGGAGCTGCTTTAGGCGGTTTCGTGATCGGTTTATTAGAGACGATCACGATCGCTCTTGGTTTTTCTGATTATAAAGATGCGGTTGTGTACGCATTATTGATTATTATTTTATTGATTCGTCCTGCCGGAATACTTGGCAAGAACATCAAAGAGAAAGTGTAGGTGAGCGCGCATGAAAAAGAATCTAAAATATAATCTTATCTGGCTTTTAATTGCCGCTGGAGCGTATGCTTTTATTTATGTATTGTACATCACGGGTGTGATCACACCGTTTACGGAATATACGTTAATTACGATTGGGATCAATATTATGTTGGCACTGGGCTTGAATTTGATTATTGGTTTTTCTGGTCAATTTTCTTTAGGTCATGCTGGATTCATGGCGATCGGTGCCTATAGTGCTGCGATCATGACGGTGAAGTATCCAACGATGGGCGGTTTTTTCAGTGGAATTTTATTAGGAATCGTTTTATCTGGGTTTGTTGCTTTACTCGTAGGAATTCCTACGCTGAGACTAAAAGGAGACTATTTAGCGATTGCAACACTGGGTATTTCTGAGATCATTCGAATCATTATTATCAATATGAAAGAGTTGACGAATGGACCTGCTGGAATTTTCGGGATTCCCCCAATGGTCAGTTGGCCGATGGTATTTGGTTTTGTTGTGGTTGTGACATTAGTTATCGTCAATTTTATTCACAGTGGTCCAGGTCGTGCGACAATGGCGATTCGAGAAGATGAGATCGCTGCTGAATCTATGGGAGTCAATACGACAAAATACAAAGTGGCAGCATTCATCATTGGTGCTATCACAGCAAGTGTTGCTGGAGCTATTTATTCTAGCTATGTTCAAACGATTGCGCCAAAAGATTTCGGTTTTATGAAATCGATCGACATCTTGATCATTGTCGTCTTCGGTGGGATCGGTAGTGTGACAGGGACATTTATTTCAGCGATCGTATTAGGGATTTTAAATATGTTCTTACAAGATGCTGGGGCATTAAGAATGATTATTTATGCATTAGCTTTGATCATCATTATGATATTCAAACCGGGCGGACTTCTAGGGACATGGGAATTTTCTGCTAAAAAATTATTCAAACAAAAGGAGGAAAAATCAAATGCCTCTATTGAACGTTAGTAATTTAACTAAAAACTTTGGTGGACTTGCGGCTGTTTCAAATGTCAATCTTTCGTTAGAAAGCAATGAATTGATTGGTCTGATTGGGCCAAACGGCGCTGGAAAAACAACTTTATTTAATCTTTTGACAGGCGTTTATGAGCCAAGTGAAGGCACAGTGACACTTGATGTACTGGGAAAAGAACATCAACTTAATGGAATGAAGCCCTATAAAATCGCCGACATGGGATTATGTAGAACATTCCAAAATATCCGTCTTTTCAAAGATTTAACAGTAATGGATAATGTGCTGATTGCAATGAACAGTAAAAATAAAGAAGGAATTCTATCCAGTATTTTACGTTTACCGACATTTTATAAAAAAGAAGAAGCAATGGCAGAAAAAGTCCATGAATTATTAGTGATCTTTGGGTTGGAAGATAAAGTTGATACACTAGCTAAAAACTTACCATATGGCGAACAAAGACGCTTAGAAATCGTTCGTGCATTAGCGACACAGCCTAAAGTGTTATTTTTGGATGAACCAGCGGCAGGAATGAATCCGCAAGAAACAGCTGACCTAACTGAGCTTATTCGTAAAATCCAAAAAGAATTTCAGATCACGATCGTCTTGATCGAACATGATATGAGTTTGGTCATGGAGGTTTGTCAACGAATCTATGTGCTGGAGTATGGCAGAATCATCGCGGAAGGTGATCCGGAAGCAATCAAAAATGATCCCCGAGTGATCGAAGCTTACCTTGGAGGTGAACTATAATGCTGACTGTTGAAAATCTATCCGTACATTATGGTGTGATCCAAGCGGTACGTGATGTAAACTTTAAAGTAGAACGAGGGGAAATCGTTTCCTTGATTGGAGCCAATGGTGCAGGGAAAACCACGATTCTGCGAACCATTTCGGGCTTGAACCGTCCATCAAACGGAACCATTACATTTGAAGGACAAGAAATCCAAAAAGTAGTGCCTCAAAAAATCGTCGCATCTGGCCTTTGCCAAGTTCCGGAAGGGCGTCATGTCTTCTCGGGATTAACGGTTCAGGAAAATCTTGAAATGGGGGCTTTTCTAAGAAAAGATAAACAATTAAAAGAAGATTATGAGATGATTTTTGAACGGTTTCCCATTTTAAAGGAACGTAGAAATCAAGATGCTTCTACCTTATCAGGTGGTGAACAGCAAATGCTGGCAATGGGCAGAGCATTGATGTCTAAACCTAAATTATTATTACTAGATGAACCTTCAATGGGCTTGGCACCTATTTTTATTCAAGAGATCTTCAATATTATTCAGGAAATCAATAAACAAGGAACGACCGTTTTGCTGATCGAACAAAATGCAAAAATGGCATTATCGATCGCTGATAGAGGCTATGTTTTGGAAACAGGGGAAGTAGTACTGAGTGGACCAGGTAAAGAACTATTAGAAAGTGAAGAAGTCAAAAAAGCATATTTAGGAGGATAAAAGCATGAGCGTTAGTGATTTTATGACCAAAACATTGATTGTAGCACAGCCGCAAATGAAGATTTTTGATGCGGTCGATCTAATGAAAAAAAACAATATCCACCGTTTACCTGTTGTTGAAAAAGAACGGATCGTAGGGTTGATCACAGAAGGAACCATTCAATCTGCAATGCCGTCCAAAGCAACGAGTTTAAGTGTGTATGAGGTAAACTATCTGCTGAACAAGACAACAGTTGCCGATGTTATGGTAAAGGAAGTTCAGACGATCAAACCAGAGGCCTCTTTAGAAGATGGTATTTATCAAATGCGTCAAAATAATATCGGAGTTTTACCAGTAGTTGATACAAATGAACAACTGGTCGGGATCATTACAAATAATGATATCTTTGATGCGTTCTTAAAAATCACAGGTTACAATGATGGCGGGACAAGAATTCAACTTCGAATTCCTGAAGACCATAAAGGAATATTAGCAGATATTACTAAATTATTAGCAGAAAATGATTTTAGTATATTAACTGTTGTCGTTAACCGAAAAGAATTAGAAACGATCATTGAACTTCAGATAGAAAGTCGTGAAACAGCCAAAATCGAACAAATTCTAAAGACTGCTGGTTATGACGTTTTTGAAGCCGTATTACTATCTAAAAAGACATAAATAGGTAGTAAAGTCAAGGGATGATAACGTTTATTTTCCTAGAAAACAGTTTGACTATTGCAAATGCATATGATAATTTTATATAGTGAAGACTTTTGTATTTTTGAAAAAAGAGTGTATTTTGTTGCACTATTTCTGATACATATGTTTTTCTATTGCCTTAAAAATAAGGTGTTGTTGAGGGTATAATTGTTACAGCTTTACTGTAATTGATTATAAATATATAAGATAGGAGGAATGAAAATGAAAAAGGTTATCGGATTTGTCGTTGCTTTAGTAGTCGTATTAGGTTTTGCAACTCCTGCATTGGCAGACGGTGCAATTTCGGCAGTTGAACAACCAATACTTAATGAATTGAATGCTGGCGCTACAATCGGCGGCAAGAAATTTGCTTTTGGTGCAGCTGAGATCAATGCAGCAGAAAATCACTTGAAACGTGTTGACTTAACACAAGCTCAAGCGGATGAAGCAATCAAAAACATTCAAGCAGCGCGTGCGTTAGTTGAAGGTGTTTCTGTAGATGCTTCTGGTGCAAATACACTTGGAGATGCGCTTAGATTATTGCCGGCAAATGTCATTTCTCAGTTGCAAAGTTATGTTGTAGCAGCTGGAAATGCAATCGGTGTGAAAATTACTTTTGGTGCTGGCGGAAGTTACTCTGCAGTGACTGTCACTGACACTAAAGGTGCACCTGTATACAGCACTGGAACACCAGTCAAAAATACAGGCGCAAATTACGCACTTAGCGGTATTACTTTTGGTTCACTAATTGTTGCTGCAACAGGTGCAGTATTTGTGAGCAGAAAGAATAAACTAGCTTAATATGAAAAAATTGAAAAGAGTAGGGGCATTTATTTACGTGCCTCTTCTCTTTATGTTTTTCGGCTATCTTATTATTTACATTATTGGTGCACCTGTCATTAATTTTGCTTCTTCTGCTGTGGAATTGATTTCGTTGAATGACGCGCCTTCTTTTGAACAAAAAGGAAATAATCTATTTGCCAAAAGAGCTCAAGAAACAAAGCAATCGTCAGAAACACAGAACTCAAAAAATCAGACAGCAGATCCTAGTGAAACACAGCAATCCAACGAAACAAAGGGGACACAATCATCTGAAACAGGAGCTTTAGCTTCTACAAGTGTCGTCTATCCGACAGGAGGAGATCTGTTCGGGGAAGTTGTCATTGATAAAGTTGGAATTAATGAACCATTGTATTATGGAGATAGCGAAGAAATTTTGCGTTTAGGCGCAGGTCAATATATTGGCAGTATGATTCCAGGAGATTTAGGAACAACATTGATTGGCGGACATAATATGCCTTCTTTCGGGAAAATCTATTATTTAGAGCCAGGAGATGAGGTCAAGGTTCATACTCATTATGGGGATTATACATATCAAGTAACGGAAGTCAAAGTTGCGAATTATAAAGATCCATCAATCAATACTAAGCTGGGTGATCGCACGAAGCGCTCACTGATTCTATATACCTGTTATCCACTGGATGCGATCGGCTTAACACCAGAACGTGTATTTGTCTCTGCAGATTATATTTCTGGACCGATTATTGATGAAAAATCGTAAAAAAGGAGAATCAGTGAAATGAGAAATCGGGGTCATCTGATGAAGGTGCTTTCGCGCTTTTTGATTGCATTTTTATCCTCTGTCTTTTTGTTTGCTTTTTTGATTTTACTTGCATTGAGATTGACTCTTTTTAGTGAAAACTATATAACAAAGCAAGCTGCTAATGCTGATTATTACACAGAATTAGCAGGAGAAATCAATCGGCAAATTGAAAATAGTGCTTTAGGAAGTAATATACCGGAAGGCGTGCTGGATCAAACAGTCAGCAAAGCTCTGGTTCAAAAAGATGTTGATGCATATTTCAAAGCAATGTATCATTCAGGAACCAAATACTCAATTTCTAATGAGAAGCAAATTCATGCGGCTGTCTCTGAGGCAATTATGGCTTACATGGAAGAGAAAAACATTGAAGTGACTCCAGAGTCAGAAAAAGCAGTGAATGATTTAGGAGAAAATGCCGTTACGATTTATAAAGGCTATATCGAATTGCCTTTCTTAGTCTCTTATGGACGAAAAGTAATGAACTATAAATCGACACTCGTCATTTTCATGGTCATTTGCGGCGTTTTATGGGGATTACTAAGTCTTTCTCTTTATTCATCACTACGTGGCTATTTCCATCGTTTATTGAGATATTGGTCGTATATAGCCATTGGTAGTGGATTGATGATGGTCGTTGTTCCTGCTGCTATTTTAATACAGGGATTTCTGAAAAAACTAGGTATTCAATCGAAAGCGATGTATGATTTCATTCAAACGTATTTATCAAGCTTTTTATGGCTATTTATTACTATTGGCATTGTGTCGATCATAGCTGGGATTGCTTTTGGTTTAATGAGTGAAGTCAAACGGAAACAATTGTTTAGTACCTAAATTCAAAAATATCGGGCATCTATCTTAAATGATAGGTGCTTTTTTTTACGAGACATGATAACATAGAGGCTTGGAGGGATGAGAATGTCTAAAAAGAATAAAGATATAGAAGTACGAATCGAAGAGAGTCAAAAAAAGATCAACGGGGAACAATTGACCATCAATACCTTAATGATTGGTAAAAAAGAAATCGGTCAAGTAGTCACTCAAGCGGAAAAAAAATTCGCAGTATTGATTGATGGACGAAATGAAGCAACAGTCAAAACGCTGGATGAAGCGATTGAATACGTGATTCGTCAGTGGAATTTGAACGACTAAAATAAATAACAACTTTTTTTCGAAAAGTGCTTGCAATTTACTCGAAAATTTTGTATTATAACTAAGTCAGGTTTTTTACTAAAACCTTTTGGAGGAATAGCGAAGTGGCTAAACGCGACGGACTGTAAATCCGTTCCTTAGGGTTCAGTGGTTCGAATCCACTTTCCTCCATTTTTATTATTGGGGTATGGCCAAGCGGTAAGGCAACAGACTTTGACTCTGTCATGCGTTGGTTCGAATCCAGCTACCCCAGTCTTATCAAAACAACTCAGATGAGTTGTTTTTTTTATTCATAAAAGGCAGAGAGCTTTTGTTCTCTTTTTCAAAAATATATGATAAAGTGAAAGAAACAAAAGAAACATATGAGGAGTGAAAATAATGAACATCAAAGAGAAAATAACTGAAACAGCTGAAAGACTATATGATTTAGCCAGTGAAGGAAAATATGATGTGAAGGTCAATCTTTTTTCTAAAAAGAAAAATGGAGAGAAAGCTTCCAGTGTTAAAATCATCTCTTCTAGAGATACAGCACATACGAAAAAATGGCGTGCAAAAAATCGTTAAACAAAAAAGAGCTGAGACAAAAAGCGTTTAGCTTCGGGAAATGAAGAAGGAATGGACAAAAATCGTTCTTCAAATTTTTGTGACCAGGTAGGTACTGTGCGACACTGTTTATCTGCGACGAGTCTTTGACGAGAAAGCATCAACGCGGTCCTCGTTGTATTTTACAGCAACTTCAGCTTATTTCCGAAGCCTTCAACTCTTAGTGCTTTAGCACTTAGAATTTTGCTAGCTTCACTTTGTTCTTTGAACAATAGTGAAACTGTATGCGTTAGCTGATGTGATCGAAGCGTAGCGTAGTAGTTGCTTTTTTCTTGCCTTTTATTCGAATTTAGAGCCCGAAACAAAACTGATTTCTAGTTTTGTTTCGGGCTCTTTTTTTGATTATTTATCGATCTCGATCCCAAGCACAGTTAAGTGCCCATTTCCAACTAATTTAATAACAAGTCTAGCTAGATGATTTGGTGACATATCTGTGTCACTTGTAATCCACCAGTGAAGGGTTCCGATGAAGATCGATGTCATGTATTCAATAATGAAATCGATCGGTACTTCGATCTCGTTTTCAGTGATCTTTAACTTACAGAGAATGTCTGCATATTTTTCATAAATGATCTCAGCCAATTTTTTTCGCAGTAATTCATTAGAGCTGCCGTCCATGATCGTTAAGAAAAAGTTCTTATTTTTTTGAATATTGATATAAATATGTGTAAGAAGAAATTCGATCTGTTTGACCTTGATTCGATTTTTTACAATGATTTGTTCTGTATCGATGACAGAAGTAAAGGCATTGACGGCAAAATCAAAAATTTGTTCATAAAGATCCTGTTTATCTTTAAAATGAGCATAAAAAGTCGCGCGATTGATCATCGCTTCATCTGCAATGTCTTGGATCGTGATACAATCATATCCTTTTTCCTCAACTAAATGAAAGAAAGCTTCGATGATCATTTTGTGTGTTCGCTTTACCCGCAGGTCTGTTTTCTTCGACATATAAAAATTCCTTTCAAAATAATCAACAGATTTGATAAGTTTGTTGCTTATCTCACAAATTTGGGTGTTTTGCTTGTTGCAAATAAATTAGAATCTTTCTAAAATATACATAAGTATTATATCAGACACCTTGTAGGATAATCAACAAAGTGTTGGGAAATAAAAAGGTATGGACAATAAGGAGATAAAACAAATGACAATAAGAGCAGGAATAGATGTCGGTTCGACAACTGTGAAATTGGTAATTATCGATGAAGAAAATCATACCAAATTCGCAAAATATGAACGACATTACTCAGATGTGAAAGCAGCCACAGAAAAAGTTTTGATAGAAGCAATGAATGTTCTTGGTGAAAAAACACCTCTCACGATGACGATCACAGGTTCTGGAGGAATGGGGCTCGCAGATGTCCTAAACATTTCTTTTGTTCAGGAAGTGATCGCTTGTACAAGAACTGTAGAAGAAATTATTCCCGAAACCGATGTTGCGATCGAACTAGGCGGAGAAGATGCAAAGATCACCTTTTTCGATGGTGCGTTAGAGCAACGGATGAATGGCAGCTGTGCTGGTGGGACGGGAGCTTTTATCGATCAAATGGCCGTCTTATTAAAAACAGATGCAAACGGAGTCAATGAACTGGCGAAAAATTATCAAACGATTTATCCGATCGCTTCAAGATGCGGAGTATTTGCTAAAACAGATGTTCAGCCGCTGATCAATGAAGGGGCAGCAAAAGAAGATATTGCAGCTAGTATCTTTCAAGCGGTGGTCAATCAAACCATTGCAGGGTTAGCGGCAGGAAGAAAAATCAAAGGAAAGATCGCTTTTTTAGGCGGACCGCTTTTCTTTATGTCAGAGCTTAGAAAACGATTTATTGAAACGTTGGATATCCAGCCGGGAGATGTCATCTTCCCGGAAAACCCTCAGTTATTTGTTGCGATGGGAGCAGCCATTTATTCTGAAGGCGCGAATTTGACTACTCTAGAAGAGCTGATTCAGCGTCTAACGCAGGGAGATCAGGAACAATTGAAGCCAACCGATACCTTGGAACCGTTATTCCAAGATGAAGAGGAGTTAAATGCATTTAGAGCCCGCCACGATCAGGCTAAGGCGCAAGAAAAGCCTTTATCTGAACATCAAGGTGTCGCATTTTTAGGGATCGATGCAGGATCTACAACAACGAAAGTCACGTTGATCGATGAAGATGGTAATCTGTTGTTCTCATTTTATGGAAATAACCAAGGGCAGCCTTTAGAAACGACGATGGAAGTCTTGAAAGACTTGTATCAGCAAATGCCAAAGGATGTCTTTATCGGTAAGGCAGCAGTGACAGGTTATGGCGAACATTTGATCAAAAATGCTTTGAAGGTCGATATCGGTGAAGTAGAAACGATGGCGCATTATAAAGCGGCAGATCATTTTCAACCAGGTGTAGATTTTATTTTAGACATTGGCGGTCAGGATATGAAAGCGATGACGATCAAGGACGGTGTGTTATCCTCGATTCAACTGAATGAAGCTTGTTCATCAGGCTGCGGTTCGTTCATTGAAACGTTTGCCAAGTCGTTGAATTATGATGTAAAAGATTTTGCCATTGAAGCGTTGAGTTCAAAAGCACCGGTAGATTTAGGCTCACGCTGTACCGTATTCATGAATTCCAAGGTAAAACAAGTTCAAAAAGAAGGTGCTTCTGTTGGAGATATTTCAGCAGGTCTGTCCTATTCGGTTATTAAAAATGCGATTTATAAAGTAATCAAGGTTCGTCGACCAGAGGAGTTAGGAAAGAAAATCGTTTGTCAGGGCGGTACTTTTTATAATGAAGCTGTTTTACGGGCGTTTGAAATGATCAGCGAGCGCGAGGTGGTTCGTCCTTCTATTGCGGGACTGATGGGTGCTTACGGTGCTGCATTGATCGCTTTAGAAAACTATGAATTAGGACAAGAGACAACAATGCTTGCTTTAGACGAGTTGGACACATTTACTGCAGAAAAGGAATTTACACACTGTGGTCTTTGTGAGAACAATTGTATGATGACGGTCACTATATTTTCAGATGGTCGTCAATTTGTGACTGGCAATCGTTGTGAGAGAGGCGCTAGAATCAAAGTCAAAAGAGAAGACCGAAAAGTCAATATGATCGACTACAAATATCGGAAGCTCTTTAAATACCGTCCATTAAAAGAAAAAGATGCGAAATATGGTCGGATCGGGATCCCTCGTGTATTGAATATGTATGAAAATTATCCGCTATGGCATACGTTCTTCACTGATTTGGGCTTTAGGGTGGAATTATCACCGCGTTCAAATAAAGAGCTATATGAACAAGGCATGGAAACCATTCCTAGTGATACGGCCTGTTACCCAGCGAAAATTACTCATGGACATATTCAAGCGCTGATCGACGCAGAGATTCCGATGATTTTTTATCCAGGTGTTGTGTTTGAACGTCAAGAATCGGCAGAAGCGGACAATCATTTTAACTGTCCGATCGTTCAAAGCTATCCAGATGTGATTCGCAATAATGTTGATGATATTAGAGACGGTAAAGTTGATTATCGTAATCCATATATCAATTTAGCTGACGAGGCATCTGTTGCCAAAGTCCTGAGCGATACTTTTGCTGATTTGGGCATTTCCGCAGAGCAGGTTACTCAAGCGTTACGACATGGCTATGAAGAGCTCGATGCCTTTAAAGAAGCAATTCGTAATAAAGGGGAAGAAACCCTTGTAATGCTGAATCAAAAAGGCGAAAAAGGGATCGTTCTTTCTGGTAGACCCTATCATTTGGACCCGGAAATCAATCATGGGATCGCAGATGTGATCACACAAGAAGGATTTCATGTATTGACGGAAGATAGTATTTCTCATTTAGGTGATGTAGGCAATTTACGTGTCGTCAATCAGTGGGTCTATCATTCTCGCCTATATGCTGCTGCTCGTGTCGTTGCTAAGTCTAAAAATCTAGAACTTGTTCAGTTGAATTCATTTGGCTGCGGGCTGGATGCAGTAACAACGGATCAAGTAGAAGAAATCATGGAACAATATGGCAAAATCTATACAGTCTTGAAAATTGATGAAGGATCTAACCTGGGCGCAATTCGAATTCGTTTACGTTCACTCAAGGCGGCAGTTGGTGAAAGAGAAAAAATGAACTTTGAGCCGAAATTACAGCACGAAGAACCAGAAAAAATCGTATTTACAAAAGAGATGAAACGAACGCATACGCTACTTTTACCAATGTTAAGTCCGATCCATCAATCAGGATTAGTTGATGAAGCGCTAAAAGCATCAGGATATAATGTGGTTTGTCTGCCCGCTGATGACCGTGAGGCAGTCAACGTTGGATTGAAGTATGTAAACAATGACGCTTGTTATCCTGCGATCATTTCAATTGGGCAGCTTGTTGAAGCACTTGAGAGCGGTGAATATGATTTAGATCATGTGAGTGTGATGATGACACAAACCGGTGGCGGATGCCGAGCAACGAATTATATCCCGCTGCTTAGAAAAGCTTTGAATGATGCTGGATTCCCGCAAGTACCTGTTGTTTCTGTTTCGATGGGCAATAAAGGAGTAGAATCGAACCCTGGATTCAAATTTACTTTACCTATGTTGAAGCGTCTAGCAGTTGCTTTCTTATATGGTGATTTATTTGAACGAGTTGTTTATCGGACTCGTCCTTACGAGACAGAAGTAGGCATGATCGATGAACTTCATGAAAAATGGTTGAAGCAAGTAGAAAAAAATGTTCGCAATGGTTCGTTAACGCTATTTAATCGTAATATGAAAAAAATCATCAAAGAATTTGATGAAGTCCCACTACTGGATATTCAAAAGCCGAAAGTCGGCGTAGTTGGAGAAATCCTAGTCAAATATTCCCCAACAGCAAATAATGATATCGTCCGTTTGCTGGAAGCAGAAGGTGCTGAGGCAGTTGTTCCAGATATCGTTGGTTTCATGAACTATTCTTTATACAACCAAATTTTTAAATACGAGAATCTTGGTATGTCGAAGCAAAGCAAAAACTTAGCAAAATTTGCGATACGAATGATTGAATATGTTGAAAAACCAATGGACAAAGCTTTGAGCAATTCGAAGCGTTTTGATGGAATCAACTCTATTCATGAGCTGGCTGAAGATGCTGGAAAAATTTTATCGATTGGGAATCATACAGGAGAAGGCTGGTTCTTGACCGGAGAAATGATCGAGCTCTTGAAATCAGATGTAAACAATATAGTCTGTATGCAGCCGTTTGGTTGTCTGCCGAACCATGTAGTAGGTAAAGGGGTCACAAAAGAATTAAGACGGCAGTATCCTAAAGCAAACATAGCACCGATCGATTATGATCCAGGAGTATCCTTAGTCAATCAGTTAAATCGTATTCGTTTAATGATGGCTACTGCGCATAAAATGATGGATGAAGAAAAAATCCATTCATAACACAAAGGTAATCGAGTTCGGGATAAAACTAGAAAAATAGTTTTGTCTCGGACTTTAATTCTTAATAAACGATGGCTAAAAGTTAGGTTCTTCGGCAATGGTAAAAAATCGTTCGAAATTCGGCAATTTTACCTCATCCTCGTTGTTTTAAGACGTTAGTGAGTGAAAGTTATAAGCATCCAAAAGATTTCTTTCTTTTCGCAACAAACGAAATGAAACAGGCATACCAAATAGTATTAGAAAACCTCTCGATACCTTGTTTTTAGAACTTTTAGTTGTTTATAAGGTATATACCAGTTATAATAGAAAGGAAGAGAATAACGAGGAGGAAATCAGATGGTGTCGAGTTTACCAGTTTATATACAAATTCATGATAAAATCAAAAATGACATAGAACACGGAGTTTGGAAGATTGGGGACAGGCTTCCATCAGAACGTGAACTTGCTACGCAATTTGGCGTGAGCAGAATGACCTTGAGACAAGCGATTCAAACGTTGGCAGATGAAGGGATCTTAGAAAGAAAAATCGGTTCAGGAACCTATGTAGCCCGTAAAAAAGTACAGGAAAAAATGACAGGAACCACCAGTTTTACAGATATCATGCTTTCGCAAAATCGAGTACCTTCTAGCCGTACCGTTTCTTATTACGTAGCTAAGCCAAGTTCAAGTGAAATGGAAAAATTGAATCTAACAGAAAATGAACAAATCGTCCGTATGGAACGAATTCGTTTTGCTGATGACCTGCCTATTTGTTTTGAAGTTGCCAGTGTCCCATACTCATTAGTAGACCGCTACAGTAAAACGGAGATCACGAATTCTTTTTATAAAACCTTAGAGGAAAAAGGCGGCAATAAAATCGGTCATGCAAATCAAACGATTTCTGCTATGCTGGCTTCAGAACAAATTGCTGATTATTTAAAAATCAAACGCGGCGATGCTATTTTACGTTTGCGTCAGATTTCTTACTTTGAAGATGGTACACCATTTGAATATGTTCGTACACAATATGTTGGTAACCGTTTTGAATTTTATTTAGAAAAATAAGCGAGATAGAAATCATTGATCTTTCAAAAAGAAAGTATCAGAGATTTCTATCCCGCTTTTTATTTTGTTAGATCAATTTTTTTACTGATCCAGTATATCAATAGACCACCGATCGACATGGACAAAAGTTCACCTAAAGCCACAGTCAACCAAGTGTAGAAAAAAGGCAACTGATAGAAAAAGGTAAGTTGACCGGCTACTGTGAACATCGATAAAGAACAAAGAAAGGCAGTCATTATCATTTTTTTGCGCAGACTTTTGACGCGTCGTGTTAGATAATAGGAAAGCTGTAAAATCAATAGTGTGGATAAACTCCCGATCACGACATCCACTAATCCCAAAGGCGATGCAAGATTAGCAATAGCAACACCTAGAGTGACTGCCCAAATGTAACGTTTATTGAATAGAGGCAGGTAATTAAACAGTTCAGAAAACCTAAGCTGAACTACTCCAAAACTAAAAGGTGCAAGAAAAATTGTAACAGCAATATAAAGAGCTGTCACTAATGCCATTTTTGCGATAGAAACGGTAGACCATGGCTGGGTCTGTGTGTTTGGTTGATTCATTTGTATTCTCCTTTGTAAAACAGGCAGGCCCGTTTTAGTAATAACTATGACCAAAGGAAGTGACAGCATATTCTGCCAACTGAAGTGTCATAGTGTGAATCTCTTCACTGCTATCCATGTTACCGAATCTAGAGATATTTGTAAATAGATAATGCATTGAAATAGATCATCTATTTACTTCACAAGCCAACCACCGTCAATTGTCATCACTGTTCCGTGAATATAATCTGCCTGCTGGCTAGCTAAGAACAAACTCAATGAAGCAACTTCTTCAGGCTTGGCCCAGCGTCCTGCAGGTGTTTCGCGTGCAACCCATTCGGCCATTTGACCATCACCAGCAAAATCTGCCGCATTCATTGGCGTCTTGATCGCACCAGGCGCAATCGCATTTGTGCGAATTCCTTTTTTGGCATAGTCATAATCTAATTGTTTTGTATAGCCGATGATCGCATGTTTTGAAGCAGTATATGCTGCACCGCCTCCGCCAGCGACCATCCCTGCAATAGATGCCATATTGACGATAATGCCATGTTGCTGTTCGATCATCTGGGGCAAAATGAGGTTAGTAACTAAAAACATGCCTTTTAGGTTGATGTCTAACACGCGATCCCACATTTCCTCCGTCGTATCTAGACTGGGCGTATAATCATCAAGAATACCAGCAGTATTGAGCAGAACATCGATAAAACCAAAGCATTCATTCGCATATTTGACTGCAGCAAGAATCTCATCCTTTTGTGTAACGTCACCAGTATAGCTGATAAAAGTACCTATTGTTTCGGCACTTTTTTTGGCGGTTTCTGCTAATCCCGCTTGATCAAGATCAAAACCAAAGACATTCGCACCTTGAGCAGCAAATGCTACAGCTTGTGCTTGACCGATCCCGGAAGCAGCCCCTGTCACAAAAATAGTTTTTCCTGTATATTCGTCGAAGTGCATGATTCATCCTCTTTTCTACTCAGTATAAAAAGCTAGGCAACTTCTCTCAAGTTTCCTAGCATAGTCAGCATATTTATTCTGCTGTTACGATCTTCCAATCATCAGCCAATACATCACAAGGCGTCGGTGAAAACATACTGTATCCCTCGTCAGATGTTTTGATCAAAAAATAGGGAGTGACCTGGAGAAATGAACCATCAGATGTACCGATTTCGTCCCTTAACTCAATATATAATTCAAACTCGCTCCAACCTGTTCTGACCGCTTTTGCGCCTTTTTTAATCTGTGGTAATACTTCTTCAAATGTCATCTGTTTCCTCCGTTTTCGTAATAGGTATTTCGTGGTATGAACAGTCACCTTTGACGAATGTTACCTGACCATTCAATTGTTCCGTAATTTCTGTTTCAAATTGTTCTATTTCTGCTTCATCTACCAAACAGATCACCTCAACTTGCTCTGCATAGAGAGTTTCTTTTAGCGTATAAAGGCTATGCTCCATAAAATTTTGGACTTTGCCTAGATTAGGGTAATTGATCTGTAACCGTATCTCCTGCTGTAGTTTCCCTTCGACGAGTCCAATATCAGTCAACGCATGAGAGACAGCGTGGCTATATGCCCGAATCAGTCCTCCAGCACCGAGTTTAGTTCCGCCAAAATAACGAGTAACGACAGCAACTACGTTGATCAATTCCTTTTTCTTTAAGACTTCAAGCATCGGAACACCAGCTGTTCCGCTAGGTTCGCCATCGTCACTACTTCTTTGGATCTCACTTTTATCACCGATCACGAATGCACTGCAATTATGATTCGCTTTCCAATGCTCTTTTTTCTTTTCGGCGATAAATGCTTTCGCTTCCTCTTCGGAATAAACTCGTTTAAGCGCACAGATAAAACGAGATTTTTTGATCTCGATTTCACTTTCGCCATCAGATTGAATGGTAAAATAACGTTCAAGCATTTTCTCATTCCTTTACTTAAATAGTATCCTAAGTATAAAAAAAATAAGAAAGAGAAGCAACCATCTACAAAAAAAGGTTGAAAATAAATGACCTTCGTTTGCTTCTGCGTTTATTTATGAGATAATAATGAAAAGCATACTGGAAGATAAAGGAGTGGAAAATTTGGCAAAAGAGCGGCAGAAGAAATATGATAGCGTTACCCATTATTTAATGAACAACGGCGGATCTCAAGTTACTTTAACGTTTACTCAATTTGATGAGTTGCTATTTCCCCATTCAGGTCTTCCTAAAACAGCTCGAACAGAAATCGATTGGTGGGCCAATGACCACAAACATCCCGAAAAAGGTGCTTATGGCTGGTTGAATGCGGGATATCAAGTCGTTCAGGTGAACATTTTAAAGGAGTACGTTGTTTTTAATAAACTACTAAAATCCAACTGGCTTTTCGAATAATAGTGTGTGATCATATATAAGTAGTAAGCGTTGACAAAATAGACGGTTCTACTATAATAGATGTAAAGAAGTGAGTGAAAGGTGTTATATTAATAAAGAAAAGAAGGGATGATTGAAGATGGCTAAAAAAACAATTATGTTGGTTTGTTCTGCAGGAATGAGCACAAGCCTACTCGTAACAAAAATGCAAAAAGCGGCAGATGCTCAAGGATTGGAAGCAGACATTTTCGCTGTATCCGCATCTGAAGCAGATAATAACTTAGAGAGTAAACCAGTAGATGTTCTACTATTAGGCCCCCAAGTCCGCTTTATGAAAGGTGATTTTGAAAAACGTCTTGAACCAAAAGGTATCCCGCTCGATATCATCAATATGGCGGATTACGGCATGATGAACGGAGAAAAGGTATTACAACAAGCGTTGAATTTGATTGAGAATAAATAAGTTTAAAAATAGACAAGACTAAAACCTGAGTCAATAAGAAAAAGCGTTTCTTATGATTATTTAGTTTTTAAGAACTTGAGCATAACTCTTTTAGTTATGCTTGAGTTTTTTTTTGCAAAAATAATAACGAAAAAAATGCGTAGTTTATTAGTGGAGGGGGGAACATGAAAGAATTATGGGGAAGAAAAGTTTTGCTCAAAGAAATAAAGCAGCTAACCAATCACTATCAATGTTTGCCAACGATGAAAGAAAGGACAATTAAATCGATCGAATGTCTTCGCTGCGGACAAATTCATGAGAAACATACTGTAAGCCTTTTTAACGGCGTTTATTTTTGCCCCGCGTGCATTCAATTAGGACGTGTGGATACGGGGCAGTGTTTTTATCATCTTCCCGAACCTGAACTGATACCAAGAAGCGTTGATTTTTCTTGGGAGGGTGAACTTACTAAAGGGCAACAGGAAGTTTCTGATAGCTTATTGACTTCAGCAGATAAAGGAGAATCTAAAATGATTTGGGCCGTCACAGGTGCTGGTAAGACCGAAATGTTGTTTAAAACGATCTATGATTGTTTGAGTAAAGGAAAGCGAGTAGCAATTGCTTCACCACGAGTCGATGTTTGTATGGAACTATTTCCTAGAATACAGGCAGTTTTCCCGAACGAAGAGATGATTTTACTTCATGGGAAAATGGAAGAAGACTATCGATATACCAAGCTCTTAATCTGTACAACACATCAATTATTACGCTTTTTTCAAGCATTTGATCTACTGATTATTGATGAAGTGGACGCTTTCCCGTTTGTTGGCAATCCGCTATTGCAGTATGGCGTAACTCAGGCAGTCAAGTCAAATGGCTCGCTTGTTTATTTAACTGCTACTCCGACTAAAGATTTAATGAAAAAGACGAGCCAAAATCAGCTTAAGCTAAGTATTTTACCAGCACGCTATCATCGAAGAAGCTTGCCTGTTCCAAAATTAAAATGGTGCAATCGTTGGCAAAAGAGAGTGACACGTGGAAAAGCTCCCAGTGGATTGGTTGCGTTGATCCGTCAATTGATCGCTAATAATGACCTGTTGATTTTTTGTCCCAGCATTGTGTTGATGGAACAATTAGAAAAAACGCTTAGGAAAACATTTTTGGATATACCCTTAGCTTGTGTTCATTCTCAGGATGCAGAAAGAATCGAAAAAGTTCTGAACATGAGGAACAAAGCATATCGTATTTTGATCACCTCTACGATTTTAGAAAGAGGAGTGACATTTGACGGGGTCTCTGTGATTGTATTAGGCGCAAATCATTCCGTATTTTCTACCGCTGCTTTAGTTCAGATCGCTGGCCGTGTGGATCGCAAGATGAAATATACTGCTGGAGAAGTTTGGTTTTTACATGATGGCTGTACGCAAACGATCAAGGCAGCTGTTCAACAAATCAAAAAAATGAATAGAATCGGAAGAGAGCGTGGACTGATCGATGAGCTGTAATTATTGTCATCAACAAATAACTAGAAATTTAACATTGGCCGAAATTTTTCTGCCTAAGCGGATAATCACTGAGCAGTTATGCTCACAATGTAGTAAAAAATTCCGACGTTTGACTCAAAAAAACAGTTGCAAAGGCTGTCAAAAACAACAGAGCAAAGAGTTCTGTACAGACTGCAGTCAATGGCAAAAGTTATTTCCAGATTACGAGTTTCACCATGAAGCACTCTTTTCCTATGATCAAGCAATGCAAGAGTGGATGGAAGAATATAAATTTAAAGGGAATTATCAGCTTCGTCATAGCTTTGCTTTAGAACTAAAAGCATATTTCAAAAGAAAATCCAATATGATTGTGATCGCTGTACCTGTATCAAAAGAACGCATGGCTTCGAGAGGATTCAATCAAGTCGCTGGGTTGTTAGATGCCGCTGGAATCGCTCATGAACCTTACTTAGTGCGTTTTTCCAATGGTTTATCTCAAGTTCAAAAAAATAGAAAAGAGCGTATGAGCTTAGAGCAGCCCTTTAAATTGACTGAAACAGCTGAACGCGTCATCAATAACCAGGAGGTTTTGCTCGTGGATGATATCTATACAACAGGTCGGACGATTTTTCATGCCGCCGAAGTTATTTTAGAAAAAAGACCCGCAAAACTGCATACGTTTTCTCTCGCGAGATAACAGTAAAATTAAAATCAAAAATCGACCGCAATTTTGTTGGCAAAAGAAGGATAGTTCGTTATAATAGAATTAAGAAGAAGGATAACAGAGTGGTCCTTTTATTCCTTCTTTAGTGTCAGATGAAAGGGGTAATTGTTATGTTTAGATACAATGTGCGTGGAGAAAACATCGAAGTTACTGAAGCTATCCGAGACTATGTAGAGAAAAAAGTAGGGAAATTGGAACGCTACTTCAGTGATTCACCTGAAGCAACTGTTCATGTAAACTTAAAAGTATATACAGAAAAAACAGCAAAAGTTGAGGTTACGATTCCTCTACCTTATTTAGTTTTACGTGCCGAAGAAACATCACCAGATTTATATGCAAGTGTTGATTTGGTTGTAGATAAATTAGAACGGCAAATCCGTAAGTTCAAAACAAAAATCAATCGTAAATCTCGCGAAACTGGAATGAATACTGCGAAAGCAGCGATTTTCCTTAACGGTGAAGAAACACAAGAAGAAGCACCAGAACTAGATATTGTTCGTACAAAACGTCTTTCATTAAAACCTATGGATAGCGAAGAAGCTGTTTTACAAATGAACATGCTAGGACATAACTTTTTCATCTTTGAAGATTCAGAAACAAATGGAACAAGCATTGTTTACCGTCGTAAAGATGGCAAGTATGGCTTGATTGAAACAGACTGATCGATTAGAGTAACGTTGATCGATGATATTTTGAGATATTGAAGAGACTGAAGCAAGACGGCAGACGTTTTGCCGCAGTCTCTTTGCTCATTTTAGTACTATTTACATAATAAAAATGCTATAATAAATCGTTAATATTGATAGAAGTTATTTCCTTTCTGGTCAACTAATGATAAAATGGAAAGGATGATTGTGCATTTGGTGCAAAAATAAATAGAGTTTATTGAAAGGAACACTTAAAAACATGGCAAATTTTTTGAAAAAGATGATCGAAAATGATAAAAAAGAATTGAAACGATTGGAAGGTATTGCGGCTAAAATAGAAAGCTTTGCATCTTCCACTGAAGCATTGAGTGATGAAGAATTAAAAGCAAAAACGGCTGAATTCAAAGCGCGTTACCAAAAAGGCGAAACCTTGGATCAGTTATTACCAGAAGCTTTTGCTGTTGTTCGTGAAGCAGCGAAACGTGTATTAGGTTTATATCCATACCCTGTTCAGCTGATGGGTGGGATCGTATTACATGATGGAAATATCCCTGAAATGAGAACAGGTGAAGGGAAAACCTTGACTGCGACAATGCCGGTTTACTTGAATGCTTTAACTGGTGAAGGCGTACACGTTGTAACCGTCAATGAATACTTGGCAACACGTGACTCAGACGAGATGGGTGAGCTTTACAATTTCTTAGGTCTGACAGTGGGTCTAAACATCAATTCAAAAACATCAGAAGAAAAACGTGATGCTTATAATTGTGACATCACTTACAGTACGAATAATGAATTAGGCTTTGACTATTTACGTGATAACATGGTCGTGTATCGCAATCAAATGGTACAACGTCCGTTAAACTATGCAATCGTGGATGAAGTGGATTCGATTTTGATCGATGAAGCACGTACACCATTGATCATTTCAGGACAAGCAGAAAAATCAACTGCTCTCTATACACGTACGGACAATTTTGTAAAACGTCTAAAAGAAGAAGAAGACTATAAAATCGATGTCCAGTCTAAAACAATTGGTTTAACAGAAGCGGGAATCGAAAAAGCTGAAGAAAATTTTGGCTTAGAAAACTTATATGACATTGAAAATACAGCCTTGACTCACCATATGGATCAAGCTTTGCGTGCCAACTACATCATGTTACGTGACATTGATTATGTGGTTCAAGAAGGTAAAGTTCTAATTGTTGACCA
The DNA here is from genome assembly GCF_002197645.1 of Enterococcus wangshanyuanii. Taxonomy (NCBI): domain Bacteria; kingdom Bacillati; phylum Bacillota; class Bacilli; order Lactobacillales; family Enterococcaceae; genus Enterococcus; species Enterococcus wangshanyuanii. Next base: position 1,318,193 of record NZ_CP021874.1, on the reverse strand, counting down.
ATTTACAGGACGTATCATGGATGGTCGTCGCTATTCTGATGGTCTACACCAAGCGATCGAAGCTAAAGAAGGTGTAGAGATCGAAGATGAAACAAAAACAATGGCAACAATTACATTCCAAAACTATTTCCGTATGTACAAAAAACTTGCGGGGATGACAGGGACAGCAAAAACAGAAGAAGAAGAGTTTCGTGAAATTTATAATATCCAAGTATTCCAAATTCCAACAAACCGTCCAATCATTCGTGACGACCGTGCTGATTTACTCTATCCAACATTGGATAGTAAATTTAAAGCAGTCGTTCAAGATATCAAAGAACGCTACCACAATGGTCAACCAGTATTGGTTGGTACAGTGGCTGTTGAAACATCAGAGCTGTTATCAGAATTACTGAATAAAGAAAAAGTACCGCATGAAGTTCTAAATGCGAAAAATCACTTCAAAGAAGCGGAAATTATTATGAACGCAGGTCAAAAAGGCGCAGTAACGATCGCGACCAACATGGCTGGACGGGGAACAGATATCAAGCTCGGCTTAGGCGTTATTGAACTTGGCGGATTAGCTGTTATTGGTACAGAGCGTCATGAATCACGCCGTATCGATAACCAATTGCGTGGACGTGCTGGTCGTCAAGGAGATCCAGGGGTTTCTCAATTCTACTTATCTCTTGAAGATGACTTGATGAAACGTTTCGGTTCTGAACGAATCAAAGCGTTCTTGGATCGTATGAATATTGAAGAATCTGATGCAGTGATCCAAAGTAAAATGCTAAGTAAGCAAGTTGAGTCAGCACAAAAACGTGTAGAAGGAAATAACTATGATACACGTAAAAACGTGCTACAATACGATGATGTAATGCGTGAGCAACGTGAAGTTATCTATGCGCAGCGTTTAGAAGTAATCATGGAAGAAAATGAATTGACAGAAACGTTATTGAACATGGTAAAACGCACAATTTCACGTGTTGTAGAAAGCCATACACAGCTTGAAAAAGAAAATTGGAACTTAGAAGGAATCGTTGATTTTGCCTCTTCAACACTCGTTCACGAAGACTCTATTTCAAAAGCGGACATTGAAGGCAAATCACCAGAAGAAATCAAAGAATATTTGGTTAAACGTGCTCAGGAAGTTTATGATACGAAAGCTGAACAATTAAATGGGACAGAACAACTGCTTGAATTCCAGAAAGTTGTTATCCTAAGAGTTGTAGATACAAAATGGACAGATCATATCGATGCAATGGATCAATTACGTCAGTCTGTTGGTTTACGTGCTTACGGACAAAACAATCCATTGGTTGAATATCAAACAGAAGGTTATAACATGTTTGAAGAAATGATCGGTGCGATCGAATATGAAGTGACTCGTCTGTTTATGAAATCAGAAATTCGTCAAAATGTTCAACGTGAACAAGTGGCACAAGGGGAAGCTAGTCATCAAGGCGATGATGAAGAACCGCAAAGCAATACAAGTGCAAAGAAAAAACCAGTACACGTTGAAGAAAAAATTGGAAGAAACGATCCATGTCCTTGCGGCAGCGGTAAAAAATACAAAAATTGCCACGGCAAAGATATGTAATAACCAATGAAGGTGAGGTGGCCCCTCACCTTCATTAATTATGTTAGCGAGCATAATCGAAAGGAAGAAATGGTCATGGAAAATGCTGAAATTCGAACACTTTTAGATGAAATGAATCAATCAATCACAAGCTTCAGGGGGTCTCTTTGACTTAGATCAGTTGGAAGAAGATATTGCAGAAGCCGAAAACAGAATGGCGGAACCTGGATTTTGGGATGACACAGAAACAGCTCAGCAGCTGATCAATGAAACAAATATCCATAAAGAAAAATTCCAGCAATTTCATCAATTTGCAGATGAACTGGAAGAATTAGAATTGATGAGCGAGATGCAGCAGGAAGAATATGATGCTGAGACTCAGACGGAATTAGAAGAACGATTACTGGCGTTGAAAGAAAAGTTAAGTATTTATGAACTCTCTCTTTTATTAAACGAACCTTATGATAAAAATAATGTCATCATGGAATTACATCCAGGAGCTGGTGGAACCGAGTCGCAGGATTGGGGCAGCATGTTACTTAGGATGTATACTCGATGGGCAGAAAGTCATGGTTTCCAAGTAGAAATTCTTGATTATCAGGCTGGAGATGAAGCTGGGATCAAAAGTGTGACGCTTCTAATTAAAGGATATAATGCCTACGGCTATTTAAAATCTGAAAAAGGTGTCCATCGTTTAGTTCGAATTTCTCCTTTTGATTCTGCTAAACGTCGCCATACTTCATTTTGCTCTGTGGATATTATGCCTGAGTTGGATGAAAACGTGGAAATCGATATCAATTCGGATGACTTGAAAATCGATACGTATCGTGCAAGTGGAGCCGGTGGACAGCATATCAATAAGACAGAGTCAGCCGTTCGGATCACCCATATTCCTACTGGAACAGTCGTTGCCAGTCAAGCTCAACGTTCACAATTAAAAAACAGAGAGCAAGCAATGGGGATGTTAAAAGCAAAACTTTATCAACTGGAGATGGATAAAAAGGCGCAAGAAGCTGCTGCGTTACGTGGAGAACAGCTAGAAATCGGTTGGGGCTCCCAAATACGTTCTTATGTTTTTCATCCTTACTCAATGGTTAAAGACCATCGAACTAATTTTGAAACTGGAAATGTACAGGCTGTAATGGATGGAGATTTAGATGGTTTTATCGATGCGTATTTAAAACATCAACTAAATTGAGATGTTTACATAAATGAAACAAAATTGTAAACTCTTGAAAGAGCCTTGAAACAAAGACATGTTATAATGATTGATAGTCTAGAAAACAGAGATGGAGAGAATACCCCATGATTGAAATGAAAGATGTAATGAAGAAATATTCGAATGGTACAACAGCTATCCGCAATATTTCAGTAGAAATTAACCAAGGTGAATTCGTTTATGTGGTTGGTCCTTCAGGTGCGGGGAAATCAACATTTATTAAATTGATGTACCGTGAAGAAAAAGCAACAAAAGGGCGCTTGAAAGTTGCCGGCCATGATTTAATGAAAATAAAAAATGCGGAAGTCCCATATCTTAGAAGAGAAATCGGGATTGTCTTTCAGGATTATAAACTATTGACGAAAAAAACAGTTTATGAAAATGTAGCCTATGCAATGCAGGTTATTGGCCGTAAGCCAAGGGATATCAAAAAACGAGTAATGGAAGTTCTTGATTTAGTTGGACTAAAACATAAAGTTCGTGTTTTCCCGAGTGAATTATCTGGTGGGGAACAACAGCGTGTATCAATTGCACGGGCAATTGTAAATACACCTAAAGTTCTGATTGCAGATGAACCGACAGGAAACCTTGACCCTGAAAACTCATGGGAGATCATGAAATTATTGGATCGGATCAATGCTCAGGGAACGACAGTCGTAATGGCGACACATAATAGTACGATTGTAAACACGATTCGTCATCGCGTTATTGCCATTGAAAATGGTCGTATTATTCGAGACCAAGCGGAAGGAGAGTATGGCTACGATGATTAGAACGTTCTTTACTCACGTCCTGGAAAGTATTAAAAGTTTAAAACGTAACGGCTGGATGACGATTGCTTCTGCCAGTGCAGTTACGATTACTTTAGTTCTTGTTGGGATTTTTATGGCAGTGATCTTCAATGCGACCAAGTTAGCAAAAGATATCGAAGAAAACGTAACTGTTTCGGTCTTTGTTGATATTGGTACGACACCAGAAGAAATGCAAAAATTAGAAAAAGAATTAAATAAAATCGATAATGTTGAAACGATCTCTTATTCAAATAAGGATCAACAATTGAAAAAAATCCAACAACAAATGGGTGAAGCATGGAACCTATTTGAAGGGGATAGCAATCCATTATATGATGTTTACTATGTAAGTGCGAAAGAACCATCAGATACGAAGAAGATTTCGCAAAAAGCAGCAAAACTGCCAAATGTCTTTAAAGCAGATTACGGTGGCGTATCATCCGATAAGATCTTTAGTATTGCCGGCAAGGTTAGAACTTGGGGATTAGGGGCAGCAATTTTACTATTGTTTGTCGCTGTGTTCTTGATTTCTAACACGATTCGTATTACGATTCTTTCTCGTCAAAGAGAAATCCAAATCATGCGATTAGTTGGTGCAAAAAACGGATATATCCGCTGGCCATTCTTTATTGAAGGGGCTTGGATCGGATTAATCGGGGCAATCATCCCGATTCTGTTATTAACATTTGGCTATCAACAATTTTACAATTTATTCAACCCTCAATTATTGCGCTCAAATTATTCACTATTAAAACCAGAATCATTTGTTTGGCAATTAGATTTATTGATGGTCGTGATTGGGATGACGATTGGTTCATTAGGTTCGATCATTTCAATGAGACGTTTCTTAAAAATTTAATAGAAAAAAAGCAGACGAATTTCGTCTGCTTTTTCTTTACTTATTTTCATAAGTTCGTTATGCTTTAAAAGGGGATCAATGGGTTTGCGGATTGGGGGAATAGATGAAGTTTTTATATGAGAATTTATTTGTTATTATTTTTATTGCGAATATGCTTTTATCATTGATTATTGTATTTCGTGAAAGAAAGCAAACAGCACAAACATGGTCTTGGCTGTTAGTGCTGATGTTTATTCCTGTGTTAGGTTTTATTTTATATATATTCTTAGGTCGAGGAATCTCCAAAGATAAGATCTTTGATATGAAAATGCAGCCTAAAATCGGGATGAACGCTGAAATAGAATCAGAAAAACAATCATTGTTGAGAGGCCTATTTCCGCATCCGGCAACAGGTGATGTTGATCCAAAGCAGTTGATCTATATGCTGACGGTATTTGAAAGTTCATTGTATACAACAAATAATGAGCTTCTTCTTTATACGGATGGACGGGAAAAGTTTGACGGCTTAATTAAAGATATTCGAGAAGCAGAGCATCACATCCATATGGAATATTATATTTATCGTGGAGATAATTTAGGTAAAGAACTGCGGCAGGAACTAGTTAACGCAGTGAAACGAGGCGTTAAAGTTAGGTTACTCTTGGATGCCTGGGGTTCAACTCAAGTAAATATGAAATTTTTTGAAGAGTTGCGCCATTTAGGAGGAGAAGTTGCCTTCTTCTTTCCATTATTTGTACCTTATTTAAATCCTAGGATCAATTACCGGAACCATAGAAAGATCGTTGTGATCGATGGGAAAATTGGTTATACTGGCGGCTTTAATGTTGGCGATGAATATTTAGGCAATGTAAAAAAATTCGGTTATTGGCGTGACAATCATTTACGGATTCACGGTGAAGCTGTTTACAGTTTGCAGAATCGCTTTTTGATGGACTGGAACTCACAACATAGAAAAGAATTAAGCTATGATTCAGCATTTTTTCCACCAATTCATTCTAAAGGAAAAAAAGCAGCTCAGATCGTAACCAGTGGACCAGATTCAGAGCATGAGCAAATCAAAATGACTTATTTAAAAATGATTTCGATTGCTAAAAAAGAGATTTTGATCCAGACACCGTATTATATACCAGATGCATCGATTCATGAAGCTCTGAAACTAGCTTTACTGTCTGGTGTCAAAGTTCGTATTCAGATTCCCAATAAACCAGATCATATGCTGGTGTATTGGGCGACATATTCATTTTCTGCAGAACTATTAGAGTATGGTGCGATTATTGAAACATATGAACATGGGTTTATTCATGCGAAGACAATGATCATTGACGGTGGTATTGTTTCTGTAGGTTCGGCCAATATCGATGTACGCTCTTTTCGCTTAGATTTTGAAGTAAATACAATTATTTATGATCAATCTTTTGCAGAAGAAGTTCGCTCGGCATTTTACGAAGATTCTAAAGTATCGGAATTATTAACAGAGGAGAAATACCGCAATCGAGGGGTCATTATTAAGCTCAAAGAAGGGTTAGCACGTTTGATTTCGCCATTATTATAAGAATCTATTGAAGAGACTGACACAGCACTCATTGAGTTGCTATGTACAGTCTTTTTTTATGTGAAATGTTATTTAATTCGTGAAATAAGCTAATTTGGAAACTTATAATTTTCAAGTTAAAAAGTTAATGTTAAAATAAATTGATGAATTGAGTTTGGAGGAATATAAGCTAAATGAAAAAGAAAATGCTATTATTTTTTAGTTTAATCGGATTAGTTACATTATCAGGATGCGCGAAATGGATCGATCGTGGCGAATCGATCACGGCAGTTGGCTCTTCAGCGTTGCAGCCGTTAGTAGAAACTGCTGCTGAAGAATTTCAAAGCCAAAATCCAGGTCGTTTTATCAATGTCCAAGGCGGAGGAAGTGGAACAGGACTGAGCCAAGTTCAATCAGGTGCTGTTGATATCGGAAATTCTGATTTGTTCGCTGAAGAAAAAAACGGGATCGATGCAGCTAAGCTGACGGATCATCGAGTAGCCGTGGTTGGTATTACACCGATCGTTAATAAAAATGTTGGTGTATCAGATATTTCATTAGAAAATCTGAGAAAGATTTTTTTAGGAGAAATCAAGAATTGGAAAGAAGTTGGCGGGAAAGATATTCCAATCGTTATGCTCAATAGAGCTGCTGGAAGTGGGACAAGAGCAACGTTTGAAAAGTGGGTGCTTGACGGGAAAACAGCGATTCAGGCACAAGAGCAAGACTCAAGCGGTATGGTTCGCTCGATCATTGCAGATACGCCTGGAGCAATTAGCTACACGGCATTTTCATACGTGAATGATGAGGTAAACACGCTAAGTATTGATGGCGTAAAACCGACAGATGAAAATGTCACCACAAATAAATGGATTATCTGGTCCTATGAACATATGTATACGTTAGGTACGCCCAAACAACTAACAGAAGAGTTTTTAGCGTTTATGCTATCAGATGATGTACAAGAAAAAATCATTGGTCAGTTAGGATATATCCCCGTTTCTAGAATGGAAGTGGAACGTGATTGGCAAGGAAATTTAGTCAAATAAACGGCCTTTACACAAAATTTACAAACTTAACACAAGCTTTACATGTTATTAAACGCAAATTTATGTTGAAAAGATACACTTGATTTGTTATGGAAAATGTTTTGAAAAGCGCTGGATTGACTGACTAAAAAAAGAACTGAATATGAGCGGAAATATCATTTTTCCTATTTTTCAGTCAAGAAGGAATGAGCCTATTCAGCTTTTAGTCTATCTAGCTTTACAGGCTGGTCTTTCGGAAAAAAGATAAAAATGGAATGAGACAGAGAGCGTCTCAATCAATTTTTCCTATTTTTCAGTCAAGACCGAACGATCCTGTTCAGCTTTTAGTCTATCTAGCTTTACAGGCTGGTCTTTCGGAAAAAAGATAAAAATGGAATGAGACAAAAAGCGTCTCAATCAATTTTTTCTATTTTTCAGTCAAGACCGAACGACCCTGTTCAGCTTTTAGTTTATCTGGCTTCACGGGCTAACTCTTGATGAAAAGATGAAATAGATTATATCAGAGAGTGCGATAGTTGATATTTCTATGTTCCTATCAGAGTCGAATGAGTTCGTTATGCTTTTAAAATAAGGAGGAATTTTCTTGGAAGATGTGCAGAAAAAATTGTTAACTAAATCAAAACGTGCCAAGATGGAACAACGAGGAAAGTTCATTAGTTTCCTTTGTATCGCTTTGATTGTTTTAGTCGTATTATCGATCTTTTATTTCGTAGCAAGCAAAGGATTGGCAACCTTCTTTACAAATAAAATCGGTGTTTCAGACTTTCTATTTGGAAAGAATTGGAACCCTAGTGAGACAGGAACAGATGGAAAACCAATGGTTGGTGCCTTGCCAATGATCACAGGGTCATTTATTGTTACGTTTTTATCTGCAATCATTGCGACACCGTTTGCAATTGGAGCAGCGGTTTTCATGACAGAAATTTCTCCTAAAAAAGGTTCGAAAATTTTACAGCCTGTAATTGAATTATTAGTAGGGATTCCCTCAGTTGTTTATGGATTTATTGGGCTATCGGTAATCGTACCTTTTATTCGTTCACTTTTTGGCGGAACTGGTTTCGGGATTTTAGCCGGTACATTTGTCCTTTTTGTTATGATTTTACCAACAGTGACGACAATGACGGTCGATGCATTGAAATCAGTGCCGCGTCATTATCGTGAAGCTTCACTAGCTCTGGGTGCCACACGTTGGCAAACGATTTATAAAGTTGTGTTACGTGCTGCTGTGCCTGGGATTTTGACCGCTGTTGTTTTTGGGATGGCACGTGCATTTGGTGAAGCACTGGCAATTCAAATGGTCATCGGAAATGCAGCTATCATGCCATCAAGTTTAACGACACCAGCATCAACGTTGACAAGTATCTTAACAATGGGGATTGGAAATACGATCATGGGCACAGTGGAAAATAATGTCCTTTGGTCATTAGCATTGATCCTATTATTGATGTCATTGTTCTTCAATATTGTTATCCGAATCATAGGTAGGAAAGGAGCCTTGAAATAATGAATGCAAAAAAAGCAGATAAATTTGCAACAGGTGTCCTGTATTTTATTTCAGGCGTGATCGTTTTGATCTTGGCAGCGCTGCTCCTGTATATTTTAGTCCGAGGAATTCCTCATATCTCGTGGGATTTTCTGACAAAACCTTCTAAAGCCTATCAGGCTGGCGGTGGGATTGGTATCCAGCTTTTTAACTCTCTTTATTTATTGTTGATCACAATGTTGATCAGCTTTCCGATTTCTTTAGGCGCAGGCATCTATTTGTCTGAGTATGCTAAGAAAAACTGGGTAACAGATGTCATTCGTACATCTATTGAAATTTTAAGTTCATTACCTTCAGTTGTAGTTGGTTTATTCGGTTTCTTGATTTTTGTTGTGCAAATGGGGTATGGATTTTCAATTATTTCAGGTGCTTTAGCTCTAACATTCTTTAATTTACCCCTCTTAACTAGAAATGTTGAAGAATCGTTAAAAGCCGTGCACTATACACAGCGTGAGGCGGGGTTGTCTTTAGGACTATCGCGTTGGGAAACCGTCACTAAGGTGGTTGTTCCAGAGGCTTTACCTGGTATTTTGACTGGGGTGATCTTAAGCTCTGGTAGGATTTTTGGTGAAGCGGCAGCCTTGATCTATACAGCAGGTCAAAGTGCACCAGCACTTGATTTTACAAACTGGAACCCATTAAGTGTGTCTAGCCCAATCAGTATTTTCCGACAAGCTGAAACGTTAGCTGTTCATATTTGGAAAATCAATACAGAAGGAACAATGCCTGATGGTGCGGCTGTTTCTGCTGGAGCTTCTGCAGTCTTGATTTTAGTCGTACTATTATTCAACTTCGGAGCTCGTTTTATTGGAAACAGATTGTATAAGAAAATGACATCAGCCTAAGGTTAGGGGAATCAGAATGAAAGAATATAATTTGAATGAAACCAATATTATCAAGGTGCCGGAACCGGTTGCTTTACATACAGATGATCTACATGTCTGGTATGGGGATAATGAAGCGATCAAAGGTGTCGATTTAGCCTTTGAAAAAAATAAAATCACTGCACTTATTGGACCTTCCGGTTGTGGAAAATCAACCTACCTACGTTCGTTGAATCGAATGAATGACGGGATCGCTAATACAAGAGTAACAGGGAACATCATGTATAAAGGTGTGAATGTCAATACCAAAGAAGTGGATGTCTATGAAATGCGTAAACGAATCGGTATGGTCTTTCAACGACCAAATCCATTCAGTAAATCGATTTATGAAAACATCACATTTGCTTTAAAACAGCACGGTGAAAAAAATAAGAAAAAATTGGATGAAATTGTTGAAACTAGTTTAAAGCAAGCCGCCCTTTGGGATCAAGTCAAAGATAATCTTGATAAGAGTGCATTGGCATTATCCGGCGGACAACAACAGCGCTTATGCATTGCTAGAGCGATCGCGATGAAACCAGATATCTTATTGCTAGATGAGCCAGCAAGTGCTTTAGATCCGATTTCAACCGGTAAAGTTGAAGAAACCCTAGTTAATTTGAAAGATGATTATACGATTATTATCGTGACACATAATATGCAACAGGCTGCTCGTATCAGTGATTACACTGCCTTTTTCTATCTTGGTAAAGTGATCGAGTACGATGAAACCAGAAAAATCTTTACACGACCAAAAATTCAAGCCACAGAAGATTATGTTTCTGGACATTTTGGTTAGGAGGAACAAGATGACAAAAGAGATTATTTCATCAAAGGATCTACATCTATATTATGGTAAAAAAGAAGCGCTCAAAGGGATCGATCTAAGCATCAATCAGGGTGAAATCACTGCGATGATCGGACCTTCAGGTTGTGGAAAATCGACATATCTTCGTTCATTAAACCGGATGAATGACTTGATTCCAGGTGTGACGATCACTGGAAGTGTGGTTTATAAAGGAAAAGATATTTATGGACCTAAGACAGACACGGTTGATTTACGTAAAGAAATCGGGATGGTTTTTCAACAGCCGAATCCTTTCCCATTTTCAGTTTATGAGAATGTTATTTACGGTTTGCGCCTAAAAGGTGAAAAAGATAAGCAAGTACTGGATGAAGCAGTTGAAACCAGTTTAAAAGCCGCTGCAGTTTGGGATGATGTGAAAGATAAACTGCATAAAAGTGCGTTGTCTTTATCCGGTGGGCAACAACAACGGGTTTGTATCGCCCGCGTATTAGCAGTAGATCCGGAAATTATTTTATTGGATGAACCGACAAGTGCTCTTGATCCTGTTTCAAGTGGGAAGATCGAAAATATGCTTTTGACCTTAAAAGAAAAATATACAATGATCATGGTGACGCATAATATGTCACAAGCGTCTCGAATTTCGGATAAAACAGCTTTCTTTTTACAAGGAGAATTGATAGAATTTAATGACACAAAGAAAATATTCTTAAATCCAAAAGAACAACAAACAGAAGACTATATTTCTGGGAAATTTGGATAAAAAAAGGAGGAAAGCACATGTTGCGTAGTCAATTTGAAGAAGAATTATTAAACTTGCATAATCAGTTTTATGAAATGGGAATGATGGTAAGTAATGTTGTACATAAATCGGTACGTTCTTACATCAACCATGATAAAAAAATCGCTAATGAAGTCATTGATTATGATGTTGAAATCAATGACATGGAAGTCAAACTTGAAAAGAAAAGTTTTGAAATGATCGCGTTACAACAACCAGTAACTACAGACTTGAGAATGATCATCACGGTCATGAAAGCCAGCTCTGACCTTGAAAGAATGGCAGACCATGCGGTGTCTATTGCCAAGTCAACGATTCGTCTAAAAGGGGAAACGCGTATTCCTGAAATCGAAAAAGAAATCTCAGACATGTCCGATTATGTAAAAAAAATGGTCGATAATGTGTTGATCGCATACGTGAAAACAGATCAAAAAGATGCTCGAATGATTGCCAAAATGGATACTCGAGTAAATGAATATTTTGATAGTATCTACAGCCACTGTATTGAAGCAATGCAGTCTAATCCTGAAACAGTAGTCAGTGGAACGGACTATCTTCATGTAGCAACGTATTTAGAACGTATCGGTGATTACGTAACAAATATTTGTGAATGGATTGTTTATCTGGCGACTGGTAAGATCACCGAACTCAATAGCAATCACGACGAATGATTTATACCGATCAATAAAAAAATTTAGGTGAATACAAAGAAAAGCATCTCAACCATGATAGTTTGGTTGAGATGCTTTTTTTGTTAAAAAATAATATTGAACAAAATTTCAATAGTTATTTACATTTGTTCTATGGTCGTGTATGATACAACTATATTGGAAAGCGCTAACCATTATAATTTATTTTTTCGAGGTGAGATAATTTGAAAGAAACGAATGAAGTTGTTGGTAAACAAACTCAGTTGACCTTGACTGAACAAAGAAAACAATGGTTCAAAGAATTTATGAAACCGTTTTTGGTCGTTGTTGTCATTTACATCACGATGTATATGATCCGAAATAATTTTAAAGCAGCACAGCCGTTGCTAAAAAGTCAGTTAGGACTGACTACAACGGATTTAGGTTATATTGGTTTTGTCTTTTCTATCGTATATGGTTTTGGTAAATTTATCGTGGGCTATATCGTCGATGGAAAAAATACAAAGAAAATTTTATCTATATTGTTGCTATTATCATCGATCACCGTTTTATGTATGGGAATTCTTTTTACAATGAATAATGTCCCAATGGGCTGGATCGTTGTTTTGTGGTCATTGAACGGACTTTTCCAGTGCGTAGGTGGACCAAGTTGTGCTTCTGTCATCACACAATGGACGACTAGAAGCAATCGAGGTAGATACATTGGCTTATGGAATGCTTCACATAATATTGGTGGTGGTTTTGCAGGGATTTTTGCTGTGTGGTGTGCACAAACCTTTTTTAAAGGTCAGGTTGCAGGTATGTTTATCATCCCAGCATTAGTTGCAGCAGTTGTTGCGATCGTGACATTCTTTATCGGTAAGAACAGACCAGAAGATCTTGGCTGGAATTCAAGCGAAGAAATCTTTGGTGAACCAGTTGAGGAAGCGAATGTAGATGCTGAGAATTTAACGAAATGGCAAATTTTCAAGAAATATCTTTTAACGAATCCATATATTTGGGTACTTTGTGTAGCAAATGTATTTGTCTATATTGTTCGTATTGGTATCGATAATTGGGCACCATTGTACGTGACAGAGCATTTGAATTTTTCTCAGGAAGCTGCAGCTCAAACCATTTTCTACTTTGAAATGGGTGCTTTGATCGGGTGTCTTGGTTGGGGCTATATCTCAGATTTATTAAAAGGTAGACCTGCTTTAGTTGCAACGATCAGTACTATTTTGTTACCGATCGGAATCATTGCATATCAGGTTGGCACCACAGAATTAGTGATCAACGGAGCGTTGTTCATTTTAGGTATGATGATTTTTGGCCCACAGTTGTTGGTCAATCTTTCAATGTTAGGTTTTGTACCAAAAAAAGCAACAGTTGTATCTGGTGGATTGCTTGGTGCATTTGCTTACTTGTTTGGTGATTCGATGGCAAAAATTTTATTAGCTAAAATCTCAGATCCATCTAAAAACGGAGTGAACTTCTTTGGACATGTTCTGCATGGCTGGAATGATACATTTATCATTTTTTACATTTCGATCGTGATCATCGCAGTTCTTTTAGGGATCGTTGCATTTGCAGAAGAAAGAAAAAGAAAAAGAAAACAAGTAAGCGTATAAAGGTGGAATAGATGAATGAATGTACAAATCACAAATTTTAGAGATTTAGGCGGTATCAAAAATAAAAACGGGAAAAAAGTAAAACCAAGAAAATTATTGCGTTCGGGTCATTTGGTGAATTTAGACCAAGTAACACAAGACTTACTTGTTGATACGTTCAATTTGACAAGGATCATCGATTTCAGACGAGATTTTGAAATCAGTGAGTCGCCAGATACACCGATCGAAGATGTTGAGTATATCAATTTAGATTTATTAGGTAAAATGAACGCTAAAAGTTCGAGTTTGGCAGATTTTGCTCAATTGAAATCGATCACCGCTGTTGATCAGCACATGTTAGGTGTTTACGAAGATTTGATTTTAAATCCAGGAGCGCAAGAAGGCTTTACCGAATTTATGGATTATATTCTAGCGAATAAAACAGGGGCAACGATTTTCCATTGTTTCGCTGGTAAAGATCGAACCGGATATGCTTCTGCATTGCTATTATTACTTTTAGATGTAGAAAAAGAAGAAATCTACAAAGACTTTTTGATTACTAATACAGAAAGAAAGCAAGCAAATGATGAACTGATCCAACAATTTAGAGAACAAGGTTTTGACGAAGAACAGTTAGAATCTTTAGCAACAGCCTTGTATGTCAAAGCGGATTATTTGGATCATGCATTCAAGTTGATTGAGAAAAACTTCGGTACAGCTGAACAGTATGCTGCGGAATGTTTAAATATCGATCAGGAAAAATTAAATGAATTAAGAGCGATGTATTTGACAGATTAAGCAGGTATTTGTTTTCCCAGTTTGTTCTTGATATAATGAAACAAATAAAAAAGAACGGACAATGGGTATGGATAAAGAAAAACAAAAGCTAAGTATCGAAGTTGCAAGGCTTTACTATCAATCTTCGCTTAGTCAGCAGGAGATTGCAGAAAAATTAAATGTATCGCGTCCAACGATTTCAAGACTATTGAATTACGCGAAGGAAAAAGGCTATGTTCAGATTACGATTTTTGATCCTTTTTCAGATTTATTTGAGATCGAACAGAAACTAAAAGAGAAGTACCATCTATCTGACGTTCAGGTCGCATTCTCTCCAGATCCAGAATATAACTCTATTTCTGAATATCTGACTTCGTATGCTGCAGAGTATCTGGAAGGGATCATCAAAAGTGGAGATATTATTGGGATCAGTTGGGGAACAACGATGCATAAGACAGTATCTAAGATGAATCATTTAGATATCAAAGGTGTTGAGGTTGTCCAATTAAAAGGTGGTATCGCCTATTTTGATGTCAATAACTATGCATTTGAGACATTGACATTGTTTGCTGAAAAGCTGAATACTAAAGCAAAGACCTTCCCTTTACCAGTTATTTTAGATAGTAAGATCGCGAAAGATCTAGTTGTCGAAGATCGGCATATCAGTAAGGTCATTAGTTTAGGAAGACAGGCGAATATCGCTGTATTTACAGTTGGAACAGTTCAAAGTGAATCGCTTCATTTTCGCTTAGGCTATTTTACTGAATCGGAAGAAAAAGCGTTGAAGGAAAATGCTGTAGGAGATATTTGCTCTAGATTTTTTGATGAAAATGGAAAGATCAGTGATGAAGAGATCAATAGCCGAACGATTGGCATCGAACTTGAAGAGTTGAAGAAAAAGGAAAAATCGATTTTGATTGCCGGTGGTGATCGAAAAGTCAAAGCGATTCACGGGGCGTTAGTTGGAGGATATGCAAATGTCCTTTTGATCGATAAATTTACAGCAATGAAATTGTTGAATTATTAAGTAAGATAGGTGAGTAGAAGCAGCTTTTCTACTCTTTTATAAATTTTATGAATGAACGAAATTTCGTTATTATAGAACGGAATTTCTAATAAGGAGAAGACGATGAACGTAAACAAAATGATCGACCACACATTATTGAAACCTGAGGCAAATGAAGAAGCCTTACTGACTCTCATTGAAGAAGCAAAGAAATATGACTTTGCTTCTGTCTGTGTTAATCCATATTGGGTGGCGTTGGCAAGTAAAGAATTAACTGGAACATCTGTTGAGGTATGTACTGTGATTGGATTTCCATTGGGCGCGAATACGACTAGTGTCAAAGCTTTTGAAACAGATGATGCAATCAAAAACGGTGCGACAGAAATTGATATGGTGATCAATGTAGGCGCATTGAAATCCGGTGATGAAGAGACTGTGCTGAAAGATATTCAAGGTGTTGTTGAAGCTGCCAAAGGAAGAGCACTTGTCAAAGTCATCTTGGAAACCTGTCTTTTGACTGATAGAGAAATCGTTACAGCTTCAAACTTGGCAGTTCAAGCAGGTGCTGATTTTGTCAAGACTTCCACTGGTTTTTCAACAGGTGGAGCTACCGTAAAAGATATTGCTTTAATGCGTAAAACTGTGGGTCCTGATATCGGGGTCAAAGCTTCCGGCGGTGTCCGAACTGCTGAAGATACAAAAGCAATGATCCATGCAGGCGCATCAAGAATCGGAGCTAGCTCTAGTGTTGCAATCGTTGATGCAACAATCGAAAATACAACAGATGGTTACTAAAACAAGAAAATAAATAAGAAAGTGAGGCAGTTTAGCTATGAGAATGGTAGATATTATTGAAAAGAAAAGAAATGGCAAAGAGCTGAGCAAGCAAGAAATCGAATTTTTTGTTAACGGCTACACAAACGGTACGATTCCTGATTACCAGGCAAGTGCTTTTCTTATGGCAATCTATTTTCAGGATATGTCAGATGAAGAACGGGCCAATTTGACTTTGGCGATGGTCGCTTCAGGTGATGTGATCGATTTATCGAATATCGATGGAATCAAAGTCGATAAGCATTCTACAGGTGGCGTTGGCGATACAACGACCTTAGTACTAGCACCGTTAGTTGCGGCGTTAGATATTCCTTTTGCTAAAATGTCAGGTCGTGGTTTGGGACATACAGGCGGTACGATCGATAAATTAGAAGCCTTTTCTGGATTCCACGTAGAATTGACTGACCAAGAATTTATTGAAATGGTCAATCGTGATAAAATTTCTGTGATCGGGCAATCCGGAAATCTAACACCAGCAGACAAAAAATTATATGCTCTAAGAGATGTTACAGCAACTGTTAGTTCGATTCCTTTGATTGCCAGCTCAATTATGAGTAAAAAAATCGCTGCAGGTGCAGATGCCATTGTTTTGGATGTCAAGACGGGGGCAGGAGCTTTCATGAAGACCGAAGAAGAAGCAGCAGAACTTGCCTCAGCAATGGTTCGTATCGGCAATTTAGTTGGACGAAATACAATGGCAATCATTTCAGATATGTCTCAACCTTTAGGTAATGCGATCGGCAATTCACTAGAAGTTAAAGAAGCGATTGATACACTGGAAGGCAATGGTCCAGAGGATTTGACAGAATTAGTATTGACCTTAGGTAGTCAGATGGTCGTACTTGCCGGCAAAACGGATTCCTTAGTAGAAGCAAGAGAAATGCTGAAAGGAGTTATCGAAGACGGTTCAGCACTTACTAAATTCAAGCAATTCATTAAAAATCAGGGCGGAGATCCTAGTTGGATCGAAGATCCAGAGAAATTACCACAAGCAGAGTATGAATTTGAAGTTTTCGCTGATGAAGATGGGTTTGTTTCTGAAATCGTGGCAGATAATATCGGGGTTGCAGCAATGAAACTAGGAGCTGGACGAGAAACGAAAGAGGATGATATTGATTTAGCTGTTGGACTAGTTTTACGTAAAAAAGTAGGAGATCCAGTTAAACAAGGAGAATCTCTAGTTACGATTTTTGCCAATCAAAAAGATGTCACCGATGTTGAAAGGATGATCAAAGAAAATATCCGTATCGGTAATGATATTCCAGAAAGTAAATTGATTTATAGAGAGATCCATTCCTAGTCTATAGGAGATCAAATAAGACGCGCATGTTTATAAAAAGAAAGCCTGAATCAATGCAACGTTGATTCAGGTTTTCTTTTATGCTTATCGTTCAATTTCTACCTATAATATACTTATAAGTAAGGGACGTATAAATAATAGAAAGAAATCGTTGCACTTGAGGACTATCGAAAATTCATTCTTAAGTCCTATGACAAATAATTAAAAAGAAGGCATAATAGGTACATAAGGAAAACACCCTTGGGTGAAAAATTTGCTAAGGAGGCAATTTCCATGAAAGAAAGAGAAAGAGTATTAGACTTAGTTAAAAAAGGCATCCTGTCTTCTGAAGAAGCTTTAGTCTTATTAGAAAATATGGCAACTGAAAAAGATGAGAAACAAATCAAAAAAGCGGCCGATCAAGTAAACGTAACTGGTGCAACTGTTGACTCAAAAGAAAATGATAAAGTCGTAGATTTAGTAGATAAGTTAGAGCAAAATGCAGATGAGAGCATCGAACCTGAAGTTTCAGATGAAGATGTACAAGCAAAAGAAGCAGAAGATCGGGAACGATTAGAAAAAATTCTTGATGATCTTGCAACAGAAGCGAATCGAGCATCTGTAGAATTAGACGAAATCAATGCTGAAATCGCTGGTGTGAAAGAGGAAATCAAAGAAGCACAAGAAAAATTGATGGAATTGAACACCAAAGAAGAGCTTAGTGAATTAACAAATGAAGATTTAGAGTTAAGAACGTCATTAGAAACTGAAATCAAAGAGTTAGAAGATTCTTTAGACGAAAGAAACCAAGAAAAAATTAGATTAGAAGCAGAATTAAAAAATATTCGCAAAGAACAATGGTCAGAAACAAAAGATCGTGTCGCTTCTAAGTTTGATATTCCTGATGACTGGAAAGAACAAGCCACTGATACGATCAATCAGGTGGGTGAAAAAATGAGTGAAGCCGGTTCTCAATTAGGCTCATTCCTTAAAAAGACCTTTAATTCTTTTAGCGAAACGATGAATGACAATATGGAATGGAAAGACGTGAGTTTTAAAGTTCCAGGTGTTGCAACGACAAAATTTGATCATGAATTTAACTATCCATCACCACTTGCAAGTTTGATCGATGTCAAAGTAGCAAACGGAAATATTGTTTTCAAAACTTGGGATAAACCAGACGTTAAAGTAGAAGGGAAAATTAAATTATATGGCAAGATGGATGCAGAAACACCATTAGAAGCATTCCTAGAAAGAAGCCAAATCGATGTAGACGACGAAGTCATTTCCTTCCAGATCCCGAATAAACGTGTTCGTGCAGATTTAGTTTTCTATTTACCAGAACGCACCTTTGATCACGTATCAATTAAATTGCTGAACGGGAACGTTCTTGTTGAATCATTGAAAGCAAAAGATGTTTATGCAAAATCAACAAATGGCTCGATCACATTCAACGAAATTGATGCAACAATGCTTGAAATCGAAGGGGTAAACGGAGATATCAAGGTCTTAGATGGAGAAATCCTAGACAATATCATCGAAACAGTTAACGGAACAGTAACAATTGCTGCAACTCCGCAAACAGTGGCTGTATCATTGATCAATGGAGATGTGCGCATTACTGCAAAAGAAAATACATTACGAAAAGTTGAAGCAAGTTCTGTTAACGGAAACGTAAAAATTGCTTTACCAAAAGAACTTGGTATCGAAGGAACGGTCAAAACAAGCTTAGGCAGCATCAATAGCCGTTTAAGTGAATATGACGTTATCCGTGAGAAAAAGGAAAGAACCAATCAATTATTACAATTCAGACGCTTGAATGATGAAAATATGGCACAAATCAATGCTTCTACAACAACAGGAAATATTTATTTAAAAGATACAGATAAATAAATAGTAGAATCATTGACCAGTGTGAGTAATCGATAGATTTGGGTAATGGTTGAGATGATAGGGCAAAGGAACTTGGCTACTTTCTCGACCATTATTCAAATAAAAAGAAAAAAAGGGTGATTCTTCATCCATTCTATTGTAAAATCATAAAGATGAGAGGTGAAAAAAATGAAAAGACCATTGACGAAATCTTCTAATAACGTAGTATTAACAGGAAGTTTAGCGGGGATTGCAGAATGGATCGGTGTAGATCCAACGATCGTTCGTGTGATTTATGTGATTCTTGCAATATTCTCAGCAGGATTCCCCGGCTTTTTACTTTATATCGCATTAGCTGTCCTACTTCCTTCTGGAAGACGTAATAATCAAGGCGGATACGGACATCAAAACCCTTATAATCGTAATACTCGTAATCCAAATCCATATGCAAACGGACAAAAACCAAGAAAAAATGCTGAAAAAGTGGATGATGATGACTGGAGTGACTTCTAATGACATACTTTCAACGTTTAGTTGTTAATACGTTGACCTTTGTGTCACTCTCAGTGATGTTTCCTAACATGATTTTTGTAAGAAGTATTGGCATGGCAATCATTGCGGCCTTTGTACTTTCTGTTTTGAACATGCTGGTAAAACCAGTTCTAACGATTTTGTCATTGCCGTTTACACTGCTTACCTTTGGGTTATTCAGTTTTGTTGTAAACGCAGCGATGTTAAAAATGACCTCCTCTTTTGTAGGAGAAATGAACTTTGGTTTTTCAAGTTTTGGTGCAGCGATTTTAATGGCAGTGATCATGTCATTAGTCAATGCAATCGTTAGTGAACGCAACTTAGATAAATATAGTAAAAAAGGATAAAACTCAGACGACTTTCGTTTGGTTTTATCCTTTTTTTATGCAAATGGATCATTCAAATCAATTAATCGGCATTCGTTATGCTGATTGATATAGCTATATAAAATATTGATAAAATCGACTTGGTCTTTTGAAAATTGTTTGAAGTGTGGCGGTTTTGATTTAGGCAGTATTTTTTGAGCTAGTTCTGCCGCAGTATATTTATGAAACGTCTGTTTTGTATAAATCCGACTACTGATGACCAATCCTTGATAGATTAAATAATATTTTATTTTTGAATCATATGGTAGCCAAAGCAGCTGCCAGTCTGTTTGGCTGGCGAGGATCAGCTTTTTATTTTGGTTGAAAAAGCGAGTTAGAAATTGCCATTCTTCATGCATTTTTCCAGCACGTTCAAATGAGAAATTCTCAGAAGCTAATAGCATGTTTGTTTCCAGTCTCTTTTGTGGTTGTCGACCGTTCAAAGTAAAGGCTTCAAGCAGCTCTCTAATGATCACGTCTCTATCTAAAGTAATTGTTGACTGATCCGAAAAGGTTTGATGCCAATAATTATTTTTATTTAATCCGTATAGTTCTTCTAAAATTTGCTTCACTTGATCAAGCTTTCTATGGATAGAGAAAGGGCCAAAGCAATTTTTTTCTGTTGGAGCCGGTAAGATATTGAGTTGGATATCGTTATCTTCTATATTGATCTCAAAATATTTATACTTTTCGAATGTGTTCATCTGACGGTTATAAATGGGGCGATGAGTTTGGATCAGCTCGCATTCTAATAAGAGAGCATCAAGTTCAGTTGGAACATCGATCGTATAAAAGCTTGTCAATTGTTGGATCATCCGCAATGTTTTTTTAGAATGCTGTTTATTTTTGATAAAGTAACTGCTGACTCGTTCGCGTAATTTTTTTGCTTTGCCAACATAGATGATGTCTCCATGTTTATCCTGCATTAAATAAACACCAGGCGTAAGTGGCAATTCCTTTGCCTGATTCTTCAAAGTATCGTTCATACTGGCTCACATCCCATATTTTTTTGGCTGATGGATGGTATACAAGTTAAGTATACAAATTAATCGTTGATAGTCAATGAGCAGATCTAAGCTGCTTTATGGTGTAAAACAAATAGGGACAATCTTGCTTGTTAATGGCTAGTAACTTCCTGCTCGAAATGATAAAATGAAACGAGTAGAGAACAAGAAGGGATGACGAAGATGGAAGAAGTTGTAAAAATTCATCAACTGGTAGAAAAGCTTTCTTTAGAAGTCGTTTATGGCGATGAAGAAAGTTTAAATAGAGAGATCACAACAGGAGATATTTCACGTCCTGGTTTAGAATTGACTGGTTACTTTAATTATTATCCCCATAATCGCTTACAATTATTCGGCAGTAAAGAAATCACCTTTGCTGAGCGGATGATGCCGGAAGAACGCTTAATGGTCATGCGTCGTTTATGTGAGAAAGATACGCCGGCCTTCATTATTTCTAGAGGATTAGAAGCTCCGGAAGAAATGGTGCAGGCTGCGAAAGAAAAAGGGTTAGCTGTATTACGTTCACCGATCTCGACGTCACGATTATTGGGTGAAATTTCCAGTTATCTGGATGGTCGTTTAGCTGTGAGAAGCAGTATCCATGGTGTATTAGTCGATGTGTATGGTTTAGGTGTATTGATCCAAGGTGATAGCGGCATCGGCAAGAGCGAAACGGCATTAGAATTGATCAAACGTGGACATCGCTTGATCGCAGATGATCGGGTCGACGTCTATCAGCAGGATGAGCTGACAGTGATCGGTGAGCCGCCAAAAATACTGCAGCATCTAATCGAGATCCGCGGCATTGGGATCATTGATGTAATGAATTTATTCGGTGCCAGTGCTGTTCGTGGCTTTATGCAGGTTCAACTGGTTGTGTATCTAGAAGCGTGGGAGAAGGATAAAAAATATGATCGCTTAGGTTCAGATGATGCCATGATCGAGATTGCTAATGTGGATGTCCCACAGATTCGTATCCCTGTAAAAACAGGTCGAAATGTTGCGATCATCATTGAAGTAGCTGCGATGAATTTCCGTGCGAAAACAATGGGCTATGATGCGACGAAAGCATTTGAAGAACGATTGACACGTTTGATCGAAGAAAATTCAGGAAACGTTTAATGTACAAAAATATTCGAATCTTAAAAATAATTTAGTTTCAAGAGCTAATCTCTCGGGAAAAAGATAAAAAAGTGAGTGAGGCAAAGAACGCCTCAATCATTTTTTCCTATTTTCCATTCGAGGTATAAAGAGCTCTTTCAGCTTTTAATTCAATCTAGCTTCACAGGCCAGCTCTTCGGAAAAAAGATAAACTAAGTGTGTGTCAAAAAGCGCCACAAACTTATTTTCCTATTTTTCAGTCAGAGCTATACGAGCCTGTTCAGCTTTTAATTCAAGGAGGTAGCCAAATGTTAGGTCAGGTAAATCCAGTTGCATTCAATCTTTTTGGAATAGCAGTTTACTGGTATGCAATTATTATTGTATCAGGAATAGTACTAGCTGTTTGGCTAAGTAGTAGAGAAGCAGTTCGTGTCGGTTTAAAAGAAGATGATGTGATCGATTTTATGTTATGGGGCTTGCCGAGTGCGATCGTTGGTGCCCGTTTGTATTATGTCATTTTTCAGTGGCAGGATTATGTAGATAATCCGATAGAAATCATTTTGACTAGAAATGGTGGTTTAGCAATTTACGGCGGCTTGATCGGAGGAGGTTTGGCGTTATTCTTCTTTGCAAGACATCGGTTTATCTCAACTTGGACATTTTTGGATATCGCAGCACCTAGTGTGATTTTAGCTCAGGCTATCGGACGTTGGGGAAATTTCATGAATCATGAAGCATATGGTCCAGCAACAACACGCAGTTTTTTAGAGGGACTGCATTTGCCTAAATTTATCATCGACAATATGAATATTGACGGCACCTATCATCAGCCGACGTTCTTATACGAGTCTATTTGGAATGTTTTAGGTTTTATTGTTTTAGTTCTTTTGAGAAGAAAGAAAAATTTCTTGAAAGAAGGAGAGGTATTTTTAGGTTACATTATCTGGTATTCATTTGGCCGCTTCTTTATTGAAGGCATGCGGACAGATAGTCTATATGCATTTGGCAGTATCAGAGTTTCTCAATTAGTGTCACTTGTGCTGTTTTTCGGTGCGATCGGCTTAATGATTTTCCGTCGCAAAAAAGGAGCGATCAAGTTTTATGATCGGGAAAAAGGAACGATAAAAAAAGCAGAATAGAACTGCCTATTATGGCTGTGCTATGGTAAAATATAGATTGGGTATGAAAGTAATAAAAGTAGTAAATTTAGTAAGTAATTATAAATAAAGGCTGATGATATTTAGCTCAGCTTTTCTGTAAAGGAGATTTTCACCAATGAAACAAAAAGTTGCTGTCTTAGGTCCTGGTTCATGGGGAACAGCATTGGCACAAGTTTTAGCAGAGGATGGCCATGAGGTTCGCATTTGGGGCAATAATAAAGCACAAATTGATGAAATCAATATGCATCATACCAATCAACACTATCTTCCTGATCTGGTGATTCCAGAATCTATTCAAGGAACGTTATCATTGGAAGAGTGCATCGACAACGTAGATGCTGTTTTATTCGTGGTCCCAACTAAAGCAATTCGTTCTGTTGCACAGGAATTTACAGCGAAATGTAAAAATCAACCATTGATCATACATGCTAGTAAAGGCTTGGAGCAAGGCAGCCATAAACGGATTTCTGAGGTATTGATGGAAGAGATACCAGCTGAAAAGCGTCGTGGCGTGGTTGTTTTATCTGGACCAAGTCATGCAGAAGAAGTTGCTGTACACGATATTACAACAATTACTGCTGCATGTGAAGATTTAGACCAAGCTTGCTATGTTCAGCAATTATTTATGAATGATTATTTTAGAATTTATACAAATGATGATGTGATCGGTGTCGAAACAGGTGCAGCATTAAAAAATATCATTGCTTTAGGAGCAGGAGCTATTCATGGTCTAGGCTTTGGTGATAATGCCAAAGCTGCGATCATGACTCGTGGCTTGGCAGAAATCAGCCGTTTGGGTGTGGCAATGGGTGCTAATCCATTAACGTTTATCGGCTTGAGTGGTGTAGGTGATTTGATCGTGACATGTACAAGCGTCCACTCTCGTAACTGGCGAGCAGGAAATCTGCTTGGAAAAGGACATAGTTTAGAGGAAGTTCTTGAAAACATGGGCATGATCGTTGAAGGGGTTTCGACAACAAAAGCGGCTTATGAACTGGCACAACAATTAAACGTTGAAATGCCGATAACAGCGGCCATTTATAGTGTGCTGTATGAAGGCAAGGACGTGAAGCAAGCAGCAAAAGAGATCATGTTGCGTGATGGGAAAACAGAAAATGAGTTTTCTGTATAAAGTAGGAGGAAAGATAAAATGAAAGTAAGAAAAGCGGTTATCCCGGCAGCTGGGCTGGGTACAAGGTTTTTACCAGCGACCAAAGCTATGGCAAAAGAGATGCTGCCGATCGTTGATAAGCCGACGATTCAATTTATCGTAGAAGAAGCATTGGCTTCTGGTATCGAAGATATCTTGATCGTTACAGGTAAGGCAAAACGTCCGATCGAGGATCATTTTGATGCAAATTTTGAATTAGAGAGTAATCTTCGTGAGAAAAATAAAACAGAATTATTAAAATTAGTAGAAGAAACGACGGACGTCAACCTTCATTTTATTCGCCAATCTCATCCAAAAGGATTAGGTCATGCAGTATTACAGGCAAAGGCTTTTGTTGGAAATGAACCATTTGTTGTCATGTTGGGCGATGACATTATGGAAGATAAGATTCCTCTATCTAAGCAATTGATGAACGATTATGATTCAACTCATGCGTCAACGATAGCAGTGATGAAAGTACCTCATGAAGAAACATCAAAATACGGTATTATCAATCCAGAAGCAGAAGTTTCAAATGGCTTATATAATGTGAATAGTTTCGTTGAAAAACCGACACCAGAAGAAGCGCCGAGTGACTTAGCGATTATCGGACGTTACTTACTAACACCAGAAATTTTCCATGTGCTTGAAACGCAAGAGCCTGGTGCAGGTGGAGAAATTCAATTGACGGATGCAATCGATACGTTGAATAAAACACAACGTGTATTTGCACGTGAATTCACAGGAAAACGTTATGATGTAGGCGATAAATTTGGTTTTATGAAAACCAGTATTGAGTATGGCTTAATTCACCCAGAGGTAAAAGACAATCTTCGTAACTATATTATTGAGCTAGGTGAAGAGCTTTCGAAAGAGCAAGCATCAAAAAAGAAATAGCATAAATTAGTATTATGATGAAAGACAGGACAATTGTTCTGTCTTTTTTATTATTTTACGAAAAACTACAAAGGAAGATGGAGAGTTTCAGGTTAAATTGTTATAATTGAAAAAATAAAGTAACTGAATAATTTGAGAAAAAAGCTAGTTGATGTTATTCTAAAAGTGTATAACAATTGTGGAGAGGAGCAGAAATATGACAGGTGGAGAGGTAGCAGCAGTTATTGCAGCAGTAGCATTTGCTGTATTAGTCGTTTTCATTATTTTAGTATTGATCAAAATTGGCAAAACTGTAGAAAAGGTTTCAACAACAGTTGATGAAGCAAATAAAACAATCGAAATCGTGACGAAAGATGTGGATATTTTATCTAGACAAGTAGAGGGACTTTTAGTAAAAAGTAACGAATTGATCGAAGATGTCAACAAGAAAGTGGCAACGATCGATCCATTATTTGCAGCAGTAGCGGAGTTGAGTGAAAGTGTGTCTGATTTGAATTACTCAAGTAGAAATTTACTAGGTAAAGTAGGCTCCGTGGGAAAAACAACGGCGAAAGCTGGTGTAGTAAGTAAAGTAGGTGGGGCGGCATTTAAAGCTTTTCGCCCGAAAAAGAAAACAAAAATTGAACCAACAAAATAAAAAAATAATGGAGGAATAACGATGGCAAAAAAAGGTGGATTTTTCTTAGGAGCAATCATCGGTGGAACTGCAGCAGCAGTGGCAGCACTATTATTAGCACCAAAATCTGGAAAAGAATTACGTGAGGATTTAGCAAACCAAGCGGATGACTTAAAAGACAAAGCAACAGACTACACAGACTATGCCGCTCAAAAAGGAGCTGAGCTTTCTTCGATTGCAAAAGAAAAAGCAAGTGCTTTAGGAGAACAAGCAGGTGATTTAGCTGGCAATGTCAAAGATAAAACAAAAGACTCTTTTGGTAAAGCACAAGGAGTATCAGATAACGTCTTGGAATCATTCAAAAAACAAACTGGAGAGCTATCTGATCGTTTTAAAAAGACTGCACAAGACGTGAATGATTCAGTAGATGAATTAGGTGATATCGCTGAAGATGCTTCAGATGATATTTTTATCGATGTGAAAGAATCAGCGAAAAAAGCAAAAGAGACTGTGTCAGAAGGGGTATCTGAAGCGAAAGAAGTAACAAAAGATGTTCCTGAAAAAGTAGAGGAAGCAAAACAAGATACGAAAAAAATTGCGAAAGAAACTGCTGAAAATATTAAATCATAATAAAAAAGCCGAGACTCCTTGAAGAGTTTCGGCTTTTTTTCGTATTAATCGATGATTTGTAGTTCTTTTGTGGTTTTTGTAAAGGCTTCACAGCCTGTTTTAGTCACATGAAGACAATCTTCGATCCGTACGCCGACTTTGCCTGGGATGTAAATACCGGGTTCAATAGAGAAACACATACCTTCTTCTATCACTAAGTCATTACCGGTAACCAGAGAAGGATATTCGTGAACAGTCGTTCCGATTCCATGACCTAGACGGTGATTAAAATATTCTCCATAACCATAACCGCTGATCACACCCCGAGCGACATCATCTAATTCACCAGCTGTCACACCAGGTTTTACAGCATCCATAGCTTTTAACTGCGCTTCTAAAACAATGGAATAAATTTCTTTTTGGAAATCTGTTGGTTCTTTATAAGCGACAGTTCTAGTTACGTCACTACAATAGCCATTATAGACAACACCTAAATCAAACAAAACAAGATCCTGTTTGGCAACAGCTGTATTTCCAGGGTTTCCATGTGGACTTGCAGCATTTTTTCCAGTTAAGACTAGCGTATCAAAACTCATAGAACGGATACCCTGACGTTTCAATTGATATTCAATTTCAGCAAGGATCTCCTGTTCTTTAGCTCCTTCAGCAATCGCTTTAAATCCAATTTCTAATGCCACATCGGCCCAATTTCCGGCTTCCATCAGTTTGTTCACTTCAGTAGGTGTTTTTAAAAGCTGTAGTTTTTCAATGACAGGAGTGACACTGATTGAAAAATCACTTGAAGGAAATGCTTGGTTCAAGCGTTCGAAGCGAGAAACACTCAACGCTTCTTTTTCTGTAGCTATTTTACGTGGATTGCCATTTTTCTTGATCAGCTGAGTGATTTTTTCCCATGGATCTTCACTATCTAAGTAACCATAGACGGGTTCACTCCAAGAACTATTTTCAGCATCCTCAACTTCTAATGCTGGGGTGAATAAGAATGATCCGCTGTTCAATGAAATAAACAAAGCTAAAACTCTTTCGTGAGGATCACTGTGATAGCCGGAAAAATACGCAATGTGACCAGGATCACTGATATAGGTCAGATCGATTTGTTCTATTTCCATCCATTTTTTTAAGTCATTGATTTTTTCTTGATTCATAACTCTCCTTCTTTCTGCAAAACTGATGATAAGAAAATTGTATCTTTATCATACCACGAAAACACGTAAAGCGCTTTTTGAAATATATAGTAAATTTTCATGAAAATGAGATTAAAACGGTTGCAAAAACAAAAAAAGTCTGCTATTCTTAGTGAGAAATGTAAACAGCGTTTTCAGAAAATAGAAAAATTATAATTATTTAGGAGAATAATCATGGAAAAACAAACAATTACGATTTATGATGTTGCTCGTGAAGCAAATGTATCTATGGCAACCGTATCGCGTGTAGTGAATGGTAACCCTAATGTGAAGCCAGCTACTCGGAAAAAAGTCTTGGAAGTTATCGACCGTTTAGACTATCGTCCTAATGCAGTTGCTCGTGGTTTAGCAAGTAAAAAGACAACAACTGTTGGCGTGATCATTCCGGATGTGAGCAATATCTTTTTTGCTTCATTAGCACGAGGAATCGATGACGTAGCGACGATGTACAAGTACAATATTATTTTAGCAAATTCTGACGGCAACGATCAAAAAGAAGTCAATGTATTGAATAATCTTTTAGCAAAACAAGTCGATGGAATCATTTTTATGGGACATCATATCACAGATGAGATTCGTGGAGAGTTTTCACGCTCTAAAACACCTGTTGTTTTGGCAGGTTCAATCGATCCTGATGAACAAGTTGGTAGTGTGAATATCGATTATGCAGAAGCAACGAAAGATGCAACAACGATGCTGGCAAAAAATGGCAACAAAAAAATCGCATTTGTCAGTGGTGCGCTGATCGATCCAATTAATGGACAAAACCGCATGAAAGGCTACAAACAAGCATTAGCAGATAATGGGTTAACGTACAGTGAAGGGCTTATTTTTGAATCTGAATATAAATTCAAAGACGGAATCGCCTTAGCTGAACGTGTTCGTAATAGTGGGGCAACTGCTGCTTATGTGACTGATGATGAATTAGCGATCGGTTTATTAGATGGTATGATCGATGCTGGGATCAAAGTACCAGAAGATTTTGAAATCGTCACAAGCAACAACTCATTACTGACAGAAGTATCTCGTCCACGTCTTTCAAGCGTGACACAACCGTTATATGATATCGGTGCTGTTTCTATGCGTTTATTGACAAAATTAATGAATAAAGAAGAAATCGAAGATAAAACTGTTATCTTACCTTATGGTATGGATCAAAAAGGATCGACAAAATAATCGAATTTATTTGATAAAAATACCGACAACTGAGCACTCAGTTGTCGGTATTTTTTAATTATTCTCTTTTTTGTCATCCTCTTTTTTATCGTCTTCTTTTTTCTCAGAAGAAGAAGGCGTTGTGTTATTCGAATTCGATGATGACGGTGTTGTTGTTCTAGAATTATTAGAACCCGATGTAGCATAACGGCCCCAGTAAGCACTATAATTAGCATCTGATCCACCGTAACCAAATTTATATTGGCTCTTCGGCGCACCGTCTTTGGCATAAAGTGATTCTGTATTTGGACCAGGAGCCGTGTAAGTACCACCATTATAAGTGAATGTTCCAGGCTTTTCACCAGTAAAACTAGAGACGGTCGATTTAATGACATCATCTGAAAGGGTGAATTTTTGCCCTACTCCGAATAAATCTGGTCTAACAGAATAGACAGCATTGATTAGGTTAGCAAGATAGTTACTATTTTGATCACCGCTATTTGGGCTCATTGCAGTAGGAATATCATAGCCCGTCCAAGAACCTAATGTGATTGTCGGTGTAGAAACAACCAGCCAAGAGTCTTTGTAATAATCTGTCGTTCCTGTTTTACCGATCCAGTCTACATTCGCTAAATCAGGATTTAGTCCAGAAACAGTAGGTTTAAATGGCGTGGTTATCTTTGAATCCAGAACAGAGCGCATCATATCATTCATAATAGAAGCAGTTGCTTGAGAGTATACCTGCACAGGTTCATTTTTATGTTCATAGATGACTTTACCACTGTTGTCTGTGATTTTATCGATCATGTAGCCTTTTTGGTACTGTCCTTTATTTGCTAAGGTTTGGAATCCGTTTGTTTGAGTAAGTACGGTTGCTTCCACAGCTCCTAATGGTGCGGACTCATAAGCCCAAGCGTCAGATGCGGGATAATTCATTTTGCTTAAATACTGATTATAAGAAAAATTATCATCACCCATTTGTTGTTTCATCGCTTCATTTAAGTGATACACTGGAATGTTGTATGACCATTCCAATGAATAGCGAACAGTATCAAAAGTATTTGTACCGGAATTTGTAGCATTCGTCAATTCCCGACCATCTCTGTAAGAAGTGGGATAGTTGGCTAAACGGCTCTCAGAACCGATCATTCCCTGATCGATTGCCGGACCGTAAACGGAAATCGGCTTGATGGTCGAACCAACTTGTCGAACAGTATCTAGCGCGTGATTACTTTGGCTGACATTATAATCACGTCCCGCTACAAAACCTATGATTTTACCAGTTTGGTTATCCATCAGTACATTTCCTGTTTCAACAAGACCCGCGCCGTAACCATCATCAAGCATATATCCATAGGCAGCAACTGCATTTTGCATCGTGTCATAAACGGTTTGATCAATCGTAGATTGAATCGTATACCCACGATTTTGGATTTCTCTGCGGGCCTGTTCTTCATATTGTGAAAGTCCCAACTCATCTAACTCTTCTTTTTTGACACCCGCTTTTTCGATGTTGATATCCATGATTGCTTCAACGGCTTTGTCTAAAACAGCATAATATAAGTAGCCTTCAGTATTTTGGTTGGCTGCTTGCTGTGGTTGGAAATCTTGTTTTAGATCATAGCTTTTAGCTGCATCGTATTCTTCTTTAGTGATCGCTTTTTCTCGATACATACTGAACAGTACAAAATCTTTTCGTTTCATACCATATGAAAGGTTTTCATCATCCTTCAGCTCGCCTGTATTTGTATATGGCGTATAGATGATCGGACTTTGCGGAAGACCGGCAATAAAGGCCGCTTGGGCTAAGGTTAGATCATTTGCACTTTTTCCAAAAAGACCTTTCGCTGCTTCTTCGACACCTGCGATGTTTTCACCTTTATTATTACGCCCGAAAGGAGAAACGTTCAAATAAGTTGTGACGATTTCATCTTTTGAAAAATAGTTTTCAATACGATACGCTAACAGGATTTCATTTGCTTTTCGCTTGAAGGTTGTTTCGTCTGTTAAAATCTGTTGCTTGACTAGTTGCTGTGTTAAAGTCGAACCGCCGGAAGAACCGCCGATCCCTGTGGCGTCAGATACAAGGGCACGAATCACGGCCTTTGGTACGACTCCTTTGTGTTCTTCAAAATATTCATCCTCGGTAGAGATGATCGCTTTTTTTAATAGAGGAGAAATATGTTCACTATCCACCCTAGTTCGCACCAAATCAGATTTGATCATGGCAATATTTGTGCCATCAGCATACGTCATTTTAGAAACTTCAGTGATATCACTGATCTCAGTTTGAAGCTCTTCTTTGGTTGGTGGTTCAGTGTCTTCTACAAGAAAGGCAAAATAGCCCATACCGATCCCTAAACCTAATGCACCGCCTAACAACAGCATGACAACTAAAAAGACAAACAAGGACTGCAAAACACGAATAACCACGTTAAAGCCCATAATGATCTTTTTCTTTTCAGGTATCTTATAAGAATGTCGTTCCGTTTGATTGGAATTATTCTGATTATCCAAAAGCTTCACCTCAATAAAATGTTACATTCCGTGATATTATAGCAAAAAAACTCTATAATGAACAGTTGTTCAAATGTTTCTATAATTTTAAATATAAAAACTTAATAGTAAGCATCGTAAAAGTTTTACACATAGTTCAAAAAAAGAATAAAATGGACGAGTAGTATTCGTCCATTTTGGCATCAAGATTGTGTATTCTCACCGACACGAAACAAAACGATT
Source organism: Enterococcus wangshanyuanii (assembly GCF_002197645.1). Taxonomy (NCBI): domain Bacteria; kingdom Bacillati; phylum Bacillota; class Bacilli; order Lactobacillales; family Enterococcaceae; genus Enterococcus; species Enterococcus wangshanyuanii. The sequence goes on along the minus strand of NZ_CP021874.1, from coordinate 1,286,655 downwards.
TCTTTGATCAAGTCCATCGGTAAAGGCGAATCTAAAGGAAACTGAATTGCTCCTTTACTTGTCTTATACACTGATAATTCTTCTTTAAATGCTGTAATTGCAGAAGGTGCAGGATAAAATCCTATGTGATTTTTAGCATTAGCAAAGTGAACTAAATTTCCATTTAAATAGAAGGTAGGCATGCCATAGGCCATTTTTTCCGTTGCTTGGGGAACTAGCTCCTTGATTTGGTTATATAATTGTTGTAACTTTTCTTGACGTTCTGGTGGGCATTCAGAGATATAGGTTTCAATGACGGTCATCGTTATTTCCTACTTTCTAATTTGTTTCTTTTAGTATATCACGTAACAATCAGTTATCGTTTGTTTTTGGTTGTAAAAGCTTTACACATTTATGTTACACTAGCAATAACTATTTAATTAAATAAAAGGATGAGAGCATGGCAAAATCGGTCACTGAAAAATTGAAATTAATGACATACCCAACAAAAGCAATCGTCGATCGTCCCGATGAAAGTTATCTGACTGAATTAAAGGACGCACAGCTGGATTTTCCTACTAAGCCTGTAGATTTTTTGTTTGTATTTGTGAAGACGATGGAAGAGTTTAAGAAAGTTGTACATGTAACGATAGAAAAAGAACTGCTGAATAAAGAGGGCGTCCTTTTTGTTGCCTATCCAAAAAAAGGGAATAAAAGATATTCAACCTTTGTTCATCGGGATGAAATTTTTCCAGCTTTAGACGTAGACGATAGTGACGGGTACGTAGGGAAAAGTACATTGAAATTTAATCGGATGGTCAGCTTAGATGAAGTGTTTACAGTAACTGGTTTGAAAAATACTGAAAGAAAAGCACCTAATTCAAAGGCTACTAGTGCGAGGGTGGAGGATTATGTTCAATTTATCCCTCAAGTCGAAAAACTTTTAGAAAAACAGTCAAAAGCGAAAGTACTATTCGATGGTTTGACGCCAGGATACAAAAGAGATTGGGCAAGATATATTTTTAGTGCAAAACAGCAAACAACACAGGATAAGAGAAAAGCAGAAATGATCGATATTTTGGAAAAAGGGTTTAAATCAAAAGAGTTGTATCGTCAATCTTTATCAAAATAAAAAATGGAGAGAAGTTATGGAGCAAATAGAAGAATATGTTGAAGAGGTAGATGAGAAGTGGCAAGCTGCATATAAAATGTTGGCTCAAACTATTGCTGAAAATATACCTGAGGGTTTTGTCTTACAGATGCAGTATGGCATGCCAACTTATGTGGTACCGCTAAGTATTTTTCCAGAAGGCTATTTGAATCGTAACGATGAACCATTGCCGTTTATTAGTCTGGGCGCTCAGAAAAAGCATCTTGCACTTTATCATATGGGAATCATGGGAAATAAAGAGTTACTACAATGGTTTCAAGAAGAATATAAACAAACAGTTCCAACTAAATTGAATATGGGAAAGAGCTGTATTCGATTTACAAATACGAAGACGATTCCTTATGCGTTGATCGGAGAATTGGTGAGTAAAATCTCGATGGATGAATGGATTGCCAGCTATAGTCGATATAAAACGAAAAAAGGACAGTGATCAAGAAGCAAAAAGATTGTCTTTTATCAGTGATTCACGTACTCTTTTAGAGGATGGGTGTACTGTGGAACACAGTGAAAGAGATGAACTGATATAGGTCAATACGAGACATTCGTAGTGGATCATTTGCTGAGAATCACAGCGAAAGATGTTGAGCTGATGATGAACAGTACAAGACTTTCAAAGAAAGTGTTGATCATTTATATTATCTAGCTGCACAGCTCAGCCTTTCTGGAAAAAGATAAAAATGAATTGTGACAAAAAGCGCCACATTTCATTTTTCCTATTTTCCGGTCAAGGCTAAGTGACCTGTTCCGCTTTTGCTGAGAATCACAGCGAAAGAAATTGAGCTGATGATGAACAGTACAAGACTTTCGCAAGAAAGTGTTGAACATTTGTTTTATCCAGCTGTATGAGCCAGTCTCTCGAGAAAAAGATAAAACCTGAATGAGGCAAAAAGCACCTCAGTCATGTTTTCCTATTTTCTAGTCGAGACTAAACAGGCTCATTCCGCTTTTGCTGAGAATCACAACGAAAGAAATTGAGTTGATGATGAACAGTACAAGACTTTCGAAGAAAGTGTTGATCATTTATGTTATCCAGCTGCACAAATCAATCCTTAGGAAAATAGATAAATTGCCAGTGTGGCAAAGGACACCACAAAGTCAATTTCCTAATTTTCTACAGGATTAAGCGATTTGTTCCGCTTTTATTTTAAGGAGGATTTTTATGTTATTAGGTTCGCATGTGAGTATGAGTGGTAAAAAAATGTTATTAGGAGCTGCTGAGGAGGCTGCTAGTTATGATGCTACAACGTTTATGATCTATACAGGTGCACCTCAAAATACGCGCCGTAAACCAATTGAAGAGATGAATATAGAGGCAGGTCAAAAATTTATGGCTGAGCATCATTTGAGCAATATCGTTGTTCATGCACCATATATAATTAATTTAGGTAATACGATCAAAGTAGAAAATTTTGGTTTTGCAACGGCTTTTTTACGTCAGGAAATTGAACGAGCACAAGCTTTAGGCGCCACACAAATTACCCTGCATCCGGGAGCTCACGTTGGAGCTGGTGTCGATGCTGGGTTAAAACAAATTATCAAAGGTTTAGATGAAGTGCTTTGGAAAGAGCAAGTTCCACAGATCGCGTTAGAAACAATGGCTGGTAAAGGGACTGAGCTGGGGCGGACATTTGAAGAATTAGCGACGATCATCGAAGGCGTTACATTAAATGACAAATTATCGGTAACGATGGATACATGCCATATCAACGATGCTGGTTATAATGTAAAAGAGGATTTTGATGGTGTCTTGGAAGAATTTGACAAAATTATCGGGTTAGATCGCTTGAAAGTCGTTCATGTGAATGATTCTAAAAATCCGATGGGGTCTCATAAAGATCGTCATGCAAATATCGGTTTTGGAACGATCGGGTTTGATGCATTGAACAAAGTCGTTCATCATGAAACATTGACAGAACTGCCAAAAATTTTAGAAACGCCTTATGTTGGTGCAGATAAAAAGACAAGTAAAGCACCTTATGGCTATGAGATTGCTATGTTAAAATCGCAAACATTCGATCCAGATTTGTTAGAGAAAATAGAAGCACAAAAATAAAAATGCTACAGTCATTTTATCTGCAGCAAATATGAGAAATGGCTATTCATAAATTTCTTGTGAATAATATAGTAAAATAGCTTTTCTTTTCACCAGCTTTCTAGTAAAATGATTTCTTGAGAGCAATTTCATTAAAAAGAGGATAAAGTCCTCAATAAAATTAGAAATAATGAGTTCAACAAAAGCATTGACTGCGTAATTGGTTTAGAGTGCAGAAACTTTTGTCTGGCTTTTCTATGAGAAAGGAGAGATTTATATGTCAACAGGTTTAGTAGTGTTAATCGCGATTATCGCTTTATTAGCAGGTGCAGCAGGCGGATTTTTCCTTGCGCGCAAATATATGCAAGATTACTTTAAAAAGAATCCTCCCGTTAATGAGGATATGTTACGAATGATGATGATGTCTATGGGACAAAAACCTTCTGAGAAGAAGATACGTCAAATGATGCAGCAAATGAAGAACCAAGGCGACAAATAGGTTCTTTTAGAAGCTATTCAGATTTCAAGAGCACAACGGGCTGATTTTTTAGCCCGTTTTTTTTGCACTTATTTTTAAGAAATGAAAGGAGTTGTATAGATAATGGGAAAACAACAGAGAAATGATGTGAGTGGCAAGTAGCAAGTTTAGAAGAGGAGAATGTACATGTCTATATTTAAAAAATTAGGTTGGTTTTTTAGGCAGGAAAAGAAAAGTTATGTTATTGGGGTTTTTTCATTGATCATAGTTGCCCTTGTACAGCTAGTTCCGCCGAAGGTCATTGGGATCGTGGTTGATGAAATCGCTGCTAAAAATATAGCGATTCAGTCGATTTTATTTTGGGTAGGTGTATTATTGGCAGCAGCTTTAGCACAATATATTTTTCGTTATATTTGGCGTTTGCATATTTGGGGAAGCGCTGCCCGACTTGAGAAAAATTTAAGAAGGCAATTATTTCATCATTTTACAAAAATGGATGCTGTCTTTTATCAAAATTATCGCACGGGGGACTTGATGGCACATGCAACAAATGATTTGAACGCGATTCAAAATGTTGCGGGTGCAGGTATTTTAACTTTTGCGGATTCATTGATCACTGGAGGCGCCACGATCATCGCGATGATCTTGTTTGTCGATTGGCGGTTGACGCTGATCGCCTTGATTCCATTGCCTTTATTAGCAGTGACATCGCGAATTTTGGGTTCAAAACTGCACGATGCATTCCGTGATTCGCAAGCCGCGTTTTCGACGATCAACGATAAAACACAGGAAAGCATCACAGGAATGAAAGTAATCAAAACGTTTGGACAAGAAAAGGAAGACATTGCAGATTTTACTGAAAAAATCAATGATGCGATCATTAAAAATAAACGGGTAAACTTTTTAGATGCATTATTCGATCCGTTCATCACACTGATTATTGGCATTTCATATGTGCTGACGATCATAATTGGCGGGCGTTTTATTATGGATGGCACAATTACGATCGGTCAACTGATCTCTTTTATTAGTTATATCGGCATGCTGATTTGGCCGATGTTTGCAATCGGACGTTTATTCAATGTTTTGGAGCGCGGGAATGCCAGTTATGATCGGGTCAATGAACTGCTTCATGCAAAGTCACATATTGTTGAGCGAAAAGATGCGATTCAGACACCAGCTAAGGGAGAACTGGCGATCGAAGTTGCAGAATTTAAGTATCCAAAGGATAAAGAAACAACCTTAGAGCAAATCAAATTTGTCTTAAATGAAGGGGAAACATTAGGAATCGTTGGGAAAACAGGAGCAGGTAAGACAACGATCTTAAAACTATTGATGCGTGAATATGATAATTATCAAGGCCAAGTGTCATTTGGCGGACACAATATCAAAGATTATTCGTTGGATGCTTTGATGCATTCAATCGGTTATGTGCCGCAAGATCATTTTCTATTTTCAATGACGATTCGCGAAAATATTCGGTTTGCTAACCCTGATTTTTCAGATGAACAAGTGGAACAAGCGGCAACAATGGCGTTTATCAACAATGAGATCAAAGCTTTTCCAAAAGGGTATGATACCTTAGTTGGAGAACGTGGGGTGTCGTTATCTGGTGGACAAAAACAACGGATTTCGATTGCTAGAGCATTGATCGTCGATCCAGAATTACTGATTCTTGATGATGCGTTATCTGCTGTGGATGCTAAAACAGAAGAAGCAATTCTGTCGAATTTAAAAGAAGCACGTAAAGAAAAAACAACGATCATTGCAGCTCACCGATTAAGTAGTGTGATGCATGCGAAGGAAATCATCGTCTTAGATGAAGGAAAGATCATTGAACGGGGAACGCATCAAGAGTTATTGCATTTAGCAGGCTGGTATAAACGGATGTGGGACAAACAACAACTGGAAGCTAAAATCGAAGGGAGTGACGCCTAATGGAAGAAAAATATGAATCAGAATGGACAAAATCGATACCGCTAAAAGAACAAGTGACGATCGTAAAACGGCTGCTTAAATTTGCTAAGCCTTTTCGCCGAACCTTTTTATCAGCTATTTTCTTTGCACTGATTCTTTCTGTCATCAATATTATTTTGCCACGAATCATTCAATTGTTCATGGATGATTATTTAACACCAAAAACAGCAACGAATCAAGTGATTTTCTTTTTTGCCGGACTGTATTTATTTGGGATCATCGTGAAAAGCA